>CAWFSX010000001.1:0-51822 GCA_963818595.1 uncultured delta proteobacterium
GAGAGAACCCTGCCAGATAAAGCAGTGCGGGAACGATTAAAATGATTTGTTTTTAATTTTTAATAGTGGTCAATAGATCTACCCGATCATAAAGCTGGTCAACCAGTTTTTTAAACCAGAGCGGCCGGAAAATCATTACATACAAAATCAGTATTTCCAAAATCGGAAGAGGTATTATGTGCAAAACAATCAATACCAACAATACTATAAAACAAACGACCAGTTTAGGAAAAAAAGAGACTTTATTCATGATTAGGTTCTAAGTTGGTTTTTTCGCTACCTTATTTAGCTCGTTTGATGAGCCTACGATTGGGGCGCATCGCCCGCGATTGATGCGTTTTTGTGTTGTTTCAGTCCATTCTGCTATGCAAATCAAACATAATAAATAGTTTCCAGATAGCATTCAATGTCAATCTATTTAAGACGAATATCAAAATAATATCAAAAAATCCAAGTCCGGGTAGATAAAACAGCTCATCTCCAATGTGCGACAGCGCACAGATTCCAAGAAGATCTTCTAGTAGAATTTTTAACAGCTTACATCATTGGTGCCTTTTGTCAGCATGCTTGGATGTTGTAAGCGAATCAAAGAGTCTGATGAGCGGTCGATGAAGCATGCACATGAGCATGCTCGCGAAAATCCGGTCAGCTCGTTAGGCATAGTGCTAGCTAGCGGGTTTATAGTAAGTCGCCTGAGGCGTCTCATCGCTAGACAGTCGAGTCGGCGTGTTTCACGAAAAACAGCCCTACTTTAACGGGTTAAGTTGAAGCAAGGCACCATTAAAAATTTTGTTTAATCAAAAAACATAAAGAGGTCAGTATGAAAATCTATAATTCTTCTACGAAAAAGTTGTGGTTGCCCATTGTTCTCGGTGCCGGCTTGGTTGGCATGATCCAATCAGCCTATGGTGAAGGTACCGGCTCCGATTCTCAAGTTACGAACCCTGCTATGGAAAGTGGTCAAGCCATAAAACAATCGCCGCTATTTCATGAAGTCGATAAAAATGGCGATCACTATGTAACCAAAGATGAGCTAAAAGGTTATCCGTATTTGCTCAAGCATTTCGATAAAGTTGATGCTGGAAAAGACGGCCGACTGGAAGATCATGAATATGAAAATCTTGTGATGGAAAAAGAGCGGGAAAAAGGCCAGTAATCGGTAATCCTGGAGGCTTGTTAGTGAATAAATCCGCTAAGACTTCTCTAGGACCTGTCTTTAAGATCCTTTATCTCTCTACCCATTAGGGCATAGAGCCAAACATAGCATATTGAGGCTATAACCCGACATAACAATGCTGACAGTGTACTAGTTGCAATGAGATGTTTTTTTGCAGAACAATTTTAGGTAATGGCAATATAAATTTGTCCAGTTTTAGGCACGTGGCAATAGCTCGGCTTCAGTCTGGACCGATTGATGGCAAACCTGCTGAAATCGCATCCGTGAACGAAGCTTGTCTACTCGTCGGGATTCAAGTCCACGGACGGTGTCTCATAGGGTGGATAAGTAATTGTCGTACCGTCCACTTTGGCGAATGGCGTCAGCGTGTGCAACTGCCGGCGCGTCTCGCTGACGATTTCCTCTTACGCGAACCCCGTGTATCAGCAGCGCGTCGGCAATCAACGAGCGATGGCAGCGCCACGGTACGGCCTCGGCGCACATCAACGCAACGCGCTCTTGCTTTGCCAGTCCGATAAGGCTTGCCAGATTCTCCGCAAATTCCCTGGTCTGCATGTAGTCGGCGTAACCGCGAAACGCTTCGTTTCGCCAACCGCGATTAGGAGACTCTCGACTGGTGCGGCGGAAGCCTCCCAAACCGGCAACATGCGTATAGCGAATTCCGGCAAATTCAAGCGCATTCGAAAAGGTATCTCGGTTAAATTGTGGATTGTGGCGCGAGCGCGGCACGGTACGCACGTCAATGAGACGGGTCACCAAATGGGCCTACATTCTTTCAAGAGTTTCCCGTCAGCAAGAGGGTTCAGGCTGATCACGGGTTTATCAAACTTCTTGATCAGACGAGCGGCTTGCTGCAAATCAAAGAGGCTCCATTTTTTATTGATGGGAATGGCAAAGGCGGCGACATCGAGAGGTTTGGCCTTCGGAAGGACAAAGGTCGCCCATCGACCTGAAAAGATAGGGATGAATCCCTTTTCCCTGACCTTGAGCACCATCTCATGGAGAAGATCGATCCGACCCAGTGCCAAGATCCAATCTCCATATTTTTCTCCGACCAGAAGAAATGGAGATTCTTTAGGATCGAAGAGAGAGAGGGTTTTGTCAAAGCGAAGCGGATCGAATACAATTCGATCCATCTCTTTTTGCGTGAAGACTTCAGAGGAAGAGGAGGGAGGGAGAATATTCCGAGGTAAATGGGAAGGGACAAGTTCTTTTTTAATCGTTGAAATAATTTTTGATTCAAATCGATGGAGAGGCTTTCCCAAAAAAGAAAGTCCTGCCTCCACATCTAGATGGCTGATGCCTATCAGCGTCTCATCCATCGTTAAACTTTTTAACTCCATAAAAGATTTGAGATGCTTTGCCGAGGGGAGATCGAAACACCAGGCTCCCATTTCATAGGCCTTTTTCATAAGGGGATCAATTTCTCGATCCCTGAGAGGGAGGGGAGGCTGAACGGAGAAGATCGTTCTCGGCAGTTTTCTCCCTTCTAAAAGTATGGTGGGAAGGTGCATGATTGATTCATTTTATTATTTTTCGATTCCACTTTCAATCAAAAGCTTGAGATTTGCTTCAAGATCAATTCCTATAGACCAGAAGAGTTTACCTAAATGTTGAAAAGGGAGGAGAAATGTTTCCCCCTTTTGCCCTCCGGGTCAGAGACCGCTCTGGGTCGGAGACCAAAGGGGGATGAAGGGGGATTAGATAGCCTTTTTCAAAGAGCTAAAGTGTTACATTTATTAGAAACCATGTGCTCTTACTTTAAGGATATCATGGCCGAGTGATTCCTGAAGTGATGGTTTGTCCCAACGTCCGAATTTCCGACCATGTGATGATGCGGAATAAAAATAAAATAACCATATACCCAATTAAAAAGAAAATGAAAAGAGCTACGTTGACGGGTAGGGAAGATCGGAACCAGAGCAGGGGTAAGAAAAAAGCCCCAGAACCTATTGCAAAAATCCATCTCCTCAGCGAATAAGAAAGATGAACCCGTGTCTGCCAGGTCAAATAGCCTGCAGAAAATATGGATGCAATAAGAAAGGCTAAACAACCCCCAAAGCTTCCCCAAAAGGAAATAAAGAAGAATCCAGACCCCCAAAAGACAGCGAGCCTTATGATGGAGCCTGTCAAGGCCACTTTGGGTCTTTCATAAATGAGGGTGAGAAGGTTTGAGACACTGTTTAAAGCCAAAAAGAAGAGAACAAGGGACAGGACCAATAAATTAGTGGCCACGGGTTGGTAAGCCTTGCCTAAAATCAGACGCACCATATCCTCGCCGAGGAGTAAGAAACTAAACATAATCCCTACCCCCGCCACCGTCAACCATTTCAACAGTTGTTCAACCCATTGTTTGAGGATTTCGGTATTTCCCTTTTTTAATAGGATTGTCATAAGAGGGGCAAAGGATAAAGAGAACTGAGGATAAGCCAATGAGGCAGTCACGAATATTTTTTGAGCCAATTCGAAATAGCTTACCTGAGTGTAATCCGGATTGAGCGCGCGGATAAGGACCCCTCCGCTATTGTGAAGGGCTGTGGAAAGGAGATGGGAGATGAAAAAGAGGAGACCGAATTGAAGGTACGGGTAAAGAAAATGGAGATCTAAGCGCATGTAGGACCGAGAAAGGTAAGGTCTTCCCCACCACATCCCAAGGATAAGGATGAACACCTCCGTCACTAAAAGCCCTAAACAGGCTCCTGGTAGACCTCCGAGATAGAAAAAAACGATCATTAAAGGAATGGACAATAAACGATTGAGGACATCCCTACTCCCCCAGCGGGCTGCTTGGTTCAAGCCCAGAAAAAGGGAGAATATGGGATAGTTAAAAGACCGTATAAAGACAGTGATCGCCATAGTGAGGAGGGAGAGAAAATGGATATCCTTCAACCAGAAATAGGTGATGAGTAAGTAAAGACCTGCGGCAAAAGTACCCGTAACGAGACTTAGCATCAGAAAGGAATTCAATAATTTTTTCGAACTTTCCGTTTCTCCCTGGAGATTCAACTGAGGGACATAGCGACCCATGACTTGAGTCAAACCAAAATCACTCAACATGGTAAACAAGAAAGAGAGTGAAAAAAGTAGTGCAAACTGCCCATAGTGACTTGGCCCCATCATGCGAGGAACAAAGATAGCAAAGAGAAAGGTGGTGGCGATATAAATCCCTCTTTGGATTAGAACCACAGAGGCATTTCTAACTGTTTTTTGTGCTGTATTCATTCTATTTCTTTTTTGATCCTTATTCGCTAAGTCCTCATTACAAGGCTCTGCCTGTCTGCCGGTAGGCAGGGAAGTGTTGCCGGCGAGTCTGTTTAATACAACTGAAAGGTCTATTCAATGTATCCCAAACCTCTCAGGCGTTCTTCGATCTTGCGATTTTCTTCCGCATCAAGCTCCGTGGCAGACACCTTCCATTGGATATCCGGTGGTTCACTATACTGGATGGAATGGCGATTGAGGTGATCCTCCGTAAAGATATCGGTTAAGACTTTGCCATCCATATCGTTAGGGATAGGATGATCCTGGAGATAAAGAAGAGTCGGGGTGATATCATATTGGGTTGCAGTGGAGATAGTCTCCCCCTTTTTAATTTGAGGGCCATAAGCGACAAAGATACCAAAAGGTCGATGGGTTCCTGTCCATCCCTGGAAAAACCTTAAGTCCTTTGATAAGCTGACGGAGATCTGATTCTCCGAAGTAGGGGAGCACAGAGCGTTTCCAATCGCTTCGATATTCCATTCGATCACTAAGTCTCCTGCAGGATCTGAATAAGGTCCGCGAAAAATATCCTCACGAAGATGGACATCTTTGATGACACGGATCCCTGTTGTTGGGTCGATTAAGTCTTGGAGAATCCCTCGGATATTTTCTCGAAGAGAGTGGTAATCTTCGGAAGAAACTATTCCTTCAGGTTGACGCCCCTTTAAATTGATGAATACCTGTCCTCCATGGGGAGATGCAAATGCTTGGGTTCGAGACCAGTCAATGCCCGCAAACATGTTTTCACTGACTGCTTGGATGTGGAGACTCCGGAAGGTTCTGGCCAAAGGATATTGGAGCCGATAAGGGATATAGCGTCGTCCATAAAGAAGGAGTGCCTTTAGCAATCTCCCCTGAAGGCGATTCGGGCCTTGCCGAAAATAGAGGAGGCCGAGTTTTGCAAAAAGATGGTTCAGTAACCGGTTTGCCCCCAGCATGGAGCCAAAGCCATGATCAGAGACTAAGAGTAGGGTGGTATCTTTATCCATCCGCATCAACACATCACCCAGGAATGAATCGATCAGCTGATAGGTCTCGCGGATAGGGGCCCACTCTCTCTTCTCAAGGGAAAACTCTCCTTTTGGCCAATAATAGTGCTGAACTCGATCGGTTGCAACAAAAACGGCCATGAAGGCATCCCATGGTTTTTCCATAAGGTAGAGGATCGTTCGGGATCGAGCCTCCACCATCTTCCTCACCTCTATCGGAAGTTGGTCAGGATGTTTTCGGCTGAGGTCGCCAAGATTCGGCACATCAATGATATAACCAATGCCCTGGCGACCCAGTTCATCTCGCAACTCAGGGGGATGGGCAAACCCATGGCTGGATAACCCCGGTGTATCCATTCCGGCGAGCATGAACCCATTGATGGGATCCGCTGGATAGCTGATGGGGACATTGATGATGTTTACTGTTTTCCCTTTCGCACTCAGAAGCCGCCAAAAGGGATCCTTTTTTCGATCTAAAGCTGTCATGGGGTGCCATGTGTAACCCCGTTGGGGCGGAGCGCTTCCAAAATCGTGAACCCCGTGCATTCCTGGATTATATCCCGTAACGATTGAACTCCATGCGGCCGCACTATTAAGATTTGGCCATGCCTTCAGAGGACCATGGACCCCTTGAGACATTAGATTTGCAAAGGTGGGTAAAGATCCAGCCTGAACCATGGGTTTGATGATGTCGAAGGTCGCCCCATCCAGGCCGATGACGAGTGTCCGGTGTTTATCCAAAGTTACTCCTCCTTCATTCTAAACTGTTTATCACCGTACGCCGAATCCAGCGAGGAATACGGCGTGCCCAGATATACCAGGGAAACCATCTTGTCAACATCAAATTAAACAACGTATCCGTTCGGAGATAGTAAGCATCTACCCGTTCGAGAGCATAAAGGTCACTGCTTGGGGTGATGAACCCCAACTTATCAGAAGAAGCACAGACGAAGTGCTGCTGGACAAGTTCTCGAACGCTATCATTATATCGCCCATAAGGATAAGCAAAGCAAGAGATCGGTGTGCTCAAGGTGTTCTCGATGATTTTCTTTGAGTCACAAATTTCCATTTCCATTCGGTTTCGAGGCAAACGGGTCAGGTCCGGATGCGTAAGCGTATGGGCTCCAAATTCAATTCCCCATCGTTTCATCTCCTTTATCTCACGCCAGTTCAGCATCGAGCGCCCTTCGAGTGAGGGTAGCCTTTCCTCAGCCTTACGACTCCCATTTTCTCCTACCGCGAGGAAAACGGTGGCAGACATACCGTAATCCTGCAATATTGGGAATGCCACTTTATATACCGTTTCATACCCGTCATCAAAGTTAATCACAAATGATTTTTCAGGGAAAGATTTTTTCATCCGTAAACAATCGGTGGCTTCCAATAGGCTTATGGTTCGATATCCGTTCTCATGCAGCTTCGTTAAACCATGCCGAAACAGGTCTGGCGGAAATGAGGTGACAGAAGGTAGGTCATCCAGAGTATGGAAAGTCAATATAGGTAGGCGTGGAGTCATGTTAAATTTCGTGGAGATCGGTCAATCTTGTTATGGGGTGCCTTCAACATCACATTGGCATCGTTCCCTAAACCTGGATCCAGAATCTTTACCCCGTTAGAAATAATGCCCCGCTGGAATTTCTAAAGGGGTTTACTGAGAAATCATATCGTTAACGGATTATATCAGAAGATCCATGGTTGAGAATTATAAAATTGGTCGGGGGGCAAGTCAAGGAAATGTCTAACTTATTTACCCCGTTAGAAAGCCCCGCTGCTTGTAGCGGGGGTGGAGGTAAATTCCTTATAGGAGCGAACACGGGGTTTACCTATTCCTGGGGCTTCCCAGAAAGCGATCATTCTCCAGCCCTTTTTCTTAATACTGCATCCCGGGAGGAGACGGCTATAGATATCTTGAAATAACTCCGGCGTCAACTTCTCACTTTTCCACCAATACCGAATCCATCCAGGACTTAACTGAAATGACAGGATACGCCACATGGTTCGAAGACCATAGGATAGAGCATATTTCGGGGCCCTCTTGAGTGTACCTAATATGCGCCATATTGGGAATTTACCCACTAAACGTGAAGTTGTGGTGGTACCCTCGTGTATTACTATACGTCCACCTGGCCTGAGCAGAGAACAGAGGCTAGACAGCCTTGAATCTATTGATCTAAGGCGAATTGCATTGTAGCTTGCTATAAAGTTGAAAATTCCCTTCTTAAACGGAAGGTTCGAAAGATCGGCCACGACAAAGTCTACATTCTTTTTCTTTAGCTTGGTTTGGTGCGCTTTAGCTATTGCAATCATCGAGGGCGAGATGTCCAAACCTACCACATGATTCACATGATCAGCTAATTGTAAAGAGAGGATGCCTGAACCACACCCTACATCCAGCGCCCGGTTGGCACCTTGTGGCAGAAAGTTCAATGCGTCATCATAAAAGTGCTGGCCACGCGTCTGCGCCCAGAGGCTATACCCCACCGCGAAAGCATCGTAAGTCGCTTTACCTTTCTTACCCAATCCTTTCCTCCGACTCCAATCGAACATTTGGTGATACAACTTCAGTTTTATGTAAAGATTTTCTGTGTCTCAATTCAGAAATTTATTTCTTTGTTTGATCAACTACGTTATTCTTCTTTCTTGCTTAATATCCTGGGTGTGTTAAGGAGGTTGGGATCAAAGGCTTCAAATAATTCAGGGCATTCTAAATGTCCAATGGATTGATGATGGAAAATATATTCCCCCACAATCGGGGCGAGCTTCGAAACTTCAATTCCACTTTCCCGTTCAACCGCCTTCGAGAGTGACCTTAAACTTTGTAAAGGGATGTCCGTATCAAAACCCTTCAAATACAAGTTCAAAACAATTTGTTCAAAAGAAGCATTTCCTGCCCTGTCACCCAGCCCGTTCACCGTTACGTCCAGACCCTCTGCACCCGCATCGATAGAAGCCAAAGAATTAGCGGTTGCCATCCCGAGATCATTATGCCCATGAAAAAATAGGGGGATGTCCAAATTGTTTTTTAATTGTTTCGTTAATTGATAAATTTCAAAAGGATTTGATTTTCCATTGGTATCATAAATGGTGACTCGTTTGGCACCGCTTTTCACAGATTTTTCACTGATCTCCAGTAAAAAATCAATTTCTGTTTGTGTCGAATTCGGAAAACCCACGCCCACCTCTGGAAGTTGGCCTAAAGAAAAATCCAGGATTTCCAAAAGGTGACTTACCTTTTTACTTTTCTCATGAGGTTTTCTTTTTGTAGAGACAGGCATTAATAGATCAAATCGATTGAGGTACTTGCTTGCCTCCTTTATCTCTTCCCGAGACTGCGGGTGATGGGCATAAATCAGGCCGGAAGTTTTTATTTTTAACCTTTCTTTCCTCACTCTTTTAACAAATTCCAAATCTTTAAAGACATTACCCGGTGCCACCACTTCCATTTCAGGCACTCGGGCTTGATCCAGTAATCTTGCAATTTTTAATTTTTGCTCAAGGGAGAAATTGACTCCGGGGACATCTAACCCTTCTCTCAGGGTAGAATCTTTAATAACCACTTTCTTAGAAATAGGACGCATCATTTTTAACCAATATTTATTTGATTTAATTCCTCTAAGCAGGAGAGGGTATGTTCAGGTTTTGCTTTGCCGTCTGCTTCACTCATGCCACTCGTTAAACAGCATAAGACCTTACTCCCCTTAACGATTTTACCCTGATCGATTTCTTTCAGAGTTCCTGCCAGAGCGATCAAGCCCGTTTTTTCAATGACCTCTCCGCTGTTCAACGAAATTTCAATTCCATGATCTTTAAACCATTCTAGAACATTTTTCCCATCGAAATTCTTCGCTAAGAGATCAGCAAACTCAGCATGATTGATTGTAGTCAGATCTCCTCCATGATTGACGAGAATATTTTCCAGGCCTTCATAAGTTCCATAAGTCTGGGGTTTCACGTCATACATCACCCTAGTCAACAGTTCTTTTGTGGAATTGACTTTATCCAGATCTGTCGGTGCCCTCTTTGTTTTCAAGGCCCTGTAAATGGGACTATTGGCTTCCTGCTGAATGCCCAAAAATTGTGGGATCTTTTGCATCTCTTTTCTTAAACCTCTCAGCACCCAATAGATCCCAATCGGCCCGAACGCCGCACTGATCGTTTGAGTTAACCAATCAAACTCCCCTTTTTCGAGCATATATTCGAGAATGAAAAAGCCTCTAAATCTGGAAGCCTCGTAACGCCAGGCCGTTTCAGGAATATGTTGAAGTCCGTTCAATTTTCCAAAAAGATGAGTCGCCTGCTTAACCAGTCCTGGCTTTTTGACTGCGATGAGGTGGGCCTTTTTCGTTTCAAAAATTTTACTATTTAGCAATGAAAGGTTTTCTTCGGGAAGAAACATAAAGGTCTCTAAACCAGATCTGATCCCGTATTGGGTTAAAGCGGTTCCGGTATTTCCACCGGATTCGAACTTCACCCTCTCATAGCCGTTTAATTTACACTTGGCGATGGTGATGCATCCATCAATGGACTTTAATGTCTTGGTATGCATCAAGGAGGTTTCGTCTAAAATATAGATATCCACTCCTTTATAAGTCAGGAAAGGGGAGATCCGTGCCCCTTCTCTGATGCTTGTCTTTTGTAGCCATTCCTTATATTCTAAATCTTCCTCTTGGGTCGCTCCGAACTGAACAGCATTTCTATATCGAAGGACGATGCTCTTCTCTGTTTTGTATTCTGAATCAATGGCTCTGTTGAAATCTATTTTATTGTTTACGATAAGCTTCATATGAAATCATATCCTCCACGGGTTTTAAAATCTTGGGTTCAGGAACTTCATCCGGATAACCCAAAGGGACGATGGTAATAGGATCAAGGTTTTGGGGAATCTTTAAAGCGCGTCGAATCTCCTCCGAAATTCTCGGTTCCCCATTACGATACGCTGACAGGTACACACTTCCTAATCCTCGACTGTGGGCGCCCAACATTAGATTTGCTGTGGCTAAAACTCCATTCTCAACTTCTCGCTCAAAGGAATTTTGTTTATCCACACAAACAACAATGATCACTGGAGTTTTTAGTAAGAAATCTGCCTTATAGCTTTCTTTTTCAATAGGGCAATATTTATTTTTAATTTCCACTAACCGTTATTTTTACCTTTTCTTTACGGACAACGATGAAATGCCATGGCTGACCATTCATCGAAGAGGGTGCGTTGATCGCCAGAGCCAGTAATTTTTCAATAACAGAATCCGGGATGTCACGATCCAGATATTTTCTAATAGATCTTCTTCCCTCAATTGCTTCCTTGAGATCCATTGGTTCACCATCCTTTACGAAAAGTGACAGGGAGGTTATAAAACTTTCCAAGAATTCCCTCACCTTTTCTTTCCTGTCCATTTAACACTTTTGAAGTACCGCTTGATACCAACAGACTCGGCGGGGACACTGTAAGAGCCTTGTAGCGGAACCTCTTGGGTTAAGCAGCGGTCCACCAACTGTGCTGGAGTTCACTTTTCGTAAGTCCACCCACTCTAAAGCGTTCCCGTCGGGTCTGTTTAACGATAGAAAGAAATTAAATTCGTGGTCAAGCCCATCAAAATGCCTTTTCAGCGGCCAGAGTGTCGTGCCAAATAAAGGGGATTGAATTTGCCCCGAGCTGTCCAAATGGGCTCCATCCTCTTAATCCTGAAGGTTCCAGCCTGACTCCAAAGGGCCCGCGCCAGATCAGCAGAAATACTGCTCTTACCTAAGGCTTTTAATACCATGTCTATCACTTCCGTTTCATCTTTTATATCGATCTTGGGACTTATGATTAGACTGAGCTTTGTGAATCCATGATCATCTTCTTCTTCCATTAACTGGTAATCAAGAGGGCTTCCGCCAAAACGGGAGGGTAGAATTTCTTCTAAGATATGGATCATTTCACTGCCAATAAGGGTGACCCCTTCACCGGTTAGCTTTCGAAAACTGCGGATATGACGTAAGTGCTCCGTGAAACCATAGCTTTCCAATGGACAACCGCATGAGCGGTTTTCAATGATTCCATAATCATCACTTTCCACATTTAAAAACAATTTTGGGGTTGTGGGTAATAAGGTTGTGAAGTGAAAGGCATCCACTGTGATTTCAGTGCCAGGCACATAGCGAGGATATTGAATGAGGGCGAGGGCATCCTTAAAGAAGTGAAGGTCATTCCCATCAACTGGTTGGCCGCAACCCAAGCCCACCATACCCGCTTCAGTAATGGTGTAATGGGGGATCCATCGAACACCGCTACGGGCAATCCCCTTCAACTTGGCTGGGGTAGGAGGTTCACCACCCCCCACAAGGGTTACTCCGGTGAGATCCAATCCCTGTTCCTGGGCAGCGATGCAAATCCTTAGGGCTGTGCTCACCCCAACACGGATCAGGCAAGCGCCGTGGACTTTTGACATTTCAGCCGCCCATTGAGCGATGATAGCGGCTTGATCCAAACTTACTGGCTCGGGTGATGGGATGGGTACGTCAAACAGTCGTCCCAGGTTAATGATATAGTGGGTGGCAAGACGGTTCTTGAGAGCGGGTTTGATATCCTGGTTTGTAATAGGGGTGAACCATTTTTGGGGAACATGTCCAAGGCGGCATCCCAATAATATGTGCCAAACACCACTGGTATCCGGCAGGATACCACGCCATAGTGCTATCGGAGCATCGAGGACCTTGTACCCATTGTAGGCGACCATCAAATAAGGAGCATTGTCCGCAATATGTTCCAAATCGATCATCACCCGCGTGCCTGCGCCTGTTGTTCCACCGGTTTTTGCATAGTAGTAGGTACTCAAATAGGGATTATCAAAGTCATGAGCTTTTACCGGGATGACTTGTCCATTTCGCACAATGGGCTCACGGCCTTTGAACTCTTCAAAGGTGACATAAACTCCTGCCTCCCGTAGGGTATGAAGAGTTCCTTCTAACCCCTTCGTCTTCACCGTATTTTCAATATCACCCATCTCGCATTGAGCCAACTTCATCAAAGGGAGATAGGGACTTTTGATGTAACCGAAAATTCCTTTTCTGACCAAGCGGAGGAAGTTAATCTCTCTTTCCTCCATCCGTTTCTTAATAATGGCTTTCGCTTCTTCAAGGGTGAGGGTGTGTTTTAGAAATCCTCTTAGCCCCCAGGCGAAACGACCATACATTTTTAGATCAGAGAAGATGCTCAAAGTTCTAAAATTTCCTTCAATAAAAAGATTCTACATTTGCTTCATATCAATCGGAATATTTCGATTGACTCTATTGTCCTAGATAAGTGAATTTAAAATGTCCATTAAGAATCTATTCGATGTATCCTAAGCCTCTCAGGCGTTCTTCAATCTTGCTCGTTTCCTCCGCATCCAGTTCCGCAGTAGAAACCTTCCAGTGCATATCCGGTGGTTCACTATACTGGATGGGATGGCGGTTGAGGTGGTCCTTCGTGAAGATATCGGTCAAGACTCTCCCATCCACATCTTTAGGAATTGGATGATCTTGCAGATAGAGAATCGTCGGAGCGATGTCATAGAGGTTGGCATTCGACACCGTTGATCCTCGTTTGATGTCCGGACCGTAGGCGATGAAAATTCCATAGGGACGATGGTCACCTGTCCAACGCTCACCGGCGTCGACCCTTTTCGGGGGCTGAATGATGACAGGCTCTTTGCCGACAGAATAACTTATGGATTTCTGAACACCTTCAGAATTCCATTCGATCACCAGGTCCGGTGCCTTCTCCAGATAGGGGCCATGAAAGATATCTTCGCGCCGATGGACTGCCTTAATGAGCTGACGTCCTGAAACAGGATCTTTGATGTTCAAGAGAATATCCCGAATCTGATCGCGCAAGGGATCATAATCTTTTGCCAAGACGATACCCTCCGGTTCTCGGTCCTTGAGGTTGATAGTGAGGGTTCCCATATGGGGGCTGTAGAAGACCTTCGTGAGTGACCAATCAATGCTCGATAATTCGTGCTCGTGAATGGCACGGTGATGAAGTCCGGAAAAGGTCTTGGCTAAAGACTTTTGGAGCGAGAAAGGAATCATTTTTCGGCCGTAGACCAATACACGCTCAAGGAGCTTATTGGTCAGTCGGGTTGCGCCTGATCGGTAACCCAACAGTCCCAGTTGGGCAAAGAGCTGATTGAGGCAGCGTCTGGCCAAGAATAAAGGTCCAAACCCATGGTCGGAAATAATCAGTACTGTCGTGTTTCCATCAATAAGTTCCAACACCTTACTGAGGAATGAATCAATTTGTCGGTATATGCTTAAGATGGGTGTCCAATCGGGTTTATCAAAGGAGATACCTTCGGCAGGCCAACAAAAATGCTGAACTCTATCCGTAACAACAAGGACAGCCATCAGCGTATCCCACGGACGGGTCCTCATTAAGTGGAGAATGGTGCGTGAATGACCGTCCATCATCCTTTGAATTGGCCGCGGGACCTGATGCGGGTCTCCCCCCTCTAAAAACAATAATCTTGGCACATCAATGACATAATCAATGCCCTGATCTTGTAGCTCATCACGTAACTCAGGGGGATGAGCAAACCCGGGGCTATGGATGTCTGGAGTGTCCATCCCACTCAGCATGAACCCATTGATTGGGTCGGCTGGGTAAGTGATCGGTACATTCATCACTCCTACATATTCTCCTGCCGTACTCAAAAAACGCCAGAAAGGATCTTTCTTGCGATCTGCTGCCGTACTTGGGTGCCACTTCGCTCCAACTTGGGGGAGCGCATCAACAAAATTGAAGATACTATGCTGGCCAGGGTTATAGCCGGTGACGATCGAACTCCAGGCAGCGGCGCTGCTCAGGTTAGGCCAGGCTCGCAAAGGAGCATGGACGCCCTGGGCCATGAGCTTCGCAAAGGTGGGCAGATGTCCAGCTTGAGCCCAAGGGTTAATGAGGTCAAAGGTCGCCCCGTCGAGGCCAATAATCAAGGTGCGATGTTTTTTCATCTAGATGGTCTCCCTCAGATGGATAATAGTGAGATTGGCTCAAAGGATTATAAATCCAAAAGAAAGATAATGAGTTAAGGCGAGATAATCTCTTTCCGATTCAGAATTCGTTAAGATTTATCTTGTTCTTAAGTCAACAATCTTATTATAGATCCACCCTATGGCTGAACCACAAAGCGTCCCAAGGGCAAAGCCATATAAAAAGCCGATGATGCTTCCTAAAAACGAGACCCGGTAGCCAATAAAGAATTGGCCAAGAAGTTTCAAATGGGGGCCCACGAGGTGGCGTCCATCTGGGGTGGTAGGACCCCCTTTGATCAAGAGCCAGTTGGTTCCAATGAAGATAATTAAACCCAACACGATGCCGAGAACCAATCCGTAAACCTTAGCATTTAAGCGGATAACCCCCCTCAGCAGTTTTTCGTCATTTGGAATTTTTTCGGCTACCATCTTGTCACTCCATGATTATCTTCTATTCAGTCAATGAATTTTTCTATTCCTAAGCGATCCATTCTATCAGAAATGATCCAGGAAATCCCTGAACGTCAGCAATTCCACTTTTCTCCTGATGCGATAGATATAGAAAGCGATAATAAAGTTTCTGAGATAGGCGATGAGCCACCCCAACAGGAATCCCCATGAAAAACCATAAGCCAAACCAATCAAAGCTCCTTTCACCGTTACCGTATATCCGAAGAAGAACTGGTTAAGAAGTTTTAGATATACACTTGCGGGCCCCCCCTTGATTGCCAACCAGAGAGTGGCAAAGAAAATGAGCAATCCACAAACCGATCCAACGGCTGTGGCGAGCCCTAAAGGATCCACCCTCGAAAACACGGCTGGAAGAATTTTATCTAAAACAGCTTCCTCGCTCGGCTCGATTTTCATTTCCTCATGATATTCCTGCTCCACATTGACGGCCCACAGGTCATGATTCGCCCCGAGAATATTTTCCGCCGATAACATGGCTGTCAGCATGGAATGGTCCTGATTATTGTATTTATGCATGCCGTTTCGGCCAACCAGTTGAAGGTTGTCAATCCCTCCGAGGAATTGGCGCACCACATCGAGTGACTTACGGTAGGTCGAATCGTAAACGGGGTAAGCTTTGGGCATTCGCACCACCGTGCCATCTTCCACATCATTTTTATTGACCAAACCTAACGATTCCAGTTCTTTTTTCCCAAGTTCGATCAATTCATCATCCGGCATGTTCCAGAGGTCATCCCCTTCAAAGCAAAAATATTCCAAACCCAAACACGTCTTATTCGAGTCCGGAACCATGAAGGGACTCCAGTTTTTGAAATTCTGGATTCGACCGACCTTCACTTCTGGATCGTGTATGTATACCCATGTATCCGGGAAAAGCATGGGTTTATTAATAATGAGAGCGACCGTCAGAAAGTCCCTGTACTTCAGATCATTGGCTGCATCCAGCACCTTCTTCGGTACCTCTGGTTTAAACTTTTGTAAGGCTTCTCGGATGGGCATGCTGCTGATAAAATCCCTACCGTGCACTAATTCTATTTGCCCATTTTGTTTGACTTCGAGGGCTTCCACTTTATTTCCTGACCACCGAATTCCTTCAACGGTCTTCCCGAGGCAAACATGAGAACCATTTTTCTCAATGCTTTCTACCATCGCTTGCCACATCATGCCAGGCCCAAATTTAGGATAATCAAATTCGTCAATAAGTGTTTTGATCACGTTTTTCTTGTTTTTTTGAGGGGATTGGCTTTTAAGGATTGCATTTTTAAGAGCCGTCATGAGGGAGAGGCCTTTCACTCGCTGTCCAGCCCACTCGGCACTGACCTCGTTGCAAGATATCCCCCAGACTTTTTCTGTATAGGTCTTAAAAAAGGTTTTAAATAGACGCTTCCCAAAACGGTTTGAAACCCACTGCTCGAAAGTCTCCTCCTCCTTGGACGGAAATAACTGAGCCATAAGATAACTGAAAAAAATGAGAATGCTATTCCATACCCCCAATCCCAGCAAGGCGTTCAAAGGACGGAGAGGATAGTAAAAGAACTTCTTGTTGTAATAGATTCGTGAGAGCCTGTTGCGGCGAAGTAAATCTTCCCCCAGGACTTCCTTCCAAATATCTTCCACGGACTTGACCTTGGTGAAAAAACGATGTCCGCCGATATCAAAATAATAGTTTTTGTAATTGACCGTTCTTGCAATCCCACCGGCCGTTTGGTCTTTCTCAAGCACAATAGATTGCACCCCCGCTTTGGAAAGCACATAGGCGGCAGTCAGACCTGCGGGGCCAGCACCAATGATTACGACGGGATCAGGTTGCATCAGCGACACTCCGGAGGTTGAACGGTGTCAGGGATTCCTTTTGGTGCGGGTGGCAAACTCGGCTTTTGGGATCGATGTCTGAAGAGAAGAGATCGGCTTAAGCCAATCGCGAAAGCTAAACCACTGTAGAAATAGTAAAACCAATGCCATGGGAGAGTCCGTATCATAAACCATAAACCACGCTTTTGAAGGAAGAATCGGTATACGGGTGCATTGAAGATCAGGAGCAAAAGGATCAATACACAGGTGACGGCGAAGAGGCCGGGCCACCAAAAGCCTCCGATCAAAGTGAGCAGAAGGCCATAGGTTAGGACGACACTGAGGCGACTGGAAAATCGGAGGTTCAAATCGTTGACGAATTGTTTGTCCCGCAGGATCAGTTCCGTCCAGGGAAGGGCGCGATCAAAGAAGTCAGATTTCGTCAAGGAAATGATTCCCCAACGTTTCAGATGTTTGACCTGCAAACTTTTGGAGAGCCGAATTCGGTGTCCGGCCTGTTTTAGTCGGTAGCCCAATTCGATGTCTTCGATGCAGGGTTTTCTGTAAGATTCATCGAAGCCTCCAAATTCCATGAAGATCTGACGGCGAATGGCTCCGCAACCAGCCCAAAAAGTGGAGGCTTCCTCACGGGACATCTGATGAACATAATGGTGGAGGAGGTTCTTATATTGAGACAAGAAATTGGTTTCTCCCGGTTCATCATCGTAGGATCCGAAAAGGGCAGTCAATCGAGGATCATGGCTGAAAGCAGCCTCGATCTGATGGATGGCGTCTGGAGTGATCACCACATCTGCATCGACAAAAAAAAGGATGTCCCCTTGGGCTTCGCGGGCTCCTAAATTCCGGGCTCGAGCTGGCCCTTGCGCTTTCGGAATTCTCAACACCTTTGCCCCGAATTCTTCAGCAATGCGCCAGGATTCATCTGTATCCCCATCTGCCACAACGATCAATTCGGTAGGAGGTGGAGTGACCTGGGTTAAAGCGGAGAGGGATTTCCGAAGTTTGGCGCCCCCATTTCTTTCTGGGACGATGACTGAAATGGTTAGCTGAGGGGGTGATGACGAGGGTTGAGAACGCATTTTAATATCAACATTTAACACTGCAGGATATTTTACCCCGTTAGAAATAATGCCCCGCTGCTCTGCAGCGGGGTTGGGTTTTACATTAATTCCAGCCGGGTTTAATACCCCGCTGGAATTTCTAACGGGGTTTACTCTTTTAAAAATTTTTCCTCTCTTCAAGGGATATTAAAGAAATCAATAACGAATTATATCTTTAAAGTCAAGACTATTTGTTGATTTCGTGTAATCCTTCAGTTACGGGTTCAAGTAATACCAATGTACCCTTATACCCCTCTTTGGAAAAGAGGGGTAAGGGGAGATTTTATCAGGATAATTTTAAAATCCCCCTTTATCCCCCTTTGCTAAAGGGGGATAAAAACACCTGTAACTGAGGCATTACGATTTCGTGTAACCCCTAAGGAGGCGTGAAGAAATTAATAGAGTAGGAGGTCAGACAGGAATATCTCCCTGCCTACCGGCGGGCAGGCGAAGCTTTATCAAGTGGTCATTTAGCGTTAAGGGTCATAGGCCATATTAGAGATAAGCGTCATCGCAAGATTTTTTGGACCTTGTCATGAAATACAGAAAAGGTGACGCTGTAAAGCTTTTCCGATACCTCTGTCCCACCTCCTTGTCTTAGGACAATTTTTTCACACCTTTTGGCAAGACCTTGATAAGTCTGGGCATGCAAATTATAATCATATGGGCAATTTTAACATTTGGTTTGGAAGAAAAGGTGGTTGGGCCGTGAACCGTCCACTCCATTTCCTTCATCTCACAACCTTCTATCCACCCTATAGTTTCGGCGGGGATGCGATGTATCTCTATCGTTTATCTCACGCACTGGGAGAGGCAGGACACCATGTGGATATCATCCATTGCATCGATGCTTATCAATTGCTGCATCCCGTTGAGCCTGAAATCAAGTTCGATAGCCATCCAAATGTCACCCCCCATGGCTTACACACCGGATACGGTTGGTTATCACCTCTGTTGACCCATCAGACGGGACGCTCTGGTTTTAAGCGGAAATACATCACCCACTTACTTAACAGCAAACCCTATGACGTGATGCACTACCATAATATCTCACTCCTCGGCCCAGAAGTCTTGACCTTAGAGCCCCGTCGGAGCCGAGTGGTTAAGATGTACACCGCCCATGAACACTGGCTGATCTGCCCTATGCATGTGCTCTGGAAATATAACAGCCGTCTTTGTGATAAGCCTGACTGTTTTCGATGTATGATCCTATCAAGGCGACCCCCCCAGATCTGGCGCTGTACGAATCTCCTTAAAAAAGCCAGTCAACATGTTGACCAGTTTGTCTCGCCCAGCCGTTTTACTGCACTCATGCATGCCGAGCGTGGCTTTCCAAGACCGATGGCACATCTTCCTGACTTTATGGATCGTGTTGATGATGACTGGAAGAAGCCTGGCCCCCGTCCCCAAGAAAAACCTTACTTTCTCTTTGTCGGAAGACTTGAACCGATTAAGGGTCTGCAAACCTTGATCGACGTTTGGGACAGGTTACCGGATTACGATCTTCTGGTTGTAGGCTCGGGCAACCAAGAAAATGAGTTGCGCGCCCAAGCAGGATCAAACCCTTGCATCAAATTCTTAGGAGCACTGCCCCAGCGAGATTTAGGGGCTCTCTATTATCATGCTTTGGCATGTATTGTGCCATCGATTACTTACGAGACGTTCGGAATGATACTCATTGAATCCTTTGCACGGAAGACGCCGGCCATTGTTCGCGATCTGGGAGCCTTGCCTGAAATCATTCACGATAGCGGTGGGGGTTTTGTTTACCGGACCCATGAAGAACTGCTGGGGGCTATCCATCGCATCGCTGCTTCCCAGACACTGCGTGATGAACTTGGCGAAAAGGGGTATCGAGCCTTTATTGAGCATTGGTCAAGAGAAGCGCACTTAAAGCTTTACTTCGACTTCCTGCGTGGAGCCGCCACCCATAAATTTGGTTATGTACCGTGGGAGAGATAAACTGATGATGACAGTTGCAGCCTCTGTCGCCCGGCCAGGAAGCACCTCAATTCTGTGAAATGAGCAAGGAGAATTTCGTTCATCAGATTTATTAGAGGTTCCGCTCTTAAACTTTCTCAGCCGTCCTGTCTTCTGCTACATGATATCCATTGCACGGAAAGAGATTCAGATTCTGCAATTTCTTTTTTGATAAAAGGTTTATATGCCGGTGAAAGATAAAGAATTAAAAGAAGCAATAAAATTGGGAATCAAAACCCTGATCATCCAAGAGGTCAGACTGTTACAATTAGAGCACTCCTTCACCCCTCATATTATTATTGAAGAGATGTCCCAGTCGATCCAGGGCACCAAGAAAGAAATAATCAAATTAGCAAAGGTGATTGCTCAGAGGGAAAGGGCGGTTTTTTTGAAGAAGATGATTCGGCAAGCCGTGGACGAAGAGATCGATCGGGCCATTGAATTGAGGAAGACTAAGTGTATTCGCTGCCTCCATGGGAGATTTTATGACGAGGCAGGCACCGCGCACATGGGTTTGCCCGTCAAAACCCGAGCAGAGACCATTGGCTGTGATAAGCTCCGACCAAACCTCAGAAAAAGCTGTCGGCGATTCGTGGAGATGTCGATGACCTCCTCATTGGATCACTACCTCAGCGAGATGACCCTTCTCTATGAATTCAGAGATCTGATGGATCGGATCGAGGAGATCTGGAAGGACTACTCTTACACAGTAACGCATAGCGCATAGGGCATAGCGCATAGCGTCTAAAATCCAAAGAACAAATCTAAATTCCAATACTCAAATTTTCATAAGAACAAAGCCCTCTTCCTATTTTGAAAGAGGCTTTTTAGATTGATCTCTTTTTATCAATTACCCTATGCGCCATGCTCTATGCGCTTTGCGTTTCAGGCGATTGCTTCGGCCACCAATTCTGTAATATCCATCACCTTGATTCTACCTTTTTTCTCTTTTCGGAGCCTTGCGGCAGCCACCTGTAAGTTGGATTTACAGGAGGGGCAGGCTGAAACCACCACCTCTGCACCGACATCGAGGGCCTCTAACATCCGCTTGTAGGCAATTTCGCCTGAAAGAGCGGTATCGAATGCTTTGAGCCCACCTCCACCCCCACAACATTTGGCCAACAGGCGGTTGTTCTTAAACTCTATTAAAGTGACTCCGGGAATTTTCATCAGTAATTCCCTGGGTGGTTCGAAGATGTTGAGATGGCGACCCAGATCACAGGGATCATGATAGGCCACCTTGATCGGGCTTCCATCTTTGAATTTTAACTTCCCACTCTGAATCAATTGATCGAGATATTCAATGGCATGAAGAACGGGTATGTTGAAAGAAAGGTGTTTGGGGTAAAGTTCCGTAAAGGTTTTATAGCAACCCGCACAAGTCGTGACGATCTGTTTGGGTTGAATTTTTGAGAAGGCTTCGAGATTTTTCTTTCCCGCCTCTTTAAATTCCTGAGTCCCTACCAGATAGGAAATATACCCACAGCAATTTTCCTCCTTTCCTAAGGCGGTATAGGAGACCTCGGCTTTGTCAAAAATATTCATGATATTGGGGATGATGTTAATATCCTGATAGGAGGCAACGCATCCAGGAAAGAAAAGGGTATCCACCGGCCCCTTTTTCGGTTTAAACGTTGAAGGAAACACATCGGTCCGCTTTTCTTTTGGTTCCCCAAATGGATTTCCGGTTGCCTTCAGGTTCTCCATTAATGTCTTGTGAATTTCAGGGAGGAACCCAGCATTCACCAGCCGCTCACGGCTGCCTCGACAATCTCAGAGACGACGACCCCTGCAGGGCAGGTGGCTTTGCAGTTGAGGCAGGTGGTGCAGAGGTAAAATTTGTCCGCCAACTCTTTGGATGGCTCAAGGGTTCCCTTCAATAGGTTGTAAGCCAAGATCACCCTTCCTCGGGCATTTTCTGATTCCAGCTCTGTCTGGGCAAAGACCGGGCAACCGGCACGGCAGAAGCCACAATTGATGCAGGCGAAGATTTCGTTATCCACGGCCTGGCCGAAGCTCTGAATCTGATCTGGGGTCTCCACGAACTCTTTGTAAGTGAAGTGGCCGAGAATATCCTTTACGGAATCATCAAAGCCCAGTTTGCCAGGGTTCAAGATATTCTTCGGATCCAGGGACTTCTTGATCGTTTTCATGATCTCAAGGCTTAACCCCAGTTCGCGATGGATATAGGGAGCTTTGGCTAACCCAATCCCGTGTTCTGCTGTCAAGGTTCCTTTAAATTTCATGGTGAGGTCAATGAAGTCCTGAGCGATCAGCTTCACTTTCTCCCATTCCTTCTTATTTCGACCATCGAGGATCAAAACGGCATGGAGGTTTCCATCGCCGATGTGACCGAAGATGGGAATGGGGAAGTTGTGCTTATCACGGAGCTTTTGAAGTTCCCGAATGGTTTCCGGAATCTTGGACATGGGTACACCAAAGTCCTCAACCAGGGGAATCAGCTTCGCTCCCCTTCTTATCTTAGAGAGAGAGGGGACAAGGCCCTGGCGGCCCGCCCACATCTTTAAGCGTTTTGCAGGATCATCATCCCATTGGTTACCAAGCCCGTTGCATTCCTTTGAGATCCGATCGATCTTCTGGATATTTTCTTTGACCGCCTGCCGATTCCCATCGATCTCAATGAAAAGGATGCACCCCACATTGTCTGGAATATTGAGCCCCATGGCCTTGTTCACGACATCGATAGAAAACCTGTCCAAAATTTCGCACGAGGAAAGAGGGATTCCAGAGGTAATGATTTCTTCAGCCGCCTTTCCTGCATCTTCGACCGAAGGGAACCAGGCCTGAGCAAAGGCAATATATTCTGGCATGGGAAGAATTTTTACGGTAATCTCGGTCATCACTCCTAGGGTTCCTTCGGCTCGACAGAAGAGGTGAGTGAGATCGTATCCCGAAGAGGTTTTCGGGACGATGGAACCCGTTCTCATCACTCTTCCATCGGCGAGGACGACCTCCAATGCCAAGATGTAGTCTTTGGTTGCACCGTATTTGATCGCCCGATTGCCACTTGCATTGGTTGAGACCATCCCACCGATGGAGGCCATGGTCGCGCTACCCGGATCGGGCGGAAAGAAATGGGTAGGAGCAAGGGCATTATTCAATTGCTGACAGATCACTCCAGGTTCTACCACGGCATAGCCGTCTTTAAGATTGATCTCCTTAATCTTATTCATTCGACCTACATCGAGGACGATGCCACCAAAGCAGGGGAGGACTGCTCCGGTTGTACTCGTTCCTGAACCCCTGGGGGTGACTTTGATTTCACGGTCATTAGCCAGTTTGAGAATCTTCGATACTTCATCCGTCGTCTTAGCAAATACGATGGCATCTGCAACACCTTCATGGACAGACATGTCCCGAGAATAACAGAGTCGTTCGAGACGATCGGTCTTGACATTTTTTTCACCCACGATTTGGATCAAATCCTTTATATATTCCATCGTTTCTCTCCCTACCCCTCTCCCTCACCCTCCCCCTCAAGGGGGGAGGGAAGGGGTGAGGGTCAATAGTCTTTTGGTAATTTTTCCAATTGGGCGTAACTGAAGACAGGACCATCTTTACACACATAGAGGTGGCCAATGTTACATCGGCCGCATTTCCCAATCCCACATTTCATTCTTTTCTCTAAGGAGGTGTAAATGCGTTCATTGGGGAATCGGAGAGCCATCAATTTAGGAAAGGTGAACTTGATCATAATCGGAGGGCCACAGATGACAGCATAAGTATTTTCAGAAGAGGGAGCCACTTCTTCCAGGACATTTGGGACAAGTCCTACCTTCCCCTTCCAATCCTTATCTCCTTGATCCACGGTCACCACTAATTTGATATCGCTTCTTTTCCCCCATTCTACCAGTTCTTCTTTGTAGAGAAGGAGACCGGGCATTCGTGCTCCATAAATGACCGTTATATCCTTTACTTTACTCCGATTATCAGGGTGGAGGAAAAAAGTGATCAAGGATCGCAAGGTGGTAAATGCAAATCCTCCACCAATGACCAAAATATTCTTTCCTTGGAAGAGATCCATCGGGTATCCATTGCCCAACGGGCCTCGAATGCCAACCTCTGTGCCTTCTTCGATTTGGTGGAGGGTAGTGGTGACCACACCTGCCTTGTTAATCGTAAACTTTAAAGAACCGTTTTCTGTAGGAGAGGAGGCGATTCCAAAGGGTGCCTCCCCTTTCCCGAAGACGGAAAGCTCGCAGAATTGACCGGGGATAAAGTGAAAGGCCTTCGCATCCTTTTCATTTATAAAACTGAATTCAAGGGTCCGGAGCATCCGGTCTGTGGTCTCGAGATGAGCCTCTTTAACCACCATGGGAATGGGAAGATAGGGATTTTCCATCATTAATTCTTCAATGCAAAGTGCAAAGTGCAAAATGCAAAATGTAAGCTGTCATTTTTCAATTTGAAATTTTCACTTTTCATTTTGCAATGTGCTGTTTTGGATCTCCTTGATCGTCTGGCGGATATCAAAATTGACTGGACAATAAATGATGCAGCGTCCACAACCCACACAGGCGATCCGATCAAAGTTCTTCGGGAAATAATTAAACTTGTGCATGATTCTCTGCCGGGTTCGTTCACGGTTTGTGGGTCTTGGGTTATGACCTGAAGTTTCCTGGGAATAGAGAGAAGATAGACAAGAATCCCAATTTCTCACCCGTTGCCCTTTGTTGGTCAGAGCTTCATCCACAATATCAAAACAGTGGCAAGTCGGACAAAGATAGGTACATATCCTACAGCCGATACACTTCTCTTGAACCCGCTCCCAAAATGGACTTTCCATCATTTGATCCAATCTTTTTTCGATTCCAGCAACGGGGAGAGAACCATCGGTCTTTTTGGTTGCCCTTTCCTCAAGTTCTTTTGCCGAATTGATCTCTTTCGTAAGGGCCTCTTTAAAAAATTTGTTTTTTTGAAATGTCATTCCTTTTTCAGTGAGCAATTCGACCAAATAAGCTTCGCCCAGATCAATCAATAAAAGGTCAGAGCCCTCGCGATGGAATGGGCCCCCCTTCATAGAAGAACAGAAGCAAGTAGAGAGGGGATGATCACAAGCCATCCCAATAATGGTTGTGGCTTTTCTCTTATTGACGTAATAAACATCTGTATACTCTTTTCCTGAAAAGACCTGATCGATGAGCAAAACCGCCTGAATATCACAGGGCCTTGCCCCCAAGATCACCCTCTTTCTTTCTACCTCCTCTGTGGAAGTGACCTGATGTTGTTTCCCTGCCTTTTCATACCGAAACATGGTTTCGGATTGGGGAAAGAAGACTTCCTTGGTAGGTTTTTGAGTGTTAGAGGACGAGAGGTCAACTTCATCGGGGCGGTCAATTTTTTTGTAAACGGAAACCCCTTCTGCTAATTGAACCGGTGCAAAAAGGTCGTACTCATCCATTAAACTTTGTAAAAAAGGTTTAAAATCTTTTTTGTCCAGCTTCCACTTCATTTGATGAATTCCTGTTTGTCCTCAATTTCATAGGTCGAAAGGGGAGGGGGAGTCTCTGCGTCAATTCCTGTCTCAAAATCGAAGAGTTCTTTCACGTCCCAATTCAATTTCTGTGTCAGATAGGTGAGTCGAATCTCCATTGGACAAGCTCGTTCACAAGCCCCACAACCCGAACACCTTCCTGTCTGGTGATAGGCCCTCACGATGTGATAGAACTCGAGGTCTTGAGGAGATAACCCCTTTTCCATCCATTTCGGGTTTGAACTATCCACAAAACATTCTGCGCAGTAACACATCGGACAGGCTTCTCGACAGGCATAACACCGGATACAACGACTGGATTCTTTTTCAAAAAATTTCCACCGTTCTTCCGGAGACTTTTTCTCAAACTCCTCGATCTCGTGATAGGTTTCAATAAGAGGAAATTCTTCCACAGGGTCTCCGACTAACACATCTGCCTTGATAGGGGTTCGGTGAATACAACCCTGACAGGAAGGATAGAGAAAATCCTCCCGCTTTAATATGGTTTTAAAATCTTCACCCTCCACAATGATCTGATCCCCTTGCTCATGGGCACGAAGAATTTCTCCTTTTACGGCTTTCTTTACTCTTCTTCGATCCACCATTCTCTGGCAGGGGACCCCCATTAAAAATAATTGACCGGGCTTGAACCTTTTTTCGAGAGAAAGGGCCATGATCGAACGGGCATCACATCCTTTAACAACGAGGCCCACTTTAAATTGACTGAGCTTGTGAAGATAAGTGGACAGGTTATTCTCACAGAAAGAGTTCCAGATTAAACGATCTGTCTCTTCAGGACTTCTGATGAAAAGGGGCGTGGCGCGAAGGGGCAGACTCCCTTCACCAAAACCGATGATGAGGTCCACCGCTTTGTTCGAAAGGAGCTCTTTGGCCTTTTCTCTGATCTTGTCTTGAATTGCCATCGTCTTCTACCTAAATCTTCCAAAGTTTTAAAAGGGTTCAAGCCTGCCTGCCGCAGGCAGGGATTCGAGGATAGGGTTCAAGTCTTCAAGAATTTCACTGGAACCTCCTGACCCCTCGAACACTATTGTTTTAACAAATCGTCTGGGCGGTCCCAATTTTTTAATATCCTGGGTGACCTCGTCAACGACCTGAGAAAATCTTCCCCCTTCTGCAGCAGACACCCAGGAGAACTGGACCCGGCCTTCCTCAAAACCAAGGTATTCGAGAAAACGTTTTAAGGTTGCTGATTTTCTTCTTCCTATATAGTTCCCGCTGAGATAATGACAATCCCCTGGGTGGCAGCCAGAGACCAGCACTCCATCAATCCCGCTTTGAAGAGCTTTGAGGATAAAAAGAGGATTGATCCTTCCGGAGCAAGGGACACGGACCACACGGATGTTCGGGGGGTATTGGATCCTCGATGTCCCCGCAAGGTCTGCTCCCGCATAAGAGCACCAGTTACAGAGAAAGGCTAAAATTTTTGGTTCCCAGCTCTTTTCTTCTATATCGTATCACAATGAATTGCATAATTGTCACCTTTAGTAAAGCCTGCAATGACCTGTAGCAGGATCGGGATAGTCATCCATTTTTCACCTCATGGCCAACTCTGTGATCTGTGCGACCACCTCTGCGTTCGTAAATCCTTTTAAATCAATGGAACCTGAACGGCAAGAAGCCGTGCAGGCCCCACATCCTTTGCAAAGGGCTTTATTGACTTGAGCCACCTGTTTTTCACCCACTATCGTCCTTTTCGTTAAGATCTCAATGGCTTTATATGGACAAACACTCTCACAAAGGCCGCATCCAATACATCTCTTTTCATCCACTTCGGAGATGGTTCCGATTGTCTCAAGTTCTTTTTTCGATAAGTAAGTTAACGCTCGGGCGACAGCTGCATTGGCTTGCGAAATACTCTCTTCAATCGATTTTGGGCTGTGAGCAAGGCCAGCCAAAAAAATTCCCTCTGTTGCAAAATCGACTGGCCTCAGTTTCATGTGGGCTTCTAAAAAGAAACCATCCTCATTCAGCGGGACTTTCAACATCTTGGATAGGCGTTCATTTTCGGAGACAGCGACGATTCCTGGGCTCAGAACCAGAAGATCGGTCTGGATGAGCAAATCGTCATGGAGGATGGGTTCGTGCACCACGACACCCAGACCATCTCCTCCTGTTTCCAGTCGGGGTTCTCCCTCCGGGTCATAACGGATGAAGAGGACTCCAGCCTCTCTTGCCTTTTCATAATAATCTTCTTTGAATCCATAGGTTCGAATATCCCGGTAAAGGACATAGACATTCATCTCAGGAGCCATGGACTTCAGTTTCAAGGCATTCTTGACTGCCTCGGAACAGCAGATTCGACTGCAGTAGGGTCTGTCATCATTTCTCGATCCAACGCATTGGATCATGACCACATTTTTCAGATTTTTTAATTTATCAGGATGAAGGACAATCCATTCCTCCAATTCCTTCTGTGTGATCACCCGGGAATCTTGACCATAGAGGAATTCCTTGGGGCGATATTCCTCTGCACCGGTGGCAACAATGATGACCCCGTGGTCAATCTCTTTGATCTCATTTCCATTTTGGACTTGGGTCTTAAAATTTCCGACGAATCCTTCCACCTTGACGATGGTCGTTCCGGTCATCAGATGAATTCGCGAATCCTTTTTTACCTCTCCGCTCAAACGTTCCAAGTGGGATTGAACATCCTTGCCATCGAGGGTGTAATAAATTGATCTCGCCTTCCCACCCAATTCGGATTCTTTTTCAACCAAGGTAACTTCATAGCCTGACTGGGCGATCTTCAGGGCTGCGGTCATTCCAGACAGACCCCCTCCAATCACCAAGGCCTTTTGGTTCATCTCAACGGTTTGGGTAGGAAGAGGATCAAGGAGAGCCGCTTTGGCGATGGCCATCCTGACAAGGTCCTTTGCCTTCTCCGTTGCCTCCTTGGGTTGAGTCATGTGGACCCAGGAGCACTGATCTCGAATATTTGCCATATCAAAGAGATAACGGTTGAGCCCTGCCTCCCGAATGGTATCCTGAAATAAGGGTTCGTGGGTTCGAGGCGTGCACGAGGCCACGACCACTCGGTTTAATTGGTGTTCTTCAATCATCTTTTTGATCTGTTCCTGAGTATCCTGAGAACAGGTGTAGAGGTTGCCTTCGACATGAACAACATTGGGAAGTGTCCGTGCATAGTCGACGACCTCTGGAACATTGACCACCCCTGCAATATTGATCCCGCAGTGGCAGATGAAGGCCCCGATGCGTGGACCCTGATAGGTGACATTCTTTTCTGAGACAAATACCTTCTCGGTGACGAGTGTCCCTCTTGCCTCAGATAGGAGGGCAGAGGCCTCTGCGGCCACCGCGCTCGCCTGAGCTACGGTTTCGGGAACATCTTTGGGCCCGGAGAAGACCCCGCTGACAAAGATCCCTGGTCTTGAGGTTTGGAGAGGAGAAAAGGTGGAGGTTTCGGCAAATCCATAGGAGTTGAGATCAATATCAAAAATCTTTGATATCTCCTGATGACTCCGTGTGGGTTCGAGGCCCACGGAGAGGACGATCAGATCAAACTCCTCAGCGACCATCTCTCCCTCTTCGGTTTCATAATGAATCGTCAGATGGTTCGTATTCGGATCCTCTTTGATGTGGGAGACGCGGGATCGAATATAGCGCACGCCATATTCCTTTTTTGCCCTTTCGATGTACTTATCAAAATCCTTTCCATAAGCTCTCATGTCCATGAAGAAGATGGTGGCTTCCATCTCCGGAGCATGTTCTTTTGCGATGACCGCCTCTTTGGTAGCGTACATACAGCAAACCGAGGAGCAGTAACCTTTTCCGATGTGAGGGTCTCTCGAGCCGACGCATTGAATCCATGCTACTCTTTTAGGGTGTTTCTGATCAGAAGGTCTCAGGACCTGACCTTTGAAGGGACCCGAGGCAGAAAGGAACCGTTCAAATTCAATGCTTGAAACGACGTTTTTAAACCGACCGTAGCCATATTCGGATTTTAAAGAGGGGTCAAACTCATCGAATCCCGGAGAGAGGATGATAGAGCCCACCTCAATCTCAAGGTGCTCATCCTTCATCCCATGATCAATGGCCTTCGCCTCACAGGCCTTGATGCACTCCAAACACTCCGAACATCCTCCACATTGAAGGCAACGCTCTGCCTCCCGGATCACATCCTCTTCGCTCAGACCGAGACTCACCTCATTAAAATTCCTTCTTTCTTTCAAAGGAAGGGCGGCCATCGGAGCTCTCTCTCGATACTCCACGCCATCAATATCAATCTTGATGTATTCCTTTTGGGGGCCCTCTTCCTCTCGATCAATTCTCAGATCCTCTCCCCTTAGATACCGGTCGATGGAGATGGCTGCTTTTCTTCCCGCCCCCATGGCATCAATATAAGTCTGAGGGCCGGTCACCACATCTCCCCCAGCAAAAATTCCTTTCACACTGGTCTCCAGGGTGAGGGGATCTGCTTCGATTCCTCCCCAACGGGTTGTTTTAATGCCCTCTTTTTTATCGAGGAATGAGAGGTCAGAGGATTGGCTGATGGCCGGGATGATGGTCTCTGCTTCGATTTTGAATTCCGACCCGGGAATGGGCACTGGCCTTGGCCGACCCGATTCATCGAGGTCGCCCAACTCCATTCGGATGCATTCCATTCCTTTTATCCGGCCGTTCTCAATCAACAATCGGGTTGGAGCCGTGAGGTATTCCATTTTAATTCCTTCATGCTCTGCCTCTTCAATTTCCTCCTCCTGGGCTGGCATCTCAGCGCGGGTGCGGCGATAGGCAATGGTTACTTCCTTTGTGCCAAGACGGAATGCGGTTCTGGCTGCATCGATGGCTGCATTTCCGCCTCCCACCACCACCACTTTTTCACCTATCTTGACCGATTCTCCCAGCGCTACCCTTCTCAAGAAGTCGACCGCATGGAGGATCCCTCGTGCCTCTTCCCCATCAAGGCCCAGTTTTCTGCTTTGATGGGCACCTGTGGCAATGAAGATGGCCTCATAACCTTTGGCCTTGAGGTCTTGAAGGGAAAGATTTGAACCAATAGGCGTATTGAGTTTGAGTTCAACACCCATGCGAAGAAGGGTAATCGATCTCTTTATTCAGAACAGTCCGTGGCAAACGATATTCAGGGATTCCAACAGCGAGCATCCCTCCCGCAACAGGCAAGGCCTCAAAGAGGGTGACGCCATAGCCCATCTTTCTCAGGTCATAGGCAGCCAACAAGCCCGCAGGACCTGCACCCACGATGGCAATCTTCTTACTTTTTTCTTCGGGGACAGAGAGATCGGTCTTATCTTCTTTTTCAATGTCTGAAACAAACCGCTTTAAGCCATCAATCGCGACAGCCCTTTCCACATCTTTTCTTCGGCAAACGGATTCACAGGGATGGGTGCAAATTCGACCGGTGATCCCGGGGAATGGATTTTTTTGCCTGACGAGAGCCAAGGCCTCTTCAAATTTACCAACTGAAATGAGAGCGATATACCCCTGGGCATTGACATGAATGGGGCAGGTGGCCCGGCAAGGAGGGGTTCCTTTCTTATCAATTCCGTAAGCACTTGGCATGGCCTGGGCAAAGAGCTGATAAATGGCGGCGCGGGTGACCAGTCCTTGTTCGTAATCATTGGGAATTTTAATGGGACAGACTTTTACACAATCTCCGCATGCCTTGCAGTCTTCCATCGTCACATAACGAGCCTTCTTATGAATCCGAACTTTAAAATGGCCTGGGGCTCCCTCGACTTCCTCGACTTTGGCATTGGTGAGGATCTGAATATTCCGGTGTCTTCCCGCATCCACCAATTTGGGAGACATGATACACATGGAGCAGTCATTGGTAGGAAAGGTCTTATCCAGCTGCGCCATGGTCCCGCCAATGCTTAGATTCTTTTCCAAGAGGTAGACCTTAAAGCCGGATTCCGCGAGGTCTAAGGAGGTCTGGATTCCTCCGATCCCTGCACCGACTACGAGGACTGCACCAATGGTTGAGCGGGATGGAGAGGTCATCTCAGTTTGACCTCCGGTTGACCTTTTTCAACATTTCGGTCGCCTTCACTCGGTTCATTTTCATTCCCAGTTCATCCGGTTCGATCCCCAAGGCCAAACCTAAAAGCTGGGGATAGTAGAGAATGGGCAATTTGTATTCTTTTTGAAAAACCTTTTCGATCTTTCGCTGATTCCCTTCGTACATGACATTGCAGAAGGGACAGACGAGAACCATGGCATCGGCCTGCTGAGCTCGAATGTGTTCCAACTTCCTTTGTGACATGGCCAGGGCCACTTGCTCGTCAATGGCTAACACCCCACCGCCACAGCACTGGAGTTTGTCCTCATACTGAACGGAGTGGGCTCCCGTGGCCTCAATGAGTTCGTCCAGGCTTTTTGGATTTTCTGGGTCTTCAATCTTTCCATAAATCGAAGTGGGTTTCGTGTAGTGGCAGCCATAGTGGGGAGCGACATGAAGAGAGGAGAGGTCCGCTTGTATCTGTTCGGCAATTCTTTTTTTAACAATTTCTTCTCGAAGGATCCGGGTAAAATGGGTGACCTGGACTCTCCCTTCATAGCTCATTCCCAGACATTCGAAGAGATCTTTGTTGATCTTTTGCCGGAGTGTTTTGTCCTCTTGAATTTCGTGATTGGCTTCTGTGAGGGAACCACAACAAGCGCTACAAAGGGTACAGAGGGGAAGGCCCTTTTTTTCAGCAAGGGCCAGATTGCGGGCAGCCATGAGAAGATAGCCGTAGCGGTGGACGGATTTGACGGGGTATCCGCAGCAACTGAAGTCAGGGACATCGGAGAACCGGAGACCAAGTTTTTCGGCGACTTTTCTCGCCGAGATCTCATAATTCAAAGCCCTGACAGGGACCGTACATCCAAGGAAAAGAGTATATTCAGCGTTTTGAGGACTATCCTCTGTCCTGTTCTTCACGATGGAGACCCAGGTTTTTTAAGATCTTCTTCACATCTTCGGTCCGTTTTTGAAAGAGGGGGAGGCCTGAATCCTTCCTTTTTTCATTTTCAAAATCAGTCACCTCTAACAGACGGCCAAAGGAGGCAAGGAGATCTAATTGACTCTTCATGGATGAGGGAAGATATCCTTCTCTCACCGCAATGTTTTTGATGGCATTCATCAATTCAGGAATTTTTACATCCTGGGGACATCTCTCAAAGCAGGTATAACAGGAGGAGCATAACCAGATGAAGTCACTGGAGAGGACTTCTTTCTTCATCCCCAGGAGGGCCATACGGATAATTCGTCTTGGGTTGTAACGGTCTGTGACCTCCCTCACAGGGCATCCTGCCGTACAGGTGCCGCAAGAAAAACATTTCTTGATGTTTTCTCCCCCTGGCTCCGAGGCAATGAGTAATTTAAAATTGGGGTCAAACGTTTTAGAATCAATCATGATTGATTTACAACCTTATAATTATTTATAAGATAGGCATCATCATTTTTCAATGAATGGTTATTTTTTTGCTCTTACTTTTTTACTCGAACGATTTCAGACTTAATAAATTCTACCAGACTTTCTCCCTTCATTAAATTTTTAAGTTCCTCCTGAAGATTGGAAGGATTGATTTTACATATCCAACCTTTTTCGTAAGGACTTTCATTGATCAGTTCAGGAGTGTCTTCCAGCTCTTGATTGGAGGATTCCACTTTCCCAGAAACGGGAGCATAAACTCTCCCCACCCATTTACCGGACTCGAGGGAACCACATGGTTTCCCTTGCTCAAGTGTTCTGCCTGGAGAGGGTAATTCGATATAGACGATCTGGCCTGCCAATTTTTGTGCAAAATCACTTGTGCCCATAATCACAATATTGCCCACAACTTTAGCCCAAAAGTGCTCTTTGTGATAATATAAATCATCTGGAAAAACATATCCTCCGATTTCCATTTTTAGCGATCCTCCTTTCTTTTTTTAATTGGCTATATACAATAAAAACAATGGAATAACAAGTCTTTTTTAAAACTTCTCCTTGACAAAATTTTTACGTAATGATAATGGATGTAAAAAAAATCACAAACCATTAGATAGAACAATTAATCTCGACTCTCTTTCTTTCAAGAATAGGGTTGTGGATTAAGAAAGGGGTGGTTTTATGACAATCAGTAAATGGATAACAGCAGGAACAGTTCTTAAGATGATGGCAAAACAATATCCTGATAAACCAGGAGCAGGGGATAAGTTTAGGAAGATAACCTTCAAGGAATGGAACGAAAGGAGTTGTCGGTTAGCCAATGCATTAACAAAAATGGGGATTAAAAAGGGAGATCGATTTGCCATTTTGGCATATAATTGTTTGGAATGGATGGAGATTTATGCGGCCTCTGCAAAAGCTGGACTCATCACCGTCCCAATTATGTTTCGCCTTGCAGCTCCTGAAATGGAATATGTTGTGAACCATTCAGAATGTAAAGCTTTTTTAGTTTCGAAAGATTTTGTTCCAATGGTCAATTCCTTTCGTAATAAACTTTCCTCTATCCCGCCTGAAAATTATGTTTATTGGGGAGATGATCCGACACCAGAGGGTTACCAATCTTATGAAAAACTTATTGCAGAAGCTTCACCCGAGGAACCCGATGTGATGGTCGATGGAGACGATGTCTGGAACCTGATGTATACCTCTGGAACCACTGGCAAGCCCAAAGGAGTTGTCCGAACCCATGAAAACAATCTCGCCCAATACGTTCTTAATGCAATGAATACGGGCATCAGGCCGGATGACTGCGTAATGCTCGTCATGCCGATGTGCCACATCAATTCAATCTATTATTCATTTACCTATACCTATTGTAGCGCAAGGGTTTTCGTCTACAATATGGTCAGCTTCGATCCAGAAGATCTGCTGAGAACGATTGAGAAAGAGAAGATCACCTTTACTTCCCTTGTCCCCACCCATTACATTATGATTCTCTCTCAGCCCGATGAAATCAAAAAGAAATATGATGTGAGTTCGATGCGGCAACTTCTGATCTCCTCTGCGCCCGCCCGAAAAGATACCAAAATGGCCATCATGGATTATTTTAAAAATGCAGAACTCTGGGAAGCCTATGGTTCAACAGAAGCCGGTCTGGTGACGCTCCTGAGGCCCGAAGAGCAATTTAAGAAGTTGGGCTCCATTGGAAGGGAGATTTGGGGATCAGATCGGATCAAGATTTTAGATGAGAATGGCAAGGAGGTACCGGATGGACAGGTGGGAGAACTTTATTCCCGAACTCCCCATGTCTTTAAAGAGTATTGGAAGGACCCAGAGAAGACGAAGTCGGTTTTTCAAGGGGAGTGGTTCTCAGCAGGGGATATGGCTTACCGGGACCCAGATGGATACTATGTCTTAGTGGATCGAAAGGCGAATATGATCATTAGCGGAGGTGAAAATATCTTCCCTTCAGAAGTAGAGAATCTTCTGGGATCCCATCCTGCGGTCAAATATGTGGCTGTGATCGGGATCCCGCATGAAAAATGGGGAGAGTCAGTAAAGGCGATCGTGACCCTCCATGAAGGGAAAAGGGTAACGGAAAAAGAACTCATTGACCTTTGCAGGGGAAAGATCGCAGGATATAAGATTCCGAAATCGGTCGATTTCATCAAGGACGAAGAGATGCCGATGACCCCAACCGGGAAAATCCTCCATCGGATTTTAAGGGAGAAATATGGAAAATGGAGTGATGTGAAGTAACTCTGTTTCCTCAAGATAATTCAAGAAAGCCCAAGTGATTCATCCTTGGGCCTTTTTATCATTTTTTTCAGCATCCCGTCGGATCGGTGCACGTTCGAGCAAGGATGGAGGGTTACGTTCTGAAATCCTTCAGTGACGGGTGTTTTATCCTTTGGCAAAGATGAGGGGTTACGCTTTTAATAAATTTTTGCTTGCAAAATGCTTTTCTATGGGCTATGTTTATTATTCCCAAGGGCGCAAAAAGACTCTTGGTTTCATTTTGTTTGGGTAAAAAATAGGAGCGCTTTTCGATGTTAAAGGGTTTAAAATGGAAATTCATTATTTATGCGGCGATCACTCTTTTCGCTATTCTACTGCTCCTCCCAACGGTGACCTCTCAGTTACCTTCCTGGTATACGAAAATTATCCCAACCGAAAAGATTCACCTGGGCCTCGATTTACAAGGAGGGATGCATCTCATCCTTGAAGCGGAAGCGGATAAGGCTGTCGAGAGCTATGTCGAAAGGATAAAAAATAATCTGAAGGATGACCTGAAAGATAGGGGCATTCCTGCTGGAAAAGTGGAAAGGGAGAAGAGGGATCAGATTGTTCTGGAAGTCTCAGGAGAAAAGGGGAAGTGGGAGAAACTTCTGAGCGAACGCTATTCCATCATGCAAGAGCTCTCCAACTCAGAGATTGGCGGAGGAATATGGAGAATCGTACTTGTACTGGATAGCAAACAAGCAGACCAAATTAAAAAGAGCGCTCTGGATCAAGCCTTAGAGACCATACGGAATCGGGTTGACCAATTTGGAGTGTCGGAACCGGAGATTACTCTTCAGGGTACAGATCGTATTCTGATTCAACTCCCCGGAATTAAAGATCCCCAGCGGGCAAAGAGTTTGATAGGCCGAACCGCTCTCTTGGAATTCAAACTGGTGGATGAAGAAGGAGACATTGAGACGGCATTGAAAGGAAATATTCCTGAAGGAGATACCCTTCTCTATCAGAGGGTAGTAGATCCTAAAACAGGAGGAGTGAAAAAGGTCCCCTATCTTTTAAGAGAGAAGACCTTGATGACCGGTGAGGTTCTAAAGGATGCCCGAGTGGCACTCGATTCACAATTCCACGAACCGTATATCTCTATGGAGTTTGATGATATTGGAGCCAAACTGTTCGAGCAGATCACCGGAGCCAATGTAAAGAAAAGGTTAGCCATTATTTTGGACGATAATGTCTATTCCGCTCCTGTCATTCAGGAAAGGATTGCTGGAGGAAGGGCTCAAATCACCGGTCGTTTTACGACGGATGAGGCGAGTGAATTAGCCATTGTTCTGAGAGCTGGAGCATTACCTGCTCCCGTGAAGATCATTGAGGAGAGGACAGTCGGGCCTTCTCTGGGGCAGGATTCCATTCGCATGGGGATTATTTCCGTGTTAATCAGTGCAGGTCTAGTCGTTCTTTTTATGATTTTCTACTACCGAGTCTCAGGGGTCATTGCTGATGTCGCTCTCATTCTAAACCTGATTCTCGTTTTTGGCCATCCTTGCTCTTTTCCGAGCGACCCTTACATTACCCGGCATCGCGGGTCTCGTTCTTTCGATCGGCATGGCTGTTGATGCCAATATATTGATCCATGAAAGGATAAAAGAAGAATTGAGATGGGGGAAGACGCCACGGGCGGCCATTGATCAAGGTTATCACCGGGCTTTTACTACCATCATCGATTCCAATGTGACGACCATCATTGCGGCGCTCTTTTTATATCAATTTGGGACAGGCCCGGTCAGGGGCTTTGCCGTCACATTGTTTTGGGGGATTACGGCAAATATTTTTACGGCCGTTTTTGTTACGAGATGGGTCTTCGATTTCTTGACCCTCAAAGTGAAGGTCAAACAACTGAGTATTTAATCCTTCCTTCTTTCCCTATAGGGGAAGAAGCTCAGAGGTGATTTTTATGGAATTGATCCGGCCGGATACCCGGTTCGATTTTATTGGGAAGAAGAAATTTACCATCTGGGTTTCAACCATCGCTATCCTTCTCAGCATCGGCTCCATCCTTTATCACGGGGGGCTAAGATATGGGGTAGACTTTGCGGGTGGCATACTCCTTCAGATCAAATTCTCGAAAATGGTGGATATCTCCGAAGTCCGAAATGCCATGGAAGCCATAGGCTCAAAAGATGCCGTTGTCCAGAAATTCGGAGGGGAAGATGAATTTTTGATCCGCATCGAAAAAAGCTCTGAAGATTTAGAGGCGATGTCAAAGACGATCCAAGCCTCCCTTCAGGAACGATTCAAGGGGCAGACCTTAGAGATTCGAAGGGCAGAGGTGGTGGGTCCAAAAGTCGGGAGCGATTTGAAGAAAAAAGCGATATGGGCGACCGTCCTTTCCTTCTTAGCCATATTGATTTACGTGGCCGTTCGATTTCGCCAGGTTTCTTATGGCCTCGGGGGAATTGTCGCATTAATTCACGATATTATTATCACCTTTGGCGCCATCTCCCTTTTTGATTTGGAATTCTCATTACCTCTATTGGCGGTGATCTTGACGATCATTGGATTTTCGATCAATGATACGATCGTCATTTTTGATCGGGTCCGAGAAAATATTAAAAAGATGAGAAAAGAGAAACTGAATACGATCTTCAATGTCAGTATCAACGAGACCCTTGGCAGAACCATTCTGACTTCAGGGACGGTCATGATGGTGGTGTTGATCCTCTTCTTTTTCGGGGGACCGGTGATCCATGATTTTACCAGTGCCCTGATCGTTGGATTAATATCAGGAACTTATTCCACGGTTTATGTGGCGAGCCCGATTGTCCTATTATGGCATAATCATATTACTCTCAAAAGAAAGAGGTAATGCTTTCGATTGATCATTGACAACCCCCGAGGGAATATATTAAATTTTTTTTGGATGAGATAAGATGAAAACCTATCAAGCGAAAAAAGAAGAATTAGAATATAAGTGGTACCTTGTCAATGCCGAAGGAAAGGTTTTGGGAAGACTGGCTACGGAGTTGGCAAAGATATTGAAAGGGAAGAATAAGCCCACCTACACCCCCCATCTGGATACAGGGGATTTTGTCATTGTGGTCAATGCAGGGAAATTGACCTTAACCGGCAAGAAGATGAAAGATAAGATTTATTATCATCATACGGGTTATCCCGGTGGGATAAAAGAGATAAATGCTGAAAAGCTTTTGGCGAAGAAACCCACGGAGATGATTCGGATGGCGGTGAGAGGTATGCTTCCTAAGAACATTTTGGGTCGGCAGATGCTTCGAAAGCTAAAGGTCTATGCAGGTCCGAATCACCCCCACGAGGCCCAAAGCCTATTCCCTTGAATTAAATGGGAATAGGCCAAATGGGACATGAAAACATGATCATCTAATCTGTAGTGAATTCGTTATATTGGAGTCAGTACTAAAGGAGTGAAAGAACGTGACAGAACCCATTTATGCGACTGGCAAAAGAAAGACATCCATTGCGAGGGTTTGGCTTGAACCCGGAGAAGGTAAGTTTATTATCAACGAGAAGGCATTGAAAGAGTATTTTGGAAGAGAGACTTGTGAAATGGTCGTCCTTCAGGCCTTTGATATTACGGGAACTCGAAATCAGTTCGATGTGACCATTAATGTTCATGGAGGAGGTATCTCCGGGCAATCCGTTGCTGTTCGCCATGGGATTTCAAAAGCCCTTCTTCAATACAATTCCGATTTTAAAGATGTTCTGAAAAAAGCTGGTTTTCTCACCCGGGATTCAAGGGTCAAAGAGCGGAAGAAATATGGGAGGAGAGGAGCCAGGCGAAGACCGCAGTACTCTAAGAGGTAATTCCATGACCCAATCGATTTGGTCTAAAAAGGGAGGTCATGGTACCTCCCTTTTTGTTATTGACTTATCTGGTTTATCGGGTTTCTTGGGTTAACTGAGTAAACCCAACAAACCCATAAACCCAATAAACCCAATGAACTCAATAAACTCAATGAACTCAATAAACTCAATAAACCCAAGAGGTGACCTATGAAAACACGAGTGGGTATCATTGGAGCAACGGGTTATACAGGAGTGGAACTTCTCCGCCTTCTCCTTCTTCACCCTGAGGTGGAGGTGACTGCACTGACCTCCCAAAAATATGCTGGAGTCCCAATTGACCAGGTCTTTCCGTCCCTGATGAAACATCTTCCAGTTAAAGTGTGAAGAACTCGCGGTTGACCAAATTTCAAAAAAAACAGATTTTATTTTTACAGCGGTTCCTCATAAGACGGCCATGGAAACGGTCCCATTATTTTATCGGCAGGGGAAGAAAGTGGTCGACCTGAGCGCAGACTTTCGATTTAAAGATCCTGCCATCTATGAAAAGTGGTATCAAAAGCATACTTCAGGCAGATTTACTCCCGGAATCTGTTTATGGTTTGCCAGAGCTTCATCGAGAGAAGATTCGAAACGCAAAAATTGTTGGGAATCCAGGCTGTTATCCGACAGGAGCCTTAATCGGCCTCATCCCATTGGTGAAGAAAGGGATGATTTCCCTGGGAAATATTGTGATTGATTCCAAATCCGGTGTCAGCGGTGCGGGGAGAGATGTCGTTTTGGAATCACTTTTTTGTGAGGTCAATGAAGGGGTAAAAGCCTACAAAATATTTGAGCACAGACACCTCCCTGAGATCGAGCAAGGACTGAGTGAAATAGCCCAGAAAAAGGTAACAGTGACCTTTGTCCCTCATCTTATTCCCATGGATCGAGGGATTTTAACGACGATCTATCTTGTCCTCACAAAAAAGGTGAAGACCGAGGAGATTTTGGACATCTTCCAAGAGCATTATCAAAAGGAGCCTTTTATTCGGATTTACCCAAAAGGTAAACTTCCTAATACAAAAGATGTCCGGGGTTCCAATTATTGTGATATCGGAATGAAGGTGAATGAGGCAGATGGCCGGGCGGTCATCGTGACAGCGATTGATAATTTGGTCAAGGGGGCTTCCGGGGAGGCCGTTCAAAATATGAATATTATGCTGGGATACCCTGAAACCATGGGCCTCGATATGGTGCCGCTCTCTCCGTAAAACGCAAAGCGCAGAGAGCATAGCGCATAGCGTTAAATACAAGACATAGCTCAAAGCTCAAAGCTGAAAGCTCAAAACTCAAAACAAAAACTCCATTCTTATCGCTCCGAACTCAGAACTAATCACTCCGAACTATTCTTCGGAATTCCATTTTACAACCCTAAAAGATTCTGTTAGATTATTATAAAAAAGAATTCATTAGTTTTTGGGTGAAGGCGAGGATGCCAGTTTTGTCAATGGGTTAGGTTTTTTGTCTAAAGATTTACACCCCTCACTCTTAGCCTCTAAACCAAACCGGCCTCCTAACCCTTACCCTTTTTTCTCAACTTTTAAGATGAAACCCTTAACTCCTGTCATCAAACAATATCTCCAGATTAAGAGTCAATATCCAGATGCCATTCTTTTCTTTCGGATGGGAGACTTCTACGAGATGTTCTTTGAGGATGCCCGCGTGGGCTCTCGAGAGCTGGACATTGCTTTAACCTCGAGGAATAAGGGTCAGAAGGATAGTGTCCCTCTTTGCGGTGTTCCTTATTTTGCCGCTGAAACGTATATCTCCAAACTATTACAGAAAGGATATAAGGTTGCCCTCTGTGATCAGGTGGAAGACCCAAAACTCGCAAAAGGAATTGTCAAAAGAGAAGTGGTCAGAGTTTTTACTCCAGGACTGGTGACGGATGCGATCCAATTGGGGACCGGAGAAAATAATTACCTGATGGCATTCTGTGCGGAGGGAGAGGTTTTTGGCCTTGCCTTTTTGGACATTTCAACAGGCGAATTGAAGGCCTGTCAAATCTCAGGATTTGAACCATTTCTGAGTGAAGCGCTACGAAACGAACCCAAAGAAATTTTATCACTCAAGAGGTTTCAGGAGCATCCTTGCTTCGAAGGATTTAAAAAGAATTTTGGAAATGGATTGATTACCTATTTAGACGATCCAAAATTAGATGCCATCCCTTCTTTCAAAGAGGTGGAACGGAAGGCGATTCTACAAAAATCACCTTTAGCTGCCCAAGCGGTAGCCATGGTTCTTCACTATGCAGAGGAAAACCAGAAAAAACCTCTCTCTCACATCCGGCCCCTCGCTTTGTATCAGGTGCAGGATTTTATGGTCATCGACGAGGTGACGAAGAGAAATTTAGAACTGACTCAATCTCTCTTTGAGCATGGGAAGAGAGGTTCTCTCTTCTGGGTCTTGGATGAAACAGTTACCCTGATGGGAAGTCGGACATTGAAACAGTGGTTAAATTATCCTCTGTTGGATGTAGGAGAGATCGAACACCGTTTGGAAGGGGTCTCCGACCTGAAAGAGAAAAAGATCGAAAGGAAACAACTGAGGGATTCTTTAAAAGAGATTCAAGACATTGAAAGACTGGCCTCGCGGATCTTCCTTGGGCATACGAACGCTCGGGACCTCGTTGGATTAAAAAATTCACTTCAAAATTTGCCCATTCTCAAATCGAATCTCCAACCTTTTTCCGCCTCCATCATAAGAGAATTCACATCAGAAATAGAGAATTTTGATGACCTTTGTCAACTTCTCGAATCCTCCATGGTGGATAACCCACCTTTAACGATCCGAGAGGGAGGAATCATCAAACCAAATTATGACAAGGAATTGGATGGATTAAGAGAGATCGGTCGGGAAGGGAAAGGGGTGGATTCTCCAATTGGAAGCAGAGGAGAAGAAGAAGACAGGAATTTCCTCTTTGAAAGTTCGATATAACCAAGTCTTTGGGTATTATATTGAGGTGACCAAGAGCAATCTTCACCTCGTCCCAGACCATTATATCAGAAAACAGACCTTAGTGAATGCAGAACGGTTTATCACCCCAGAGCTCAAGGAATTTGAAACCAAAGTATTGGGAGCAGAAGAAGCGATCTGTCAGCTGGAATACCGGCTCTTTGAAGACATTCGGAAAAAAGTCTCAGATGAAACGGCAAGACTCCAAAAAACCGCCTCAGCCATTGCCGGCATAGATATTTTGGGTTCCATGGCAGAGATTGCTGATCGATATAATTATGTCCGACCTGTCATCGATGAAGGGGAAGAGATAATGATTCTTGATGGGAGGCATCCTGTCCTGGAGAGGATGGGACTTTCGGAAAGATTTGTTCCCAACGATACTCAAATGAATACCCAAGAGCATCAAATTCTCATCATCACTGGACCCAATATGGCAGGGAAATCGACCTATTTAAGACAAGTGGCCCTTATCATTTTGATGGCTCAGATGGGATGTTTTGTCCCGGCAAACGAAGCAAAGATTGGAGTGGTGGATCGGATCTTCACACGTATTGGCGCTCTTGACAATATTATGAGGGGACAAAGCACCTTCATGGTGGAGATGATGGAGACGGCCCGCATTTTAAACCAGGCCACCTCGAAGAGTCTGGTCGTTTTGGATGAGATCGGAAGAGGAACAAGTACATTTGATGGGTTGAGTATTGCCTGGGCAGTGGCTGAATATCTCCATGACCACGCCTCATTCAGGCCGAAGACTCTCTTTGCGACCCACTACCATGAATTGACTGAATTGGCACTTACAAAAGAGGGGGTCAAAAATTACAATGTGGCCGTGAAGGAGTGGGCAGGGGAGATCATCTTTCTCAGAAAAATTGTAGAGGGAGGAACCAATCGAAGCTATGGTATTCAGGTAGCAAGACTGGCAGGTCTTCCACAAAATGTGATTGATCGGGCGAAAGAAATCCTTTCCAACCTGGAAAAGGGCGAGTTGGATGCGATGGGGATGCCGAAAATCGCGACGACAAAAATGCAGACCTCAAAACCCAAACCCCCTTTACAGCCTTCCCTTTTTCCGATACCCGATCCCATCCGGTCTGAGTTGAAGAAGGTCAAGACCGATCAAATAACCCCTCTTGAGGCGTTAAATATCCTGGATGAATTAAAGAAGAAGGCTGAAAAGGAAGAATGAATGTCAACCTCTAAAATTCAGGTGACATTTCGGATTCAGAAGAATGATTGATTTTCCAAAGGCACGATTGAAGATGGTGGAGGAGCAGATTGTCTCCAGGGGGATCAAAGACGTTAAGCTGATTTCTGCAATGAAAAAAATCCCCCGCCACCTCTTCGTGGAAGAAGCCCTCCAAAGCCAAGCCTACAGTGACCACCCTCTGCCCATTGGAGAAAAACAGACCATTTCTCAACCCTATATAGTTTCATTAATGACTGAGGCGTTGTTGTTAACCGGGAAAGAGAAAGTTTTAGAGATTGGCACTGGTTCAGGATACCAGACGGCCATTTTGGCTGAATTGTCTGAGAAAGTATTTTCCATCGAAAGAATTCGTCCCTTGGCCATTCGAGCTAGGAAATTGCTTTATGAATTGGGGTATTTCAATGTCGAAATTAAAATCTTTGATGGGACCTTTGGATGGATGGAGGAAGGTCCATTCGATGCCATTCTCGTCACGGCGGGGTCTCCTGATATCCCGCACCCCCTGATCGATCAATTGACGATGGGCGGAAGACTGGTCATTCCTGTGGGGGATGTCTTTGTCCAAGATTTGTTCCGGGTGATCAAAACCGAGGAGGGGGTGAAAAAGGAGGACTTGGGTGGTTGCCGATTTGTCAAATTGATAGGAAAATATGGGTGGGAGAGCAATGATTAAAGAAAATCGGCGTCACATCTTCCCCCTGTTGTTGCATAAAGGTGTGGTTGAATCAGCTGCATACCACTATAAAAAGGCGGTTTTCGCCGCTTTGATGATACCTTTTAAAAGTCACTATTGGGTTGATCCAGCGGATCACATTGATTTAACGGCTGTGCCTTTATGGGTAAGGGTTTGATTCACCCCGTTAGAAATTCCAGTGGGGCATTAACCCCCGCTGGAGTTATTCTAAAATCTAACCCCATTGCAGAGCATCGGTGCATTGTTTCTAACGGGGTAAATCAAAGCGCCGAATTTAACGCAACAACAGGGTTCATATATCATCATTCCTGTAAGAGGTTCGCAGACCCTTGGAGAGATCTCTTAGATCCTCAATCGTATCAATGTCTCTCAGGGGTTTGAGGGTGTGAATGGTCAGCCCTTCCTTATTTAAAATCTTCATGGTCTCTTCAAAAACGCGCTCTTTACTCCAGGGGATTCCCTTAAACACTTGGGACAAGAAAGTCTTATCCTTAAAACCGATAAGATAATATCCGCCATCCAAGGAGGGGCCGATTACCACATGCTTCTCTTTGAGAGAAGTGAAGGCCTCTTCGATAAACTCCAGCGATAGATCAGGGATATCACTTCCAATCAGGACCACTCTTTTGAAGTTCATGGCGAAAGCTTCCACAAAGCCATTCTTCATCCTCTCGCCCAAATCCGCTCCTTGTTGCGACATATAAAGATAATCTTCGCCCAGCCACTTCATGAGACTTTCCAAAGCGTCAGCCGGGTAGAAGCATAGATAGAAAAGAAAGGTTCCTCTGTTTAAGGTGGATAGCATTTCAAACAAAAAGCGTCTGTAAAGTTTCACTGCCCTTTCATCACCGATCGCAGAGGCCAGTCTTGTTTTAACTTTGCCTTTTTCTGGATTTTTTATAAAAAAGAGCAGACATCGATCATCCAAAAGAGGACTCCTTGTCCAACGAATCATTTATAAATGTTAAACTTAACACTCAACACTTAACACTTAACACTCTTTTATATATAGGAATCACCGATCCCCAACTGGAGGACTTCAATGACTTCCCTGGTCAACGGTGCAGGCATAACAATGCTCCCCGAGCGTGATTTCAGGGTGAAAGCGGTCGAAGCTGACTTCCCAGAATTTCATTCCTTCATAACCCTTAATCTTTTTACCAATTGCCAAGTTAAAATCACAATCGTAGAGATGACCTTGATCGTCCACGGAGATTAAATTCCTGCACATCATGAAGTCCAAAGTTTTTGGATTGTAATTCTTTTTCAAGAACTCCATGTATTGGTAATATTTTCCCTCCCTGACTAAAAAATCCTTAAACCTCGTGACAGGAAAATTGACCAATAAAATCAAATGAGAAAAAGTAATCCCATATTTCTCCTCCAATAACTCTTTATATTCTTTTTCTAATTGCCCCTGTTCCGGAGGAAGGTTGTCTTCCGGAGGGTTATAAACGAGGTCTAGCAGTAGTCCCTCTTTCCCGTACCCCATCTCATTAAGTTTCTTCAGGACCCGAATACTTGAATGAAAGACGCCTTTACCTCTTTGGCGATCGGTAACCTCTTCAAAGATCGATGGTAGAGAGGCGACCACACGCACCTTATATTCTTTAAAAAGATCCAAATAAGAAGAATGTTCAGGAAGTTCTAAAATGGTTAGATTCGTCCGTACGGTTACCTTCTTACGATGCTTTGAAAGCTTTTCAATAAAAGGCTTAAGAAATGGGTTCATTTCCGGTGCGCCACCAGTGAATTCGATGTTCTGGATGTTTAGTTTTGTTAGGGCTTCAAGTAATTTCTGGGCAGTGGACCGATCCATGTTTCTCTTTCCTGAAGGCGATCCTCCTATATGGCAATGATAACATGTCTGATTGCACCTGTTTCCGAGATTGATCTGGGTGATTTCAATTTTCCCTTTTTCGAGTGTTTGATCTTCCAATCGTATATTTTGTTCCATCGTTTCTAAGCTCCCTATCAGTTATCTTTTATTTTGCTACGCGCAAACTTAACCAGAACTACCAACAGTACCCCCACTCCTGCTATCACCCCGAAGAGTATCCACGGCACCTTTTTTTGGATGATCAGTTGAATCACGGCATCCACACCAACGACATAGAGAACTGTTCCTGGCAGCATGCAGAGCCAAGACCAGAACACATAGGTCCGGAAAGGAATTTTTGTCAGACCGAATCCATAATTGAGCAGATTAAAGGGAAAGATCGGAATGAGGCGCGTGGCAGCTACAACCATCGCCCCATGCTCTACAGCCATAACATCCAGCTTCTTGAATTTTTCCTTCTTGGAAAGCCAGTTGGCTACCGCATCCCGGGCAAAGTATCTGGCAATCAAAAAGGAAAAACTTGCCCCGATCGTGGATGCAAGGCTCACAAGGATGACCCCTAATAATGATCCGAATAGACCTCCCGCGGCAACGGTAAGTGCTGAACCGGGATTCCAGCCACCACTCCCAAAACATAGAGGCCTACAAAGACAGCAGGTCCTAATGCCCCGAGGGATTGAATCCATTCCCTGAGGGCACCCAGCTTCTCACCTGCGCCAAAAACAATGGCCAGGATAAAGATGGCTATGATGAAAGCGATCAACAAAATGGGTCGCCACATAGGCTTTTCCGCTTATAAAAAAATTCAAATTCCCCCCTGCCTACCGGAGGCCCCCGGAACTGTGAAAAAATTTCTTCAAGTTGAGGGGGCGGGTAGGGATATCGAAAAAGTTTTACAGCGGTACCTTTTTATGTTCACCATCCACGATGAAAAACTTTAATAATCGTTGTTATTTGCAGAGCTTTGTTACCTTTGCCTTCAAAACGACCGCATTTGTAAAAATTTGAAGATATTTCTACCCGACCGCTAAATCCCAATTTCTTCACAGCTTCCCTTTGCTTAAGTGCAGCAAAGGGGGATTATCACTCCACCCCTGGACTTCTGGTCATCGGATATTTCCCCAGCTTGCCGATAAAAGGCAAGACAAGCAGCCAAGGCAATGTCAATTTTTTCGGCTCCTTATACTGGTCAAGGCCGATGGTCATCTCTAAGTGTCCTTTCGCAGGTTGAGGACGATAGGTTCCAAATAGTCTATCCCACCATGGAAAGTTGAAGCCGAGGTTGCTATTGGATTCCCAGCGTATGGTTGAGTGATGAACACGGTGCATCTCCGGTGTTACCACCAGCAGGCGAAGGATGGAATCGATATTTTGAGAATAACGGACATTCCCATGATTAAACATGGAGGTTCCGTTGAGCAGGACCTCAAAGATCACAACCGCGATGGGAGGAGGTCCGATCAGGATAGCCGCCATCATTTTAATTCCCATTGAAAGAATAATTTCGATCGGATGGAAACGAACTCCAGTGGTGACATCTATATCCATGTCGGTGTGGTGAATCATATGGAGCCGCCAGAATAAGGGAACGACATGAAACATAATGTGTTGGAGATAAATGACAAGGTCAAGAATCAACACACTAAAAACGATTTTTAACAGAGTGGGTAGTTCAAATTGATTGAATAGACCCCATCCCCTTTGCTGAACGAGGAGAGCGAAGCCCACCAATGCTGTGGGGAAAATCAAGCGTACCGCAAAGGAGTCTATAAAAACCAGGCCAAGATTACTGAACCATCGCTTTGCCTTTGAGGTGATTAAAGGACGTCGGGGCGCGATGAGTTCCCAGAAGAACATGATCACGAGAATCCCAAAGAAAAATCCAAGCCTGATTAACAATTCATTGTCCATTATTGTCTGCTTTAATTATTTTTCCATAATTATTACCAAGAGCACAAAATAGTTTACATTTCGTAGGGCAAGGCTTCAGCCTTGCAGTAAGCAGGCCTAAAGGCCTGCCCTACAAAAACGATATATTTCGATGTAAACAATATTATGCTCCGCTTAATAATGCCCTTAAACCTACCAGGTTAATTTTTATAAAACCTTATCAATTTATCAGGCGAGACGCCCAAGAAATATAGAGTCTGTAGGGTCCAATTTCTAAGAGTGCAATAAATCACTCCCTCCTTCTCCCACCTTCTGGGAGAAGTCATCACCCGATCATGGAAGATCCATATCTTACTGCCAGATTTTTTAATCCGTCTCATCAATTCCACATCTTCCATTAAAGGGATCTCTTTGTAGCCACCGATCTCATTGAAATATTCCCTTCGGATAAAGATGGCCTGATCTCCAAAGGGGATCCGATTCAAACGGGAACGGAGAGAGGCTAAGACCCCAATCACTTTGAAAATAAACTTATCCGATTTTATACCCAGATCAAAGGCCCCTCCCACATACTCCTTTCGTTCGAGGAGAGTATTGATTTTTTTTAAGGCCTGAATGGGAAGTTCTGTGTCGGCATGGAGAAAGATGAGGATTTCTCCTTTGGCCACAGAAGCCCCGGCATTCATTTGTTTTGCCCGCCCTTTTTCCGAGGAAATTTTAATCACATGGTTACTATCAATGGCTCCCAAAGTATCCCTTTCCAGAGATCCATCTACGACGATAATCTCAAGATTTTTTTCAGAATCTAAATGATGGAGATGTCCGATCAGTTCATTAACTTTTTCCCCTTCGTGAAACACTGGCACAATGATTGAAAATTTAATAGAATTCATAGACCAATTTCTCCAAGTGAAGGGCTCCCATTTGTTGAGAAAGAAAAGACTCTATTAAAATAGATTAAAGGGCCAATCTCATCCCGTCAAGACTTTTGTTTCAAGGTTTCGCTGGTAGATCTTTCTATCTTTTCTTTTGCATCCATTGGTATTTTGAGGTAAATCTTTCTCTCGATGAAAACGATGCGAGTTTTAGCCATTGAGACATCCTGTGATGATACCGGAGCCGCTGTTGTTTTGGATGGGAGGAAGATCCTTTCTAATATCGTTTCTTCTCAAGTTCCCATTCATAAGAAATACGGAGGGGTGGTTCCGGAACTGGCCTCGAGAAAACATATCGAATCGATTGTGCCCATTGTGACCGAAGCCTTAGAAACAGCCAAGGTGACATTGAAAGAAATTGATGGTATTGCCGTTACCCAGGGACCGGGGTTGGTGGGTTCCCTCTTGGTTGGCCTTTCCTTTGCTAAATCCATAGCCTTTGCTACAGGATTACCTTTTATAGGAGTCAATCACATTGAGGCCCATCTTTCAGCCATTTTTCTTGAGGAAAAGCCTCCCAAATTTCCTTTCATCGGTTTGGTTGTTTCCGGAGGTCATACCTCTCTCTTTCGTGTGGATGGATTTGGAAAATATAAACGATTGGGACAGACCCGAGATGATGCAGCAGGGGAGGCCTTTGACAAAGTGGCCAAACTTTTAGGTCTGGGATATCCAGGGGGACCGATCATTGATGAACTCTCAAAAACAGGGAATCCGAAGGCCATTCGATTCCCGAGGCCGGTTCTCTCAAAAAACTCCTTAGACTTCAGTTTCAGTGGACTGAAGACTGCGGTCGTCAACTATGTTAAGGCTCATCCTGAGCCTCCAGGAGGTTATCCAGAGGAACTCATCAAGGATATCGTCTCCAGTTTTCAGGAGGCAGTGGTCGAGGTATTGTTGAGGAAGACTCTTCATGCCGCTCAACACCAGGGATTGAAAAGGATCGTTCTTGCAGGGGGAGTGGCAGCCAATCAGCGCCTTCGGGAGAGGATGAAAGAGGAAGCCCTCCAGAATAAATTGAAAGTCTATCTTCCTTCTCCCTCCTTTTGCACAGACAATGCTGCGATGGTGGGGGTGGTCGGGTATGAATATTTGAAGCGGGGGATTCGATCACCACTGTCACTCAATGCATTTTCAAATTTACCGCTTTAGAACGCAAAGGGCATAGCCTGCCTACCGCAGGCAGGCGCATAGCGCATAGCGACAATTATTTATGACTTCGATCCATAAAGAATTAGCAGAATATGGTTTATTTCCCCAAAAAAGACTGGGGCAACATTTTCTGATTGACCGGAATATCTTAAATAAAGTGATCCGGACCGCAGAGGTTGAAAAGGGGGATGTGATTCTTGAAGTAGGTCCTGGCCTGGGAGAGATGACCCTTGCCCTTGCTCAGCAAGCCAAAAAGGTCATTGCTGTTGAGATCGATTCGAAATTGGCAGTGATACTGAAACAAAAGGTGAGAGACTTTTCAAATGTCGAGGTGGTCAAAAGTGATATTTTAAAGATGGACTTCAACCGGTTTCTAAGAAAAGAAAGACATCCGATCAAGGTGGTAGCCAATCTTCCTTATCAAATTACAACCCCCCTTCTTTTTCGTTTTATCGAATCTAAGGAAGCCTTCTCGACTCTCACTTTAATGCTCCAGAAAGAAGTGGGTGAGAGGATGGTTGCTTCTCCAGGCCGAAAAGAATACGGTCCTTTATCAATCTTCATACAAATGTTTTCAGATGTCTCGATCCGTTTCTTCATCAAACCTTCTGCCTTCTTCCCTCCCCCAAAAGTGGAATCGGCTGTGGTGCGTATGAGTTTTAAAGAAAAGCCGGTGGTGAAATTAGAAGATGAAGAATGGTTTAAAAAAGTGGTCAAAGGATGTTTTGGATATCGTCGAAAAACTCTCATGAATGCACTGAAGCATTCAGGACTTCCTCTTCCCCAATCGATCGAATCGAGGATGGAGAAAATCGGAATCGATCCTCGAAGAAGACCTGAAACCCTGACGATTCAAGAATTTGTTCACTTAGCAGAAGCCTTAAAATGACACCAAAATTTTGTTTGCAAAACCTCAAGAGGATGATTATCTTTAGTGCAAAACATATGTAGGGGGAGTGGAGTAAATGAATATCGAAAAATTTACGCTGAAGGCTCAAGAGGCTTTGCAAGAAGCCAAATCCGTTGCAGAAAAAAAGCACCATCAACAGATCGATGTGGAACATCTTTTATCGGCCCTCTTAGGACAGAAAGAGGGGATTGTCATTCCCATCCTCCAAAAATTGGGGGCTAACCCGGAACTCATCGTTTCTCAGTTAGAGAATGAATTGAACCGGATTCCTCAGGTCACAGGCAGAGGAGTAGGACAGGTTTATCTATCCAGTCGGCTGAATGAAATTTTCAACATGGCGTGAGAAAGAAGCCGAGAGATTGACGGATGAATATCTCTCTACAGAACACCTCCTGATCGCAATGGCCGATGAGAGACAAGGAGCTTCCTATCAGATCCTCCAGAGAAATGGAGTGACCAAAGATGCCATTTTCAGAGTGTTACAAGAGATTCGGGGACCACACCGTGTGACGGATCAGAATCCAGAAGAGAAGTACCAGGCTTTAAAACGCTTCAGCAGAGATCTCACTGAAGAAGCGAGGAAGGGAAAACTCGATCCCGTGATCGGTAGAGATGATGAAATTCGAAGGGTGATACAGGTTCTCTCAAGAAGAACAAAGAATAACCCTGTGTTGATCGGGGAACCAGGCGTAGGAAAGACAGCGATTGTGGAGGGTTTGGCTCAGAGGATCGTCAAGGGAGATGTTCCAGAGACATTGAAAAATAAAAAATTGGTCGCCCTGGATCTGGGAGCCCTGATTGCCGGTGCTAAATTCAGGGGGGAGTTTGAAGAGAGGTTGAAAGCCGTTTTAAAAGAGATTTCGAATGCGGCAGGCCATATCATCCTCTTCATCGACGAACTCCATACCTTGGTGGGAGCCGGTGCCGCAGAGGGCGCCATCGACGCCTCTAATATGTTGAAACCCGCGCTGGCGAGAGGGGAATTACGATGTGTCGGTGCCACCACGCTCAATGAATATCGGAAGTATGTGGAAAAAGATGCGGCTTTGGAACGACGATTTCAACCGATTTATGTCAGCCAACCCACGGTTGAAGATACCATCGCCATTTTGAGAGGTCTGAAAGAACGCTATGAAGTTCATCATGGGGTAAAGATAAAAGATTCTGCGATCATTGCAGCGGCCATGCTTTCGCACCGATACATTTCGGACCGTTTCCTTCCAGATAAAGCGGTGGATTTGATGGATGAGGCCTCCTCGAGGCTGAGAATAGAGATCGATAGCGTTCCGATAGAAATTGATGAAGTTCAACGAAAGGTCATGCAACTGGAGATTGAACGCCAAGCGCTAAAGAAAGAGAAGGATAAGGCTTCCATCGAAAGGTTGAAAAAACTTGAAAAAGAACTAGCTGATTTAAAAAACGGAGTGAAGGAAAAGAC
>CAWFSX010000002.1:0-97355 GCA_963818595.1 uncultured delta proteobacterium
TGAGGCCAAGTTTCCGAAGGACCCCCTCTGCCTTTTGCTTTGTTTTCGGTTCAATGCGCGCATGAACGATTGCAGTTTCATTAACTTTCATTGTGTCACACTCGTAACACAGATGCAAGGTGTTTTTTTATTTACTTTTTTTCCATCTCGGCTAACGAGCCTGTAGAAAAAGTCGATTTTTAAAAAAGCGCTCCTTCGGCTGGTTCGAAAATTCGAATTATCATCCTCTCTTGCTCGCCAGCTAAGGGGACGCACTTAAGTTATTTAAGTAACGTTCCAGAGATTTCTCAAATTCCCCGTTTTCTCTTACAAATGCCTCCCCCGTACGGACGCAAGATGAACGCCCGCAGGACTCACTCGCAGCGCCTCGGACACTTGCTTCCCGTCATCCCCAATCTCCTTAAGCACACGTAACAGAATGCCGATCGGGCCTCACTGATCTCCCGTCTCCGACCTCCCCCTATATCTCCTCTCTCGTCACTCCCAACTCTCTTTCAATGAAATCCAGTACTCCTTCCACATCCACCCGTTTCCTGTTCAATTGCACCCGCTCCCGTGCTAATCGCTCCGTCCCCGCTAACACCTCCTCCACAAACGAACCACGCCCCAAAATCCGCGAATCTCCCTCTCCGATCCCTCTCTCCTTCCTTTCCCCATCCCGCTCCCTCTCCCCGTGCTCAGCTCTCCCCTCTTTCCTAACCCAATCCCTTCAAAGACGAATTGCCGATATCTCCTTTTTGCCACTCCCTCTCTCCTGCCAAAGTAGGACAACACCTCATCCCTTGCTTGCCACGGCCGGCTCTCCGTCCCCATCAACACCGAATGCCCACTCCACCGATATCGGTCCAATCCCTCCATGTCCTTCACCAAACCCGCACGGATCGCATTGAGATGGATATATCGCACCAGTTCCAATAAATATGGATCTTCCTCACATACGATTGATCGATAGCGGTTCTGAAAAAGATGACCCGATCTCTGACGGCGCAGGTTGAAACTGACCGCATACCCGGTTAACAGCCGCCTCATCATCCTTGGGAGAGGAGCAGGGCCTGTTCGAAGGAGGATATGCGCATGATTGGGAATCAAGACCCATGCGAAACAACTTGCCTGACCCTCCTGAACCACCCTCCCCAACCGATCCAGGAAGTCTTCCCTGTCTCGGTCACTTTCAAAAATCCGCCTCCTCTCGATCCCCCGCACCATTATATGATGCAAGGTCCCAGGAGCATCCAGTCGTGGCCCTCTTGCCATGATCCATTATTACCAAAATCAGACAGAAGGGTCAAGTTATTTAAATAACTTAACTACGTCCCCATGGCTTTCTTTATGGATAAGGGATGATAGGTGGCTACCAGTGTGTGGCATACCGGATAATGATAACGCTTAGATTCAGAGTTCGTCATTGGCGAGAAATTCGTCAAGTTAAGCGCTAACCCGTAACGGGTTCACTGGGAGAGGTGTTTGCAAAAAAATCAGATGGTTTTCTAACCTGCTGTTTTACAAAAAATAAAATTTTCTTGTTTCCTGTTGACAGGAGCAATATAGGATGTCCCTTCATAGAACCGTCCCCTTTTATTTCGCCGGAAACTGGACTTTGCCACGCGCCCGCAACTCCAGCGGCAATAGACTGTGATAGATAAACTCGTGGAGCGGTGTAGCCACGCCGACTTCCCTGCCCGAGACGCACCGCTGCCCCATTCCAAGCCTCGAGTTCAGATGGTTTGCCGTCAGCAATGTCCCTTTGCAGTGACGTTGTGCCGCCGAGTGCCAGAGAATCTAGGAACGCCATTGACTTATCAACACTTCCGTCTGACAGCGCAACTTGACGGGCGCGCGCCACTGCGAAAATTTCACGCAGGCACTCCTCCAGCAGCCGTCGCGTCTCAGGGAGGGCGCGGATCACCCCGATCGGCGCCCGCGTTACTGCGCCCACTCCCCCAAAGGAGACTACGAACAGGAACTTTTCCCACAACGACACGTGGATGTCTGAAGGGACTTCGACCTTCACGCCAGCTCGCTCAAAGGCCTGTCGCAGTTGCTCAGCTCGTTCGCTTGGTCGCTTGTCCAGCTCCCCAAATTTGATGAAATGCGCTTCGCCGATACTGCGAATATGGCCTGGGCCAACAATCCAGCTCATCGTCCCGCACAAGCCACCTAAAACGTGGTCTGCGCCCAACACTTCCACTAGTTGTGAAGGTGCCTCGACGCCGTTTTGTAGCGGTACCACGAAGGTGTTTGGCCCAATCATTGGCTGCATGGCTCGTGCCGCTTCTGTCACTTGCCACGTCTTCACGCCGACGATCACTGAATCAACCACCCCCACTTGTGCAGGGTCATCGGCTGCTTGCGCGGGCTGAATGACAATCTCGCCCTTGGAGGTTTCCACTCTAAGGCCCTGCGTGTGAATCGCCTGTAAATGCTTGCCGCGCGCGATGAAGATAACATCCTCTCCAGCGCGGGCCAGTTGTGCGCCAAAGTAACCGCCAGCACCCCCTGTGCCAAAGATTGCAATTCGCATGAGAACCTCCTCTCTACCTTCTTGGCTTGATATATTAATGGCTACAGCGTGGTGGCATAACCTTCTACATAACCGATCGGCGATGGAGCACGAGCGGAATTGCCAATCCGAGTTGATGCGATTGTTAGAACTAAATATTAATATTTGGGAAAGTCTTTGTTATAAGTTTTTCCGCAAAGGCAAAAAGCAGCATTTCCAACGTGTAAATTTCAATTGTTTTATCCAATAAATCTGCTTTTGCAATTTTTAATATTTGAACATAAGTTTGGTAGTATTCCCTATCCTTTGCTAGATCCCAATTCTCCTTTTTGAATTTTCTTTGAAAAAGAGAATTTGCCTTTGCAATAGTCTTATTTCTGCTTGGGAGGCAGGGGAAAAATGTTTTCTGTTTGGTATTATTGATTATCTGAAGGGCATTGAGTGAAGCAGAGACTCTCGCATCAAAAATCGCATAATCTTCTGGTGAATAAATACAAAGGGCCTTAGACCATGATGCCACCCCAGCCTTACCCAATGAAATTAACGCCTCTGGATCGCCGCTCGAATATAGAACAATTTTCTGTTCAGAATTTGTCCTTATTCCACCCCAATCCGAAATGTAATATTTTATGATCTCTCGTCTTTCTTCAGAATTTCCATGTTTCCATATTTGATTTAATTGTCTCTTTAGCTGAATATTCTTTTCATATGGACTCCCATCCTTTAAAACCACGCCCACTGGAACTTTTGCCTCATTAATTTCCCAATCGTACCACCTATTCTCGTCGCCAATATTTCCTCTAGCTTTTAACTCTTCTGTATACATTTCACAAGTGTCATAAAAATTGCTCTTGTTTAAGTTCTAACGAGCTGCGTAACCGGTTGCCAAGATGTGATGGGGTCCAAGATGTGATGGGGTCAAACCTACATTATACACTTCACTTAACGACTGCAACAATCTCTTTCAGCCTAATAATCTCTGAGCCGAATTTATTATCTTCTTCTATCCTCTTTTCAACACTCCTGACCGCATTGGTCACCGCCTGAAGGGTTATTCCAAACACGGACCCAATCTCAGCATTCTTCTCACCACTCAATATCTTCGACAAATACACCGCAATCTTCCTCTGTCCCTCCGTCCTCCTTCTCCGTCTCAACAGATCTAACTCCGGTAATCCATAATACTTAGCCACACTCCTCACAATCTCATCTACCCCTTGCTTTTTCCTAATCTTTCTGATCTCAGGGATAGCCGCTTTATCAGGTAGGACCCGTAGATACTTGACAACCCTCTCCCTAAACCCCTCATCACCTAAGATGCTCCCTGTCGCACTCTCCAAAGGAGACCTCCCGCCCACTCCCTCATTCACAAACTCCCCGTACCTCCTGATGGCAATACCCCGCTTCTTCGAAAAAAGAGCCAATGTCTCATCCGTGTCAACCAATCCATCGCTTCGACCGCTCCTATAATCGCGATAGCTACTCCACCTGAAGTCTTCCGGCCTCCTCACCACCCTTGCCCTCACCGGATTCAGATGAATATACCTCCCCAATTCCAATAGATATCTCTCCTTGTCAACAATGAACGCCTTATAACGCCCCTGAAGCAAATGACCAAATCTCCGGTATTTCCTGTTTATAAAAACCGTATAGCTCGTGTTGATGTTCTGCATGACCTGCTTGATATTGGCCGGGGAGTTTCGATAAGAAGATGATAATGATTGGACATGAAAACGTACCCGTGGAGCAGATAACCATACCTCTCCTTGGTCCTCTCAAGGATTGTCTTTAACCTCTCCCTGTCTTTGTCGTTCCAAAATATCTTCCCTCGCTGGTTACCCCTTGAGGTTACATGATAAAAAGCTCCCTCGTACTCAATCCGCAACTGCCGTGCCATACCCCACCATATCACTATTAACCACCTATGTAAAGTGTATAATTTAGCTTTGACCCCAATCCACATTCGAGAATCGGCCCGCAGCGCCTCCATTTTACGGCCTGCCAATCCGCTATGGAAGTAAATGCTTCCTTCAAAAAACAAGTAGTTCACGGCAACGATGTATGGACCCTCTTCAGTCGTTACGGCCAAATGACCGACCGGCATACGTTTTAGTAGAAGTTCCATTTCCCGGGAGGTCTTCATTGCCCGTTCCTTACGCCGCAGTTGTGTTCTCATTGGTTCACCTTCGTAAATCCAACGCCGGTCATCAGCCGCCGGGGCCCAAACGTCTGATTGAAAGGGAACACGGTTATTCCCGGTCGGCTGGAGCAATTTGTTGCGTGCGTCCTCATAGTTTGATACTTCAATTAAATTCAAATCGGGATCACGGAAATAGACAGAAATAATTGGCCCCGTTGCGCCGGTTCTTCTGACAGGGCCTTCGATGATCTCGATCCCGCAGGAGTTCAAATGTGCTATCACTTCCGATATAGGAACAGAAGTGATAAAGCACAAATCGCCTGACCCCGGAGTTGGTTTTAATGCCTTAGGTTCATACTCTTTACCTTTTTGGTGCAGGTTGATTTTCTGCGTTCCAAAAGATAAGGCTTTCCTGCCACCGCCGAAGACAACAACCTCCATGCCTAATACTCTCTTATAAAAAGAGCATGTCGCCTCTATATCGTTGACCGTCATTACCAAGTGATCGAGTCGGTTAATGTTCATTTCTGTATTCTATTTTATTCGCACAATGAGTAAGCTTAGTGGCGGCGTTTTCTTGCCGTCCACTTAAGCAGCTCGTTATATGCGTATTGATTGTACATACAAGATGCTATGTTTTATCAGACTTCTTTTTCAGCACTTTTAACCCATAGGGACAGACTGCTGAGCAAATTCCGCAGTTATGCCCCTTGTGGTACTGAAAGTAGTGTTCCTTTTTCCACTGATCGCAGGCTTGGACATCCAGAAGTTCTTCACGGGGTATTCCTGGATACCATACATTGCCTTTCAACGCCTTTGCAGGGCAGGCCTCTACGCAGCGCGTACAATGACCGCAAAAGTCTCTCTCTATTGGTGGCCCACATGGAATTTCAATGTCGGTGAAAACGGTTCCCAACCGAATCCATGATCCGAACGAGCGCGTAATAAGTTGGCAGTGACGACCTACCCAACCCAAACCTGCTCTTGTTGCTGCGGTTTTGTGTGGAAAGTCCCCTTTGATATTCACCGTATCGGTACGATCCGAGGCCGCCAGCGGTTTGGATCGAAAACCTCTGGCTTTGATTTCGGCTGCTAACGCTACCGATAATTCATTGATATGACTGTTCACTCTGGCATACTCATTAGCGTATGCTTGGTTTGGCCCGTTCTGGATGCTGGCCATTATTTGGGGGTTCATTGGAATAGCCCATGAAAGAGCGAAAGGAAATCTCTGTCCTGTTTCATCCCGGGGTGTGAAAAAATCCCGAAGATCTGCCGCACCCCACAGGGTAATCTCGTGGACTTCCATCCACTCAGTAAGCCAGATAGGGGCAATTATTGATGAATCAGACAATTCACACCTCGTATTTGCAAAGTATTTATTGCATATAACGAGTCTGTAGAAAAAGTTATTTTTTTAAAAACTGTTCCTTCACCTGGATAGAAAATAAGAAATTATCATCGTCTCTCGTTGGAACTTTCGTATTCCTTGATGCAGTATCCTTATTCCCATGATGTGGCTCACACTCCAATATGGAACAGATGAGGATGATCTTTAAAAGAATCGCAGGATCATAGGCAGGAGCTCCGGTCTCGTCGTTTCGGTACCGGCAATCAAAGATGGACAGGTCTATTTCGTTGTCAATGAGGTAATGAAGGCTATACTCAAACGTCCCCGGCAAGATCTGCCTGTCAAAGTGTATCGGTATGAACTTCCCCTGGGAATAATCATAATCCTTGTATCTCGCCATCCAGTCCCTCCTAAGCGGTCCCCGCTCTCTTTTCCGTTACTGATATGGCGATATTATCACGCTTTCAGGACTTTTTCTACAGCCTCAACGCCATGGCTCAGCGGGAGCTATCAGCGATCCGCTGCAGCCGCTTGTTCTGCATCTTTCTCTTTCTTTTCAAGGTACTCAGACCTTAACTGAGAAAGAAACTTACCCTCTCGGGTTTTCCAACTCGTCCAGCCATTCACTGTGGTTCTTTCGCTGCCAGCTTTTTGTATACAGAATATGGCAGCATAGGAGGGACTCGGAAAGTTTTGATTCAAAACGTTCAAAGAACCGTCAGACTCAAGTTTTGCTGTAAATATCTGCTGTTTTCCTCCGCGTGGCTTGTAACTCATGGTCAGTTCAGTGCCTGCTGAAAGAAAACCCTCCTCCATAAGATCAGTGATGGAAACATCGTAAGTATTGATCCCAGACTTAGGTTGCGACTCTCTATCCGTAGTGTCGAATACCGGACGATACTCTTCTGGGATATCGTAAGCTACTATTTTTGGATTACCGAATTGAACATATTTCCGGACAATCCAAAGTTTGACATCGTTCTTTAGGGTCGCTGCCCAGTCTCTAAGATCATTTGTAACTGCGTCTATGGGCATTCCAATAATGGGTGCCTTTTCAAATATCTCTCCAAGTACCTTTCGTATGTCGATTTCTTTAATGTTTTCGTCATCGAACTTTTCCTTCGTGCTGGGATCCTCGGTAACCATCTCCACCAGTATTTCTGTAAGTAGCTGACGCGTTTCAGGTCGTCCAGCCGCCAGCAGTTGCTTTGTCACTTGGGGCGCTATATGAGTCCAGACATTGTGATGGGAAAGCTCTGCCTCCACGATGTACCAAATCCTTGTCGATAGATCGACTGCAAAACCATCTGGTATAGTTCCAAACCCGTCCTTGGTTTTGATCTTCTTTTTCGATACGAAATATTGAGGATGGCCCAAAAAAGTGTTCGGAATTAGCGATGATCAGGTCTTCTACCTCTTGCTCGTCCGCAAATTTCGCCTCGATCAATTTCCTGTCTTCAAGAATTATCATATCGTCACCCTTTATTTATGCAGACCAATCAATAGATGAAGTTCCGATTTGGTTGGAATTGGCTTTTCTTAATTTGCTTTTTTATCACTTCTTACCCCTACTGTCCACAAATTTATTGATTCTGTTTCGTATTTTCCATACAATAGCAGAAAATTTCAAGAAGAGAGCTTTAAAAACGCTTTTCGCTCTCTCAATCCGTGTAATCTGGGAGAGGGAATGTTGCTGGGCATGGAGGATGAGATTGCTTCGCCTTCGGCTCGCAATGACCGCCTGCTTCTGTAATTCTGCTGACTCTTGTTTCATTTACTCCTACACTTCTGAGCCAAGACTTCAAGCGGGCCCTTCCGGGAAGAGTCTTTTCTTTTCCCCAGGACCATTTTTCTCATCCCGAATTTAAAACCGAATGGTGGTATTATTCTGGCCATCTCCAATCTTTGAACCGGGACAAAAAATCCTTCGGATACCAACTCACCTTTTTCAGGACAGGATTAACCAGGGAGACCAAAAACCAAAAATCGAAATGGTCCATTCAAGACCTCTATTTCGCTCATCTTGCCATCACCGATGAATCTAAAAAGAAGTTTGAATATCTTGAAAAGATCAGCCGCGGAAGTTTGGGGGAAGCAGGGGCTTCTCCTTATAAAAAGGGCGAAAAGGCCTTCCGGATCTGGATCGAAGACTGGGCCATTGAAGGGAAAGGCCCTGCCCTGCAAAATCACTTCCTTAAAGCGGGAGACCAAGAATTTTGGAATTGAACTGATGCTCACACCAGAAAAAAATCCAGTCATTCACGGGCAAAATGGCGTCAGTCAGAAGGCGGAAGGGGAGGGATATGCCTCACACTATTATTCTGTCACACGATTAATAACAGAGGGAAAGATCTTTTTAAAAAACGCAGAAATTCCCGTTCAAGGAATCAGTTGGATGGATCATGAATTTGGCTCTACACAACTCCGGGAATATCAGGTAGGATGGGATTGGTTTAGTATTCAATTGGAGAAGGGGATAGAGCTGATGCTTTATCAGATTCGACACAAGGATGGTAACATCGATCCATATTCGAGTGGAACCCTCATCTTCGCCGATGGGACCTATCGACATCTCTCCAACAAAGAATTCCAGATCGAAGTTCGGAAACAATGGAAAAGTGAAAAGAGTAAAGCGATCTATCCTTCTGAATGGAAATTAATGGTCCCCGATCATCAAATTGAATTGACCCTTTCCCCTACGGTCAAGAATCAGGAATTGGTGACCAAAGAATCAACACGAGTGACCTATTGGGAGGGAAGTGTTAAAGTGGAGGGGAAATATCAGAATATTCCGGTGAAGGGAAAAGGATATGTGGAGATGACTGGATACGCCAAACCGTTTTCGAAAGGAATTTAATAGAAGTGTACTACTAATGAGTCGATAATTGAAAAAACATATTCATCCGAAAATCTCCCCTATCCCCTCTTTGCCAAAGAGGGGGAATTTCTCCCTTTTGCCCGCTGCGCCAGCGCTTGCGCGGCGAGTAAGGGGAGTGAGGAGGGATTTGGTGATTGGAATTTTATTGGTCAAAGAGGTTATAAGAGATTAATCTTTTGCTATATTGAGAGTTCAAGGAGGAAAGTGAAAGATGGATAAGCTCTTCTATCCGAAATCGGTGGTTGTCATTGGTGTTTCGGAAGACCCCAACAACCTCGCCAGATACATCGCCGAAAATCTCTTCAAATTTAAGTTTCATGGAGAGATCTTTTTGATCGGGAAAAAAGAAGGAATTCTTTTTGGAAGGGGAATCTGTACCTCGATAGAAGATCTCCAAGAAGGAATTGATGTGGCGGTTATCCTCACCCCTGCTCCCACCGTACCGGGAATATTGGAGGCCTGCGGAAGGAAAAAGATTCGCTGGGCCATTATCGAATCAGGAGGGTTTAGTGAATATTCTGAGGAAGGAGCAGAATTAGAAAGAGAAGTCCTGCGCATCGCCAAGAAATGGGGAATTCGATTGGTGGGACCGAATGGAATCGGTATCATCAACATTGATAACGGCTTTGTCGTCCCCTTTCCCCCTCTCAACCCGAAGGCAGTCCGTAAGGGAAAAGTCTCTCTCTTGGTTCAAAGTGGCGGTGTCTCCCTTACTTACCTTAACCTTCTTTCGAGCGCCAGTGTGGGGATCTCTAAAATTGTGAGCATGGGGAACAAACTCGATCTCAACGAAATTGATTTTCTTAAATACTTCATTCAGGATCCCCAGACAGAAATCATTGGCATTTATTTGGAGAGTATCCAGAGAGGAAGGGAGTTGCTCGAGATCGCTCGATCCACCTCGAAACCCATTATCCTCCACAAGGCCAATACGGGAGAAGCAAGTAAAGAGATCGCAAAATTACATACCGCCGCTCTTGCCAATGACGATCAAGTGGTAGAGGCAGCGTTGAAGCAAGCCGACATCATCAGGGCGAAGGATTTCCGATCTTTTATCAATGCGGTAAAGGTCCTCTCCCTCCCCCCCATGAGAGGGAATGATTTGGTCATCCTCTCCCGTTCCGGAGGGGTTGCCATCGTCGCTGCCGATTCAGCAGAAAGATATGGATTTCGACTCTTTCCCATGAAGAAAAGCTTTCAGGACCGGATTCACAGTTATTTCAGGGCCAAGGTGATCCAGCCGACAAACCCTCTTGATCTGGGAGACCTCTTCGATTTCGATCTCTATACAAAGATCCTTGACCAGGTGCTCAAAATTAAGGCGGTCGATGGGATTATTTTTCAACACGCTGCCATTGGCGACGAAATGTTACCCTCCCGAAAGCTGATTCATGCTGCAAAGGAACTCTCTTTACGTTACCAAAAGCCTGTGGTCTTCTGTTATCTGACCGAGGAAGAAGAATTGGCTTTCATTAAAAGGACGTTTGACTACCCCATCTTTATAGAGCCCGAAGACGCCTTGAGTGCCCTGGCGATCTCGAGAGAACACTACCGGGAAAGAAAAATTTCACGGGAGAAGCCTCCTTCTTATTCAGTGGATGGTGGTCGAGCAAAACGTCTCATTCAGAAAGCAAAAAAAGAGAAGAGGGATCTCCTTCTTCCGGAAGCTTTCGAAGTCCTTCGAGCTTATGGGATTCCAGTGGCTGATTATCAAGTCGTGAGGCGGAAAGAAGAATTAGAAAAGGTCATGAAAAAAATCGAAGGCCCTTTTGCGTTCAAGGCCATTTCGTCTGACATCTCCCATAAATCGGATAAGGGAGGGGTCATTCTGAATGTGGATCATCTAAAAAAAGCTGAAGAGGCCTACGATAGGATTGGGAAGCTCAACGGGGGAGGCCTAAGTGTCCTTGTTCAAAAGATGATCCTGAATGGGAAGGAAGTTATTTTAGGAGCGAAACGGGATCCCTCATTCGGTCCGGTGGTTCTCTTTGGACTGGGAGGGATTTATGTAGAGGTCCTCCAGGAGAGTTCTCTTCGGTTGGCTCCGATCAATCGACTCGAGGCGGAAGAAATGATTTCAGAATTGAAGGCTTCGGCCATCCTCAAAGGCATTCGAGGGGAACGACCTCTGGATATTAAGGCACTGGTTGAAAATCTTATCAGGCTTTCCCAGTTGATGATCGATTTTCCTGAGATCGAAGGAATCGATATCAATCCTGTGATGGTATTGGAGAAAGGGGCTGTCGCGGTGGATGCCCGTATTCTCTTAAGGGACGCAAGGGGCTTAGAGCATAGCGCATAGCATAATTAGAGAAGAATTTTTGAAATTCTGAAATCCGCAATCCGAATTCCGAAATCGACAATCAGATTCCTAAATTCTCCCCAACCAATATAACAACGACATCGGTGCGGGCCGGTTTTTTAGCCAGGGTGATGTAGATATAGAAAAGGAAAAGGGAACGTCCCCTTTCTCTTCAGACTCCTTAGGTGTAAGGCTGAGGAGTAAAGGATGGGTCTTCTTGACTTAGGACTTTCTCACTGTTAAGTAATTAGAAAGGGAAGTGATCATCACTTCATCATTAACTCACTAACAAGGAGGAACTCATGGTCGAAGATTGGTTGGCAAATGCGTATGAGGGGATGTCGAGGAGGCAGTTTCTTGCACGGATGACCGCTGCAGGCATCAGCCTCGCCGGTTTCGCAATCGCTGCAAATCCAGTGGCAGGTGAGATCATTACCACTCCTACAGAGGGGCTTACGGTAAAAGAGGGCAAAGTGCCTTCGGGTGATTTCCAGGTGCCGATCTACGAGGCACGGCCTTCAGCCGCTGGAAAATATCCAGTCGTATTGGTCCTTCCAGAGGCATTCGGGATGCACGAGCACATTAAGGATGTTACCCGACGCTTTGCCAAGGAAGGTTTCCTGGGCATCACCTTTGAACCTTATGCCCGGGAAGGAGGCGTGTTGCATCTGACTGACATGGCAGCCGTGCGGAAAGTAATTGACGCAGTTCCTGATGCACAGGTCATGGCAGATCTGGACAGCCTCGTTGCCTACGCCGCCCAGCATCCTGCAGGGAGGGCTGATCGGATCGGCGTAACAGGATTCTGCCGGGGCGGATTGTACACCTTTCTCTTCGCCGGCCATAACCGCGAGGTGAAGGCTTCGGTTGCCTGGTACGGCCAGCTCCGTCCAGCCAAGACGCCAGGCGTTCGCACAGTCGGACCCCTCGACATCGTTGCAAAGATCAATTCACCTGTCCTCGGCCTTTACGGCGAAGCGGACCTGGGCATTCCTGTGGCCGATGTCAAGGAAATGGAGGCAAGCCTCAAGGCAGCGGGCAAAACAGCTGAGTTCGTCCTTTACCCGGGAGCGCCACACGCGTTCTATACAGACTACCGACCGAGCTACCGGGCCGAAGCTGCCAAGGACGCATGGGCTCGCTGCATTGCCTGGTTTAACAAGTACCTCAAGGGATAGCGCTGAGAACCGGAAGAGAAAAAAGACTAAATTCCAAGGTATTCTCCAACAAGAATAACAGCGACATCGGTACGGGCGGGTTTTTTAGCCAGAGTGACATAGATATTACAAATCCGGTCCGGTGAACTGCAATCTTCGCAAACCCCTGTCTCAACACAGGGAGTTTTCCGATTGAGTCGTTTTGCATTTTGTGGAGCGGCCCACTCCCTCACCCTTTTTTCTGCGGCATCAAGATCCTTAACGATCTTGTTCACCCCGCAGACGACAATCGTCTTTTTGGGCCCGATGAATGTGGCGCCGACTCGGTTGCCTGTGGCATCCACATTAAATAACTTCCCGCTTTCAGTAACAGCATTCGTACTCGTAAGGAAAACATCGCAGGTAAAGGACTTTCGAAATAAGTCAAGCCGTTCTTCATCATTCTTTGCCTGCTGTTGAGGCCAGATGAATTGAATTTTTCTCTTTACCCAGGGCCTCCGTGTAATCCCAGTTGAGTAAGGGTAACAGACCCCCCTATTCCCACTGTTACTCCATCCGGAATCCGCTTCATCACTTCCTCGAAGGCTGCCTTTGCGTCCATAACAAAGAGGGCTTCAAAACGATTCTTCTTCAATGCTTGGATCGTTCTTTCTATCTGTTTTTCTCGAAACCATTGCTCCCACTGTTCCATTCTTGCCTCTCCTTTATTTACGAATAAAACGAATGTCAGCGATCCGTCGAATTGAAATTAGTGGCTGGTGAGGTATTTTTTCATCCCATCGGAATTTGCAGCCATTGAATCTTTCCCTTCCTCCCAATCTGCTGGACAAACCTGACCTACATTGGAACTGACAAATTGGAAGGCCTTCAGTACCCGCATCGCCTCCGTGACGGAACGACCGACAGAGAGACTATTGATGGTGGCATGCATGATCACCCCTTCAGGGCTGATAAGGAAAAGACCTCGAAGGGCCACCCCTTCATTTTCCATGAGGATCCCATAATCTCGTGTCATCACCTTATTCAAGTCGGAGAGCAATGGATAGTTAAGGTTTCCGCCGAGGCCACCATCCTCCCGCTTTGTATCCACCCAGGCCTTATGGACATAAATGGAGTCTACCGAGACACCAAAGAGCTGGCAATTGAGTTTAGTGAATTGTTCTGCCGCTGCAGAGAAGTTGAGCACCTCTGTTGGGCAGACAAAGGTGAAATCGAGTGGATAAAAAAGGAGAATGACCCACTTCTTTCTGTATTCTGATAATTTGTACTTACTGAATTGCCCGTTAAAATAACCTTCGAGTTCAAATTCCGGTGCCGGTTTACCCACGAGTGACATATGACTCCTCCTCTTTTAAGCTACAGGTTGCTGAAAAATGGCCATCTGCTGGTTATCCGGCCCTTACTCACTTTCCTCACCCTGTTAGAACTAACAGGGCAAGTCGTTGCGGCGTACAGCCAAGTACGCCTAGCTCCTCAGGATTTCGGGGGCCTTACATCTGGCCCTTTTTGAGCAACCTGGAAAAGATCACTTTTTCAGCAGCCTGATAATTTTTATCCTAACACGTTAAATCCAAGAATCAAAATGATAAATCCCCTTAAGGAAACCGCCCTAATCAACTTTACTGAAAAAGCGCGTCGTTCCGATGAAAATGACGACCCACCCGATCAGCAAAACCAGCTATATTGAGAGCCAGCCACAAGACAGCGGATCGTCTTGATGAAAACGGATGTCGAGCACCCTGCCTGAAAAAAAGCATATCTACCACATTAGCGGCTGGATGTGAGCAGATATAAAGGCCGAGCAGCACACCGATGATTCCATCCAGTTCATCCATACCGGTCAGTGTGCGCTGGTAATGGAGTATCCCGCTATAGGCAATCCCGAGGAGGATGAGCGCCCACAACATCTTGATATTGCGTCCGCGCCAATGCTGTTCCATCTTGAGGGTTTCGCGTTGAGATGCACAAGCGGAAATGAGAGCTAGATCCCCTTCTATTCCCTTCCCTTTCTACGGACTCTTTGTTCACAGGGGATACAGACTTTCTGGCCATCGATTTCTTTGAGAAGGTCCGCCTTCGTGGGTTCTCCGCATTGATCACAAACGGCAGATTCGACAATTCTCGCTTTGTGGGGGATATCAGCCTCAACCTCCTCAATGGTAAAGAGGGTATCGGTATCGGCCTCCAGAATCTCTTTAAGCCGCTTCTCACGGAGCTGTTCAAACCTCTCTATCTCCTCTGCTTTGGCCTCCCCCTTGCGTATCTTTTCAAACAAAGCAAGGTGTTCTGGTCCGAAACGATTGCATCGGAGCGTAGACATGCCCGAAAAACCTTTCCTCGCTTCCGATCGGCCAGGGAAAAAGCATGCTTCCCGTAGTTCTTCAATATCAGATTCCCTTTACCAAGGGTGCAGCCAGTCATGACCTGGATGGCATCCGCGCCGCAGGCATCTGTCTCGACGATGGCCACCAACTCCTCGTCCGGTGCCCGGCTCGCACCCAGACGCGCCATCAGCGCCTGGGCCGCTTTAAAACCGATAGCCAAACCCGGACAAACATGGCCGTGGAATTCAGCGCATCTCTTGAATGCTTCACCGGATAGGATTTCTTCAGCTGCCATCACTATTAAATAACCTTTCTCACTAGCGTATGCGCCATGCTATCTCTTTATCTCTGTCAATCCTGTGGACCAGATAAAACGCCTCTGACCGAATTGATAAATCATCCCGATCCTGACCGACCTCTCTGGTCTCGTTGTCCTTAAGCTTATTGTCACTTGCTAACTACATCGCATGACTTACTCATTAAAATCCCTCTAAAGATTTTACAACCAGGTGTGCATGAGTCTGTCAGGATGTGTGAAATAGCCTGGCCGATGAAGCCTTGGAAGGGGTTTGTCCAGGCCAATGACGAAGAGAAGGAAAAACTGGGGGAGGGCAAGGTTGCTTGATCTATTGCTATTCAGAAGAACCTGAATTATACTGTTTGAGGTTTTATCAAACATCATTGAAGGAGGGAATTGTTTTATGAAAAAGGTCAGGTTCTCGTTATTCGTATTCGTGATTTTAGTTTTGGCAATGTCGTGGGCGGGTTGTTCAAAACCCCCCGAAGCAGAAAAAGAGGCCGCCAAGAAGGCCATGGATGCCGCTTTCTCGGCTGGCGCAGAAAAATATGCACCGACTGAGACGGAGGCTGCCAAGAAGACATGGGAGACAGCAGAAACCCAGATGAAAGAGAAGAAGTATAAGGAGGCGAAACAGGGTTACATCGATGCCAAGGCTGCTTTTGAAAAAGCCGCTGCAGCCGTTGAGGCTGGAAAGAAGGCCATTGCCGACCAGGCGAATGAAACCTTGAAAGCTCTTGAAAAGACTTGGAAGAAATTAGGGACCACGGCTAAAAAGATGGAAAAGAAACTGAAAGAAAAAAAGAAGATCTGGGCGGCTGATGCCAAAACCATTGAGGAGGGTTTGGCCAAGACAAAAGAAATGATTGCCCAGAGCCCTGCTGAAGCCAAAGCCAAACTGGATGAGCTGAAAGCCTTGATCGGGAAGTGGGAGAACACCTTTAAAGAAATGACGATGACAAAATCTAAAACAACCAAAAAGAAAAAATAATGGTAAACCCTGTTGTTGCAATAAATTCGCCCCTCGAAATCATTAAACATTTGTCAATGGAGGGATAAATCTCCAATCAATGCAATTTCGCTGGATCGCTCCAATGGTAACCTTTAGAAAGTATCATCAAAAGGCAATAAACCATCTCTTTAAGAAGGCATCCGGTTAATTCATCCAAATCTTTATGCAACAACAGGGTAAAGATGGATGGGCGAGAAATGGGGTCCTTAAAGCCTTTTCCTGAAAAGGGCAAAAAAGTGTTCTACCATTTTTTCTAATAAGGGCCTTTGTTGCCAAGTCTCTTCATCTATTTGAACAGAGGTTTTTAGATCTTCTTCAAAAACTCCGGCTATCTTCGAAGCAAAAGCAGAATCGAGGATACCGATATTTCCCTCATCGTTATACCTAAGCGATTGATAATCAAGGTTGGTGGAACCAATGATGCTCCAGGATTGGTCAAACAGATAGGTTTTTGCATGAAGGATCTCTCCCAGATAAGTGTAGATTTCAATGCCTGCCTTTAAAAGCCTTGAGAAAAAAGCTCTCCCTGCATACGACGCAATCGGAATATCGCTTTTGCCTGGCACGAGGAGCCTCACCTTCACTCCCCGCCTGACCGCTTCCTCAAGCCTTTGAATCAGCCTTCGGCTCGGGATGAAATAAGCTGTGGTTAGCAAAATACAGGTTTGTGCCTGGTCAATGCTATAGTAAAGAAGTTTCCTCATCCTTTTTCTCCCCCTTCCAGAATAAGCAAAAATGGGAAGTGCAGGAATATCGGTTTTTGGTAATTTTCCCCGTGCTGTATCATGGGTCCCCTTCAAAACAATCTTTTCCCCACTCCAGGTCTTCCAGCTTTTTTTGAATGTATCGAAAAGATCACTGACGATGGGTCCTTCTACAATCATCCCTGTGTCACGCCAACCCCTGCTTCGCCTCCGGAGATGAAACCCACTGTATTCATTGGCAATGTTAAGCCCACCGGTGAAGGCCTTTTTCGAATCGATCACAATAAGCTTTCGATGATCTCGATGAACATAATGAAAGGGGGCCGTCCATTTAAAGGGACGGGAAGCTCTGATCTGAATACCCTCCAGTCTCATCTCTTTCCAAAAATTTCTCGGAGTTCCAAAGGATCCAAAGTGGTCATATAAGATATAGACTTTCACTCCTTCACGGCTCTTCTGTTTCAGCAGTTCGGATAAGGCGATCCCGGTTTCATCATTTTTAAATATATAGAATTGTAGGCAGATGAATCGTTCCGTACTTTGTACAGCATCAAAAATGGTTTGAAAAGAATCTCTCCCCTTCCATAATAATTGGACACGGGTGGCGAAAGAGAATTTATGTTCGAAGATTCTTTCAATCGTCGGAATGGTATAAATGTTTTCCATATACAGGCTACTTAAATTTAAATTTTATAGGAAGTCTGGTAGTTTGTGAAGAACTTAGAAGATGGACAGAGCAATGATCCAATCACTGAATGACTTCATGATAAATGTCTTAACACTCAATCACTCATTCACTCATTAACCTCATCTACTCCTAGCTCATCCTCTTTATTTATGTCTCCATATATTGTAAAATCTTAAAAGATACAAAACATCCCTGCTCTTCAACGTGTTGAACAAATTGGAAGAATGTTTGATCGAAAGACCGGGAGATGAAACGTCAAGGGGTGGAGTAACATAAATGGGACTTCTGAAGCTTTTGACCAGCGATCCATTGGCTTTTGCTTTGGTTGCCATTCCTCTTCTCTTTTCTATCATCATCCATGAGGTGGCGCATGGTTGGGTCGCTTACAGGATGGGGGATCCGACTGCCAAATGGTTGGGCCGGCTGAGCCTCAACCCGCTTAAACACCTCGACCCCATCGGGACCCTCATGCTCTTTCTCTTTGGTTTCGGATGGGCGAAACCGGTTCCGGTTAACTTCAACAACATCTCGGACAGGCGGAAGGGACTCATCTTCGTTTCTTCGGCCGGGATCCTCGCAAATATCCTCTTCGCCTTCTTCGCCCTGTTATTTATCCGGTTGTTTTCCACATCTTCCTCAGGGATAGCCCTAACCCTCGTCTATAAGGTGTGTCAATATGTAGCCCTGATCAATATCACGTTGGCCGCTCTTAACTTGATCCCCATTCCACCCCTGGATGGTTCAAAGATATTGATGGGAATTGTATCAGAAAGATCGTTGTATTTCCTTGCTCGTCTGGAGCCTTATGGGTTCTTTATCATCATCGGTTTCCTTTATCTGGGGATTTTGAATCCAATAATCGGATTCTTTCGGTGGATCATCGTGACTCTGATCAGCATCGTATTACCCTGAAGATTAATGAGAAACCCTACCCAAAAACCCCTTCCTGATTCCACTGGAGATGGAACCGGGCCCGGATATCCTATTCTTCACGGATGACTTTCAGGAGTTTCACCAACATTTCGTCTCTCCAGGTTGTAATCTCTTCTAAACTTTTTTTACGAACGACTTCCATCTCTTTGACGCCCCTTACGATTTTCTTCGCTGCCGAAGGAGGGATGGAAGTCCAGGTCTCCATCGTCTTCCAGCGATGATGGTACGACTGAGAATAATTCTCGATAAATTGTTCAACGCCACCTCCGGCGAGATGGATCCGCAAGAATGGTCCAATAATGGGATCGCGAAGACCTATCCCCATACAGAAGGCTCTGTCTACATCTTCGGCACTTGCGACACCCTTATCCACCAGATCAATGGCTTCACGCAATAACGCTGCCTGCAACCTGTTCACAATGTAACCAGAGACTTCCCGTTTCAGCAAGGCAGGTGATTTTCCCCAGCTTTTTCATGAAATCATAGGTGGCGATCACCGTTTCACGGGAGGTTAGTTCTCCTCCGACGATCTCAACCAGAGGGATAAGGTAAACCGGAAGAACAGGGTGGACTAACACACAACGCTGAGGTTTTGTCGTCGCCTTTTGAATTTCGGTCATCAGTAATCCGGAGGAGCTACTGGCCAGAATGGCATGGTGAGGAGCGGCAACATCCATCTCTCTGAAGACCTGTTTCTTGAAATCATAATCGTCCGGGACAGATTCTTGAACATAGTCCGCGTGAGAGACCGCTTCACCGATGAGCAAGCTCATCTTGATCCGCTTCAGGGAGGCCTCTGCTCCACCTGGTTCGAGAAGGTGATTTGTCTCGAGAAACATGAGAGTTGACCTGATCTCTCTCATCGCCTTCCCCAGGACTAGTTTCAGAAACATCTTGAAGAACTACCTCAAGGCCTTTTGAGGAAAATAGAGTCGCCCATCCCTGGCCGATGAGACCTGCTCCTACACAGGCAACTTTATGAATATTCATGATCCCTCCCTTTCATAAGAAATCGCTCATCAAAAAAATATTAACGTAAATGTTTCTTTTGATTTGAAAAAAAGCAATAAGAGCAGACCTCCTCCATCCTTGAAATAATTTCCATTGTATATGCCATGGCAGGGTATTTGTCAAAAAAATATAATCGCCCTTGACGGTGCTCTAATTCGTAATTAAATTTAGTGGATAAAAAATATTAAATCTATGGGGGTGAAATTTGATCCTTAAGATGTTGGTGGTTGGGCCCATTCAGTCCAATTGTTACATAGTGGGTTGTGAGCGAACAAGGGAAGCAGCCGTGATCGATCCGGGAGGCGATGCGGATAGGATCCTCATCACGCTCGCCAAAGATAAACTACGTTGCCTTTATATCATCAATACCCATGGCCACTTTGACCACTCAGCGGATAATAAACGCCTTAAGGAAGTGACAGGGGCTCAGCTCCTCATCCACCCTGCCGATGCTCCGATGATCTTGCATCAAAGTGAGGGCGGAGGGATGTGGGGACTCCACGTTGACAATTCTCCCCCTCCTGATTGGTATCTCGGAGAAGGGGATATCATCACCATCGGAGACATCTCACTGAAAGTCCTCCATACTCCAGGCCATTCTCCCGGAGGCATTTCACTGGTCACAGACAAAATCGTGTTTGTCGGGGATACTCTCTTTGCGGGTTCCATTGGAAGAACCGACTTTCCTGGAGGAGACTATGAGGGCCTGCTACGCCATGTGAGAAATAAGATCTTCACCCTGGGCGATGATGTCGTTGTCTATCCAGGGCATGGCCCAAAAACGACCGTTGGCAGGGAGAGGAAAACCAATCCATTTTTTAGCACCGGACGATGACCTAAGAAAATTTCCCCACGTCTTTCTGATCGATTGAAAGTATTTTCTCTTTCTTGAGCGCCAGCTTTCCTTTTCTTAAAAGAGCATTAAATTTACGGGGGACCCCTGTTTGGAGTGCCTCTTTAGCATCTTTTAAAATATTTTTTTGAAGCGGTGAAGAAAGATCCGCATTCTGGACCACTTTCTTGAAGCGTTTCCTCATGCGGTCGGAAATCTGAAGAACATTCCCCGGAGGGTCATAGAGCTCAAAAACAATCTTCCAGTAGATACTAGTCAATTCCACCGCCTGAAAGAAAAAATCCATATAACCTTTGAAATACCTTGCAAATTTGCCCGACGAAAGTCCATGTTCTTTCAGCTCCCCATAAGCACTCTTGTAAGGCCCGATCCATTTAATCCCTCTTAGGATTAGAAGGAGACCATCCACCCAATCCTCAATATCCTCTTCCCTCGGATAAACTCCATGACTTTCGACAAAAGCCCTTTGAATAAAATATCGAAACCACTCGGGTGCATTCAAGGAGCTTTGGGGATCCAGGTCAACCCAGAGATTAAAGGATTTATCCATGAAGTCTTCCTTTGGGTAGAGGGTATGAAAGAGTGCCACATCCTGGTAGATCTCACATTCCCGATGTTTCTTCCTATTTTCTCCTCTTCGGTAATACGGGCCGGCAATATCATTGACCAGACGATGGATGATCTGATCGGCAGCCATATGAGAAAGAAACCCACAGGCAAAGGCAAATTTGTCATAATCGTTCCCTTCCCATTCCTGTTCTTCCCAGCGTGTATCTTTCCAGGTCAGTTCAATGAGGGTAAGGGGGAATTGGTTGGGGTCCTTTGAGTGAAGGAGGTAAGACCACCCATCGACACCAAGGGGCTTGTCTGATTGCTCAAAGAGGAGGCTCTTCATCCCTTCCCACTGGCTTCCGTAATAGGATAAATCCGGACCGATGGATCCAAGGTTGAGATAGGGCTTACGCTCATCCGCGTCAAGGATGTTGATGAACGCTTCATACTCACCCCCCTCCTGAAGAACTTTGACGGCTTTATTACAAATCAAAAGATGGGCAATACTGGCCGGCATGATCGCTTCCTCCAAAAAATGGGGATGGAAGACATCCCTATTTTAACCTTTTTTTATGGATTCGAATCTTTCTAAATCTAAACCACTTTTTGATACCAGGCAGGATATGACGAATATCGTCGAGTTTCTCCCTTGTTGCCTTTTCACCTTCGTCAATTAGATTCATGGCCTGGGAGAAGTTAGACCAATGTAAATCTCCCACCTCCGGAAGGATCACCACATCAGCTTCCGCCAACTCGTAATCTTTTAGCCTTTCTCCCATAATTTCACTGACCCTCTGATAGACGTCCACTACGGTCCGCAGTTCTTCCGAGCCGATGCCTCGGTCTACCGCCACAGAGATCACAATGTCCGCCCCTTCCTGCCTCGCCACAGAACTAGGAACGCTACAGATGATGCCTCCGTCCGATAGGAGTCTTCTTCCCTCCTTAAGCGGCGCGAAGGCTCCTGGAACGGCGCAGCTCGCCGTCACCGCTTGCCGAAGAGGTCCTTTATAAAAAATGATCTGCTCGCCATTCACCAGGTCGGTGGCCACGGCCCGAAAGGGAATCCGAGTCTCTTCAATCTGAATGTCGGGAATAAAATAATTGATCGTGGCCTCAAACTCTTCATTAGAAAGGATGCCTGGCTTAAGCATTGCCTGAATCAGATAGAAGCAATTTCTGATGTAGGTCTGAATTTTCTGAGTCAGACCTGCCTCTTCCTTTGTATAGGCCGATTCAAAAGCCTTCATCGCCGAAGATTGAAATTCAGTACTATTGAGATAGGTGTCCACCCTCTTTCCCAATTCATCTGCGCTGATGCCGCTGGCATAAGCGCCACCCACTAACGCCCCGATACTGGTCCCCACAATGAGATCAATGGGAATTCCTTCTCTCTCAAGCACTCTTAACACGCCGATATGGGCGAGTCCTCTGGCACCCCCACCTCCGAGGGCAAGGCCGATGCGCTTCCTTTTCCAAAACATGATTCCCCCGTCCTCCAACGCCTTCCAGTGCTATTTTACCTTTTACACCTATGGAACATCAACATAATCTTGTGCTCTTAACGTCTGACGTCTGACCTCTGTCGTTTTATCATTTTATCCCTTTCTGTTTGAGCACATCTAACAAATAAACTGCCTCTTCTTCATCAATCCCACTCGCAAATTTGACGGTCTTCAATTCATAATCAAAGGCTAATCGTTCACCGCCAAAACCCCAGGCTTCCAAACCTGAATAAATAGATTCACCACCCATCCGGATCCTGAAATTTCTTGCCTCGGATAATGAATATTCCTTTGAAAGACCTACCCCATAAGCTTTTCTTTCTATCCTTATCGTTAATGGGGAAAGAGTAATAACCTCCTTCCCTGCCACAAACCAAATGATCACCCAAAGCACCATGACACCACCCACTGTCCAACCCATCAGCCAGAAGAAGGGGAAGAGTTCAAATCCTCGGCGCTGAGTTTCTTGAATCAGCTCTTTAATAATATCTGTCTCAGGAATGGACCAAAATCCAAACCACCCGCACAAAAATAGAATTAAAAAAATATTCTTCTTTGATGGAATAATAATTTGCAGAAAAATACCTTTCTCATCTACTTGAGCTCTCCCTTTTTCTGGTTTTTCAACAGCCATAGGATTCTCACATTACCAATACACAATATCAAGTTTGTGAATCGGGGTGGCTTGGGCTAAGTATCCGAAGGCTCTTTTTTTCGTTCAGGACGTGGAAGGTTTCTCCAGGGAATTTAGGACTGCGAAAACTTAATCATTGATTGTACTCGTTTACTTATTCACCCATTCACTCATTTATTTTTTACTTTGAGCTTTCAGCTTATAGAAAATATCGTCATTGAAGGTCTACCCTAAAGTTTCCTAACACCCCAGAAGAAATATTTTAGAAGGGTCTCGACCATCATTGGAATATTCCTTTACGGCCTTCTTTAAGAGGTCTCTGAGATTATTTCCCCTCTCTTTCTTCCTTCGCTCAATCACCGTTCCAAGATAGACCATTGAACGGGTTGGGTCATCTCTATAATAGACCTTGAATTCGACAGGCCTCTTTCCCGGTGATAAAACCTCGGCCTCCATTTCTTGTAGAAAGGTGAGGGAACCATTGATCTTCTCTTCATCAGAACAAAATTGATTCCATGGCCCTGACCTTTCGACAAGGCACCCTTTTCCCAATAGCTCTGAAACACAAAAACGAATTCCTTTATACTGGAGGGTGAGGCCACAGGTTATCCCCCCCACCAGACATTTTGATAATCTTTGGTCCATCGTCAGTTTAAAAAGGTTTCCTCTATTCATCCTCTGCAATTCACATCGAGTATTAAGAATATCCATAAGGGTTTCCCTTGAGAGGCAATGCCAATCGAAATTTAATTTTATATATTATTAGGGCGAGCAAGAATTGTGCCACTCCCTATTCATAGTAACTCATTGATATTAGGATTATTTATTTAAAAAATCTTTTGAGGGATGGGTGTTTTTTATACATCGATTTACATTTTTGTCTTTGAGTATGATGAAGGGAAATGACTGAACCCTTACCGAATGGATGAATGGGGAAAGGTGCAAAGGTGTAAGGATGGATGATCTGAAAAGGAATCGAAAAGGTGGAGACCCATAGAAAGGCTCTGTGAAACTCACGGAACCGTTTTTCTCGTTTTCGAATCCGGCCACTCTTACAAGTTGATCAACCTGTCCGGGGACGTCCTCTTATCCTTAATTGGCGAAGATGGCGAGGATGGCATGGAGGGCAGCACTGAAAAATAGGACGATCGCGGTTCTCTTATGGACATGAAAAGGAACTCCAATCCATCGAAGCCCCGTGCTGATCTGAAACAGAATCAAAAGCATATTCAGGATACCCAGGATTAGAATGATTGAGACTCCACCGATCATCATTGTTCATCCTCCGAGTAATTTTTCTCCGAAAACCGGCTATCACTTCACGGTGATCTTATGTGTTGCAGGACCTTTGCTGCCGTGATTGTTACAGTTGGCCTCTGCGATGATTTCTGTATCTTCCATCACTTTGATCTTGATCTCTTTGGTAAATTCGGCTGCCTCGGGGCGCTTGTCCTTGGTGTAATCCCAGCGGGCGATCTCTTTTTATTGGCCACCACCTTCAGCCATTCTGTGTAATGGGACGGGCTATTGGCACTATGCGTAACGATGACACGTAGGGTAACCTCTGTCCCCTTTGCAACACTGGTGGGTCCCTCGATGGTAACAGCCGCCTTATTGGCGAATGCAGGGCTGAACTGAAGGAATAGAATCGCAAGGATCAACATTCCAAGACCGACTGACTTATTCATACGCTAACCTCCCAGAAGTGAGTGGATGGATGGAGAACAACAATTATTATAAGTCATCGGATCTATCTGCGCAAGAAATCTGCATGGAAGGGGGCTGGTTTCTTAAGGGGTGTTAAAACACTTTTTCCGTGGTCTTTGTCACGCCTGGAAGGGAAAGCGGATTAACCCGTGCCCCATTCATTCTAATTCCCCAATGGAGGTGGGGCTCCGTGGATCTCCCCGTAGATCCCACTCGACCCAACATGGCTCCCTGATGGACTCTATCCCCCTCCTTGACCTGTGTTTCTGAGAGATGGAAATACATTGAGAAGAGACCCCACCCATGATCGAGAATGACCGATTTTCCGGAGAAGAAGAGCTGGTCAACCAGGACAATCATCCCGCCATTACAGGCTAATACAGGGGTTCCCTCTTCTGCCTGCAGATCAATGCCTGTATGTTGGCTTCGATGTTTTCCATTGATAATACGGCTCAATCCAAATGCCCCAGAGAGTTTTCCCTCCACTGGGCGGATAAAAACGCCTCTCCAGAGTCTTTCATCCCGGAAGACCTGAAACAAGGCCTTGAGCTGCCTTGCTTCTTGATTGACTTGTTCCAAGGTTTTCGTATCCAAATCCACCATGGAGGACGGGAGCGAAAGTTTCTGGACCCCGAAGTCGACCTTCTCCACCTTCAATGAAAAGGGGCTCAAATAGACACCGCCACCCTCATCTGTCCCAACGATTTTGGTTGGGTATGTGGCAGGTCGGGTGTTTAGGTCAATTCCAATGAGGCCCTCATAGGCTCCCTTCTGCCCGCCGAAGGCCATGGGAAATCTTACTCCTTGAAACTCCACATAGATGGACTTCAGCGATGTTGGCCCTAATGCCCTGATGGAGTATACCTCACCCTGCTTGACCACTCTCGGGAGAGACTCGACACGGAAATGATTTTGAGCGTAAGGAGACTGACCCGTTAGTGCCAGGAGAAGTGGGGTAAAAATAAGAAGCGATAAAAACTGCCTGAAGAAAAGGAAAATAAAATGCACGTCGTTTATCCCTTTGGATTGAACCGCACCTCTTTCTTAACGGATCTCTAATCGGTTACTTATTCGCTTTTTTTTCTCTGGTGCTGAAGGCAATTCTTTGCATTCAAACCTGGTCCACTCTTCGCTGAGTCTTCCCAGGATGTGCTCCTGCTGCCGAACCGAGAAGTCCGCATATTCAGGGTCTTTTTTCCGATAAGTCTTCTCAATGAAGGCAATGGAGTCGTGGGTGGCGCGGATCTCTTCGTGGATCCTCTCACACTTCTTCAATCCTCCACGGGCTTCGACCGAGTCCTCTAACGGACGGGAGAGCCAAGCTTTTTTCACTGGTATTGGAGGCGGTTCTCTACATTCGGACCTGGTCCATTCTTCGATAAACCTCCGCAGGATGTGCTCCTGCTGCCGAACCGAGAAGTCCGCATATTCAGGGTCTTTTTTCCGATAGGTCTTCTCAATGAAATCAATGGAGTCATGGGTAGTGCGGATCTCTTCGTGGATCCTCTCACACTTCTTCAATCCCCAACGGGCTTCGATCGAGTCCTCTGGATGAGAAGAAAGCCAGAGGTTATTCTGGTAGACATCATAGAAAGTGACTGAATGTTTTTCTGAGGTATCGATCGAAATGGCCTTCATCATTCTTTCCGCACCCTCTTTGTCGAGATGGTTCCATGCGATGATCTCAGAGAGATGATCCATCATCAGGATGATCATTCCATCACGGCCAGGTGTACTGTGAATTTCCCATCGGTCCGAACCTTCTGGGCACCCTCCCCTGTAACACGCCTGGTATCCTGCCAGAACAATAGGAACCCTCTCCCTGAGAAAGCGTGTGATGGTCCCGATGACCCTTATCATCTTTTCCGCGGGGGCATAGGCTTTTGGATCGATTCTTTTAGCCACGGCCTCGATAAAGTCGGCATAACCATTGTAAAAGGCAGAATGATATTGCTCTTCGGAATAGAAAGGGTGCTCCTTGTCAGGGAGATATTTCCATTCCCCGTTTTCAGGAACAAGCCATTTGAACCTCACGAGACCTGAGCGGACTTTGGATTCCGGTCTTGCCGAAAAAAAATATCTCAAGCTTAATTTTTGAACCTTTCTCGGAAGCATAGACTCCCAGATCTGAAGAGGATGGGCCTGGCTTCCGTCGAGGAAGACATGGCCGATGATTCCAGTATGGGATTCTGTCACCAAAAATAGCGTTCCGGGTGTGACCGAATCGGGGGAAATGCGAACGGGATAGGTGTCGAGGGGAAGAGTCCCTGTCCAGGTCTTCGGAAGGAGGTAGAAAAGGGCAGCACGGAAACGTTCGTCTCTGTGCCACTCTGGGTGGGTCGGAAGATGTTTCCAGTCGGTGGACCAGTGGCCGATCAATCTCCCATCCCTGGTGGTCGCGGCAGCGGGAAGATGGTTGATCCGGGCATAGATCCATCGGATCGCATAAACGGCATCCGCACAATCCGTGGGGATCTTGTAACGAATAAAAAAATCCTCCGTCACCGTTTCATCCACCCATTTTCCAAACTGATATTCTTCTTCAACCGTCCATCGGCGATCGCCGACTTTCCAGACTTGATCAGGGGAATCATTGAGCGTCTGGCTGAAGCATGGGGTTGAACTTAGGATAACCAAAAAGAGGATGAGTAGAGGCACGTTTTATATTAAAAAGAATGAACGAAGATTGTCAACAAGAACGTTAACACAAGAACGTTAAGCGTAAAGTAATCCCTCAGTTACGGGTTCAAGTAATACAAATGTACCCTTATACCCCTCTTTGGTAATCCTTTTCCTGGCATAGACAGGCAAAGAGGGGCAAGGGGAGATTTTCTCAGGATAATTTTAAAATCCCCCTTTATCCCCCTTTGCTAAAGGGGGATAAAAACACCTGTAACTGAGGCATTACAGCGGAAAGCGTTAAACGTAAATCGTAAGGGGGAAGGTGTTGAACGATTTCAGGAGTGGTGGTGAAGAGTCCTGTTCAGGGTCCAGCGGAGCAGGACACAGCGAAAAGATAACCAGAGTAACCGTAACCTAATTCTGAATTTTCTCATCAAATTCTTCCTTGAAGCTGTTGACATCGCCTACGTACTTTGAATGGGACTCGGTGATGCCTGTCTGGGACAGGGAAGTCTTTCCGGCATAGTAAGCGGATAAGGTGGATTCCCAAGCCTCGGGTCCGGGTTTCACTTTCTTTTTGTAATAATCGTAAAGGTCCTTGAGGACGTGCGTGGCCACAATAACGTTCGTGACCGGGTCGAAGGCCGCATGGGTAGAGACATTGAGTTTCAACTTTTCCACGTATTCTCCCCACGTGATGGGATGGACCTGCATGAGACCCATGGCACTTTGAGAAGAGAGGGCATAGGGAACGAAAAGACTTTCCTTCTTCATGACCGCCAGGATCAAGGACAAGGGAAGATCCAATTTTCTCGATTGCCGGATCGTGACTTCGGCAATGTCAAGGCCCTGGTTCAAGCTGAGGCCTTTACTCCTCAAGACCAAGTAAATGGCCTCTTTGGTCTTCAATTCATCCAGTTCCTGTACCTGGACGATGGATGATTTTGAGGGTTTCTTACTTTGAAGTAGGAAAAATACCAAGGAGGCGATGACGATAACATAGAAGAACTGTGCCAGAACGAACTGAATTCTCCACCTCTTCTTCAGCGCTTCGTAGGCGGATCCCAAGACCACTCCACATGTCTCCCTTTTGCTCATTTCCATTTTGATTTCCCCAAAAAAGAATTTGTCATCTATTGACTAAGCAAAGAATATGCCATGATCCTCATTTGAACCGAATTGATTGCCTTCAAATCGAATTGACCCAATTTAATTCTCTAACCTGTGTATCCGTTTTCTTTACATTCCCAATCTTTTTCCACTTTTTGGAAAAACTTTTCCCTCGCCTTAAAATCGCGTGGAGCGTGAGACGTTATGTTTTAGGGATTAAGGATTTGATCATTTATGAATGAGGAGATGCAGTGATGGGAAGATGGGGAGAGTGAGGGATAAAGAACGAGATATATTCTGAACTGTATGATTGAGGTTACGCCAAACTATTCGTCCTTTTTCATGGAGTCAATCCCGCCCTCTGAAGAGACAACCACCGGTGGCATGGGTTGGGTATTGACGTAAAGACGGAAGACATCAGGCCGGGCGTAGTGACCGACGACGTCAAAGTCGTATTTGCCTCTGGGGATCTCGTCCAAATCCAACTCAGCAGTCAGAATGCAGGGCCCTTCAAAATTTGGTCCTGCCAAGACCTGGCCCAGCGGACTGATGATACAGCTGCCACCGCGCATGAGAACCGTAACCGGATCGTTACCCTGGATCGCGGCATAATCTTCCGGACAATCAGCCCGGGTAAGGTACTGACAGCAACTGAGGACGAAACAGCGCCCCTCCAAAGCGATGTGACGCATCGAAGGCAGCCAGGTGTCCCGATGGTCGGCAGTGGGAGCACAATAAAGTTGGATCCCCTTACCGTACATATGCATTCGAACCATCGGCATGTAGTTTTCCCAGCAGATGACAGCTCCGATCTTACCCAGGGGTGTTTCAAATACTGGCATGGTTGAACCATCCCCAAACCCCCAGACCAATCGCTCCATTGCCGTGGGCATCAGCTTTCGATGTTTCCCCATTAACCCACCATCTGGGGAAAAGAAGAGGACGGTACAATAAAGAGTTCCGCCGTCACGCTCGATGACACCCACAACCAAAAAAACCTCAGCTTCCTGTGCGGCCTTCCCCAAAGCTCCGCAAGCTGGACTGGGCACCGTCACAGCGCTTTCATAATAACGTCTAAAATCGTCTCGCCCTTTGGGCGTTCGAAGTCCTATCCGGGCCCCGAAGTCCAGGCCCGTCGGATAAGCCGATACAAAAGCCTCAGGGATGACAACCAGCTGTGCTCCTTGTCGAGCCGCCTGGTTCACCAAGGAATGGACTTTCTCAATCGTTGCTTCCCGATTAAAAACAATCGGGCTATCCTGGACCACTGCAGCACGGACAATACTCATATCATTTCTCCTTGAACCCTCTTGAAAAATCAATAGGCCTACAAATATACTCACCAGAATCGATATTCGTCAAGACATTTGATGTGGATTGAAAATGATGATCTGATTTGATCCGAACTTCATAAATGGTCTCAAGTTGAGTAAGGTGTGAAGTGTTGGAATGATTCGTTGGCAGACTGAGGTTTTATAAATTATAATTTCCAAATACAGATGGACGATTCCAATACCGTCATCGAAAAAGGAGCATTTTCATGGATCATCATGAAATGAAAAAGAGAAAACCCAATGCCCGATCCTTTTTTACGAACCTTCAGGTTGATATGCCCTGGCCGAAAAAGATAACCCTCCTCATCAAGAATAACTGGATCAAGATAAAAAATCTCCAAAGCTGCTGTGGCCACCCCGGGGAACCTGGCTGCTGACAGAGTGGAGAGAATGACCCTGGAAGGGTTGAGAAATAGGATGATGAATCAGAAAGATTACTATGAGACCCTAAAGGTAGAGAAAGGAGCTTCGCCTAAGAAGATTAAAGAGGCTTACCGGAAGCTGGCTTTTCAATATCATCCGGATCGAAATAAGGAAAATCCTTCTGCAGTCGAAAAGATGAAAGAGATCAACGAGGCCTACGCTGTCCTCTCCGATCCTAAGAAGAGAAATCATTATGACAGATTTCATGAGCAGTACGGCCCTGATGGGTACGATCGGTTTAAACAGAGTTATTCTGAAGAGGATATTTTCAGAGGGTCTGACATCAACCAAATTTTTGAAGAGATGGCCAGGGCCTTCGGATTCCGAGGCTTCGAAGAGGTTTTCAGAGAGTCTTATGGCCAGAGATACCAAAGCTTTGAATTTCGAAGACCGGGCGTCTTCGGTAAGGGATTCATATTTTTTGGTCCGGCCTTTGGAAAAAGCGGCCAGCAAGAGATTCCAATCTCATCAGAGATTTTCCCAGGATTCCTGGGTAAATGGACTCGCTATCTATTAAAAAAGGCGCTTAGAATAAAAGACCCCGATAAAGGAAAAGATCTGGAGGAATCCATCTATCTCGATCCACAACAGGCCCTCGAGGGAGCAAAAGGGAAATACTTTCACCGAAAGAGATCGAAAGAGCTGCTCATTACTATTCCTCCAGGAATGAAGGAAGGTCAGAAGATAAGATTGAAGGGAATGGGCGAACTTGGCAAAGACGGTGGAGAACCCGGTGACCTCTATTTGAAAGTGAAAATCAAAAAACCTCTGTTTGAGAAAGTCAGAGAATTATTAAAAATATAGCGCAAAGCGTGATAAGGTGTGAAAAAATTGATACATCCTACCTTAAGAAGGGACAGGTGGATTGAAGAAGCTTTAGAGCCCAACCTATAAAAGTTTAAGCAGAAGTCCTTAACCATCTATAACCACATATCTTTTAATCGCGTGGAAAATATCCCATAAATTAAATGAGGGCGTTCTAAAGGTTCGGAAATCTACCTGTCCCTTCGGAAAATATGATCGAAGGTAATTTTTTCACACCTTCTGACCCATTAGGCTTTCCCCCTTGCCCTTTACAACTCACAGTCAAATGGCTCCAATGGCGAAAAAGAGGTTTATCCATTATAATGTTTAAACTTTTATGCGCTTCGTTCTCTTTGTTAGCATTGTTCAGTCCGTCCTCTTTTTGGGTCACTGGTTTTTATACAGGACCCTGATCCCTTTTTTTGGAGTCACGCATCCGACGAAGCTCTGGACCTTGCGAATCGCTGTGGGGTTGTTATCCATCAGCCTCGTCGTCTCGTCTTTTCTTTCCTTCCGTTATTCCAACTTTCTGGTACAAAACCTTTACACAGCTTCTGCATCGTGGTTAGGAATTCTTTATCTCCTTATTCTTGCCTCCATCCTCTCCTGGATCCTTTACGGTCTGGCTAAATTATTCCACTTTCCCTTAGATCGAAGAATATTGATCATGGTCTTAATGGGAATCGCACTGATGGCAAGCCTTTACGGCTTCATCAATGCCGGAGTCATTCGTATCAAAACAGTGAGCCTCACGCTTCCCAATTTACCCAGCGCCTGGAAAGGCAAAACCGCTGTCTGGGTAAGCGACACCCATTTAGGCCAGGTAAGAAATTTCCGGTTTGCTCAACAGATAGCGAGCATGATTCAGAACCTTCGTCCAGATATACTCTTTATCGGTGGTGATCTTTATGACGGCGGGGAAGCCATGGACCTGAATCATATGATCGAGCCTTTTTCGCGGATCTTTTCTTCGTACGGCACCTATTTCATCACCGGCAATCATGAAGAATTTTACGATAACACGCCCTACCTCCAGGCTGTGCGCCGCGCCGGGATACGGGTATTGTATAATGAAAAAGTGGAGCTCGATGGGCTACAGATTATTGGAGTCGATTACAGAGACTCGAGAAACCAAGAGCAGTTTAGAGCGATTCTGCAGAAGATAGGCATCGACCGCCAGAAACCCAGCATTCTATTGAAGCATACCCCTTTCGATTTGGAAATTGCCAGAGATCAGGGAATCACGGTTCAGCTTTCCGGACATACTCACCAGGGACAGGTCTTCCTTTTCCGATTCATCACCTCATGGGTCTACAAGGGTTACGATTACGGATTGAACAGGCTGGGTACTCTTCTGGTTTATACCTCCAGCGGAGCAGGTACATGGGGACCTCCCATGCGCATCGACACAAAACCGGAAATTGTGGTCATAAAATTCATTTAAAAGAGAGAGGATGCTCGAATGATGAAGCCTAAGGTGAACCCACCCGTGGTGATCACAGAAGATTGCATGGGTTGCGAACGATGCGTCGCAACATGTCCGGGTCTTGTCCTTGAGATGAATGAGGCGAAAGCCGCAGTGGTCAGGGGGGAATGGTGTATCGGCTGCGGGCACTGCGGAGCCGTATGCCCCACTGAGGCGATTCTTCCTGAAGGACGGGCTTTGGATAAGCCCCCGAAAAAAGGGGAGGCCCCGTCAATGTCTCCTGAGGTGTTGGAAATGCTTTTCAGGGAGAGGCGCTCGGTTCGGCTCTACACCAGCACCCCTGTCCCGGAAGGGATTTTAAATAAAATCCTTGATGCGGGAAGATATGCACCCACGGGGACCAATAGTCAGAATGTCCACTATGTGGTGTTGAAGTCGCCTGACCAGATTTCAGAGTTACGAAAGATGACGATAAGCTTTTACGAAAAAATCTTTTCCCGAGTTCGGGGACGGTTCGGCAGGCTTTTATTATCCCTCGTCGCGGGTCGAAGGATTACAGAATATCTGCGTGAATCCCTTCCAAAGGTTGAGCGCAGATACGAACAGATGAAGCAGGGCAAAGATCCTCTATTCTATCATGCACCTGTTGTGATGCTCGCCCACGCCGAATCCTGGGACACGAACTCATCCTTCAACTGCTCGGTGGCCCTCTATCATTGCTCCCTGATGGCCCACACTCTCGGGCTCGGATGTTGTTTCAATGGTTTCTTGGTGAATGCAGTTAACCGTTCCCCGAAGATAAAAGCCTGGCTGGGCATCCCAACGGATCACCGATGTTACTCAGCCATGACCCTCGGCTTTCCGGATGTGAGATACTTGCGCCTTGTTCATCGTGACCCTCCTAAGATGAATGAGACTCGTGTGTAACATCAGGGTCAAAACATCAAACCCCCTCTTTATATCATCAAGGAATTTTATTCTATGGAAGGTGTAAGGTGTGGAGCGTAAGGAGTGAAGCGAAAGCCTCACTTCACCGACTTGCCGTTCTGAGGTTTCCCATTCTTTTTCTGAGCCACGAGAGGTCTTATCTCTTCATCCTTTGAAAAAGGGAGGAGAAGGGTCATCCCCTTTGAGACCTGACTCGTCTTTTTCAGACGGTTGATTTCAAGCAAGGGGTCAAGATCTGCCCGATAGGTTCTTGCAATCCCTTTCAGGGTCTCTCCTTTTTTGACGAGGTGTGTCTTAAATGGAAACTTCTCAAGAGGCTGCAGGGTCTCGAAGTTTTCCAGGAAGAGATCCTTTTTCCCGAAAGGGATTTTGATTTCATATTCGGATTCGTTTGGAGGCGTCACCCCCCTTCGAAGTTCGGGGTTGAGATCCTTGATTTCATCAAGAGAGGTTTCGCAGGCCTTGGCGATGAGGGAGAGGTCTGTCAACTCAGGGACATTCACCTTTTCATACTGAAGAGGGTCTTGATATTCGACGCCGGTGAATCCATATTTTTCTGGGTCCTTCGCAACGAGGGCCGCTGCAATCATCAGCGGAACATAATCCTTGGTCTCCCGTTTCAGATACCGATATTGTGTCAACTTCCAGAAGTCCTCCGTCCGATACCGTTTTATCGCTTTGATGATCTTGTATTCCCCTGCATTGTACCCTGCGGCAGCAAGGTACCAGCATTCGAACATATCATAGAGATCCTTCAGATATTTGGCTGCGGCAATGGTGGACTTTTCAGGATCCCTTCGTTCATCGACCCACCAATCCTCCCTCAATCCATACCTTTTCCCTGTCGGGGAGATGAATTGCCACATGCCTACAGCCTTAGCTCTGGAATAAGCATAGGGATTGAATCCACTTTCGATGAGCGCCAAATAGACCAAATCTTCAGGGAGACCGTGTTCTTTTAAGACATTTTTCATGAAGGGGATATATTTCTCAGACCGACCGAGCCAGGTAACAAATTTTTCTCGAATCCTCGTCTGAAAATAATGGATGAACTGTTCCACTTTCCCATTGATGACGATGGGGATATCGAACTCGGGGTCTTTTTTAAGGTGACCTTTGGGAAGGGTCTTCAGACTGGAATCGTCATTGGATTCATCACTAATAGGAAGACATAGGGTCATCACTGTTGGATCCTCTCTTCCCACATCATCTCTCGTTAAATAAGCATAGTTTTGGGCAGCCACAGGCGATAGCCATGCGGAGATAATAAGAAATGCGCTTCCTATCAAAGAGATTTTCCGGATCAAAAGGACCTCCTTAAAACGTAAGATGAAGGGGATAAAATGCATTTTTTGTGCCAGGGCAAGATTTTATAACTAATCAACTTTAAAGGCATTTTCTCTTTCAAAATAATTTGAGCTGATTGAAAAATGACCGAAATTGACAATCAGAGGACAAAAAGTACTATCTTTTAAACTGTATCGATTTTGAAGTCAATAAAAACATTTAATGTAACCCGAGCTTGTTCGAACATGCAATGATCCGATAGGGATGTCGGAAAAAATCTTATAGCGGAACCTTAACGCTTCCTACAAAATAAAAATCCCTTACAAGAATCATCGATGAGAGCACCGTCGATTTGAAAATCCGCATAAGATGATGACTCCTTCACCTATTTCGGAGAAAAAAGGACCTACTTTTTAGGAGATTCTGGAACAATCCTCTGGTAACCAGGAGGCGGAAGGAAAACTTCTTTCTCCAATTCTTTCTTTTCCATTTTTCTGACTTCCACCCGATCAATGGCCCCTAACCCATAGGTCATTGTATAGTCTTTAATTAAAATGGGAAACCCATAGGGCTTCAGTTTTTCATAAATCTCACGGCTCTCCTTCATCTCGAGCCGAAAATCTTTAGAAAACCCTTGGGCCACCCGATCCATCACCTTTTCTATCTCTTTCATCTCCACATCGCGGGTCATCCAATTCTCCTCGATCAACTCACCCCCTGCCCATACCTCCATCTGTTCTGTCTGAAAACCATTGATGACAGCGGTCCGCCCGGGTCTCTTCACGATGATCTTCCTTTCCTTGGGCAAGACACCGGGGATCTCTTCCTTGAGCCGTTTTGCCACCTCCCTCTCCCACTGGGAAAGTTTGATTTCGATATAATTCCTGGATGGGTGATCGACCATCACCAATCGATCTTCTCTGAAATCCATGATGGTCGTCAGTCCACTTGCTGGATGGTCTGTCCGAAATAGGCCGTCCGAAAAGTATAGCAACACTTTCGAAGGATTTCCTTCCCTATCCCTCACCACCTGTTCGACCACTACCCCCGCCAGGCCTTCTTCAGTCACTTCCAACAAAATCATAGCGATCATCAACATCAAAAAGAAAAGAGTTCTTTTTTTCATTAGTATCTCCTTGATCAACGTAAAAAAGTGATCAAAAGAGCAACGACCACAATGGACGCCGCTGGTACCCAAATAAAACGATAGACCCCTTTCAGGTCGGCACGAAAATAATCCTTCGTTAAAATCAGGCAGAGATGAAACGGTGAGAGCAAATCTCCGCTAATCCCGCTCGCAAAGGCCAGTACCATATAATTGAGGAAGTGGGGATCGTTTTGGAACAAGGGAATGAGAACTGGGAAACCAATCGCTATCGGTGCGATGGTCACCCCGGTGATGAGCCCGACTAATAGGGGAACTAAAATCGCTATCAGCCATAACGGAACTCCGGAGGATAACAAGACAGTCGAGACCGAATGGATAGCTCCGGAGGACTCCAACACCTTCTTAAACCCCATCACAACGGCCACCGTTAACAAAAGTTCCATGTTGAGGCTCTCCCTCAATCCCTTTAAAACCACCGGCCAACCAATCTTATAAAAAATGATCATTCCTAAAATGGCTAAACCAAAAGCATAGGCCAATTCCACTTGAAAACCAACGACTAAAATGAGGCCGAAGAGGAGGGGGCACAAATTATAGAATAATCTCAAACCCGCTGTGGTGTTCGATAAAGGCTTAACCCTCGTCGATTTTGAAACCCCCCAAAAACCAAAAAAGATGCCGCTGACAATGGCCACAAGCGTGAGCGGGAGGTTAATCCATCCCAAATATCTCACGGGAACCTTGACCAAGGTGGCCGCTAAAATAAGAGAGGGGTAAGTAGGAAGAGTATATTGCCAAACGTGGCGAAACCAGTAGTTGATAAAGGTTCTACGCTCCGGGGAGAGCTTTAACTCATCGGATCCTTCCACCACCATCGGCGCCGAGACCAGTGCCCCCCCCACAATGGGCATTAAACCAATCATGGCCGGAATTAAAGCGATGACCACACGAATGTCCTTGAAGATAATCCTAAATCCTTCAAGAATCTCCGCCATCCGGCCCGTCTCTTTCAAAAGACTGCTGAAGAAGAGGATAGCGATAAAAGCACCGAGGAGAAGGAGGGTTCCTGTGTCAATGATTGAGGTGAAGAGATCTCTTCCGATAGATTGAAAAGGCAGATGGAAGAGAAACCCCAGTAAGAAGGTCCCCACCAGGAGAGCAATCCACAGGTTGACTTTCTTAAAGGTGAGAATGAGAACGATGAAAAATACAATGCCGATCTTTACTAGTTCAACCACAACGATTTCCTCTTGAAGGTTCATTGAGGTCATTATGAGTCGATATTGCATGCCAAATTCCAATCCACTAACCGCTAGCTCAAATTCCATGCAATTCCGTCGCGAATCTTTCGCATTCTGAAATGGCATTATAGTTCCTCTTCCAACTCCTCTAATTTCTTGTTTATCTCCTCCAATTGTTTCAACCACCTGGGGTCGTATAAATCATCTCCCCTCTTCTTCTCTCTTTTCAATTTTCGACGAAGCCTCTTATAAGTCCGATCCAAGTGATTAAAAAGGGTAGAAAAAGATTCTTCAGGAATGAATGCCTCCCCTACCCCTTCTTCTGCCACTTCCTTTTCTCCCTCGCCGAACAGGACTTTCTTCTCCCTCCATTGAGGGACGGTTGATTTAAAATGGAATTGCTCCCGGATGAGCTGGCTCAGTTCCGTGGAAATTTTTTCTTCTCCGTGGTTGACAAAGACCTCGAGCTGAGGGTTCTTGAAATGGGAAAGCCAATCGAGCAGCCCTTTCTGGTCTGCATGAGCAGAGAATCCTCCCAATGTATGGATGTGGGCTTTCACGACAATCTCTTCTCCGAAAAGTCTGATCGTTTTTGCTCCATCCACAATCCGCCTCCCAATGGTTCCTTCAGCTTGGTAACCAATGATGACGATGTGGGATTCTTCTCGCCAGAGGTGGTGTTTCAAATGGTGTTTAATTCTTCCGGAGTCACACATCCCGCTGGCAGAAACGATGACCCCAGGTCTTGAATCCCCATTGATGGCTTTTGATTCCTCAATGGTCTGGGTGTAAATGATCCCTGGAATCTCTAATGGATTCTCTCCTCCAGAAAGTAGGTTTTGGGTCTCCTGGTCAAAACAATCTGGATTCCTCTTAAAGATCTCTGTGGCAGAGATCGCCAGCGGACTGTCAATATAGATGGGAATTGAAGGAATGGACCCCTGCCTGATAAATTGACCCAGCGTGTAAATAATATCCTGAGTCCGCTCCACGGCGAAGGCGGGAATGACAACCTTTGCCTCATGAGCTATGGCCTCCTGAACGATTTTCAATAATTCCTGAACGGTCTCTTCCCTTGATTTGTGAAACCGATTTCCATAGGTCGATTCCAACCAGAGGACATCTCCTTCTTCCACCCAAGCAGGATCCCTGATAATGGGTTGGTCCGAATTGCCCAAATCGCCCGAGAAGATCAGTTTTTTCTCCTTGCCTCCCTCTTCGATCCAGATTTCAATGATGGCCGATCCCAAAATGTGCCCGGCATCTTGAAACCGTACCTTTATCCCATCCGCCAACTGAAATCGTTCACCATAATTTACAGTCTGAAAACATCGAAGACTTTTTTCTGCATCGTTCATCGTGTAAAGCGGAACGGCATCTTTCTTCCCCGCCCTTTTCCCCTTGCGATTCTGCCACTCTGCCTCCATCTCCTGGATGTGTCCACTGTCTTCGAGCATGACTTCACAGAGATCGCGGGTTGCCTTGGTGCAGATCACTTTTCCCCGGAATCCCTCTTGAACCAGTTTTGGGATAAGGCCGCTGTGATCAATGTGGGCGTGAGTGAGTAAAATAAAAGAGAGGTTTTTAGCCTGGTAGGGTTGGAGGTGCCAGTTTTTCTCCTCGAGCTCCTTGCCTCCTTGAAACATTCCACAATCGACCAACCACTTTAACGACCCCTTTTCTAAAAGAGTCGCCGAACCGGTTACTGTCCGAACGCCCCCTAAAAATTCAACTCTCATCGATGTATCTTCTCCTTAAGCTTTCGTAAAGCAGTTTGGAGTTAACTTAGTTCGGTAGTTCGGAGTTTTTATTTTGTATTGGCTTCTTCTCCGAACTCCCAACTCTGAACTCTGAACTTTTTCAACCGAGGATTGACTTTAGACTTCCTTTTTCCTAATATAAAATCCATAAATTATCAATAAAAAAACACCTTACGATCTACGACTCACGCCTGCCTGCGGTAGGCAGGGTCCACGCGAAAAGGAGGCAGCATGACAGAGAAACAGTATGTCATCAATGAAATCACCATACAGGATTCTTGGAGGATGTTCCGGATCATGGCAGAATTTGTGGATGGATTCGAATCCCTCGGTAAATATCATCCGGCGGTGAGCATTTTTGGTTCCACCCGGATTAAACCCGGTGACGAGGTCTACAAGAAGGCAGAACAAATCGGTAAGCTCCTGGCTGAAAATGGTTTTGCCGTCATCACGGGAGGAGGCCCGGGTGTCATGGAGGCTGCCAACAAGGGCGCCTTTTCTGCGGGAGGGAAATCCATTGGTTTAAATATCGAACTTCCACTCGAACAAAGACCCAACCCTTATACCAATATCACTCTGAATTTCCGGTACTTCTTTGTCCGAAAAGTCATGTTCGTCAAATATGCAATGGCCTATATCATTCTCCCCGGTGGATTTGGGACCATGGACGAGCTGCTCGAATCGATTACGCTTATTCAGACTCAAAAGATCAGACCTTTCCCGGTAATCTTGGTTGGATCAAATTATTGGAGAGGCTTTCTGGATTGGATCAAAGAAGTGGTTTTAAAGGAAGGAAAGATCACATCTGCCGACCTGGACATTCTTCAACTGATCGATGAACCAGCGGAGATCGTCAAAGCCATCAAGAAAACGGTGATCCTCTGATTCAGTTCGGAGTTAGGAGTTCGGAGTTCGGAGAAAAAAAGAAATTAATCCCCCCTGCCTCCGGCAGACACCAGTAGGGAGTTTTTAGTTTTTAAAACTCCGAACTCCTAACTCTGAACTCCGAACTCTTTATTTCCATTCTCTCTCTGACCAGTTCCAAGATGTCCATCACCCGGAGTCGGCTGTGAGGATTATATCATTAACGATGTAATTTTTATTAAGGAGAACTTCTATGGGCTATGGGTATCGAGGTAAGATTCTTCATGTCGATTTGAACAATCGAAAGATCGAGGTGGAAGAAAAAGACGATACGTTCTACCGAACTTATCTGGGTGGACGAGGGATTGGCTACCACTATCTCATGAAAGAGGTTTCACCTCGGATCGACCCTTTTTCACCGGATAATCTTCTGATTCTTGCCACCGGCGTGATGACTGGTTCACCTATCGCAGCATCCTGTCGATTCGCTGCCGTAGGGAAATCGCCCCTTACAGGGACAGCGGCTGAATCAGAGGCAGCAGGCTTTTTCGGCCCTGAGCTGAAGATGGCAGGCTTTGACGCCATTGTGTTTCGAGGAAGAGCAGACAAACCCGTCTATCTCTGGGTCACTGAAGGAAAGGCCGAGATCAAGGATGCTTCTCATCTGGCAGGTCAGGGAGCCCGAGAGGTTGAGGATACGATCCGTGAGGAGATGGGAAGCAAGAGGATTCGGGTTGCCCAGACGGGCCTTGCTGGAATGAATCTCGTTCGTTTTGCCAATATCACAAACAATCTGGGCCATTTCAACGGTCGAGATGGATTCGGAGCCCTGATGGGTTCAAAAAATGTTCGGGCTGTCGCTGCCCTAGGGAGAGAAAAGATCGAATTTTTCGATCCTGAATTCCTGCGCAAGACTGCCCAGGACTATGCCAGAACCTTCAAAGATAATCCCCAGGGGAAAACCCTGTTTGTTTATGGGACCACCATCTTTTGCGAAATCCTGTCTGAGGCGGGTGCCTTACCCATTAACAACTTCAGACGAACCAAACTTGATGACTCCAAACCTGTGAGCGGCGACACTTATAACGAGCTTCTTCTGAAAGAGAGAAAAGGATGTTACTTCTGTCCCATCCGATGTAAGCGCGGCATTGCTCTCGAGCATTCAAAATATGGTGTGGATTCCCGCTACGGGGGACCCGAATATGAGACGATTGCCGCTCTCGGAACCAATCTTAATATTCTGGACCTTAAAGCCATCGCCAAAGCCAATGAGATCTGCAATCGATACTGCATGGATACTATCTCTGCCGGATTGGTCATCGCCTTTGCCTGCGAATGTTTCGAAAAAGGGGTGATCACAAAGGCTGACACGGATGGGCTGGAGCTTCGCTTCGGGGATCCGGATCTGGTGATTCAATTGCTGGAGATGATTGCGAAGCGGGAGGGCTTCGGCGATCTCTTGGCAGAAGGGGTTACACGACTCGCACATCAGATGGAAGGTCTCAGATCAGCCCTATCATCTGGCAGTCAAGGGCATGGAGCTACCCATGCACGACCCTCGTGTGAAGGTAGGAGTGGGCATCGGTTATGCCACCTGCCCCTACGGGCCTGACCATATGAATGCCCCTCACGATACTTTATTTTTTGATGAAAAATTCTATTCCTTTCAATCCGTCAAACCATTGGGGATTTACAAGGCGATGCATCCAACACAAATCACCAATGAAAAGGTGAGGGCCTATGCATTGCTCGACAATCTCTGGAAGATGATGGATGCCCTGGGACTCTGCGTTTTCGGATTTGCACCCCGCGGCGTGATGTCTCTGGATTTGATGATTCAGTGCTTGAATGCGGTGACCGGTTGGAATACCAATCTGTTTGAGCTGATGAAGGCCGCTGAACGGAGCACGATGATGGCCAGAGCCTTCAACAGTCTCGAAGGATTTACGATCAAAGACGATCAATTGCCGCGACGGCTATTCGATCCAAAACCCGATGGGCCACGTGCCGGCGAGAAGATTTTCACGGAAGAGGAATTTCAAAAAGGAATTGAGATGCTCTATGACGTGATCGGCTGCGATCCCGAAACAGGCCGTCCCAACCGGGGTAAGCTGATCGAACTCGGTTTGGAATGGGTGGAAGAGCTGTTGAGAGAGCGGGAGTAACGTTCTTCCACGTTAACCCCCGAATTGATCTTTTAGGAAACGAAGAAGCGTCTGGATACCCAAACGATGTTTCTTGATGTGACGCCAGATATCCTGAATGGCTTTTTTTGATCGGGTGTAGTAGAGGAGATGCGCCTTGAGCAGAAGCCATTCCATTCGGATGAATGAGAGATGGTCGTGTTTAAAGACTAAGTGCTGCATATCGAAGAAAGACCAGGGTGCTCTCCATCTAAAGATTCGGTCCCTCACCTGCTCATAGATGGCCGTGCCCGGATAAGGGGTGAGAATGGAGAACTGAGCGACATTGGTATTGAGCCTTTTAGCAAAACGGATGGTATCGTGAATCGTCTCAGCCGTTTCGTGGAGTCCTCCCAGAATATAGGAGGCATGGATCTCAAGACCATTCTTTTTGAGCATCTCCACGCCCTGAACCGTGCTTTCCACATCGATCCCCTTCTTCAATTCTTCAAGGGTCCTCGGATTGAAGGATTCGACCCCGATGAAGACCGATTTCGCCCCTGCCCTGACCATCTCCTTTACCATATCTTCATTTCGAAGCAGGAGGTCCACCCTGGATAAGCACCACCACCAGAGATCGAGTTTCTTTTCGATGATCCCATGGCAAATTTCAATCACCCTCTTCGGAAGGAGGTTAAAGGTGTCATCCACAAAGGCCACAGCATTAAAATGATATCGGTGATAAATCTCTTCGAGTTCTTTTAAAATGGCCTCCACACTCCTCACCCTCACTTTCGTGCCCCAAAAATGGGAGGAAGCACAGAAGACACACTGATACGGACATCCACGGCTGGTAATCAAAGGGGTGATGTCTCGACCTCCAAATTTGGTCCTTCGATAATCGTCCATATGAATGAGATGTCTGGCAGGAAGGGGGAGGCTGTCAAGATTTTCAATGAAGGGTCTGGGAGGGGTTCGAACTATCTGGCCATTTGAAAGAAAACTGATTCCCTGGATGCAATGGAATTTCCCATCGTTCTTCTGTAAGGCAGCCACTAATTCTGAGAAGGTCATCTCCCCTTCTCCACGGACGATGAAATCGACTCTTTTGGTCGAAAGGATCTCTTTGTCCACATAGCCAGGGTGAGGACCTCCCATTACGACCGTGCAACCACTCGCCTTGGCTCTCTTGGCTAATTGAAGGGCCTGACGATGACGGGTGGTATCCGTGGAGATACCAACAATGTCATATTTCTTAAAAACGATATCTTCCTTCTTCTTTCGAACAGCTAAGTCTCTAACTGCGACCTGATGACCTTCCTTTTCCGCATAAGCGGCGACATAGAGAAGGCCAAGAGGTGGAAAGAGAACTCCTGTTGCTTTCAGGGTCCCTGAAGGAGAAGGATTGATCAGAAGAATTTTCATGGAAAAAACCCTTCAATGATTCTTAAATTAACACCCAGGGTCAGGGTTTTTCGGCTGGATTCAGGAGGAACAATATAGGGAATACCGGCGGTTTCTGCAATCGCCTTGCAGAAGATATGCATCGAACCCAGATGGGGAAAGGTTACTTTCATCCATGTCTACCCCGTTGTGGCATGAGATTCCGCCCTCGAAAACTTTAACCTTTTGTCAGTCAGGCAAAGAACTAACATCTCCTAACATCTCATTGATATCTACTCAACAACAGGATTTACCCACTACCTTTTTCCCTGCTGAGAGAGGCTGGCTGTTTTGACTCTCGACCTTCTCCTTCCAGGTAACCTCTGCAATTTCTCCATAGGCTTTTGAATAGGCATCTATGGCCGGAAACAGTTCTGTGAAGAATTCCTCTGCCCCCTCGTGAGTAAAATAACGGGCAAATTTCAGGGCGATCTCTTTTCCTTGCTCCGGATGGTCAATCAGGGGACAGTTCCGGAATAAGTTCTCCGAGAAGGGCTGCCTGGAACGGAACTCCCGAAAGAGGGGTGAGTTAAGGGCTTCAATGAGAGACTTCTCCTTGACGTTATCAGAGGCAAAGTGACAGAAAACACAGGGCTCCACATCCCCCCGGGAATTGACATGGAAGTATTTTCTCCCCCCGGCAATACACCCCTGGGTGAGACAGCCGTCATTCCAGAAGTCCACCATGAGGAGGGGTTTGGTGGCTCTGAAATAGGCAAACCGTTCCCGTATCCGGTTTCTCTGCTCGGGGGTTGTCATGAGGCTGAGGTCCGGGGCTCGACCGATGGGGAGGTAGTGGAAGTTCCAGAGGAGGAAACATCCCTTTTCAATCAGAAAATCGATGAAATCATCGCTGGTGAGGATGTCAGTATTCTTAGAAGTCTGAGTGGTCGAGATCGCGAAGAAGATTCCTGCCTCTTTCAACCGGTCCATCACCTTGGTGATCCGATCGAACTGTCCCTTTCCCCTTCTCCCGTCTGTCTCTTCCCGGAACCCTTCGAGGCTGATCGCGGGAACGACATTTCCAAGCTCAACAAATTGCTCCACCATCCCCTCATCAATCAAGGAACCATTGGTATAAATCTGGAAAATGGTATCCGGATGCTTCTCGAAGAGGTCAAAGAGGTCTTTTCTCAGGAAGGGTTCACCCCCTGTCATCAGCACGAGATGGATGCCCATTTCCTTGCATTCCCCTACCACACGATCGATCACTTCGAAAGGAAGGTCCTCCTGGGGATAGCTCCCCGAGTAGCAACCATAGCAGTTGAGATTGCATCGCATGGTCGGGCTGAGGATCATGGTGTCCGGCGGATAGAATCCCCTCTCTGCCTCAAAGGCCTTTCGCTTGTTGGTGCCGACCAAAAGTTGGTTGATGATGAAGTTTGAAATGATCTTTTTCCGGTGATGCGGGTTCGTTTCATTGAGAACCCTCTTTGCAATGGCCAGACCTGGATGACCGGTCTGGAAGAGGGTACGGATCCACCGGATCTTTTCCCGATAGGACCCTTTCTTGGGGATCTTCTCCGCCAGGTAGGTCAGACGGATCAAATTTTCCTCGGAGGCATTGGCCAGGAGGGAAAGTGAACTTACTGCAAATTTTTCTATGGAGTATCGTTTGGCTCGCTGGTAGAAATCCATTCTGTTCCTCACCAAAACAGACTTCGAAGAAAGATTTTACAAACCAACCAGGTGTCGACCACGGGTCTGAAATGGCTGGAACCCGTTCCATCAACATTTTGTGTTTTGATAGGAACAGATAACACACTGAATCCTTTTTTGCAAGCGTTAATCATAAGTTACGAGCAATTCAGACACTGGACTTCAGACGTTACACATCAGACTTCTCTATTTTGGGAGAGCGCAAGTCGTCAGCAGTATCTACGAGATACCAATTCTTATTATTACACTTGGCTAATGAATCTGGTATAATGTGATTCCGTCTGCTATTTCAATCCCTTTAATGTTTTTGAAGAAGAAGTATGAGGTACGATGTCACTGTCATTGGGGCTGGGATGGGAGGACTGACCTGCGGTACCCTTTTGGCTAAGGAGGGGCTCAGGGTACTGATCTGTGAACAATCCTCAAAACCTGGCGGCTACTGTGTAAATTTCAAGCGAAATGGGTTTACCTTCGCACCTGCTGTCCATTACTTCAATGAATTTGGTCCCAATAGCCAGATGCAAGAGGCCTTCCAGACCTTGGGCCTTCCTCCTGAGATCGAATTTTGTCCACAGGACCCCCAGCGCCGAATCATTACCCCTCATTTCCATCTCACCCTCTCCACTGATATTGATCGGTTCGAAAGGGATTTAATCCACCTCTTTCCCAAGGAAAGGCTGTCTATCCACGCATACATAGGGGAATTGAAGAGGCTGGTTAAGAACATTGAGGGCCTTTCCATCAAATCTCTTGACCTCATCAGCCTCAAAGAGAAGTCTCAGCTATTATATAAATTTATCAAGAGACCTCACCTACTCCGGTATCGTGGCAAAACGGGCCAAGAAGTCCTGGACTCTTTTTTCAAAGACCCTCTCTTAAAATACCTCCTCACCTTTGGTGCACGTAAGGGCTCCTCTATCTTTTCCTGTGCAAGTCCTATCATGTGGGCCATGAAGGGGAACTTTTATTACATCAAAGACAAAGAAGTAGAAGCCTTACCTAAGCTTTTTCTCAGATATTACGAGGCTTACGGCGGGGAGATTTCCTTTAATACCCTTGTAAAAAAAATCGTGATTGAGAAAGGGAAGGCCCGGGGAGTTCAGATTGAGGGAGGAGAGGAGATCCAATCCAGATATGTCATCTCCAATGGGGATTGTCACTCAACATTTCAACATCTAATAGGTAATCATCTATTACCTGATCGATTCTTAAGGAAACTCCAAAAAAGAGAGATCTCAGCACCGATCTTCACCCTCTATTTAGGTGTAGATCTCGATCTGGCACAGATGGGCTTTGATGGAGCTCTGGTCCATTACTACCCCACAATTCGTAAAAACCCATGGGAGGAAATAGACGAAGAGGGATTTGACATCGAAAAGGAGAGGATGGCGATCCGTATGGATAGCATAAAGAACCCGATGCTTGCCCCAATAGGCAAACATACCGTTGCCATCGCTGCCTTTGCCCCTTACGAACTCTTTACCCATGGGGGCCACACAAGTCCCCATTATGCAGAGATAAAGGAAGAGATAGTCCAAAAGATCATTGGCATCACGGAAAAGGTGATCCCTGGCCTGTCCAGTCATATCATCGTTCGGGATGCCTCAACACCTCTTACATACGAGAGAACGACATTAAACAGGCACGGCGCTACCATGGGTTGGTACCTATCGGCAAAAGAATTGTCAAGGATTCGCAGCCAGAAAACACCCATCGCCAATCTTTATCAGGCAGGCCACTGGACCTTCCCGGGTGGAGGTATACCAATGGTGATCATCTCTGGGATCAATGCAGCTAAACTTGTTCTGAGGAGTATGAAGAAATTCACATAGAAAATGAAAGTGCCAAGATTCAAGAACTTAAAAGAAGAAAGGGAATTTTGGGACACCCATGATTCGACTGATTATCACGATGACTTCAAGATAACCAAAAATGTGGTTTTCGTTCGACCCAAGAAAGAAGTCATTTCTTTACGTCTGGAGCCTAAGTTCATAAGGAGGTAAAGAGAGCTTGCTGATAAAGAAGGCCTACCCCCTTTTCCCTTTTTGTCAATGATCGTGAAAAAAGAGATCAGCTACGGAAGTGATGAGCCCCATCGACCACATAATAAGTAAGGAGGGTGGTCAACTCAATCAACTTCCTATCTTCATCCTCAGGAGGATATCCTAATGACTCATTTCTGCAGATGGCCTCCCATTGGCGAAGCCTTTTTCGAACCGTATGTTGATTGGACCCCGAGATCCAGAGGCTGACCTGCTCGGTCAGAAGTCTCGCATATTTTCGAATCAACTTCCACGCCGGGAGGAGATTTCTCCACCCATTTCCCGGCTTGACGAAGAGTTCATTCATATCGGTAAGATATTCCTGTAGCTCCTGATCTAGAATTTCTCCATCTAACCCCCACCACTCCGATACGGTCTCTTCAATCACTGTATACATTCCATCATGTTTCTTTTCCAAATTGAAAGGTTCCTTTCCGGTAATCTCCTCCATCAAACGATCCACATACGACAATTTCTCTAAGGCGGTTGGCCAGTTTCGATATTTCACTCCCCAATGGGACCGTGGATCGAGCCAGATGGCAAAGGTTTCTGCCCAATCTTCATCAGGATGTTTTTGAGCATAGTGAGGATCCCCTAAATAATGAAGGTGTCTGACATAACTCTTCGACCAAGGATTCACCCGGTAGAGATACCCATCCCGATACTTCTTATGAAAATCCCCAAAGATGTCTTTCCAATCCTTTCGTTGCCAAAGCTTATAGGCATAATTCACCGCATGGCCTGTTTCATGACGTAGGGTCTTGATGATTTCCTCATTCGTCGGTGGGTCTCCTTCGAGGTCTCTTAATTCAGGCATGGCTAAATAAAAAGGAATGCTGATCGAAATCTTCTTATTCACACATCCCCACTCATTCCCAAAATAGAAATCGGGCCATAGGAGAATTCGATGTTCTCTTAATTCCTTCTTCAATCGTTTAAGAAGAGGGAGTTAGACTCTCATTGACATCCAGTTCCAAGTCGCCAATCTTTGTCGTTAAAAATTTTTGATAACTGATCTCATCCATACCTATCAGCCTCTGAAATTTAATCCTAATGTTGAATGAGTTTTTGATCTCGGCTTGTTAAAGGAAGGAAGAATCTATTCTTAAAAAATCTTTACACAAGCTCTATGAGCTTTATGATATTCAACATTAGATCCACCTTAAATATAATATTCTCTTTCAAAGAGGTCAAAACATTTTTTTTCACAAGAAAAAAACTAATAATTCTAAATGGTTATATTTCAATTGTATTTAGCCAATTGCCTGTTTCTGATTTTTTGAAAGATGATAATCCCCTTTCAATTTCTCCCAAAAAAGGAAGGTTTTTTAACCTCTGAATACACCTGTTAAAATAAAATTTTTTATTGTAATATTATTTGAAGGGGAAAGATTCGAGAGGTCGAGGAGTCAAGTGATGATAGGAAAACTCTTTAAATAAATTTTTTACCCTTGAACCCTTGAATCCCTGCCTGCGCCTGCCTGCGGTAGGCAGGGTAGGCAGGCTGGAACCCTTTAACCATTTTTTAAGAGAAGACTCGATGGATGTTTATATCTCTGGCGTGGGCATGACAAAATTCGGGAGATCGAAAGAACCTCTCGAAAAGATGATGGCCGAGGCTGCTTCTTCAGCCTTAAAAGAAGCTCAATTGGAAAAAGTAGATGCGATCTACTTGGGTGTCATGAATGTTGAGGAATTTGTCGGAGATTCTAATTTTGCAACCCTTTTAGCTGACACCCTTGGGCTCACCGGCATTCCCTCGACTCGAGTGGAGACCGCCTCTTCGACAGGTGCAGGTGCTTTTGAGACGGCGTTCTATGCCGTGGCATCCGGCCACATGAGACATGTCCTCGTCCTCGCCGGTGAAAAGATGACTCACCTCCCTACGGCTAAAACCACCCGAATTCTCTCCGAGGTGATCGACCGTTCTGAACGAAGATATGGAGCGACCATGCCTGCTTTGGCCGCCATGATCGCACAAAAATATGCCCGAGAATTTAATCTTTCAATGCTGAAACTTGAAGATATCCTTGCTCAGGTGGCCATTAAAAACCACTCTAATGGTTCCTTCAATCCTTATGCCCAATTCAGAAAAATTATTTCCAAAGAAGACTATCTGAAAAGCCAAATGGTGGCTTTCCCACTCCGACTCTATGACTGTGCGCCCATCACAGATGGAGCTTCAGCCATTATTCTCACCTCTCAACCCACCCCGATCAGGGTCTCTGGCATTGGCCATGCCACAGATACGGCTGCATTGAGACATCGGACGTCTTTCACCTCTTTTAACTCCACCAAGGAAGCCGCTCAAAAGGCTTATACAATGGCCCAACTTAATCCTTCTGAAATCCAATTTGCTGAGGTCCACGATGCCTTTACCCTCTTTGAAATTATCGGCACAGAAGATTTAGGTTTTTTCCCACCCGGAGAAGGATGGAAGGCTCTGGAAGAAGGGATCACCCATCTTCGAGGAAGACTCCCGATCAATCCATCCGGGGGATTGAAGGCGAGAGGTCATCCTGTGGGCGCCTCGGGTCTGGCTCAATTGGTGGAGATCGTCTACCAACTCAGAGGGGAGGCAGGGAGAGGAAGACAGATAGAAAGGGCAGAGATTGGATTGGCCCAAAGCATCGGAGGATTGGGGAATAACAATCTGGTCACCATTTTAGAACGAAGCGATCGAAAACGAATCTTGAAAGAAGGTTGGAGCCCTGATTATCACCCTGAAATTAGGGTTTCGAAGAAGATGACTACTCCTCCACCCACAGAAGGAGTTGGAATTTTGGAAACCTTCACCACCCTTTATGCCACTCCAGAAGGATTCCGTTCACCCCTCACCCTTGGCTTTGTCAAAACGGACACAGGCGAAATGGTGATGGCCTGTAATCCGGATTATCGTTCGCCTAAAGAGGTGAAGATGGGCAAAAAGGTCTTTCTAAGAACACGAGAGGGGCTTTATGTCTTCGAAAAATTCACCCTCTGGAACCGTTTGAAACGCTGGATCCGAAAACGGTCCAAATCCAAACCACAAACCTCCACCTTAATCTGAAACTTTTTATTTTCCTTCTTTGGCCTTCAGTTCTTTAAACTTATCCTGGATTGCCTTAACTTTTTCTGGATTGAGTCAGGAGATCATAGGCTGTCAGGGCAATCGCCTTCCCTGCAATCACCGTGGCTTTCCAGGCTTCTTCAGAAATGGCAGCTTCTCGAAAGACATCGGAGTGAAGGGCTGTCCCTTCAGGTGCGATTTTAAACCAGAGATTAACAGTTGGGTAGGCATGCCCAGCATTTCCAAGATCGGAGGATGCAAAATCAGCCTGATCTTTAATTTCACTCTCTGGGACACCCAGGGATTTGACCTGATCAATCACCATCTTCGTATAGGCTGGAACAACAATGGGGGCCTTCAAGCTTGTTCGGGGTTCCTTAAACTCAAGTTTTGCTCCTGTAGCAAACTCGCCGGCTTTTGCACAATTGATCACTTTTTGATAGGTCTCTTCCATGGTCGCTGTATCAAGGGCCCGGACGGCAAATTCGGTCTCTGCAAGTTCAGGAACGACATTGACTAAGTCTCCTCCTTTTTTAATGATGCCATGAATTCGGACATCCTGGCGGACATGCTCCCGAAGCATGTCCGTAGCATTAAACATAAGGATCACGGCATCGAGGGCACTGATTCCCTTATGAGGGGCGGCTGCGGCATGAGCAGCCTTCCCTTTAAATACAAATGTGCCTCTCTTCATGGCGAGGAGCCTTTGATCAACACTCCACCGATCAAATGGATGCGTAATCAGCACGACATCTGTCCCTTCAAAATGTCCGCCTTCAAGAAGAGCGATTTTACCTCCCCCAAGAGAACCCCTCTCTTCATCAGGAGTTCCAATGACAAGAATTCGGCCAGGCGTATCCTTCATCACACTGGCAAGGCCTGCGGCTGCAAGGAGACCCGAAGTAGCAATTAAGTTATGGCCGCAGGCATGACCATTCTTAAGGGCATCGTATTCGAGCATAATCGTAATGGTTGGGCCAGGCCCTTTTCCCTGCAATTCTGCTCGAAATGCCGTTTTGGCAATCCCATCCTTGACCAAATCGGCTGGTACTTTTAAATCGCCGGCTACGGTAAATCCGAGTTTCCTTAATTCTTCCATTAAAAGCTGTGAACTCTTAAACTCCTGCTGACCGAGTTCCTTGAATTCCCAGATCTTCTGAGAAACCGCTTTACAGTTCGGACTGGCTCCATCAATGGTGGAGATAATCTTCTTTGGATCTGCCCATGCCGAAGTTATAGCGAAAACGATTGCTATTGCAATCACGACACTTAGCCACTGGTTTCTGAAACATCTCACCTTAACGATCATCTTTATCCTCCTTTCCTTCCTTTTAATTCATGTTGTAATAAATCACAATTTAATACGATTTTCAAACATTTTTTAAAAAGGTTTGGAGCTTTTGCGTGATTAAAAATGATTATCGTTCGTCCAGATTCAACTCATGGCAAACGCTTTTCAATTTAAAGAAAAGCTTCACGTTTAGATGGGTGGAGGTCTATGTTGGTTGGATGGGGAAGTTCTGGCCTTTAATCGTGACGATATAAAGAAAGATCTACGAGGTGATGATTTGGGCCATCTGTCCTGCATAAATTACAATATAACGCATGGCGAATCCTCCGATGAGGACAGAGGTGGTAATGATGCCCGAGATCCATGGATTATGTTCCCTCAATTCTGTTTGCACAATGTAATGGGGAATCAATTCATAAACCTCAAAGGCCAGAGGAAGGAGAATCCCCACTCCCACAACGAGGATCCAAAAAAGGAGAGTAAACTCCCCCCCCATGATGAGGTGAACAGCCGCCACCGAACTTCTGGGTGAAACGTAAAGGCCCAAAATAAAAAGAAAGACAGCAATCATAGAAAAGACCATGAGGGTAAAATCAATAGAGTGAATCATGAATTTATTGGTATTGATGTTCTCACGCGTCATTCCCCTAAATCCTTTAATAAAACAACCCACAAAGCAGATAGCAGCGGAGCCGGTCATCATCGCTGAGATTAAGAATAACATCGGTAACATCGGATTATTCCAAAAGGGCCTTGCGTTAAGGGCTCCCAAAAGGACCCCCGTGTAGATTCCAACACCAATGGAGATGGGGATCCCAAAACCAGCCACCAACCCTCTTATTTTTGTCAAATTATCCCCTTGAAAACGGCTTAGAAATTTATTGGATCGAATGGCCGGAATGATCTTCAAATAATCAAATCGTTCTGGAAGCCAGAGGTAAAGGTGTGCAACACTGAAGAGGGAGAAAAATAAAAGGAGCCAGGATCCGAGAGACATCACTGAATTAGGCTGAAAGGTGAGAAATAATTTCCAAAAAAGATGCGGCCTTTCAAGATCGTAGATCAGGGCAAGAATTCCAATGATCACTGGAAAGGGAGCGATATAAGCTCCAATCCTCGTAATGGTCTCATATCTCTCTCTGCCAAGGAAATAGGCAGTGGCTGAAATGATGAAAGCCCCTGCACTCAACCCCGCCCCAAAGAGATCAATGGCCACAATCCAGTTCCAAATAACATGTATCGTTCCTTCCATGATAGACTCCTCACTGTAAAACAATGCGCAAGGCCTAAAGCGAATTTGATTGATTCGTCACCGACGAATCTTTTTTAGCTTCAGCCTCCGGTAAGTCTTGGGACGAAGTTTGGGTCAACCTTCCCCATAGAGGCATCCCGGTAAAGTGCGGGGGTCTCTTTCGAATAGGCCAATTCAATAGGCTCTTCTATTTTTTGCTTCTCACTCACCAATTGCCAGAGTTTTTCCTGATTCCCAAAAGCCGCTGGTTTCTCCTTCCCTTCACATCCTACCAAAAGGAATAATCCCCCAAGGACCAAAGCCTCAAATAACCTCTGGATGAATGTCCTTCTTTCCATCACTCTCTTTCTCCAATCTTCTTTTTTCTAGGTCTACGAAAAGATCGAGAACTTCGATCAAACTGATATAAAATGGATGGGCATGGGCTTTTTCAATACTCTCCCTAAGGGAAGGAATCCAATCGAGATGGTCCTTTATAAACCTCTTGATTTCCTCATCCCCTGCCTCTTGGTAGAGGTAAGATAAAAACTCCAGTTCGATGAGTATGTGGTCTGGCATCCCTTTAAAGGGTCCTGCAACCTCCAACCCACAATGTTGGAAGAGGGTCGAGAGGTGAATCGCTGAGTCTCCCATTAAGAAACCCTTTTCTTTTGCGAAAGGGAGAGAACAATGAGGATCCTGAGTCCATGGCTTATAGAAAGATTCCACCAATGAAATTCTCTCTTTTCCCGTATCTGAAAAGAGGCGATGATATTCTTCCTTTAAATCCCTTAGAAGGATTTGAGGAGGACTCTGAGTCAAAAAACCTTTAAGAATCTCAATCTCCCCTTCCCATGATTGAACATAACTTTTAAAAAAGGCATGAAGGTGACCTTGGCTTAATTGTTCCACCATTCCCTGATCCGGGGGACAGAAAAGGGAGGAGAGGATTTGACAAAAAAATGCTTTTCCCTTATCTGGCATTGACTCTATCCCCTCTTATAGTAAATTCTCGGTTTGGTATTCAATTCTGCTTTAAATTGTTTCAATTTATTTTTGATAATATATTGGGAGATTTCGCTGTTTGGGTCATCGAGGTCCCCGAACATCCGAACCCCTGTCATACAGGTCGTCATACAGGCTGGTTTTTCACCTTTCTCAACAAATTCGATACAGAAACGACATTTCTCAATATAACCCTCTTTTTTGATAATTCGGACATTGTAAGGACAGGCGGCAATGCAATATTTACAGCCAATGCACTTATCCTTATCCACCAGAACCACTCCATCCTTTCTTTTATGCGAGGCTCTTGTGGGACAGACCTTCACACATGGAGGATTATCACAATGCTGGCACTGGACAGGCAAGAATTCACGGGTATAGTTCGGGAAATTCCCATATTCCCGTTCTTCGAGATGATTATAGGCCTCCTTTTCCTCAAGGCTGTTCTGGTTATGACAGGCAACACGACAGGCGTGACAACCTACACACTTTGTTTCATCGATCACCATTCCATATCGAGCCATGAATCACAACCTCTTAATTCCCATCTTTTATTCTAACTATGGACGATGGACTATGAACCATGAACTGTAATCTCCGAACTCTTAACTCCGAACTTCTTGGGCCTTGCTCACTTGAACCACAATTTCTGAGGACATGGAGTGGCCCACAGTAGGATCAAAATAAGTTGGGAGAAAGTCGTTGTAGTTTAACCCGATATCATAGGCTGTTTTTAAATGTTTTGAAAAGATCCCATAACCACTGGGCAGCCATACACAAGAGGGATGAAGTCCCTCTGTCAACCGGACTCGAATCTTTCCTTCCCCAACAATCGATTTGATCTTCACCCAATCCCCATCCCTGAGACCCAATTGCTTTCCCCTCTCTTTGTTCATCCAAATCCGGATCAAATCATAGCGATGACTCAGGGCCATGAGAACCGGTTGGTTCGCCGTCATGGAATGAGTGTGAATGGCCTGTTTTCCATGGAGCAACCGGAAGGAATGAGGGTCTTTAGGATCCGGAGACACGAGAGGTTCCTCCCAACGAGGAATCGGTGGAAATCCAAGTTGCTCCAAAGTCTTGCAATAAATTTCTACCTTTCCAGAAGGTGTCTCTAATTTATTGAACCCCTCCTTCCATTCTTCACCTACAAATAAAATGCCTTTCTCTTTTAACTGTTCCAATGTCACACCCAATGGTTTCAGTCGAAGTTGGTTTGCCTCTCCAATATCAAAATTGAAATATTTCTCTATCCCCAGCTGTTTCGCCAATTCAATGATGATTTGGGTTCCCGGTCGGGTATCGTATAGGGGTTTGACGACTTTCTGCTGGAGACTTACCTGGGCTCTTTTCCCACTGTGTTTGGTATCCACAGCTTCATCTCGCTCCAGATAGAAAGATTCAGGCAGGACATAGTGAGCAATCGATGCGGTTTCAGAGAGAACGGTATCGATGGCAACCAGCAGCTCAAGTTTTTTATAACCGGCAATCACTCGTTTGGGGTTTGGATTGGTTCGAAGCGGGTTATAATGATAGACGAACCCTGCTTTCAATTCTCCCCGAAGGGCCAGCTCTGGAATGGCGTGTGCAATCCCATCTCCATAACTTCCTAATGGATATCTCCCTGGAATACCCGTTCCATCTAACTTTCCCATCTTAGGAAATTCAGGCGCAGGATGTTTGGGTTGAAGTTCTCCCAATTTAGCGGATTGGGCAAAATAAATTCCTCCCTTTTGATTGATATTCCCAAGCAGGCTATTGGCAATGGCTACCGCTCGGGCGGTCTGGAAAGCTATTTAAATATTGAGCTCCGAAGGCCCCATGGTAGCCTCTATGAATAAGGGCTTTGGGTTTCACCTGAGCCATCTCTCGAGTGATCCGAACGATCACCTTCGCTGGAATCTCACAAACCTTTTCTGCCCATTCTGGAGGATAATTGATGATTTCATCTCCCAACTGCTTAAAGCCAACGGTCTTTTCCTGGACGAATTTTTTATCGTATAAATCTTCTTTTACCATCACATTGATCATCGCAAGAAGGAAGGCCAAATCGGTTCCTGGTTTGATGGGAAGCCATTCATCAGCGAGGATGGCGGTTTCGCTGTGTCTCGGATCGACCACAACCAGCTTTGCCCCCTTTTCCTTTGCCTTAACAATGCTTTTCACCTGACCGAGATCAATCCCTCCTGCAGGATTGCGGCCAATGATCATGATGTATTGGGCGTTAGAGAGGTCATTGGAGGGAAGTTCTCCTACGGTTGCCACCCAACCCGCATTTCTTGCGGTATAGCAGGTTGATCCATGGGTGAAATAGTGTGGGCTCCCCAGGGCATGCATGAACCTCAAGGCATAGAGATGATTGGGTTGGGGATAATTGACCCAGAAGATGCTCTGAGGACCTTTATCCATAAGGATAAGATTGATCCTCTGTTGAATCTCTTTATAGGCCTGTTCCCATGAAATGGGTTCAAAATTATTTCCAACTCTTTTTAAAGGACTTTTAATGCGATCCGGATTATATAAATCGTGAAGATAACCATGTCCTTTTGGGCAAACCACGCCAAGATTGCCATTCGCCTCAGGATTCCCCTCAATCTTCCAGAGCCGTCCATTCTTCACATAGGCAAATATGCCACAACGATTACCACATCCATTACAAATCGTCGGCACAAGCGTCACGGGAGCATCGGCGGAGGCATGGGCCCATTTCTTAAAATCGAGAAGATCAGGAGTTAAAGAAAGAACACCCGCACCTGCTGCAGCGGCTTTTAAAAAATTTCGTCTTGTGATCTTTAAATCTTTCATATTCTTAGGTTCAACTACATTCTATCCCTTTTTAAATTCCCCCCAACCCCCCTTTAATAAAGGGGGTTGGGGAATTAAATAATTACCTCACCACAGGATAGCCAGCCTTTACCCAATTTGCGATAAGGGCATCCATCGATACTGCATTTTTGTATCCCAAATCGTTCAGGGTCTTGGTAGCTAAAGCAGCACGTCCTCCCGTTTTGCAGTAGACGTAAATTTTAGCATTCTTATCAGGAAGAACATCCCAGATATCGAACTCGATTTCTCCTCTCGAGACACTGATCGCTCCGGGAAGATGACCTCCTGCATATTCGTCCGAATCCCTCACATCGAGATACACAGCCTTCTCCTTCTTGTCAATGGCCGCCTTCACGTCTTGAATGGTCACCAATTTGATAGCTGCCTTTGCCTTCGTTACCCACTCTTTGACCATGGTACTCTCCCAAAGACGGGGTTTCGGCGCCTCCTGAGCGAACGTCAGGCTAGCCATTGAAAGAATAAACACAAACGCCAACATCCAAACAAGCATTCTCTTCTTCATCATTTTTCACCTCCTTTCTCCACGCAAAGCGCTAAGCGCATAGCGCAAAGCGTTTTTTAATCTGGCCTCATTCCACATTCCGCAATTCCATCCGAAATACACATTGCTTCTTCAAGTTGCTTCAAGTCGAAAGGTTTCTCCAGATAACCTCGAATTCCTGCCTTTATTGCCTCTTGTTTCGATAACTCATCGCCATGAACAGTCATTAAGATTGAAATAAGGTTTGGATTCTGCTTCATCCATCCACTCAACATATCTAAACCGTTGCCATCGGGGAGACGATCTCCGCACAGGACAATATCGAATGGGGTAGTTTCAAAAAGGGAGATTCCTTCTTTCTTTGAACCGGCAAGAAAGACCTCACAATTCTTGTAACGTTCCATGAAATAGGAGAGGGATTGTCGGACGGTTTTATCTTTTTCGATGATTAAGACTTTCATAAACATCCGGAGAAAGAGCAAGGTTGATGCCAATAAAATGAGGAAATGAAAAAATACCAAATGGTCAAGAGAGGGCGATCTAAATTTTTTAATAAAATCAGAATATTATACTGTGCAAAGAAATTTTTCATTCCTTTCGATTCTGCGAAGGTTGAAGAAACATGGTGATTCGAATTGCAGGGAATTCATTTGAAAACAGACACGAAATGAAGTGGTAAAGAATTAAGGTATTGGATTGAAAAAGAAATTATTTCTCTGTTTGATTTCAAATAGTGTGTCTCAAATCAAACAGTAACTCACCCTATCCTCCCTTGGGACCACATAAATGATAAGTGAGAACCGCTCCGTTGAGACCGGGAAGAATGATAAAACTTTCCTCTCATTTCCCTTAGAACGGGTAAGTGATAACTTCCTGAACTAAAGATTTACAAACTTTATCGAAAGGTGTAGATTTCATATACAAATCGTTGAAAAGAGTTTGGGCAGAGTCAAACCATCAACAGACAAATAGAAAGGAGGATGAATTGAAGTTTGAAATAAATCATAAAAGCATGATTAAATTTAGGCTCCTAGTGACTCCTATATTCATTCTCATTCTATTTGCCTGTGCCACCATTCCCCAAAAAACGTACGAAGAGACCGTTTCGGAATGGAAATCTTATAAGGATGTGGCAAGGTGGATGAGCCTGCATTTTTCTTATGACACGGAAAGACTTAGAGTGGTTGAAGACAAAATACCGAACCGAAGGTCGCCTGAAGAGACATTTAGACTTAAATCAGGTGTATGCTATGATGCAGCTTTTTTTGCAAAAGATACGCTAAATCGCATTAACCCATCTTATGAGGCTAAAGTGGTATTTGTTGAAACTCGCCCTTACGCTATAAACCATTTTGTTTGCTCTTTTAAGAACGAGGGTAAAATCTATATTATGGATTATGGAAGGACTGACAGAAGCATGGTCGGAGTTCATGGTCCATTTAATTCCCTTGATGAATACAAGAAATTCTACGAACGTTATCATCTAAAAGGCAATCATGTTCAGGATATTTACTATTGGCCTATTTTTTGAGCAGGTTAGGAAAAAAGATTTTGGGGAGGCCTTTTCGGACGGTCTGATAGAAAGGAGATACCTATGGATAATAAAAAAATAAAATTGTTTTTGGTAGGGGCCTTGATCTTTTCTACTTTCGGCATTGAGGGATTAGTGGCTGTAGCGGGAGAGACAGAGGAAGCGGTTAAGGCAGTTTTTCAAGAATTCGAGAAGCATTGGAATGCTAAAGATGCTAAAGCTATTGCCCCATTATTTCATCCCGAAGCTAAAATTAAGACTAGCAACAAAATTGTTTTCCGTGATGAATATATCAAGATACTCCCTGAGAGATTTAAGCTACTTGGACCCGCAACAAACAAAGATATTAAAATTGAGATCAAAGGGAACAAAGCAACCGCTGAAGCGATTTGGATTTTCACTAATATTAGTAGCAAAGTGAAAATAACTTATTCCATGATTTTAGAACAAGGCAAGTGGCTCATCATATCGCAAGATTACTAAGAACCGAAAGCAGAACTTTTCTTAAGTCGCTCTCCCTGCAACAGATGTTGTAACCCCCGATATTGAACTTTAGAGTTAGATGTATTTATGCTAACTTTCTCTTGGTAATCGTCACCTTTCACTGCTATCTTGGTGTGAACATTCGTAGGTGGAAGCATTATTTGAGACTTTATTTGGGGGTCTTTATAAAATTAATGCCGTATGAAGAGGAGCAAGAAACTATTCTCCCGTTTTAATTCCATGCTTTTGCATGCGATAGAGCAGGGCGGATCTGGAGATACCGAGCATTTTGGCGGCTTGTAATTTATTCCCTTTTTTGATTTTCAATGCTTCAAGAATGTAATGTTTCTCGACTTCATCTAAAACAATTCCCTGAGATGGAAGACGGGGTTTGAATGGAACTCCCTCTTCAGGAGGTTCAGTCCCTTCGGAAAGAAAAGAGAGATGTTTGCCGAGAATCGTATCTCCCTTTTCCAGAAGAACGATTCGCTCAACGGCATTTCGAAGTTCACGAATATTTCCAGTCCAGGGATAGGAGAGGACTTTCTCCTCGGCCTCTTTTGATATCTGAACAAATCCCTTTTTAAATTGTTCGTTAAATCGATTTATAAAGAAACGAAAGAGTGGAAGAATATCCTCTTTACGTTCCCTCAGAGGAGGGATCTGCAGCCTGACCACATTAAGCCTGAAATAGAGATCGTCACGAAAATTTCCTTTCTTGATCTCGGAGTCTAAATCTTTATTCGTTGCCGCGATGATCCGTATATCCGCCTTTTTCTTATCAACCCCTCCCACCTTAAAGTATTCCTTCTCTTCAAGAACTCTCAAGACCTTCACCTGTGCCGATGGAGAAAGCTCCCCCACCTCATCGAGAAAGAGAGTCCCCTTTTCTGCGGCCTCCACCTTTCCCATCTTTCCCTTTTCCAATGCACCGGTGAAGGCACCTTTTTCATAGCCAAAGAGCTCACTCTCAAAGAGATCCTTGGGGATAGCGCCACAGTTAATCGGGATGAAAGGAAAGGAAGAACGTGGGCTTAAAAAATGGATATATTCAGCAAGAAGTTCTTTCCCTGTACCCGTCTCCCCTTCGATCAGGACGGTCGTCTCCGAACCCTGGGCAACCTTTTCAGCTAATTCCAAAACCTCCTTCATCTCCTGACTCACTCCGATGATCCCTCCAGAACGAAACTTTTCCTGGTATTGCGCTCGGAGCCATTCCACTTCCTTTTTTAAACGAACTCGGTCAAGTCCCTTCTTAATCAAGTCTTCAACCTGGTCCAGCTCAAAGGGTTTGACAAGAAAATCAAAAGCTCCCATCTTCATCGAGTTGACGGCCATTTCAATCGATCCTTGGGCTGTCATGATGATGATGGGGATTTCGGAGTCTTCCTCCTTGATTCTGCGAAGCACTTCATCTCCGTTGATTCCGGGGAGCCAGTGATCCAGAAGAACGAGGTCAGGGTTTTCCTTCTTGAATCGGTCCAAGCCTTCTTCCCCTGTCTGGGCAGTCAGAACCTCATAACCGAATGTCTTTAAAGCGACCTCAAGAGAATCCCTCAGGATGGGTTCGTCATCGATCACTAAGATTTTAAACTGCATAGCTCTCTCTTCCCTCATCCATCATCCCCCCTCTCCCCCCAGGGGAGAGGGAGGGATGAGGGGGACTTCTCAAGAATTAATTGTTTCCACTGACGGGAAAATGAATCGTAAAGGTTGAACCCTTTCCTTCCTCACTGACGACATCAATGGTCGCCCCATGGTTTTCTAAAATCTTAAGGGTGATGGAGAGGCCAAGTCCCGTGCCCTCAGATTTTGTCGTAAAAAAAGGATCGAAAATCTTTTTCAGATGAGGTTTGGGAATTCCAACCCCTGTATCTCTCACCTCAACCCCAACCCTACCTTCATTTTCTGAGAAAGTCCGAATGGTCAGTGTCCCACCTTTCTCCATGGCCTGGATGGAGTTAAGCATGAGGTTGATCAAGACTTGCTGGATCTGATGGATATCGATTCTCAGTCTGGGCAACCCCTGCGCTCTCTCGAAGACAGAGGAGATATTCCCCTTTTTTAATTTGGTCTGGAGAATGGCCAAGCTCTTCTCTACCACCTCGTTGATCTCTTCCTCTTTAAAATGGGAGGCCTTGGGTTTGGCAAAATGAAGCATGTCATCCACAATCTTCTGAATCTTTTCAATCCCTTCCTCCGTACTATTCAGAAGCTTCTTCTCCATTTCGGGAAGATCCTTTTTTCTGGAAAGGATCTGGGTATTGATCTTGATGCCGGCGAGAGGATTGCGAAGTTCATGGGCTACTCCGGCAGTCAGTTCTCCAAGGGAGGACAACCTTTCAGCCAAGATCAACCGTTCCTCTGCTTTCTTCAAGTGGGTAATATCTTTGCAGATCCGTGAGGCACCGATGATCCTTCCTTCCGAATCCCTTAGAGGAGAAATCGTCATGCTGGTGATAATCTCTCTTCCATCTTTAGTCTGTCGGTTCACCTCCACATTAGGAACCACCTCTCCTTTTCTGACCCGTGCCATAAATTGATCCATCAATTTCTCTTCTTCCCCTCTCAATTTTTCATCCTTGGGATAGAGAAATTGGGATAGCTTTTTTCCCATTACTTCTTCCTTCTGATATCCATAAATCTGTTCCGCCCCTTCATTCCAATAAAGAACTTTTCCCTCCAGATCGACCACGGAGATGGCATCTCCTGCTTTCTCCACAATGGATTCGAGAAAGTTTTTCGTCTCAATCAATTCTTTCTGAAGCCTGACTTTTTCAAGCATCAAACCATGGCCTTCGATGGCACGATTCACCACAAAGGGAAAGGCCTTGGCACATTCTGCCGATCGGTTGATATAGTCAAAAACCCCCTCTTTCATGGCCTCAATCGCCAACCGGGGATCCCCTTTGGCCGTCACAAAGATCGTTGGAATCCCGATGCCCGATTCATTAATTCTCCGGAGCCAATTCAATCCCTCTCCATCGGGAAGGGAGTGATCCAAGACGAGGATGTCAAATTTTTCTCTCTGGAGCATTTTCAAACACACCTCTCCAGAAGAAACTTTCTCAATATGATAAAGGCTCCCCGAAGCCTTCAAAGAATCTTCAATCATCTTCAAGAAACTCGAGTCTTGTTCTGCCACTAAGATTCTTATTTTTTTATCCAAACCACATTCTCCTTTAAAATTTTTAACACCCATCCTTAAACCACACAAGCCTAAGGCCTTTACCCTGCACCCAATGTGGTGCAGGGACATTTTTAAAATACCCTATTTTGCCCCTGTTGACAATCTTTTATCAGTCTAATGTGGAAACAAATATGGAAAAAGAAGAAAAATCTTTCCTTCTTATAAAAAGGCCATATGACTTTTGGATAAATCCTAATAAAATGGGGTGACTTCACGTAAAAAATTATTTTGGCATGAAATTTGTTAGGAATTATATAAGAACAATCCAAAGGGAAGAAGATAAAGGAAAGAGGACGACCGATTGCAGCGCTCTTTTATTAAAAGACGTTATTTCCTCCTTATTGACAATCTTCTACCAATCTTTTTATTATACAGCATGCCCATTCTTGTTTTGTTGCTTCTAATTTCCTTTGCCACCCCCTCCTTCAGCCAACCGATGAAGGAGTCCCCTCTTCAGGTGTGGAGCGTGGGAGACCACCGATGGACCGTTGAAGAGGAGGTTCGGTATGGAAAATGGGTGGAGGAAAATATTACGGAGGATTTTTTCATCCGCTATAAAATTCCTATTGACTGCGCAGATGTTCCTTATGCTGTTCGGTGGATTTATGCTCGGATCGCTCATCTCCCTGCGGCGGCAACGACCAAGGATGGCAAATGGATGGGCCACTGGTCCAAAGAATGGGGAAAATTACCGACCCATCCGGAGTGGCATAAAGATCTCCGGTTTCGCAAAGCCCTTTCTCACATCCTAACGGAGACGACCACCCGAACCCTTCCCCTTGATACCTATCCCGTTGGAATTGATCCAGATTCGATCACCCCTGGAACGGTATTTTTTATCACGGAATCCCATGCGGGGGTCATTGGCCATGTCATATTAGATGGGAGCAGGATTCACCCCCTTCAGACCTGGGAGGCGACATCTCCTGTCAAACTCCAGAAGATGAGTGAAAGGGATTTTCTCACCACCCGACCGGAATCCACAATCTACTCTGGTTTGGTAAAGTTCCGCTGGCCCATATTCAACAATGGACAATGGAAATATCTCTCTGTTCGGGAACACCCCTTCTATTCTCTGGAACAGTACTCCGGAAGTTTCTCAGAAGGTTATACTGATTTTGTAGAGGCGGTGGCGAAAAGGATCGACCCAACGGATTATGATCCGTGGTACAAAATGGAAAAGGTTTTCGATTACACGGTTCACTATCTCAGAGAGAGGGTTCCCATCGTCTTGGAAGGATACCAACAATGTCGCAAGGGAAAGTGTCCGGAAGGTTCTCCTCTATGGGAAATCCATAGCACACCTAACCGAGATGGGAAAGTCATTTTATTGATGGACCACCTTCGTCATCTTATAGAATCAAATGGCCTAGACCAAGATACCGTAAGAGGAATGATGGAAGTCATCTTGATTCCTATCCAAAGAGGTCAACTGGTTAGCTTCTATCATCTCTACCAAAACTACCTCTGGCTCTCCCCTCACCCGGAGGATTCGATTGAAACCCGATGGGGATTGAGAAAATGTGAGATGATCCTTTCCCAATTCCGAAGTACCCAGAACTCTATCGACTTCATTGAGAGGATGTATCGAAAAAGAGATCCTAAATATGCCGACTTTTCTGTTCGGCAGCAACAGGAGATCATCCGAAGACTGATCGAAGAATGGGACAGATCGCAGTGTAAAGTCCCCCCCGACTCCACCCCCGAAAAAAAATAGGGAGATAAGGAGATAGGGTGATGGGGAGAAGAGTAAGGAAAAATCTTAAGGTTTCGAAAAGGAATTGATTGAAAACGTGAGGTTATCCCCTAATGAACTTTCATAAAAAGATGGACTGTCTCGAGTATCTCATTCACCTGGAAGGGTTTCCCGATGATCATATCGATACCTGATTCTTTGACTTTTTCTTCATCTAAATTCGTTCCCCATCCGGTGATGAGGACGACGGGGATTTGAGGGAGTTCCTTTTTTATCCATTTAGCCACTTCCCAACCATTTTTCAAGGGCATTCCTAAATCGGTCAAGACCATATCAACCAATCCACCTTTTTCTAAATACCTCATTCCCGATTCCCCATCCGAAGCTTCGATCACTTGATGTCTTTCAAACAGGAGGATATCTCTGAGAAGGGTTCGGACCCGGTCGTCATCATCAATCACAAGGATGGTCATGGATTGTTTAACCTCTTTCTCCATTTTCTTTCTCTCCTACAACAGCTCTCCCGCTTTAGCGAGGGGAAGTTTAATCATAAAAGTGCTTCCAATCCCCTCTTGGCTTTCTACTTTAATCTCCCCATGATGCCGTTGAATAATTCCATAACAGATACTAAGCCCCAAACCTGACCGTTGAACTCCCTTGGTGGTGAAGAAGGGATCGAAGACACGATGCCTAATGGATTCTGGTATTCCAATCCCATCGTCGCTCACCTCGATGGAAACAGTCCCATTGACCCTCATCGCCTTAAATGTGATCGTTCCTCCTTTGGGCATCGCATCAATCGAGTTGAGGAAAATATTCAAAAATACCTTTCTCAATTCTCCTTGGTTTCCCATCACCCAACAGACGTCATCTTTGATTGTTTGAACATTGATGGGAATACCCTTTTCCTCAGCCTCGTCCTTGATCTTGGTTTTGACTAATTCGAGTGTCCCCTCTATGAGCTCATTGACATTCAGAAGAACAAAAAGAGACTCATCCGTTTTGGGAGGCGAAAATTCCTGAATCTTTCTGATCGTATGAGCCCCATCGGTTACCGCCTGCTCGATAATTTCTAATTCTTTCCGAACCATATCATCCGATATTCCTACGGATTCGCTCTTTTTCCTGATGAGCCCCAACTGGATCAACTGGACCCTCCCCAATATCGCTCCTAGGACATTATTGAGATCATGGGCTACCCCGGCAGCCATCTCCCCCAGGGCCTTTAATTTCTCGGATTGAATCAGCCATTCCTCCATCTGTTTCTTATCGGTAATATCTTTCAGATAAACAATGGTATGGGCTTCACCTGTGGGGTGGAAGAACTGCACACGGCTGACTTCCACCTTTCTCTTCCCCCCATTTTTTTGAACCACATTGGCTTGCTGAAGGATAGGTTCCCCCTCCGGACCTGAGTTCGGATGGGAATCTTCTTTCATCTGGTCTGCACAAAACCCATCCATGATCTTTTTAAATTCCATCCCTGTTAATTCTTCAGGAGTATAAAGAGTCAATTGAGGTAGCCGCCCATTAAAAAATTTTATTCGATTCTCCTCTAAAATCGCCACGGCCTCATGAGCCCCCTCTACAATTTGTCGATATCTGAGCTCAGATTCTTCAACCTCTCTTAGCTCTTTTTTGATCCGATGGGTCTTTTCTTGGAAGGACTGAATAAGGAATCCATAAAAAATATTCATAATAAAGATGAAGGGAATCCGCAACAGAATCCCTTCCTCCAATGACTTCATATCCCATCCTTTCGTCCAAAGGAACCAGCCATAAATTCCACAGATCACCACTGCATTAATCATTAATAATTTGAAATTCCGAGCGATGGAGGCAAAAAGGATGATCAAAAAATAGACCAGATAAAAATCTGTATTAAATTGGGAGGTAATGTAAATTCCTAAAGAAACCATGAAGGTATCGAACAGTAGGATCATGGTGAAGAAAGAGAGTTTTATAAAATACGATGAGGGAAGGAAGTAAGCGATGAGATTGGAAAAGAGATAAAAGAGAATGATGACGGAGGGAAGTAATGGGGGTGAGGCAATCCCACGACCGAATAAAATGAGGTAAGAAGTGATAATAATGGTCACCCACCTCAGACGGAGAACGATTTGTTTATGTCCTTTTGGTTCCATGAACTTTGCCCTTCCCCTTAGGTACTTAGGGGAAAGAATCATATCGTTTAACCCTTTTAGAAACTTCTTCTTCACTCTCACAAAAAATACTTGGCGATGTCGATGTGGTATTTAAAAGGGTCTAAGGTCTTGACAATGTTTCGTTTGTAACGGCCTGCCCCATCCGTTTCGGTCAGGTCAGCCACCTCTTTTTTCACCTCCCCTTTCTCCTCCTCGAGCAACCAGGATGACGATGGGGCGGTCCAACCATTTAGGATCGTGACTGGGTTTGTAGACAATTCCCATTTCACGTGTATTGAGTAGAACCAAGGACCCAATGGGATAAATTCCAACAAGACCAATAAAGATTTTGAGGAGGATGGGATCGAAATGGACGGTCCTCTCCCTCAGCATGACGGCAAGGGCCTGCTCCGGTGTATAGGGAACTTTCTTATAAATCCGGGGGGTCGTCATGGCATCATAGGAATCCGCAATCTGAATGATCCTTCCGAAGAGGCTTATCTCCTTTTTCCGAAAGAGTTTCGGATATCCTGACAGATCGCTCTTGAGGTGGTGGTCGAAGATGCCGATCACCATCCTGGGATTGATCTCCCCCAATTGCTTTAGATTGAGGAGGATCTCCACCCCCGTCAAGGGATGTTTTTTCATCGTCCCCCATTCTTCATCGTTGAGGGAAGCAGGTTTATTCAAAACTTCTATTGGAATCTTTGATTTTCCGATATCATGAAGCAGGCCCGTAATGCCTAATTCCGTCAAGGTCTTTTTCGAGAATCCCAATCGCTTTCCCATGGCTAAGGAATAGATCGAGACATTCACGGAATGGTTGAAGGTATATTCATCATAGTTTTTGATCGTCGTCATTCCCAGCAGGATGGATTCATCCTCCATGACGAGATGGACGGCCTTCTGAGCGAGCCTCTTCAATTTTCTGACATCGGCATGCTGCTTCCCTTTGATATTGGTGATCACCTCTTTGATCGTCCCGATCGTCTCAAAAAATACCTTCTTCCCTACCTCCCGTTGATCTTCCTTCCGGAGGGAAAAGGCGTCCTCCTCCCCCTCAACGGCTTTCAAGGGGTTCACCACGATCAGGGTGATATGGTGGCTGGCCAACGCTTCATTGAAAAGGGCTGCATTCTCTTCACAACCTTCTTCCAGCTTCATCAAGGTATAGACAAAATCCTTCAGCACTCTTTCGTCCACCAGGCTCCTGAAAATCACTTCACCGATTAACTTTTTTTTCCATTGGGTCAAAAGATATTTAAAACTGGTAAATCCCTCCACCGAATAGCGCAATCGTTGCTCGTTGAGGAAGATATCATCCTTTACAATTTTGAGGGAGAGGATCCCTTCCCTCTTGATCAGTGTGTTAATGGTCTCGAGGGATTCCTGAATGAATTGATGGAGGGCCACATTTTTAGAATCGTATATCTGAGAAATCCTCATCAGCACATGAAATTTGGTGACAAGGTTGTTCCCCAGTTTTGATAGATCTGGATCCATGCCTCGGGCGGTCTTGGGCTTCGCCTTTTGGATTGGGTCGTGGGTTGTATGACGTCCATCTTCTCTCCTTTATGAACCGATGTATCCATTTCAGCGTTGTGCTTCTCAACCTTTGCCCTCTTTCTTCTGCCCCCATCATCTTCAAGGTATTGGTTGGCGCACAGCCGCATCTCATCCCATTTTGCCTTTTGAAACCACCTTCTTTTCTTGGCCATCTTCTTCAATATCGGTATCACCTCTTTCGACCCTGTCTCACCCAGGGCCCTGAAGAAAGAGGCTTTCTCATCATAATCTCGTTTATAAAAATCCTCAGAAAGGATAATCTCTGTGAGGGGCTTCACCGCCTCCGCCTTGGCATTTTTCGCCAAAATGAGCGCGGCTTTGGCTCTGATCCCAGATACAGAATCCTTCAAAAATGTTTGAATCAGGTCCCTCCCCTTTTCCCCAAATTTATTGAGCACCTGGAGGGTCTCTTCTCTCACTTTCAAATCCTTGTGGACTACTAAATGACCTAAATATTTAACCGTAGAGGGATGTTCGATCTTTCCAAGAATGTACAGGATATGGCTGACCAGAAAGGGGTTAGGGTCCGCTAAGAATTTGATCAGCGTTTCAATCTCTTCTCGAGAAAGTTCGGCCAATCGATCACAGATCGCTTTTCTCCATTTGCCGGATTCCAACTCGCCCAACAAATGACAGAGGGGCTCGACGGCCTGCTGGGTAAGGAATCGAAGATATTGGAGGATTGACTCTGAGGGGACTTCGCCGTTTCCTTTCATCGCTTTTCCTAAAAGTCCAACGTGATGGGGGCTGGAGGACTTCTCGAGAATGCGACGAATGGCAAAAATCTGCTTATCCTTCAGGACCATGGATTCCATGGTATCGTTGAGGCTCTTCAAAAGCGTCACCGCTTTTTCCACCTCTTTCTGCTCGAGAAGGTATTCGATGACCCGATCGAAGAAGGAAATCATATTCTCATAGGCGTCCATATCCTCGCCGAGATGAAGTAGGATTTCGATCAGGTTATTAATTAAGAAAAAGATATATTCAGGCTGTTGCTCTTGCTGTGCCTCCCGGTTGGATCGCTTCCTTCTCATCAGGAGTGAGCTGACAGGCCTGGACTAAGGATTGGCCTGGAGCTGGGTTGATCGCTTGCTCCAATTCTTCTATCTCAGGGCCATGAGGGCTTTGAGTCTGCCCGTCATCTGACTTTTCTTGAAACCATTCCTCCCAGGAACTTTTGTATTCTGATCTTTTTATCAAATCCGCCTCGGTCGCAGGGACAAAGATGCCGCTTCCCTCCAAAAATTCATCCACGGTGGTGAAGGTGATGTGAGAAAAATCTTTTTCCCAGAGCAGAGTGACGAGATCATCCTCCATGCGGTTGAGGAAGTCACTTTTTCTCACCACATTGAGGAAATCGAAGATCTCCCTGAATTCCAAACCCTTTGAAAATTGGAGTTCTCGGACCCCGTCTTTGAAAAAGACAAAGGCCAAACTTTCTTTGACATCTTGACTTTCATAGACCACCTTCCCCTGGTAGATAGAGCCGTTGCTCCCCGATCTGGAGGGAGAAAGAATCGAATTCATCAAAATAGTTATCAAAATCTTTCCTCAGCCGTTCTAAAAATTTTAACAGAATGGGATGATTGGCCTCATAGAGTCGAAAGGCCTTCAGGGTCTGGAGAAAAGTTTGAATCAATCCCTTGGTTTCACTTTAACTTCTCCTCATCGATCTTCTCTTCAAAATCATCCAATTTATCTTCTAATTCTTTCACCTGGCTTCTCCCCTTGATCTATTCTCAATGCCGGCAGATTCAGGCTGCCTGGGGATGCCCAGTTTCCCCTTTTAGAAATCGGTCCAACTCTGATTTGAGAACCTTCCACCCTTTCCCAGCCTTCGCTCCTTTAATCCTTCCTATGTAAAGGTATTTCAGATAGGTAGGTCTTGAAATGCGAAGGTAATGACAGGCCTCCTGAGTCGTAAGCACGGTATCTTCGTTATCCTTTAGCATGGCTTTCCACCTTTTCTATTGGACTTTACGCTAATTGATAGCATTTTCTATACCAAATCCGGCAATATTTAATTCTTTGATATTAATAAGAAATTTATTTTAACCCCTTCAAAATTTAAGAGAAAGAGTGACAATTTTTGTCTCCCTTGTGTTAAAGTTGTCCCATCTCGATGGAAAGAGAGGGTGATTCCAGTTAAAATTCTTTACATGCTTAAGCAAGTACTAGAGTAACAAAGAGGTGAGTACCATTCTTCAAGAGGTGGCTTTGCTCCTCGAGCTAAAAGGGGAAAGCCCTTTCAAGGTGAAGGCCTATTCTAATGCAGCAAGATCGATCGAACTCTTAGAAGAAGATCTGGGGACATTCATCCGAGAGGATCGTCTCAGAGAAATCAAAGGAATCGGTGAGACGTTAGCTCACCACATCACCGAACTAGTCACCACAGGAACGGTCCAACTCTATGAAGATTTAAAAACCTCCATTCCCCCAGGCCATCTGGAGATGCTCAAAATTCCTGGTCTCGGACCCAAAAAGATTAAAACCCTTTATGACAGACTCGATATCAAAACGATCGGTGAATTAGAATACGCCTGTCTCGAAAATCGATTGATGGATCTTCAAGGGTTCGGTCAAAAATCCCAGGAGAAGATTCTTCAGGGCATTCAACAGGTCAAGAAATATCAAGGCCAATATCTCTATGGAGAGGTGATCGAACCCGCCCAGGAAATTCTTAAAAAGATTCTCTCCCATCCCAGAGTCACTCGAGGAAGCCTCGCTGGCTCCCTGAGAAGAAAGATGGAAGTCGTGAGAAATATTAACCTGGTGTTGAGCACCGAACGTCCTCAAGAGGTTTTGACGGCCTTTTCCCAACTTCCTGAAGTGGAAGTCGTCCGATTTAAGGAAAAAGCGAGTGGCCGATACTCCCTCTTTTCAGGATTGGAAGTCGATCTCCGTACCTCCCCAGACCAGGCTTTCCCCTATTTTCTCTTCTGCTATACGGGAAGCCTTGGACATTGGAATTCCATGTTTGAAAAAGCGAAGGTCATGGGTTTGAATCTAAGTGAGAAAGGGCTTCATCGGAATGGCAGAATCATCTCTTGTAAAGAGGAGGAGGGAATTTTCGATGCATTGGGCCTCGACTACATCCCCCCGGAGCTGAGGGAGAATCAAGGAGAGATTGAGGTCTCCGAGATCCATCAACTTCCCCGTTTGGTCGAGAATCAAGATATCCAAGGAATCTTTCATGTCCATTCTTTTTATAGCGATGGAACACATTCAATCCGAAGGTTGGCTCAGGCATCAAAAAAGATGGGGTTTTCCTATATCGGTCTTTCTGACCACAGCCAATCTGCTCGTTATGCAGGAGGTCTGACTCTCGATAAACTTCAGAAACAATGGAAAGAGATCGATCAAGTGAATCAGGAAATGGAGGGGTTCACTATTTTTAAAGGAATTGAATCGGACATCCTTCCGGATGGATCATTGGATTACGATGAAGCGATTCTCAAACAATTCGACTTTGTGATCGCCTCGGTTCATTCCCATTTCAATCTGTCGAGGGAGGAAATGACTCAAAGGGTGATCAAAGCCTTGGGAAATCCTTATACGACCATCCTGGGGCACCCAACCGGTCGGCTTCTCTTGGCCAGAGAACCCTATGCCATTGATATGATGCGCATCATGGATGAGGCAAGCCGATCGGGAGTGTCCATCGAACTCAATGCCCATCCTTATCGATTGGACATCGATTGGAGACTATGCAAATATGCCAAAGAGAAAGGCATCAAAATTGCCATTAACCCTGATGCCCACGATGAAGAGGGGTTGAAGGACACCTATTTCGGCGTGGGAATCGGACGAAAGGGATGGCTGGAACCCGGTGATGTCCTCAACGCGATGGATGGCGATGAGATAAAGGCGTTTTTGAACAGGAGGAAACCTACTTAAGTTCATTGTCATCGTTCATCGTTTAATGGGAGGTAGGGATGAAAAAACAAGAAGACTTAAAAAAAAGAGTTAAAGAAATCATCAAAATCCTATCGAAAGAGATACCCGACACAAGGATTGCTCTAAAGTTCTCCAGTCCCCTCGAACTTCTAATCGCCACGATCCTCTCTGCCCAGTGCACGGATGTGAAGGTCAATCAAGTCACGGTGGACCTATTTAAAAAGTACCGTTCGGCAAACGATTTTGCAGAGTCAGATTTGACCAAATTGGAAGAGGAGATCCGGCCAACCGGATTCTATCGAAATAAAGCCAAGTCGATTCAGAAATGTTGTCAGGAACTGGTAAAACGGTTTGGGGGAGACGTCCCAAAAACCCTTGAGGAATTGGTCACCCTTCCAGGAGTGGGCAGGAAGACAGCGAATGTCATTTTGGGAAATGTCTTTGGAAGTCCCGGCATTGTGGTCGACACTCATGTTCACAGGGTGAGTCAGAGAATCGGTCTGACGAATAACGATGATCCTACAAAGATTGAGTTCGATTTGATGGAAATCGTCTCCAAAGAGGAGTGGACCCATTTTTCAAATCTTCTTATCTGGCATGGTCGAAGAACCTGCGGGGCGAGAAAGCCTCTCTGTCAGACCTGTTCCATTCGAAAAGAGTGTAATTACGGGTCTAAAATGAATCGGTAAGGATTGACAAAATCGTCACTTATGGTATTAATAAATGGCGCTGTAGAAACCGAGAAACAAAATTGTATCCTTTTCAAGCCGTCATTTATCCCAAGCCGTCATTTATCCAATGTGAACGAAGGGGAGGTGGTAAGAGAATAGCAATAAGTAAATAGAAATAAATATAAAAAATGAAGGAAAAGGAGGACTAAGATGAAAATCTCAAAGCACGGTTTATTTTTTCTATTGGCAGCCATTTTGGTGGGGATTTGTCTCATCTCTCCTGCTTTCGCTCAGGAGAAGGTGGTGAGGATGGCCTTAAAGGCTTCGGATATCCGGTCCCTCGATCCCCATTATGGGACCACCACGATCGACTATGCCTGCATTGACCCAATGTTTAATGGCTTGGTCCGCTTCAAACCCGAAGACATTAACCCTGAAAAGATTGAGCCTGATCTGGCTGAAAGATGGGAACATTCAAAAGACGGTCTGGTCTGGACATTCTATCTCCGTAAAGGGGTGAAGTTTCACAAGGGCTACGGGGAATTGACCGCAGAGGATGTGAAGTTCTCTCTGGAGAAGGCCGCTAATAAGACTACTTCAGGTTTTGCAGCAGATTATTCCGCTCTGGACAAAGTAGACGTCATCGATAAGTATACGGTCCGAATAACTTTCAAGAGTGCCATTCCTTCTGTTCTGGGGATTTTGACAAACTACCATGGTGGATACATCGTATCGAAGAAGGCAGTACTGGAGAAAGGGGATAAGTTTAAGTTCGATCCGATCGGAACCGGTCCCTTCATGTTGAAAGAATATATCCCCAAAGAAAAAGTGGTGGAGGTGAGACATCCAGAATTCTTCAGGGGAAAACCAAAACTCGACCGGATTGAGCTCTGGTTCATGCCCGATGCCAGCAGCCGAGAGATGGCCTATCGGAAGGGCGAGATCGATATCGTGGAAGGCGAGCGTGAACAGTCGTGGGTGAAAAAGATGAGGGAAGTACCGGGAACAGCCATTGAAATCTTTGGCCCGGGCGAGACCCTTGTCCTTCATTTCAATCTAACCAAGAAACCATTGGATGACATCCGGGTCAGACAAGCCATCTGCCATGCGATCAATATTGAAGAATTGATGAAATTCCTCGGGCCCGATGTGACCACAAAACTCGTCTCTGTCATTCCGATGGATTATCTGGGTGGAACAGACAAGGTTCCAAGGTATGAATTTAACCCGGAGAAGGCCAAAAAACTTTTAGCAGAAGCGGGTTATCCCAAAGGCCTTGATCTCTCCATGGTGATCACAGAAATGTCGGATTACCGCCGACCCATGGAGCAGATTCAGGAACAACTCCGAAGAGTCGGGATCAAATTAAAAATGGACGTGATTGCCCATTCCGCCTTCCACGAGCAAATCCGAAAAGATGTGAATCCTTTGGTCCTTTATGTTTGTGCCCGTTTTCCAACCGCTGATCCCATACTCACCCAGTTCTACTATTCCAAGTCGATCGTCGGCACACCCACCGCCATTACCAATTTTTCTCATTACAACAAGATTGACGATTTGATCGAAAAGGCAAGAGTGGAGCCCGATGCTAATAAACAGAAGGCCATTTGGGAAGAAGCCCAGAAGAAAATCCTCGAGGATGCGGTGGCCCTCCCACTCTGCATCACAAAGTTCGTCTTTGCAAGAAAAGTGAATGTCGATCTGGGATACGAGATGAGGTCCACATTGACCTTGGTCACCACCATCAAAGAAACGACGGATATTCGTAAATAATGACCCAGTGTGTATCGTATGGGGCACTCGATCTCTTGGATAGGGTGCCCCATATTTTAGGCAAGGTATCAATTTAGCTCTTTGAAAGATAGAACAAAACCATACGAGTGACCCTGGCAGGGATGCTGAGAAAGTTTTACAGCGGAAACCTTTTTACGAATAACTCCCCAGTTCTGACACCTTTAGCGGCGTCCTTGTTGTGAACAAGTTTTTTTACCCATCAAACCTAAAAATACCACTTGGTAAAGGTTCCCAAGCATTCTTGCCAGGGTCATTATTGTTCAAAGAGACAAAGTCTTATTAGGGAAGAAGGATGCTTAAGTACGCTATCCGTAGAATGATTTATGTTCTCCCCACCCTCTGGGCAGTGGTCACCTTTGTCTTCTTTCTGATCCGTATTGTTCCAGGAGGTCCTGCTGTCGCGGCCCTGGGATCGTATGCCACCGCAGAATCCATTCGGCAACTCGAAAAACAGATGGGGCTCGATAAACCGATTCTTGTGCAATATGGGAAATTCCTCAAGGACCTTTGTCAGGGAGATTTAGGGAAATCATTAATCACCAACAAACCAATCTCGCAAGAAATCTCCAGGGCATTACCCTACACATTGGATCTGGCCATTGGAGGAATGATTATCGGAATCCTTTTTGGGATCCCAACAGGCATCATTACAGCATTAAGGAGGAATCGTCCCCCGGACTATATTGGGAGAATCCTCTCACTGGTAGGCATCTCCATGCCGGAGTTCTATCTCGGCATTCTGCTGATGTATCATCCTCGCCATCAAATTGCAACTCTTCCCTGTTTTAGGAGGGGGCGACCTCAGCAACTTAAGCAGCCGGTTGTACCATCTGTTTCTCCCGGCCCTCACCCTGGGCATCATCATGACCGCCTTTATCAGTCGGATGGTGCGCTCCTCCATGTTGAACGTGCTCAGGGAAGACTATGTGAGAACAGCAAGGGCCAAAGGGTCTTCATGAGAGGGTGGTCATCTATAAACATGCTCTTCGGAATGCCCTGATTCCAACGGTCACGGTGATTGGAATCTATATGAGCATCTTGATGGGAGGCTCGGTGCTGACGGAGATCATCTTCAGCAGACCGGGTTTGGGAAAGATGATGGTCTTTGCCGTAAAGGACCGGGATTATATTGCCCTCCAATCCGTGATCATCATCTTCTCTGCTTTCGTCTTTCTCTTTAACCTGATCACCGATTTACTTTATAGCCTCATTGACCCGAGGATCGAATATCATTAAGAAGGTACTATGCCAATCAGCCAAAGAGAAATTCTTATCAAGACATTTAAAAGCAATAAGACCTCCGTGGTCGGGTCTGTTCATGGCTTTTGCTGTGGTCATCATCGCCCTGATCTCTCCCTGGATTTCTCCTTATGACCCCATTTCACAGGACCTGAATGTTCAGCATGCCCCTCCGAGCTGGGCACATCCTTTTGGCGCAGATAGTTATGGACGGGATCAATTTTCGAGGATCCTCTGGGGATCCAGAGTCTCACTCGTCGTGGGAATCCTATCTGTCCTCTTCGCCATGGCAGCAGGCATCCCCCTTGGCATGATCGGAGGCTATAAAGGAGGAAGGATTGACAATCTCGTTCTTCGTTTTATTGACATCTTCATGTCGTTCCCCATTGTGATCTTGGGACTTCTCGTCTTGGCCATCATGGGTCCAGGTCTGATCAAGATCGTCATTGCCATTGGTGTTGCCCTCACCCCCCGTATTGCACGCTTGGCTCGTGGGTCAACACTTTCTGTCAAAGGAAAAGAGTATATTGAGGCGGCCCGGGCTGTGGGCCAAAATGATGGGAAGATTATGTTCATTCATGTCCTGCCCAATATTTTTGGAGAAATCCTGGTGATGGGAACTTTATGGGTCGCGACCGCCATCATCGTGGAAGCGAGTTTAAGCTTTATCGGTCTTGGAGTCCGACCTCCCAACCCCAAGTTGGGGTGCCATGATCCGAGACGGTCTGGATCAACTCACCAATGCTCCCTGGCTTTCTCTCTTTCCCGGCCTCGCCATCTTCACCTCTGTTTTCTCCTTCAACCTCATCGCCGATGGCCTCCGCGATATCTCCGATCCGAAACTAAGAGGGTAGACCAACATGATCTCTCTTTTGCCTTATTTTATGTCCAAAATTTTAGGTTTACGATTTTCTTGCTTTTCAGTTCAAACGGGTATATAATAGTCTATAAAAATAGAGTTCTCCTCGCTGATTGTAGGGGAGTATTTTCCCTCCTCTATGAGAAAGAGGCGAGCCCACACTGAGTCTTCCAACCCATTTCTGCGTGATTTGATCGTATCTTTCCTCCGAGTCGCGTGAAATCGTGGAAATCATTGGCTTGGCGTAAAAAAAGGAAAGGGATAACTTTGTTTAAGATCGACTGAGTTATTTAAGGATTACCGATGAAGTTTTCAGAATTAGATTTAAAGCCACAAATCCTGAACGCCCTCACTGACATGAGATATCAGGATCTAACACCCATCCAAGAAAAAACCTTTTCCTCTATCCTGAGTGGCAGGGATCTTCTGGCCCGGGCAGAGACCGGCTCAGGTAAAACAGCCGCCTGCGGTATTCCGCTGGTTCAGATGATTGATCCTTCGCTCAATGCCATCCAGGCCCTCATCCTGGTTCCTACCCGTGAACTGGCACTTCAATATGTGGAAGAGATTGATAAAATTTCGAGACTGATAGATGTCGTCCCCTTTGCCATCTTTGGCGGTTTCTCGATGGAGATTCAAAAAGCTAAATTAAGGGACAAGGTCCATATCCTCGTCGCAACACCTGGACGATTGATTGATTTCCTTTCTCATACCACATCGATCGATCTCTCTTTTGTCCGCACGCTTGTTCTCGATGAAGCGGATGAGATGCTGAAGATGGGTTTTATTGAAGATATGGACTTCATCATGTCCTGTCTGATCCACGAGCACCAGACGTTGTTTTTTGCGGCGACGATGCCCGAAGAGATCAATCGATTGATTAAAACCTATCTGAAAGAACCCACCAGAGTGGAATTGAATAATGAACAGATGGCTCCGCAGAGTCTTGCTCACCATTTTCAGTATACGGGGCGACGGGACCGGCTCCATGTTCTGATCGAATACCTAAAAAGGGAGAAGATCTCCCAAGCCATCATCTTTTGCAATTCACGACATCACGGTGAGAAACTCATCAAGGAATTGGAAGGAAAATTTAAATCGATAGAATATATCCATGGAGGACTGGAGCAATCGAGGCGAACATCGATCTTCGAGCGTTTCCGTCGAAATGAGATTACCTTCATGGTTGCCACGGACCTTGCCGGTCGCGGACTCGACTTCAGGCACGTCAGTCATGTGATTAATTATGACTATCCTCGCGGCCTGGAATCCTACACGCACAGGACAGGAAGGACGGGGAGAATGGGACGGGCAGGCATTGCCATGACCTTTGTGACAGATCAGGAATTGGGGGTCTTGAAATCTCTGTTCAAGACGAATCGTATTGATCCCGTGTGGCATGGTAACATCCCTAACCTTCAGTCTATCTCTAAACATAACGGGAGACGAGATGGCAAAAAATACTTCACAAAGCGGCCCCAGAACGTTTTCAGAACCGAATCCTATCAAACAGGGTCCACGAGGAGTTTATGAAACGTGAAGATTTGCGAAACATAGCTCTGATTGCCCATGTGGATCATGGAAAGACAACGATCATCGATGGCTTGCTCAAGCAGTCAGGCATTTTCCGTTTGAACGAGAAGGTCCAGGAAAGGGTGATGGACAATATTGACTTAGAGCGGGAGCGGGGCATTACGATCATGGCAAAGAATACAGCGATCGAATATAAGGGAGTCAAGATCAATATTGTCGATACGCCAGGTCATGCCGATTTCGGCGGAGAGGTGGAAAGGACGCTCAAGATGGTTGACGGTGTACTGCTCCTCGTCGACGCCTCGGAGGGCCCTTTGCCCCAGACAAGATTCGTTCTGAAAAAGGCCCTTGAGTTTAATCTTCCTCCTATCCTTGTGATTAACAAGATAGACCGTACGGATGCAAGGATCCAAGAGGTGTTAAACGAGGTCTATGATCTCTTTATTGACCTCGATGCCACAGAGAAACAGCTTGAATTTCCGATCGTCTACACCAATGCAAAGCTCGGGATTGCGAAACTCAGTCCTGATGAGAATGCAATAGACCTTCAGTGCCTGTTTGAGCTCATCCTTCACGCCGTCCCACCCCCTGAAGGGGATGAAAAAGAGCCCCTGAAGCTTTTGGTCACCAACATCGACTATAACGATTACGTGGGCAGGCTTGCCATAGGAAGGATCTTCTCAGGCTCGGTCAAAGTCGGGGATTGGGTATCGATGATCAACGGCAAAGGGGAACCGGTCAAGACAAAGGTCACATTGCTCTATGGTTTCAAGGGGCTTGAAAGAATCGAAATTAAAGAGGCCCGGGCAGGTGATATCGTTGCCCTGGCCGGGATTGAAGGGATCAATATTGGTGATACCATCGCTGATATTGAAAAGATGGAGCCTCTTCCGAGAATCGCGGTGGATGAACCCACCATCTCCATGGTTTTTTCTGTAAATACATCCCCTTTTTCCGGCCAAGATGGACGGTATGTCACATCGAGAAACCTGAGGGAGCGGCTTGAAAAGGAACTCCTCTATAACGTGTCAATCAAGGTTGACTTTGATTCCACAGATTCTTTCAAAGTGATGGGAAGAGGAGAACTGCAGCTTGCGATCCTGATCGAGATGATCAGGAGGGAAGGCTATGAGCTTTCTGTGTCTATGCCGGAGAGCATTACAAAAAATGTGAACGGTATCCTCCACGAACCCATGGAGCATCTGGTCATCGATATCCCAGAAGAATTCATAGGTGTTGTGACACAGCAGATAGGTATCCGTAAAGGCAAGATGCAGAAGATGAACAACAATGGCCACGGCAGGGTCCGCCTCGAATTCAGGATCCCATCCAGAGGGTTGATCGGTTTTCGTTCCCAGTTTCTCACCGATACAAGGGGGACAGGGCTCTTCAACCACATTTTCGATGGTTATGAGCCGTGGCATGGCCCTATTATAAAACGCTCTACCGGAACTCTGATTGCGGATCGGTCAGGAAAGACGACCGCATATGCCCTTTATCACCTTCAGCCTAGAGGGACACTCTTCGTAAAGGAGAATACATCCGTCTACGAGGGGATGGTGATTGGTGAAAATTCAAGAGAGAACGATCTGGATGTTAATGTGACCAAGGAAAAGAAACTAACCAATATGAGGGCAGCAGGATCGGACGAAGCCTTGCAGCTCATTCCACCGAAGATTCTTAGCCTTGAGCAGGCCATCGAGTTTATTAAAGAAGATGAATGGGTTGAGGTAACCCCATCTTCCGTGCGCATCAGAAAAAAGATCCTCGAATCGAACAAGAGACCCAAGGGTAGGAGTTAAGATAGCTCCTATAGCGAATCGCATATCTCTACCCGTTGACCCCTTCAGCGGCACCAAGCTCCACCCTTCAGGGCCTTGTAGAAAGCGCCGCTCAGGGTCAACCCTGAGCCCCTCGGCCTGAGCTCGGGTCGAAGGCAAGCCCCTTTTTCATGGGAAAAAATTTGTGGGTGGAAGAAGTAATGGAAAAACAGGGCTTCAGAGAAAAATAGTCCTAAGAATTTAAAGAACCCGGTCATCGGGGTGGAAAGGAGTCGTGATGAATAAAGAAAGACTTGAATGGGTTACGTCAGGATTAAACCAGTATAAATTAACCAAGAATGAAGACCAATTTGTCAAATCTGCATTAGGGGATTTCGATCAAAAGCAAATGTTAACAGCACAGCAGGAAGAAAGACTGGAAATCCTTTACAAGGAAAAGTCAAAATCGAAACCCAATAAAAATTCTTCTGATTATTTTTCTTTCAAGGAAACTACCCCGAAAAAGACTAAGCCTCGTAAGCCTCGTTGGAAAGCTGTATTTTAAGACTGGGTTTTGATGTGTGGAAATAGGATTATTAGAAGATGAACGATTTATCTGTTAACGATTTATCTTGACATTCAGCAGAAAATAGTATATAAAAGAATCAAATTTAGTTGCCAAGAGTCCTTTTTAGGACGCAATAAAAACCCGCAAAGAACTCCAAACAGCTTCTTTGCGGGTTTTTTTATGAAGTTTCGAAGGGACGCTTACCAGGATCTAACAAGAGCTGGTAAGAATGAGAAAGGAGGCGGGAGATCTAAAAAAAGGTGTGGGATCTAAGTGTCTAATATTCCTATTAACTTTTACTACCCAAGAAAGGGGGACATTGTATGCATTTCAAAAAGATATTCATATTTGTAGCTTTATGCTTGATCATTGGATTATTGGGTTGTTCTAAGGAGGAAAAGAAGGTGGAGGGTCCCAAGCAGGAGCGAATCACAAAGAATTTGGCTCCTCAGAAGTCTGAGCTTAAGGGCCAGAATTTTCTTGTGGAACTTAGCGACCTTAAAGTCCTTACGGTCGTAGACACAGCTTCTAAAGAGATCGTCGAGACGCCGAACCTCAGGGGTAACATCAAGATCACCAATAAATCGAAAGATATCCTGGATATCCAGGCGGTTACCTTCGAGTACCTGGATGATGCTGGGAAGCCGATCCCTTTTAAACCTGAAGAGAAAATTGATAAGGTTTATCCGTTTTGGAAGGCTCTTCAGCCTGAAGGTATTACCGAAGGAACTTTGGACGTCACGATCCCAAAGATGGCTATCAAGGGAAAGACCCTGGGAAAGATAGAAATCAACCTGGTCTATGTCCCGTCTCCTCTTAAACGAGAGACTTTGATATTGTCTGAAAAGGTTGAATAGTCTCTGATATCCATCATGGGGCTAAGCAGAGGGGCGTTATTTCAATCACTACATGGGGAACAGATACCCCCTGTTTCCCTATGTTGCCAATCTACCTGTGGCAGACAGGCGGTTTGGGGATGGAAAGGATTCGAATCTCGCATGGCGATATGGAATAAAATTTACGAACGGGTCTAACGAGTGTGGGGCAAATTGACATGAAGGTTTCCCATAAAGAGGTGAGCGATTACTCAAAAATTCCCTGCGAAGGTAACTCCCATACCTGGTTGTCACGGACACTTTGATTTGCCGAAAAGAATCAGAAGGTTTAGTCGACATGGAAAAAGTCCGAGGAATGGGCAATCGAGAGGGAACGGGTTTCGGGGATAGAAGCCGTTATTGATCCAGTTGTTTCCCAATCTCTGAACCTGGCAATGGGAAAAAGGTCTAAGAAACAAAATTTATGGATCCTCTGAAGATTGACCAGAAACACCTTGAATCTATTAGTTCTCGTTTGTTGGAGAAAGGTATTCACCTCTCTCTCGAAGAGGTGAATGGGGTAGCCGACCTGATCAAGGATGAAATGCTCTACTGGTATGTAAACCAATTGATCACTCAGGTCGAAAAGATCCTTGACATAGATCCTTCCCTTACGGAGAGGGAGATTCTCCAGCTTGTAGCGAGGACCATCGTGGAAAATCTTGGTGCGGAGGCCTCAAGCATACGGATATACGATCCTGAAAGGAAGGAGATGATCTCTTATGGGTCTTACCCCAGCCCTACTGAAGATCATGAGGAGATCATCCCTTTTGAAGATACGATCGCCGGTGAGGTGGTCAAAACACGTCAAAGTTACTTGGTCCCTAATATCTTAAAAGAAGAGAGATACAAGAATAAGGAGAAGGTTGACAAACTTGGAATCCGGTTCGATGCTGGCCGTACCGATCTACCTTCACCGTTTTTCTAAGGATGTCGATACAGAGGGAGTCCTCCAGATCTATTATAAAGAGGAAGATAAGGTGTTTACACCGCTGGAGGTCGAGATTGCGGAGATGTTTTCAAAACGGGTGGGTTATGTCATTGCTTTGAAGAAAATTAATTATCTTCATAAATTGAATGTGACCAAGGACATGATTTTGGAGCATATCTACCAGAAATTAGCCAGAGGTGAAGGGATCAAGATGAAGGATCTGTTCAACTCGGTCATTCCAGAATTAGTGGACATCATGAAGATCCAGAGGTGTGCCCTCTTCTCCGTCACGGAGGACCAAGAACAGATTATCCTGGAGGCTGGATATCCACAAACCGTACATGGAATTGGAAAGGTCCGTTCTGTGAAAGAAGAACTTTATGCAAAGGTGATTGTGGACCAGACAGGGCCTTTCGGTAGTTTTGAAAATGAGAAGATTTACGCCCATTATATCCTCATTACCAATCCCAAGGAAACCCATCTCCTTCCCCCAGACATCAAACATTTCCTTGAAACTCAGCAAATCAATTCGGTTCTTTATATTCCTTTAGGAATGGATGAAACCGTCAAATACTTCCTCGTCTTTGATGCTCAAGCTCATCATCGGCGATTTACAGAAGAGCAGATCGAGATCTTAACCTTCTTTGGCAAGGAATTGACAAAGGGGCTGAAACTGGAGAAGATGGACGATATCCTTCATGATTTTAAGAACCCTGCCATTGCCGTGGCAGGCTTTGCCAAACGAGTCCAGAAGATCCTTAAAGAAGGAGCCTATCCTAAGAATGAGAAAGTGGATCAGGCATTGGATATTCTTTTAAAAGAGACTTCCCGTATTCAAGAATTGGCGCTGACCCTTCATGAGAAGGGAAAGGAATCGATCATTGACCTAACGGAAGTATTGAAGAGGCGATTTCTAATCAATGAAGAAACCCTTAAGGAGTTGAATAGAGGGAATATTCAATTGATTGAACGAAAGTTGGAATCTCCTTTATGGGTTCGATGCTTTCCCCTCCATATTGAAAGAGTGATAGATAATCTCCTGAACAACGCTTCCAAAGCCATTCCTGAAGAAGGAGGAGAACTTTCTATTCGATCCTATCGTAAGGACCCTTGGGCCGTGGTCGAGATCAATAATACGGGTCAGATCTCAGAAGAAGAAAAAGATCGATTTATTCTTGGGGAAGGCAGAGGGAGGGGGCTTCACATCAGCACTCGATTGGTCAAAAATATGAGAGGGACAATGTCCGTGGAGTCTAGGGAAGGTCAGACCACCTTTTGTATCATGTTGCCTCTTGTCGAGCCATAGTTCCAAACCATTTTCATTTCTAAATAACACAAACAAAATGAGATGTTTAAACAGATAACCAATACAACGATAAGGAGAAGAAAAACGAAAAAGAAATTATCCGAAGAAGCCAAACCTAAGACTAGGAAGGTTCGATTCAATTTGTATGCCCCTGAGGCTGAGAGGGCATTCTTGGCAGGAGATTTCAACAATTGGGATGTCAATAACCTCCCTGTTAGATAGGAAACAAACGGGTTTTTGTTTCTGAAAAGACGCCATCATTACCCGTCTCGAAAGTTTTGGTCACATCATCTAACAGGGCGAGGATGAGGGGTGGCGTCGCGACAAATAAGGAGCGACTTGTTGCCACGCCGCCGAGACGGTGAGGCGGCCGGATAACGCCGCAGATGGGCGTTTTTCAGCAGCCTGTTAAGGGCATCCAAACTCTTCCCATGGGAAGGTTAACCCCGATGTTGGATTGGATGGGATGCCACCCTTTGAATATTTTTGTAAGAAACGAGGGCGTAGTGATGAAACTCTTATTGGTTTCACCTTCTCATCAGTTTCGTAAAAAACTAAGAGCTATTAAAATACCTCAATTAAGTCTACACATTCTGGCCTCACTGACGCCGAATGATGTTGATATTACCGTTGTAGATGAAGAAATCAGAGAAATAGATTTTTCTTTGGATTTCGACCTGGTTGGGATTTCTTGCATGACTGCAACGGCAAATAGAAGTTATCAATTAGCCGGTATGTTTAGACAAAGGGGTTCCAAAGTCGTTCTCGGTGGGATTCATCCTACTACCTTGCCACAAGAAGCCATACAGCACGCCGATGCAGTGGTCATCGGAGAGGCAGAAGGCTGTTGGACAGATGTCATCAACGATTTTAGAAAGGGAAACCTCCAGAAATTCTACCATGTACCAGAACCTGATCTTTCAAAGGTTCCATTCCCAAGACGAGATTTTTATATTGACAGGGCAATATTTAACTGTGTAGGGCTATTGACGACCAGAGGGTGTCCATACGCCTGTGAATTCTGTTCGGTGACGGATTTCTATGGCAGGAAAATCAGGCATAGACCGGTTTCGAGGGTGGTTGAGGATATCAAACAATCCGGTTCAAAGACGTTCTTGATCTTGGATGATAACGTCGCCGGACACCCGAAATATTCCAAAGAATTATTTGAAGCCTTGATACCCCTAGGCATCGGATGGGTAGGACAAAGTTCCATCTCCTTGGCGAAAGACAAAGAGATGCTGAAATTATGTCGCCTCTCTGGCTGTGCGGCCTTATTCTTTGGGCTTGAGTCTGTATCACCTTCAAGCCTGATGGGAATGGAAAAAACGCTTAAATCTATAGAAGAGACTGAGGAGGCTATTAAGATTATCCAGGACAATGGTATCGCCTTTCACCCCTCCATTATTTTGGGATTTGATACGGATACGAAAGCCATTTTTGATGATACCCTGGAGTTTTTGGCTAGGACTAAACTTCCCACGATGGCTTTAAATGTTTTGACGCCCTATCCCGGGACACGAATATACCAGCGCTTCAAAGATCAGGGACGAATCATCTCTCAAGATTGGAGCCATTACGACCATCATACGGTCGTATTTCAACCCAAGAATATGACTTCCCAGGAGCTTGCCGAAGGACACCATTATGTCCAAAGCGAGTTTTATTCTTTCTCTTCGATCCTTCGGCATATTCCATTTCTTTTAAGAGTTTATCCTATAAACCTCAGGCGGGCCTTGCTTTTCCTGTTACTTAATATTGCTGGTAAAGGCACAGTGAAATACATCGATACATCTCTTGATTGGGCTGATAACAACGAAAAGTGGAATTCCCAGACAATTCGGCCCGATGATAAAGTCTTAAGAGGGAGCACCGTCTCCTCTTCAGATCAAGCCCATCTTCCGTTTCAGTCTTTAAAAGATGGTAGCCCGTATAAAAACGATGAACCGCATCTTAATGAGGAGAATAAAATACCATAGACGACCCGAAAGATTTCATCTTTTTTGAAGGGCAATGGGGCATAGTAATAAAGTTAGTTGTGGGGCGGTTTGTATGAATTGGCAGATCAACCGAAAAGGGACTTCAGGCTTTGCGGTTTTTGTAAGATCCGGCAGGGTATTGTAACTTATAAATCAGATTTTGAGGGGAGGCTGTAATGGCGAAGGGTCGAGTCAAGTGGTTCAGCGATCAAAAGGGGTTTGGATTTATTGAAGTGGAAGGTGCGAAGGATGTATTCGTCCATCACTCTTCCATTCAAGGGGAGGGATTCAAATCCCTGAAAGAGGGAGATGAGGTTGAATTCGAAATCTCTCAGGGCCCCAAAGGTCCTCAAGCCACCAATGTAACGGTGGTTATTTAAGAAGCAGAGGGGCCGGCTTTTGTCGACTTCGGGGAGCTCAGTCAAACCGTGGTTGAATGCTTTGAGTTATATCCTCCACGTGGATAGGCCTGCTACATCCTGGACGCCGCAGGCAGGGATGCCCCCACTTCGGGGTATTACCTTAATAATATGGACTTCTTTACGGAGTTTCATGGAAAAAATTAAGTGGGAAGAAATCGAAGAAATAGAGACAAGGAAAGAAGTTTGAAAGAACAGGTTCCAAAAAGATCCTACAGATCTGAGTCCCGCCAAGGGCGGGACGAAGATGCTTTGATCCTGTCCGATGAGTTGGACCTCGATGTGGCCAGCGAGTTCCCGGGATTGAAAGTGGAGAATGAGAATGTTCAGGCGAGGGAAGAGGAAGAGGTTGTGAAGCACGAACTGGAGACGTTTGGAAGGGCAAAGGATCCTGTTCTTATCTACTTAAAGGAGATGGGATCATTGCCCTTACTGACCCGGGAAGGGGAAGTGGAGATTGCCAAGAGAATCGAGAGGGGAAAACGGGATGTGTTGAGCGTGGTGCTTAATTGCCCTATCGGTATCAGGGAGATTATTAACCTCGGAGGCGCTCTCCATGCTGGAGAGATAGAGATCAGAGAGGTGACCAATGAGGTAGACGATGAAGAGACCGATGTTGAGAAGAAACAGCTCCAGAAGAAGAGAGTTCTCAACTTAATCAATAAGATCCAGAGGGGAGAAGAGCGCATTCGAATTCTCCAGGGAGGGTTGAGGTCCAAGAATAAAGAAGTTTTAAAAAAGAAGATTCGGGAGCAGATCTGGAAGAAACAAATCAAGATATTCGATACCTTTAAGCGGATCAATTTGAGGGAAAAACAGATCAACAGAATCGTTCAGAAGTTGAAACAGTGGGACATTCCGGATGGAGAAAGCTGTAGAGGAGGTGAGAAAATATGAGGAGGATTTAGGGATTTCAATCCAGGAAGCCAGAAAGTCCTTAAGGGTGATCAAGAAAAAAGTGATCAAGAGAAAATCCTTTTTCCACTGGTTGAGGTGAGTCAACTAAAGCTAAAGGATTTGGAGGAGATGGACAGGATCGCCCGGGATGTCAAAAGGAAGGTAGGCAGAATGGAGGTGGAGTGTGGCCTTTCTTCGGATCAGATCAAAGAGGCAGTGAAGGCGATTGAGAAAGGGGAGGCCAAGGCCAAAGAAGCGAAGAGTGAATTGGTGAAGGCCAACCTGAGGTTGGTCATCTCCATTGCCAAGAGATACATCAATCGGGGGCTTCACTTTCTGGATTTGATCCAGGAGGGGAATATCGGATTAATGAAGGCAGTGGACAAGTTCGAATACCAGAGGGGCTATAAGTTCGGTACATATGCCACGTGGTGGATCCGGCAGGCCATGACGCGAGCCATTGCCGATCAAGCCCGGACCATTCGCATCCCTGTCCATATGAACGAGATCATCAATAAACTGAACCGAACCTCTCGAACCCTGGTTCAGCAGAATGGAAGAGAACCCACTCTGGAGGAAATCGCTGAAAAAATGGGGATGTCTCTGGACAAGGTGCAGAAGGTTTTTAAGATCGCCAAAAGGCCCATTTCGCTTGAAACGCCTATTGGTGAGGAAGAGGATAGCCGGTTAGAGGATTTTATTGAGGATAAAGAGGCGATTTCCCCTCAGGATGCAGCGATAAGCTCCAATATGGCAAAGCGGATTCAAAAAGTCCTCTCCACACTGAACGAAAGGGAGGAGAAGATTTTGAGGATGCGGTTCGGGATCGGAGAGAAGCACGACCATACCCTTGATGAGGTGGGACAGTACTTTGAACTTACCCGGGAGCGGATCCGACAGATTGAGGACAAGGCCTTAAGGAAGTTGAAACATTCCAGCCGGGCCGATAAACTAAAAAGTTTTATCGATTACTAAAAGAATTTCTAAATAAGGAGACGGACTATGAATATTTATGTTGGAAACTTATCCTATGATGCAACAGAGGAAACTATTCGGCAGGCTTTTGAATCCTTCGGCCAGGTAACCTCAGCAAGAATTATCAAAGACAAGTATACGGGTCAGTCCCGAGGGTTTGGTTTTGTAGAAATGGGTGAGCAGGCTCAAGCCCAAGAGGCGATTAAGAGCCTTAATGCGAAGGAACTAATGGGCAAGCAGATAAGTGTAAATGAGGCATATGCTCCCACCGACCAAGGAAGAATCTGGAGGACAGGGAGGGCGAATGGATTATAGGGGCAACAGGAACCGTTATTAATTCCGTTTTCTCAGAAAAGAGGTTGACAAATGATACAGCGAAGAAGACATGGGAGGTTTCGTGCTTCAAAACCGAGCCATTTAAGGCATCCAAAATCCTATAAAGTTATATGTTCGGGTTGCGGGAAGGAAGTTGTTACCCCAGTTCCCCCACCTAATGACAAAAAATTACTGTGTATGGAGTGCTTCAAAAAATAGAGACGTCATTAAAACGGAGAGAAAAATGAATAGGAAGATTAAGGTAAATAAGAAGCATGGAATCCGTATTCCTGCCTTTCGTAGAAGACGAGGTCAAGCAAAAACCTAAAGAATAAACGAAGTCAGAAATTCGCCATTACATTTTTAAATCTTAAAGAAAGAGAAACCTATGCTCGAATTTGACGCCTTATGTCCGCATTGTGAGAAAAAATTCAAACTGAGTATGGTTGGCTTGGAAGCCAAAGAGTTTATACAATGTCCTCATTGCCGAAGAATCATTAAGCTCGACCTCGCTGATCCGGAAAAAAAGGCAATAAAGATAGGTCCGGATTTCGAAAACTAATTTCTAGCCGCAAACCGTAATAGTCTCCCAGGAGGTCAAGAAAGGTGACGGTACTATAGTGAAGATAGGGGACAGGTTCAAAGATAAGACAACCGGAAAGATCTACATTATAAGAATGGAAACTGATAACGGTACGCTTTTCCTGGAGGGGGAAAACGGTTTGGGCCGGAGATTGATTGGTAAAGAAAGTTTGAAACGAACTTGCGAGAAGCTGGAGGACATAAAATCTTGAAGCAAACATATTTCTTGCGAGGCTAGGATGATGGATTCTTAGTGTACTGTTTACCTTCTTACTGTTCCGGCCACGATTCGCTTGTCAAAGAACCAAGGCGGGGTCAGAAATGGCTCTGCCCTTATTTTGGGGGAAACCTTCCTCACGCTTTCTTTCAAACCGTAATCTTCAACTTCCAGGGGTGTCCTCGAGTGAAGACTTGTAGGTGCAATCGTTGAATTAGTAGGCAGAATTTTGGCACTCACCTATCTGATAATCCCTAATAGCCCTCGTCCTTATTCTTCTTGTGATGCGGGTGCTTACAAGTAAGTTTTTCAATCCTGCCTTCCACCATTTAATTAGCCCAATAGACCTATCCTTCAGAATCAGGATTCTCCTATTTTTCGAGAATCATCTGCTGATTATAGGGTAAAGTCTTCAGAGGACATCTTGAGAGGAAGTTCGTCTGCATCGATGGAAAAGGACATGATCCAATGATTTTCAAAAGAAATCTTCACTTTTTTGGGGTTTCCCTGTTAATCCATGGCGGGTCTGACTGCCCATTTCTTAGGCAACCAAGGGGGTAGCAATGCAACATTGCTTCCTGTAATGTTGTTTCTGTATATTCGTTGCCGCATAGAACATTTCAATCCGAAATCGTTGACGTCACGAAGCAAAGGAAAGTTTACGGGTCGTTAGCGTCCCGAAAGCCCACTCTCTTACTGGAGGAGCTTCGCAGTAACGTACCTTTACCTTAGAGAGAAGATTGTACGTCTCGCATGGAGTGCACAAAAAGTGCGCAATTTCACTTTAAACGATGGAAAGCAATAGGAGGCAAGTGCTTGAGAATACCTGGAGCCCATAGACGGATTTTAACCGCCAACCCACTGATTACAAAAATTCAATTGGGTATAGTGGTTTCAATAACTTACGGGCATCATTTGAAATTGTCTGTAATGTAGGTTAACATGGTTTACTACATCCGGCCAGTTGGTAGTGGGAAAAATAGTGGGAACAACGGAGCCTCTAGCTCGGCTAGGCGAAAAACGGCAATCCTCACCGCCTGACGCTCCACAATTTTGCGAGGGCCATGAAAGGATGGCGCTTTGAAAGATATCATCTTCTGTGAAGCTGAGAAGAAGAACGTTAACATAGAGTATTTCCACATGCCGCTCTCATTTTCACTGCAAGGATTGCGAAAGGTTAAAATCTGCTCCTAAGATTGAAGTCTCACCGGGCCTCTCCATAGACTCCAAGTATCTCCGGAAAAGATATAGAAATTTGATCCCGAAAGAGGTATCAACCACCTCTGATCCGGCAATCATACGCTCACAATACCACTTTCTTAAAAGACTTCATTATTCGTTCTGGGAAAATCCTCGGTTTATGTGCTGGCAACTGACGCGCATAAATAAAAATTATTGGTACGATGTAGATGCAACGGCAGACTTCTATCGAGACTATCTGAATGATAATGGAAAGTATGGCGAGCTTGAACGCGTATTAAATATGCTCTCAACGGATTATCCACCGGAGCCCAAGGACACCTTTGAAGAATGGGAGCAGCGTTCGCAGTGGGCAGACTTTGAGTTTCAAGGGGAACTGCCGGCATTGAGAAAATATGGTTTAGATCAGCTGGTAATAGACAACCCGCCCTCACACCTAAACGTGATCCAGGCGACAGGCGGACGTGGAATACTGTCGCCTCTCTCACCGTGGGCACCTACCTTCATGCCCATTGATTATCGGGTACGTTTTCCTCTTCCGCTCCTGTTGCGTAAACTTCCCGAGTGGCATAAGCAGGATAAGGAACGGCCACCCGACATGTCTGGGAACCTTCTCATTTATGAGCTGTCACAGAATGGCTGGAACGATGACGATATAGGGTCGCTGCTCTTTCCAGACAGTTACAGCGACCCATTGCCCAGGATCAATGACGCGAGGATGGAACTGGAGAAGATCGTAATACAAGCATATCCGCCGAAAAGCAACGAGTGTAAATCCGTAGGCTCATGATTCCGCTCAGCATATCTCTTTCCCGCCAATAAGATTCCCCCTAACCTTTGAAATTCATCTATTTTTCGTTAACCATGCTGGATCCTCCATGCCGTCGCATGTATTGGTATACATCCTGCAGACTGTTCTTAGGGTGGGACGAACAGTTAACACTTGGAACGGGCGAATAGAGATTTACGACATACAGATGCCATCTGTAAGTTTTCGTTAACCATACTGGATCCTCCATGCCGTCGCATGTATTGGTATACATCCCGCGCAGACTGTTCTTAGGGATGGGACGAACAGTTAACACTTGGGAACGGGCGAAATAGAGATTTACGACAATAACAGAATGCCATCTGATAAGACGCTCAAAAGGGGCGCGGCAGAAAACGCCGTGCTCCTTAACTTTGTCGTTAACGCTCGGTTTCAAATCGTAATCCTCGCCCTCAAGGACATACTCGGAGCAAGATTTGTAGGTGACATCGTTGAATGAGAAAGAAGGTTTTGGGTACTCACCCATTTGATAGTCCCTTATAGCAATCCTCCTAATTCTTCTTTTGATGCAGGACCTTCCAAGTAAGTTCTCCAATCTTGCCTTTGGCCATTTAATTAGTCTAAGGAGCTTTCTCTTCAAAACCGGAGTCCTTCCATTTTTCGAGAAACATCTGCTGATTCTGGAATGAAGTCTTTAGAGGGGTTCTTCTGAGTATCTGGCATCTACATGGAAGGAGAAAAATATAGCCCATGACTTTCGAAGAGAAATCTTCACTCTTTGGCGGTTTTCCGTTAATTTATGGCGCGTCTGTCCGCCTATTTCTTAGGCAAACGAAGGGTCAGCAATGCTATGTTCATTCCTGTTATCGTGATTTTTTAGATTGGCTCCCAAGTGCTTGATTTCAAACAGTAATCAATGAGATAAAGGTTAATATTTCTTCTTTCTCAACAAGCGAACCGATAGATAATAAAGATTGTTTTCACAAGACTACTTTTCGATTGACAAGTGCAACACTTTTTGATATGAGAAATTCAGGGTGGGCAGTTTTTTTTAATTAGTTTCTCCAACAATAATCTAACAACACAACCTTTAACCTTTTGGAGAAAGTCATGAAATGGGGGATCCAAAAGGTGCCGATACGAATCCTCTAAAGGGATCATTCCTTTAGCTCGACGTTTTCGTTTGTGATAAAAGGAAGTGATGTCTTATGAGATGACTGAAATGGAAGAGGTAACATCTTCAAAAGTTTTTATCTCGTTTCTCAGTTGTGCGTGGGCAGATAAAAAGCTTAGATAGTTTATGTTATCTTGGATTGTTCAAAATGGGCAAAAGGGAGGATGGTATGAAAAAAACGAACAATATTATTAAGGGGTTAGTTGTAGGTGGGTTAGCCCTTTCTCTCGTCTACATGACCATGGTACCTGTAGTAGCCCAAACCTGTGTGTCACCTCCCATCCAAATGATCAGCTGGTGGCCAGGGGACGGGAATGCAAATGATATTGCCGATAAAAAGGACGGAACTCTCATGGGCAATGCTACATTTGCGCCGGGTTTGGTTGGGCAGGCGTTTCTCTTGGACGGCAGCTCAGACGGATTCGTCGATCTTGGCAATGCCCCCAACCTACACGTTTCCGCGGGTGACTTCACCGTGGATGCCTGGGTCAAGTTCACTTCGCTCGAAGTTAACGATGGGCCTTGTTTCGGTCCGGGGTGCGACATGTCCATCGTTGACAAAATGAATTATGGCGCTATCGAGGTCAACGACGATGGATGGAGATTACTCAAGCAGAGCGATAACCGTTTCTGGTTCTGCCTGGGCGGTAAGGAAGGCAATAGATGTGGTGATCCTGCTTTTACGGTTTTCAGCCAGACAGTGGCTATCACTGATGTCTGGTACCATGTGGCAGTAGTCAAGGACTCCGCAGGTTTTTCGATCTATGTGAATGGTATTCTGGAAGATTCAGGATCTCCCCTGCCGGACTTCCTGGATAGTAACTCAGCGAATCTCGTCATTGGTTCTTATAGATCTCAGGCCGCAAACCTCAACGGCCTGGTGGACGAAGTCGAGATCTATAACCGTGCCTTATCTGCTGCTGAAATCCAGAGGATCTACAACGCAGGCAGTGCGGGCAAGTGCAAGGCATTGAGCGGTTTCTCCAGTTTCTTCATCAAGAAACTGGATATTGATTTCAGCCTAAGAGACGGCAAGGACAGTTTTTACATTGAGGGAGGGTTCGTACCAGGCGCCGCAAGTAACGGCATTAATGTACTTGAAGAAGCAGTAACGATTGAAATCGGTGGGTTCTCAGCCATTCTCCCAGCAGGATCGTTCGTACAGGATGGCGCCCGAAACAGGTTTATTGGATGGACTGACGGTGTGATGGTAAAGATTTTGAAGAGAGGAAGTGAATATTATTTTCAAGTTCATGCACAACAGGTCGATTTGGGCGGAAAAATAACGAATTTGACGACCGTAAGACTGCTGGTGGGAGATGATAGCGGAGAAGTGAACGTCCGAATGAGGGGAACACTGAATTTCTTGAAGGGCCGCCAATAGGCCGCACCTGATGGAATACGTTTGTTATAGATGTAGCTAAAATAGTAGACAGAGTCAGCAATGATTCTGTCTACTATGTAAAGATTTCAATTCATAATCGTTGAAAACAATTACTATCATGTCCCGAAGATTTGTAGGTGTAAGTGCGCCACGAAGGCACATGAGAGATGAGGGTACAGGCCCCTCAGAACCGGTCTACAGGGACAGGTTCTAAACCACCTTAAGCTGCAATGGTAAAGAGCCATTGTGGTGAGCGTTAAGGAAAAGGTCCCGCAAGACGGGATCAGGTAAGGATCAAGGAGACGAACGCAAGTGAACCGCTGATGACGTATCGAAAACTTACAGATGATGTCAAAACTGAGGGGTTACACTGTCTCAGGACGAGTTCAGATGGGACCTGTTTACAGGCTGAACGGCATCCGGTATGGAGGCGGCGTGAACTTGGTCCAGGCTTTTGTGTGCAACGTGGGAACCTGTTGCTCTGATGGAAAGGGAGAAATTCAAGTGGAGGACCCACGAGAATGAGAGTACCGATGCAGAGCGCAGGGGCGGATCACCCTGTAGTAGCGATGAAGTCTCCGTAATGGAGATGGAGCGAAGGGGGTGAATCATCCAGCTTGATTTGAAGATCAACCAGGTTATGGGAGGAATCTTTGAAGAGAGCGAAGCCGTTTGAGATTTCCAAGAAGGTTGTGTGGGAGGCGTGGAAGCGAGTAAAGGCAAACCATGGAGCCGCCGGTGTAGATGAGGAATCGATTGCTGATTTTGAGAAAGACCTTAAGGATAACCTTTACAAGATCTGGAATCGCATGTCCTCAGGGTGCTACTTTCCTCCGGCAGTCAGAACGGTGGGCATACCGAAGAAGGATGGAAGAGTAAGATTATTAGGAATACCCACGGTTGCTGACAGAGTTGCGCAGATGGTAGCCAAGATGTACCTTGAGCCTGTTTTGGAGCCGAACTTTCATCAGGACTCCTATGGGTACAGACCTGGAAAATCAGCGATTCAAGCGGTCGAAGTCACACGGAGACGTTGCTGGAAGTACGACTGGGTGCTTGAGTTTGACATCAAAGGGTTATTTGACAATATCGATCACGACCTTTTGATGCGGGCGGTAAGAAAACACACGGACTGTAAATGGATGCTTTTATACATTGAGAGATGGTTGAAAGCTCCATTTCAGGGGGAGGAGGGGATAGAGGTAGAGAGGACGAAAGGGACTCCTCAAGGAGGAGTTATTAGTCCCCTGCTTGCCAATCTTTTCCTTCACTATGTGTTTGACAAATGGATGGAACGGAATTATCCACAGGTTCCATTTTGCCGTTATGCTGATGATGGGGTAGTGCACTGTCGGGACGAAGCCGAAGCTAGGTTGATGAAAGAGGTGCTTGAGAACAGGTTTAAAGAGTGCAATCTTGAGCTTCATTCGGAGAAGACGAGAATCATCTACTGCAAAGATGATAATCGTCGGGGAGAGCATCCTCATACGAAGTTCGATTTTCTTGGATTTACCTTTCGACCAAGGAGATCAAAGAATCGGTGGGGTAAGTCCTTCATCAACTTTTGTCCAGCCGTTAGCAATGAAGCTGGAAAAGAGATGAGGCAAAAGATTCGGCGATGGAAGCTACACCTGTGGAGTGACAAGTCTTTAGAGGATTTGTCAAGGAGGTTCAGCCCAATCGTTCGGGGCTGGATCAATTACTATGGGAGCTTTTACAAATCTGCGCTCTACCCAACCTTGCGCCATCTGAACAGGATATTGGTCAGATGGGCAATGAGGAAATTTAAGAGGTTGAGGCACCATCTTACAAATGCGGTATATTGGTTAGGGAGAATAGCCAAAAGGCAGCCCGAATTATTTCCGCATTGGCAGTTTGGTGTAAAACCCACGGCTGGATGATGGGAGCCGGATGAGCCGAGAGGTTCAAGTCCGGTTCTGAGAGAGCGCAGGGGGGAAGTTCCCCTGCGCCACTCACCCGTTCAATGAACACGGAGGGGTTTGGCGTTTTCCTCTCCGATAACCTCTAATCGCCCTCTCCCTAATTCTTCTTATGAGGCAGGAGCTTATCGTTAAGTTCTCTAATCTTGCCTCTGCCCATTTAATTAACCTGATGGACTTGTTTCTCAAAATTGGGATCCTCTCATTTTTCGAGAAGCCTCTGCTGATTATTGGGTGAAGTCTTCAGAGGGGATCTTGTGAGTAGGGCATCTACATGGAAGGAAAAAGCGATAACCCTATACCTTTTGAAAAGAAATCTTCAATCTTTAAGGTATCCCCTGCTAATCCGTGGCGGGCCTGCTTGCCTATTTCTTAGGCAAATAAGGGGTCAGAGATGCAATGTTCCTTCCTGTTGTCATCAAGTTGAGAATCCTATCGCTATACCAGATTTCCAGTGCAATCCCCAAAAAGATAATTTTCACAACCCCTTTTCATTATTGACAAAAGAATCGCTTTATGGTTGACTTTCTTATACGAATTAAAATGGGAATGATGAAAAAGACAGATTGAAGCATTGGCCCAGTAACCATGACAAGAAAGGAGGACAGACAAATGATCAAAGTCAGCGCGTTTTATCCGAATGAAGAAGGCAAGAAATTTGACATGGGGTACTATTTTAATAAGCACATCCCCATGGTCCAACAAAAGTTAGGGGCTGCGTGCAAGCGTGTGGCTGTAGAACAGGGACTGGGCGGCGTAGAGCCTGGATCACGGGCAACCTATATCGTCATGTTTCATCTATATTTCGATTCGGTAGAGGCATTTCAAACTGCCTTCGGCCCACACGCCCAAGCGATTATGGGAGATATCCCCAACTACACCGACATCCAGCCCACGATTCAGATCAGTGAAGTGAAAATATAGTAATGCTCGCACGGTATGCCACCATTCAGCTTGGGTATTTATGAATAACAGTATAGGCGTCAATCCAGACGTCTAACACGTTCAGAGGAAGTGGCTAATCGCTGCGGCCCTCAACCGCACCGTTCAATCAGTAATCATCAACTCCACGCACTATCTCGAAGTGAAGATAAGTGTCATCAGTAACTTAGGGTACCGGTTGGGAACAGGGGTGGCGCACTAACTATATCATTATAGACAGAAAGGAGGGAGAGGTTATGCCGAACTACGTTATTTTAATGAAACTGACAGATCAGGGTGCTAAAACCATCAAGGAAGCACCTGGGAGGATCGATGCAGGCATCAAAGCCTTCGAAAAGATGGGAGGCAAAGTGATTGGCTTTTACGTAGTTATGGGGGAATACGACTACGTGGCCGTCGGTGAAGCCCCCAGTGATGAGGTCGCAACGACCTTCGCCTTAGCACTTGGCTCGCTTGGAAATGTCAGGACGACGACGCTCAGGGCGTACACGAAGGAAGAGTTTGCAGGAATGGTGAAGAAGTTGCCTTAGCGGTGATAGCAAGGAATAACTATCTACCACTTGGTAGTATAATTAGATGCTGGTGCGCCGCCCACTGACCAAAAGTGTAGAGTTAGTACTGATGGTTTGTCGTCTCCCTCTTTCAATAGGAAATCAACAAACCTTAAAGCACACTAATCTAACTCTTGGTGTTATTCACACCCCCTTTTTCGAGGACTTCTTCCTCTTCGCTATCGTGATTTTCTAAAATCCTCCTTTCATACAACCTTTTAAGTGGTAATCAATTTTAATCCGTAATCCTCGACAATTCCTTTTGACATTCTCATGCAAATTCAGTAGGATTTTTCCAAACTGTGAAAAGTCCCAAATCAACATCCCAAACCAACCTTTGACAGGAATGAAAAAACAAAAAGAGAGGAGGAACGAAAATGAAGCACAGACTGTTATACACATTAGGACCCGTTGTATTGATCATGGTTACGTTCGCCACCAGCCCCGCTCAGGTGCAGCAGGTGCAGACTGTGGCCCCTGCTACTGTGGCGACAACCGCGGTAGGGCCGTATTATGCGACCCCGGCCTGGGACCAACAGCTACCCGCCTCCACTCGGTTCATCGTACTGTCGAATTGGGGTAGTGCCGCCGTCTTGGACAGAGAGACAGGGCTTGTGTGGGAGCGGTCTCCGAGCACGACCGGAGTTTTATGGGCTAAGGCTCTTTACCTTTGCAATAATCTGGCTGTGTCGAATCGCAAGGGCTGGCGGCTGCCCACGATCCAGGAGCTGGCGAGCCTTGTAGATATGTCTGTGCCCTCCAGCCCGAAACTTCCCTCTGGCCATCCCTTTATGAATGTGCAGTCGTTATTCTACTGGTCGGCTACTACCTACGCCGGCAATGCCCTCGGCGCGTGGAACGTGGGCTTCGGCAATGGCCTCGTGAGCACCGACGGTAAGTCCGTCAACCACTTCGTCTGGTGTGTGCGCGGCGGACAGGGTGTGGATCCTCAGTGATTTGGTGATTTGAGTAATTTGATGGTTTGTTTTTTCTTCCACCCTCTGGAGAGGGTGAGTGGCGGCCGTGGCCCAATGCTCGGTCGTTATCCTCTATTTCAATCGCAAATCATCAACTCCCAGTATACCCTTGCACTCACGCTTTGTAATTGTTATTCACACCCACTTTCTTGAAGACTCTTTCCTGAAAGCATTACAAAACAATAAAATTGACATTAAAATTCTAATCAGTTATTTTTAAATGTATAATTTAAACTAAAAATATTTAAAATTTCCCCTCACCCTTCCCCTCTCCCCCAAAGGGGAGAGGGAGGAGAGAGGCCGGAGCAAAAGCATGGGTTCCTTTTTATCAAGTCAAATCT
>CAWFSX010000003.1:0-11382 GCA_963818595.1 uncultured delta proteobacterium
TCTTGGATTACTGAATATAGTCCCCAGTAACGACTTGTAGGTGCTATACGCATCCCCCTTTCCGAGGACTCTTCCCTATAATTCACTGTTCCAAAATTTTTTGAAAAGGTGTATTTTATACCTATAAACAAACCGTATGGTGTCATTCTGGGTTCAATATCAGATTTTACCAACGGGCTCTTTTATTAACCTATTTGGAAAAAATAATGGATAGTAAATTTTTATCTCTGGCAAGTGAAGTCTGGATTAAAACAGACAGGATGGTTGTCAACCTTAAGAGCCTGGAAAGAGGATCCACAGATGAGAGATGCTCGCATGAAGGATACGGACATATGCGGAAATACAAGAAACATCGGCAGGAAATGTGGGAAGTCAAATCTCAATCTGATTTAACAGTTCAGGAGTATTACTGTCGGTTCGGACGATCAAAAACTAACGTGTTAGATCTATATAATATTGCTTAAAACGTTCTCTTATGGAAAATAAAACTTTTTAAGTGAGAAAGAGTGTTTTTAGTAGTTTAAGATTTAACAAAAATATAGAAGCGGCTTCCATCTTTTCCCAAAGACCATCGCAAGCAGAGCCATTCGTACGAAGACCCCATTTCTCACCTGCCGGAAATAGGCAGCTCCAGGATAGGAATCCACGTCAGGGTGAATCTCATCCACCCTTGGAAGGGGATGGAGTATTGTAATTTTCTTTTTCAACCTCTTAAGAAACTCTCCATCAATGATCAGGCTCCCTTTGACCCTCTCATACTCAGAAAGGTCAGAGAATCTCTCTTTTTGAACGCGTGTCATATAGACCAAATCGCTTGCATTGGCTGCTTCCATCATGTCCTCTGTTTCAACGATCTTCATTCCCTTTCCTTTTAAATTCGCAGTGATTTCTTCCGGCATTCGAAGGAGACCTGGAGAGACAAAATAGAGTTTCGACTGAAAAAGGGATAAAAGCTCAACCAGGGCATGAACCGTTCTTCCATTTTTAAGATCCCCAACTAACGAAATGGTTAAGTTTTTAAGGGAACCCAGTTCTTTATGGATGGTATAGATATCGAGAAGAGCCTGAGTGGGGTGCTGCCCTGCTCCATCTCCAGCATTGATCACGGGGATTGGAGTTGCATCCGCAGCCTCCTTGGCTGACCCAAGACGCGGATGACGGACCACGATCACATCAGCATATTGAGAAACGGTCCGAACGGTATCAACCAAAGTCTCACCCTTTGCCACCGAGGAGCTCTCAACCGAACCCATACTGATCACCCCTCCGCCTAACCGCTGCATGGCTGCCTCAAAAGAGAGTCGGGTTCGCGTGCTGGGTTCAAAGAAAAGCGTGGCCAGAATCTTTCCCTTCAATAGGTTGAGGGATTTCTTTTTCTTTAACTCCTTTTCAAAATAGGATGCGTTCTTGATGATGGTATCGATATCTTTTTTTGAAAACTGGTTCCCATGAAGAATATCTTTTCCTTTAAAGTTTCCCATTCTTTCAACCTCCCCTATACTCAGAGATCATGAACCGAGTCCAGCAATAAATTAGTTCGTTCATGGATTGATCATTGATTCTCGGATTGAATGATGCCATCCTTTGCCACAATTCTTCCTGCAACGATGGTGAGGATCGCTTTTCCGTGGAGCTCCCACCCATTAAAAGGACAATTCCTACCTTTGGAGTAGAACCTATTCACATCCACTGTCCACTTCTTGTTTAAATCGATCAGGGTCAGGTCCGCTTTGATGCCTGGCTTGAGGTTGCCAACTCCCAGCATATCGAGGCCAAAAATCCTGGCCGGCATGATGGTCATCTTCTCAATCGCTTGACTGAAGTGTCAAAATTCCTGGACGCACCAGGAAAGTTAATACCAAGCCCAGCGTTGTCTCCAACCCGATAACCCCAAACGGGGCCTCATCCCAAGGTCGATTCTTCTCTTCGGGGGAATGCGGAGCATGGTCACTCGCGATCATATCGATGATGCCGCTGGCCAAACCCTTCTTGAATCGCAGCAACATCTTCTTCCGACCTCAATGGCGGATTGACTTTTGCATTCGGCCCAATTTCTTTTGCCATTCTCTCTGTTAACAGGAGGTGATGCGGAGTGGCCTCTGCAGTCACCTTGACTCCTCGCTTTTTTGCCTCTGCAATGATATCCACCGACTTGGCAAGGCTCACATGTGAGATATGAAGGTTCGCTCCTGTTCTTTCCGCCAATTCAATATCGCGCTTGATAAACCCGGCTTCAGAGGTATAAGGATCAGCCCCAGGTGAAGAATATGGCATCTGAGATTAGGATGACCGCTTCCCACGTTTTTCCTCCTGCCTGAGTATTCCTTTCTCGATAGAAGGCTGATTCTTCACATGGGGACTGACGAGAATTCCGCTTTCCTTTGCCTTGATCAGGGCGTTTCGCATCAGCGTGTGACCAGGGATGGGATTCCCATCGTCGGAAATAGCCCTTGGCCCCCGCTTCCTTCAGCTTGGCAATATCCGTCAAGCCTATTCCCCTTCATTCCCTTGGTGATTGCAGCCTTAGAATAGAAATGAATGATACTTTTTTTCTTTGCCCTATTTAATAAACGCCGAAGTCGTAGAGGAGTATCTATTGGAGGAGTGGTATTGGGCTCTGCAATGACTGTCGTAAATCCGCCGACTGCAGCAGCCAATGAACCGGTTCGAAGGTCCTCCTTATACTCCTGGCCAGGTTCCCTGAAATGCACATGAACATCGACTAGACCAGGTACAAGTATTTTGCCGTGCGCGTCAATGAGTAGATGGCTTCAGGGGCTACGATGTCCTGACCAATCTCTTTGATCTTCCCATCCGGATCAAGATATCAAATACCTCAAGGGGTCCGGTTCTTCTTTTAACAGGCTTGCTTTCTTGATTAAGAGTTTCATATTTCTTGGGTTTCTACCGTATAATCCCGAACCCCAGTCTTCAGACTGGGGATGAAGCAATTTCGAATCTACGGATAAAGAAAAGCCCTGCTACCACTCTGAACTCCAACTCCGAACTCATAACTTCCACTTACATAATGAGTGCCAAAAGGGCTTTTTGTGTATGCAATCGATTCTCAGCTTGATCGAAGATGACGCTATTTTTCGAATCGGCTACTTCATTGGTCACCTCTTCCCCCCGATGAGCTGGCAAACAGTGCATAAAAAGATAATTCTCCCTGGCTTCCTTGACTAACTTTAGGTTGATTTGATAGGGTTTAAAAATCTTCACCCTCTTTTCATGCTCCTTCTCTTGGCCCATGCTGGCCCATACATCGGTATAAACAATATCAGCGGCTCGAACTGCCTCTTTTGGATCCTGGGTCACCTTCACCTTGCAACCACTTCTTTTCCCCTCTTCTTTCGCCTTTGAAACAACTTCTGGATGGGGCTCATAACCTTTTGGACAGGCGAGGGTGATGTTCATCCCGACTTTCGAACAGCCGAAGAGGAGAGAATGTGCCACATTATTGCCATCCCCGACATAAGCAAGTTTCAATCCTGACAGTCGCCTCTTTTTCTCATAGATGGTGAAAAGATCCGCCAGGCCTTGACAGGGGTGGGTAAAATCTGAAAGGCCATTGATCACTGGCACTCTTGAATATTTTATCAGATCAAGGATGGTCTGATGGTCAAAAACTCTTGCCATGATCCCATTCACATAACGGGAGAGCGTTCGGGCTGTATCTGCAATGGTTTCCCCACGACCCAGTTGTAGGTCACCGGCACTCAAATAAAGCGCATAACCTCCGAGTTGCCACATTCCAACTTCAAATGAGACCCTTGTTCGTGTGGAGGGCTTTTCAAAGATCATCGCCAATGTCTTACCCTTTAACAAAGGATGTTCCTCTCCGCGGAGGAGTTGAGATTTTAATAATTCCGATGTTTTTAAAATCTGTTCAATCTCCTCTTGGGTTAAATGAAAAAGGCTATCTATTGATCTTCCCGTCATTTGAACAACCATCTTATAACCCCCTCACGATCTTACTCCAATTCTTTCTTGAAATTGAGCCAAAATCCCAATCCATATTACCCCAATGCGATGATTCTGTCTATAATGAATCATCACGTCGTTGAAATTCACCTTGACTTCTCCCTTATCCTTTGCTAATTTCAATGATCAAGAGAACCTATTAAAGGGGGTGATGATGATGTCGAATGTTTTGGGGATCATTATTGGGATGGTGGTCATCATTATCGGTTTTATCCTTCTGGTCACTTGGTGGTTTAGTTTTGTCAGTGTGTTTAAGGGAATCTTTCCAATTCTTCTAATTCTAATTGGAGCAGGTGCCCTGGTTTATTTCATCAGTGAGATCAAATCGAAATTAGAGATTGGCAAGGAGGACAAGGCGACCCCTGAACAAAAATAAAGAGACGAAATCGAACCTAGCAGGAAGAAGGCGGGTTGAAAGAATCATTTCAAACCCGCCTTTTATTTTTCTCTCTTCTTTCTTCATGATCTAAATATGAAAAAACTACAACCCGGTGATGAGATCGTCAAAGTTGACAAAGAATTAGGAATTGCGTGGATCCTGCTTCCTCCTGATACGAGCCTAGGAGGATTTCGGGGCATCTCCCCTCGGATCATGGATGAGGAGAAGTTTATTGCTGCCAAGAAGAAGACAGAAGGAGAAAAAGCTTAATGTCCCCAAACCCCTACCTTTCTATTTTTCCAATTACCCTTTCGCATCCCCATTCACAATCTTCTCCTCCCAATTTAGTTAATTGAGGGTGATGACAATCGATCTGCCGTAAACCTTTTTTAAGGATGCGGCTCTTCTCTGAAACAATGTTCCATTCTACCATGACCAACGTTTTATCTTTCGTTCCGGGACAGCGGATCGATTTCCATTCCCTCTCTATTTTTTGCTCCAAGGTTTCCTCCCTTTCCTCGAGGAGATTCTCTGAGACCTCGTTAATGTTTTATCCTTTCTTCCTTGTTTTTTTCTTGAGCCCAACGATCTAAAACTCCCCCATGGATGATAATCCCGTTTGGATCCGCACTGATGGCTTTGAGATAGCAATGCTCTGCTTTCGCTGCTTCTCCGATCTGTTCATAGCATTCTCCCATCAAATTGAGGGCATCTTTAAACGTCGGCAAAAATTGGATAACCTCTTCCAAGGTGTTAATGGCTGCATGATATCGTTGCAATCTCCAAAAACACATGGCCAACCAATAATGACCTTGATAGTGCTTTGGGTTCACACGAATTACCTTTTCATAATAGGGGATAGCAGTCTCAAACATGCCCCTGCGATAATAAATCCCCCCCAGACTCAAAAAAACGGGAATGCTGTACATATCCCTTCTCAATATTTCTTTATAGACCCTGACCGCCCTCTTCAAAAAATTGGCCCGGTCATAAGCATTGGCCTTCCCAAAAAGATAATTGGTGCTGATCTCGCCTAAGGATAGGTCTTCCCAAATCAGATCCTTGAGGAAAATCCAAAGGACAGGGATCATATACCAGACATACCGGATTGATTTCATATCTATCAGCCCTTCCTAAATTTGAAATCCGAATATCGAAATCCTATATCCGTAAGGAGGAAGACATTAGGGGTTAGGAATCCTCTTTTGTGTTGCAGTATTGTGGTGTTGCAGTGCTGCGGTTTTGGATTTAACGGCAACACGGCAACACAGCATAACGGCAGCACAACAATAAACCCCCTTGCGACTTACAACTCGCGCTCTAACCAAAAAAACGACTTGCCTGCCTGCTCGAAGCCTTGGCGTAGGCAGGCGCCTGACGCCCTCATGGCTCTTCGGATTTATGATAACTAATTATACATGGAAACGGAAATGGATGATATCTCCATCTCGAATTAAATAATCTTTTCCCTCCGAACGGAGAAGCCCTTTTTCTCTTGCGACATGATCCGACCCGCAGGTCATAAAATCAGAAAATGAAATGACTTCCGCACGAATAAATCCTCTTTCCATGTCGCTATGGATTTTCCCTGCGGCCTTGGGTGCGGATGTCCCATTTGAAACCGTCCAGGCTCTCAGTTCCAAACTGACCGTCGTATAAAATGTAACGAGAGACAGAATTTCATATCCCACTTGAACTAATCGTTCTAAGCTCGAACCCTCTAGGCCCAACTCTCTTCTAAACTCTTCTCTCTCCTCTTCTTTCAACTCCGCCAGTTCTGCCTCCAGGTCACCGCAGATGATCACAACTTTACTTCCCTCTTTCTGTGCCCACTTGATCATTGTTTTCAAACAGGAGCCCTCTCCCTTTAATTCTTTTTGGTCAACATTCGCAACATAAAAAACGGGTTTTCCCGTAAGGAGATGCAGATCCGAAAAAATTGTTTCCTTTTCTCCGTTCATGCGGAGTTTCCTCGCACTATTTCCCCGGTTTAAAACGGTTTGGACTTCTCGATAAACTTCCAACTCCAAGGTAGCTTCTTTGGCACCGACACGATGCATTTTCTCTGTCTTTGCCATTTTCCTCTCCAAGGTCTGGAGGTCAGCTAAAATCAGTTCTGTATGGATGACTTCTATATCCCTTACCGGATCAATCGAACCGAAATCATGGGCCACGTTTTCATTCTCGAAGCACCGAACCGTATGGGCAATGGCATCCACATTTCGTATATGATCCAAAAACTGATTGCCCAATCCCTCCCCTTTGCTTGCCCCTTTAACCAAACCAGCGATATCGAAAAATTCGAGGGTGGTGGGGATCATTTTTTTAGGATGAATCAACTTGGCAATATTTTCCAACCTTTTATCCGGGACAGGGACAATGCCAATATTCGGATCAATGGTACAAAATCGGTAACTCGCTACCTCTGCACCGGCTGCCGTGATGGCATTGAATAGGGTAGATTTTCCAACATTCGGAAGACCCACTATCCCACATCGAAACCCCATTTATCCCCCCATCAGGCCGCTAAGCGCAGAGGGCATAGCGCATACCGAAAAAAGAATGGAATTGAAAAAGACAAATCTAAGAATATTTTTTTGTAGATTTCCATCACAATATTTGTATAATAAAATCAGGATAAAATAAAGCCTTAAATATTTTGAGCCTGCATAGGGCAGACAGGGAGGTCAGAGTGAAACAGCAAAATCGAATCATGTTGGAAACGGCCTGTAGCATTGCAAAAAAAACCCATTCCGAAGGGGTTTTACTTTATGCAGATATGATCGAAGATTATGAAGCCTTAGCCAAAATCGGCCAAGAAAAGCAGGTGGATCTGATCCTGGCCATCAAAGATGAGGCCTCTTTCCAGGATGCGAGCGAAGTCTTTAAAAAAGTTCTTCGAATCCCTGATGTCCCTCTGGGTCGGATTAATCAGATCAAGATGGCAATCATCCAAGCCCTCTCAAAGGGCCTGGTGAAAAAAGGAGACAAATGGGTCTGCCTCTCTGGCATCCCTCAAACAAAAGCCCTGGATAACCTTCTCGTCCTCGAATTTGGAAAAGAGTTCGAAATCATCTCCTCTTCGGATCTCCCAGTCATTTCAGAGATCGCCATGCCGGAAGTTTTCGATGCCCTCTTAACCCTCGCCTTAGAACTTTCCTCAGAGGGAAAGGAAGGAAGAAAACCTGTGGGAACCATCTTTGTCCTTGGGAAACATGAAGAGGTTCTCAAGTTTTCACATCCCATGGTCATCAATCCCTTTCAGGGATATCCCGAAGAGGAACGAAATATTTTGGATTACCGGCTGAAAGGAACGGTTAAAGAATTTTCCTCCATTGACGGGGCATTCATTTTCCGCGAAGACGGGGTCATTTTAGCAGCAGGTCGCCATCTGGATGCATCGGGTGAGAATATCGAAATCCCCTTGGGTCTGGGAAGTCGTCATCGGGCCGCAGCCGGAATTACCAGCCTGACCGATGCTATGGCCATCGTCATCTCAGAGGAAACAGGAGGTGTACGAATTTTTCACCATGGAAAAATCTTCATGGAAATTGAAAAAGGTGAATAGAAAAATATGTTCACCCTTTCAAACCCAATATTCCATACTATTCCAGTATTCCACTATTCCAACTAGAAAAGTGAGACGAGCCATTTGTGAAGAACGAGGATCATTGGACCGAAAACCAATGAGACGACAGTCATCAATTTTAAAAGAATATTCATCGAAGGAGCCGAAGTATCTTTAAAAGGGTCACCCACTGTGTCGCCCACCACTGCAGCTTTATGAGTCTCCGAACCTTTTCCTCCTAAGTTTCCTTCCTCAATCCACTTTTTGGCATTATCCCAGGCTCCACCGGCGTTGGCCATCTGAATTGCCAGGGGTACACCTGTTGCAAGGGCACCTAATAAAACACCGGCCAGTGCTTCCGGCCCGAGAAGGCTACCCAAAACGATAGGAATAGCTACCGCAGCTATTCCAGGTACAATCATCTCTTTCAGCGCGCCAGCCGTGGTAATATCCACGCAACGGGCATAATCAGCCCTAGCAGTTCCCTCCATCAATCCCTTAATCTCTCTGAACTGCCTCCTCACCTCTTCCACTACCTTGAAGGCCGCCCTCCCAACTGCCATCATGGTTGCACCAGCAAAGAAATAAGGGATGATGGCACCGATGAAGACCCCTGCAACGATTTTGTAGCCCCCGGCTCCCATGATATCAATGGCAGAAAGGTTCATCACCTGTGTGTAGGAGAGGAATAAGGCCAGGGCTGTCAGTGCTGCAGATCCGATCGCAAAACCTTTGGCAATAGCAGCCGTAGTATTTCCTGCGGCATCGAGAGAATCTGTAATCTTCCGAATGTCCTTGCCCATATGGGCCATCTCTGCAATGCCTCCAGAATTGTCTGCAATCGGTCCATAGGCGTCCACGGCAACCACCATGCCGGTGGTGGCCAACATTCCAATGGCGGAAAGGGCAATGCCGAAAAATCCACCAAATTTGTACGAGACCATAATGGCAATTCCAATGACAACAAGAGGAATTACCGTACTTTTACAACTCAAGGCAAAACCATAAATGATTGTGGTGGCAGAACCCGTGGTGCTGGCTTTTGCAAGATTCTGAACCGATTTTCCAGAGGTATAATAATAAGCGGTAAAGCCAATCACCATCCCCGCCACAATCCCTGAAAAACTGGCAAAGAAATAAGAGAGGTCCCATCCAAACATCACCAAGACCAGAATGAAAGAACCAATGGAATAGATCACCGCACTGGAGATGGTCCCATTGTTGAGAGCCTTTCCAGGATCGGCTTTCTCACCTGTCCTGACAAAAAAGACACCCAGTATAGAGGCAATGATTCCGACGGCATAAAGAAGGAATGAAAGAATGACGCCTTTAATTTTAAGTTCTGGAGTTCCTAAGGTTTGAGAAGCAATGATCACCCCTGAAAGAATAGAACCGATATAGGACTCATAAAGGTCTGCACCCATCCCTGCTACATCGCCGACATTGTCTCCAACATTATCCGCAATGGTGGCGGGATTTCGAGGATCATCCTCCGGGATTCCCGCCTCCACTTTTCCAACGAGGTCTGCCCCGACATCAGCAGCCTTGGTGTAAATACCTCCTCCCACTCTCGCAAAGAGAGCTACAGAACTTGCACCCATGCTAAAGCCAGCAATGATGCCGGCGGCTTCAGCCACCTTTTCAACCGTGCTCCCGGGAGCGAAGTACCCTAAAATCAAAAAGACGATGGAGAAGGCCAAAAGCCCCAATCCAACGACAGTGAGCCCCATGACCGCTCCGCCTGGAAAAGCCACGGACAGAGCCTGATTAAATCCCTTCGTAGCCGCCTGAGCGGTTCTGGTATTCGCCCTTGTGGAGATGCTCAACCCGATATAGCCGGCGGCCAAAGAACAAGCTGCCCCGACCAGGTAGGAGAGGGCTGTATAAATGGAATAATGCCATCCCTGCCCTTTCAAGCCAATGGCCAGCAAGATGGCTACAACGATGGCAAAAACACTAATGGCCTTATACTCTCTTTTTAAAAAGGCCATGGCCCCTTCGTGAACCGCATCCGATATGGCAACCATCTGGGGGGTCCCCGGGTCTTGCTTCATTACTTTCTTAGCCGTAAAGTATACAAAGACCAGAGCGATTATACCCGTAAGCGAAGCAATTCCGATCCATTCCATCATCAACCCTCCGTCCTAATTTTTTTCTGAAACCGATTCATTGCCTTTTCAAGCCCCTCCAAAAACACGACCTTGAACGCTTCCGCTGCCTGGGAAAGGATTCGATCTAAATGGGGCTGCTCGATCTTATCAAAAGCCTCCAAGACATACTCGGCTGGATCCATCCCTTGAGGGGGTCTTCCAATGCCAACCTTCAGTCTTAAAAAGTTATTTCCACCCATGCTCTCAATGATGGAACGGACTCCCTGTTGTCCTCCATCCCCTCCTCTTTGTTTAAAACGAATTCTTCCGAAGGGAAGATCCAGATCATCATGAACGACGACGAGATCTTCCATCCTCAAGTGAAAAAAATCGGCTACCTTTTTGACCGCCTCTCCACTCCGATTCATGAAGGTCATTGGCTTAGCAAGGACGACCTTCTGAGAATCGATCCATCCTGTTCCGTATAGGGATTTGAAACGTTTGGTGCGGATAGAAATGTGACTTATTTCGGCGAGACGATCCACGACCTGAAATCCAATATTATGCCTGGTTATACGATATGGGATTCCAGGGTTCCCCAGTCCCACAATGATCTTCACATTCGGTTATTCTTTTTCCTCCTCCTCCTTTTCCTTTACCTCAGGCCCTTCAGCAGCCTCTGGAGCCACTGCTTCCACAACCTTCTCCTCCACCACAGGGGGCACGACCGTGGCGATGGTGAAGTTAGTATCTGATATAATTTTTGCTTTCTCCACTTGAATATCTTGGACATGAATCGAATCACCGATCTTTAAAGAACTGACATCAACATCAATGCTTTTGGGAATATCTCCGGGGAGACATTGGATCTGGATCACTCTCCGGACCTGTTCCAGGATACCACCCACCTTGGTTCCCTCTGGTTTTCCTATCAAATGAACAGGAACTTCCACGGTGACCATCTCATCCATGGTCACCTCATAAAAATCAGTGTGCAGGGTTATCCTTTGGAGAGGATCAATTTGAATGTCTTTCAACATTACCACCTTACGGTCTGATTGATTGCCCTTTCGAATGTCAAGGTCAATCAGGACATTCTCCCCTGCTTCCGTTTGAAGGGTTTTTGATAATTCTTTGGAATCAATCACCAAAGAGATGGTTTGGGATTTTGGTCCATAAAAAATGGCAGGGATCAGGCCTTTCGCCCGGAGTTTCTTCGCCTTTTCCTTTCCAACCCCTTCTCGAATCTCTGCAGTCAATATGGGTCTTTCCATGTTTCACTCCTTTTATGGCGTTTTGTGATGGTGATAGGTGAATCGAGAAATATTTGTTACGATTCACTAACACGATTCACCAACACG
>CAWFSX010000004.1:0-100905 GCA_963818595.1 uncultured delta proteobacterium
ATTGTTCTGAAAATCTCCCCCAACCCCTCTTTGCCAAAAGACAGAGAGGGGAAATTCCTTCCTTTGTAAAGGGAGGGAAGGAGGGATTTAGTCTCCAGGAGGTTTAGACTATTTTGGACTACTGCTAACTCAGCACCTGATGCCAACTCGATCTCCGACATCAAGACCTTCAAACCCTTGAGGGAGTATAGAACAGCCGTCCCGTTTATTTCTCTACCGGCCCAAACCCTTCCTTTATATCTTGTTGTCCTTTCGGCTTGACATTCGATTCCGTTTTTCATACATTCAACTCATCCGAAGGTCGAGTTCTTATCATATCGTTAGAAAAAGAAAACTTTGAGTTGTATAACCGGAGACAACAGGAGGTAATTTAATGAAAGAACAGCTGAAATACGATTATTTAGAGCCCATAGAAGTTGCAAAGGGAGTTTACTGGATCGGTTTTTATGATGAGAAGGCAGCTTTTCACTGTAATCCGTATCTTCTGGTAGATGGTGACGAGGCGGTCGTTTTCGATCCCGGTAGCATCACAGATTACCCCAAGGTAGCAAGCAAAATTTGCTCTGTGGTTGATCCAGAGCGGATTAGTTACATCGTTCTCCACCATCAAGATCCGGATTTGTGTTCTGCTGTCCCTTTATTGGAAGACATCATCCCGAATAAGCAGTTAAAGATAGTCACTCATTCGAGAGCCAGTGTTTTAATACGCTATTACGGTTTAAAAAGTGAGTTTTATGATATAGACAGGAATGGATATTCTTTAACTTTAAAAAGCGGCCGGCAATTGAGATTTATGGTTACTCCTTTTTGCCATTTTCCTGCGGCAATAGTCACTTACGACGAAAGGCAGAAATTGCTTTTCTCTGCAGACATATTTGGAGCCATTTCTACTGATTGGAGTATTTTTGCCAAAGAAGGATATGAAAAGCAAATGGAGGCTTTCCATGTAGGCTATATGGCCAGCCACAAACATTTAAGCTCGGTCATGGAGAAATTTACGCAGCTTGATATAGAGATGATTCTACCCCAGCACGGCTCGATTCTTAAGGGAGAAATGATAACTCGCTGTATTGAGTACTTAAAAAACCTTAACTGCGGGATCGATGCGTCCTTAAGCGAAAAGGAGCTGTACGGATGGATACCGAAGTGAATAAAAACCCCGAAAAAGCGATAGAAGATATCAGTTTCTTAAAAAAAGAACTGAAAGAAAAACGGTTTCAAATACAGAGCCTGGAGAAACGTTAGAAGAAGGAAGGAGATTAATCGGCGACACTATTCTTCGCATGCGAAGTATTCAAAAAGAATTACAAAGGGTGAAGGAGGAAGCTGAAAGGCAAAAGTTCGATAGGGTTATTCAAGAGATGGGCGATGGAGTCGTGGTCTGTACAGCCGATTGGAAGATAGCGGCGATTAATTCATCTGCCCAGAAGTACTTAAATATTACCGAGCCGGAAACCATCAATTTAGTTGATTTTATTTTTATAAATTATTCTGTTTCCATCCCAAAAGAAGAAATGATTGATGTTTCCCGGTCGCATAAAGCTTTTGATGTCATCAGAGAGGAGACAGAACAATTCAAAGCATTATATTTAGAGGCAAGTTTGGATGTATTAAAAGATACCCAAGAGAACGTTTCGAATATAATAATGACGATACGCGATGTAACTGATACGCGCACGGAAGAGCTAATGAAGCAGGATTTCTTAAGCCTTATGTCGCATAAGCTGCGCACGCCTCTTACCGTCATCACTCAGAGTGCATCCATACTTCAGAAAGAAAATATTTGCGGTCCACTGAATGACAAACAGAAAAAATACATAGAGTCTGTTTTAAGACAGTCGCGTTTACATGCAAATTTGATTGATGGACTATTAAAGTTCACGGAATTGAATACGATGAAACTCGATCTACAGAAGGAGGAGATCGTGCTGTGTGATTATCTGCCTCTCCTTGTCAATCCCATGATCGAAGGAATAAAGGATAAAAAAATAGAATTGAAAATTGATTGCCCCGACAAATGTTATAGGATCCGTATAAATAAATCCCATCTGGACATGATCATGAGAAATCTCGTCGAAAATGCAATTAAGTTTAACGATAAGGAAGTCATTAAAATCAGTATCTCTGTCAAGAAGTCCGCCCAAGAGCTTGAGATTTCTATCTACGATAATGGACGCGGTATACCTGCCGAGGACCAAGGGAAAATATTCGAAAAATTCTACCAGATAGAAAAATTCTTTACTGGAAACGTAGAAGGTGCTGGCTTAGGCCTCGCACTTGTTAAACGTCTCGTAAGTGCTTACCGTGGACAAATAGACTTGAAATCCGAAATCGGTAAAGGTGCAACATTTACTGTTACATTGCCTGCTTGATTTTGAGCCCAAAATGGGTCGTTGGGATTTGCCCTTATTTGACAAACCTAATACTGATTCGTCCTAATTTGGATTAGTCCAATGGGGTCGGCCCGTAAACACTTGACTTTTAGAAAATAAAGTGTGATACTATATATCTGTAGGTTGTAAGAAGTAATCGTTTGGGTCATAAAAGGTCACAAAAGTGCTTCCGAAACTTCTGTGGCCTTTTTTATTTAGGATCAAAGGCTATTACAACTTACTCGATTTCAGAAAAGAAAGGAGGTGAGTTGTAATGGCTAAAGGTCGTGTAAAATGGTTTAATGAGAAGAAGGGCTTCGGATTTATTTCCAAAGACGATGGAGACGACGTATTCGTTCACTTCTCCGCTATTAAGAGGGATGGATTTAAGTCCCTTGATGAAGGCGACGAGGTAGAATTCGAAGTTTCCCAGGGTCCGAAGGGTCTACAGGCGACGGAAGTTGTCGTTTTGGGCTGAAATGGAAACACGTTAGGCTCAAGAGAAAAGAGACCTCAGTTTTTTCTTTTGGGGTCTCTTTTAAATTTTAAATTGAACTTCAAGAAACATCTTAAAACAGATAAGTAATGCAGAGATAAGGAGAAAAAATATGAAAAAAGAATCATCCGAGAAAGCCAAACCTAAGACTAAGAAGGTTCGATTCAATTTGTATGCTCCTGAAGCTGAGAGGGTATTCTTGGCGGGAGATTTCAACAATTGGGATGTCAATAACCTCCCGATGAAGAAGGATAATAAAGGAACTTGGGGGACCAGCTTTGCTCTACCACCCGGAAGGTATGAATACCGTTTCTGGGTTGATGAAGTCTGGCATGATGACCCAAATGCCCAAGAAAGGGTTGAAAATCCTTTTGGAAGTCAGAATTGCGTCAGAATGATGAGTTAAAGTGGGAGGCATCTTCTATATTCCAAGGACGAGTCCATCGCTTATATTGTCCACCGAATAGGCCTACACCCTGACTCAAATTCTATTTCGTTTTATAGAAGGTGTCGATAAAAGTGACCAGATCGAAAAAATAGTCCTTGAATTTGTCCCCTCGTTCTTGGTCGATCTGATTGACGAAAAAGTGCCCACTCTGAGTCTTATAATTTAACCCATCCGGTATGACAATAATCATCTTCTGCATCTCACCGGTTAAGATAAAAGCATCCAGAGCTGCTTTGACCCCGGAATTGGCCATCCCTTCAACAGACATATTGTAGCCCAAGAGAAGGTAGAGAACAGGGTAATAATTCGTACTGCTTCTCGAATACCCGGGAGGAATGTAGATCCCAAATTTCATTATTCTATTATTTAATGAAGGACTATTAAAGTAGGCAACTCCTATCTCGCTCGGATACTTGTAAAGTTCGTAGGGATCGGTTCCGAAGTCTCCCCCAATAAAATGGTCCGAGACAAAACTGAAGAGAGTGGTAAAACGGTTCGCCACCACAATCGCCCCTTCAATTCCCTGTTTTGCCTGCTCAAAACTCAGCCCGATGTTCTCCTCATCAAAACCAACATGCCCACCCGGGTACCTGACGTAAACCCTTTTTTCATCGAAGTGTGAGATACCTGGAAAGTTCTCGGGAAAGTCATTTTCAATCCTGACAAAGGAGATCCCGGTCTTGCAGAGTCTCAACGAAATTTTCAGCATGGATGTTAAACTGAAATTCATCTTCTGTGCCCGCATCGATATAGAGGTTGAGATTCTCAAGGTCTGCTAAAGGTAGGTTTACTGCACGGCTCAATGGATCTTCAGCCAAGAAATTGTTATGATTGGGATTATAAGTGAACCCCGTACCAACTTCTCCATAGTCTCCCGTTCCCGCAACACCATCCAGACCCGTATTGGAAAAGGGCTCCCCAAGATCATACATCTTATTTCCATTCTGGTCTGTGAAGGGCTCATGAAATTGTCTCAGGATGGGTTCTCCCAAGTTCCTCCTTCCGTTTCCGTTGGAATCCAGAGCTAATAAAACCTCTACCCAATCGCCGGGATCATCGTCTTCATAGGTGATGACCGGCAGACTTCCAGTTGGATTAAGATCATCTATAAAACCGTAAAGGGATGTGGCCACCCTTGCATTCTCAGCAGTAATTCCCGGAGGATAGTAAGTTGAGAGCGGATTGTAATAGACAGGGTTTCCAAAACTAATGGTAAGATTTTGGAGCATATCGATGAGAGTATGCCGATTGGGGTAGGCATCCGGGTTATCGTAATTTCCAAGCATATCTACTTCTATAAATTTAAGAAGATAAGACATATCGAGAGGGCCCCCGAGAGAAGCGATCGTATTAAAAAAGTCCGGGCGACCCAAGCCAATATTCATGGCTCCATATGCCCCCATGGATACCCCTCCAATTGCCCTGAATTGAGGACTCCCTTTCCCGATCGGGCCTCTCCACCACCCTGTATCGTAGACGCTGAAATCGCTCGTCCCATTAGCATTGGTTGCTTTGATATAGTAATAATAAATCCTTCCAGCCAAGGCGGTTGTGTCATCATAAGTGGTATTGGAGGTTGTCCCTAAAACTGTCTTAGTCCCCCATCTTTGAAGTGGCACGATAGATTGTATAGGAAGTCGCCCCCGGAGATGCTGTCCAGGTGACCTGCACCTTGTCCATGTAAGTCCAATCACTGGCCTGTACATTCGTCGGGGGTGGAGGGGTCCCACCTGGTGGAGGGGTCCCTTCTGAACGAAACCCTGTATCGGAGGCACTAAAATTGCTCGTCCCATTAGCATTGGTTGCTTTGATATAGTAATAATAAATCTTTCCAGCCAAGGCGGTTGTGTCATCATAAGTTGTATTGGAAGTTGTCCCTAATGCTGTCTTGGTCCCCCACCGTTGAGTAGCGCGGTATACTGTATAGGAAGTCGCCCCCGGAGATGCTGTCCAGGTGATCTGCACCTTGTCCGTGTAAGTCCCATCACTGGCCTGTACATTCGTCGGCGCGGAAGGTCTTCCAGCAGATTGTGCCTCCGCCTCCGTAGCAAGATAGAATAAGCTGATGACGACCAAAATTATGGCAGCTAATTTCTTCATCTTTAGCTCCTTTGATAGGATTTCCTCCCTCAATTCTCCCCTAACAAAGTGTAGAGAATTAGGTCAGATTTTCATTATTCGTATACCACATTTCCATTATACAATATATCCTTCTTATTTGACGAAAAAATATTGCAAAATATTCAAATGATTTAAGGGTTAAAAAGATTTGGATGGTAACCCAGTATATTTAGGCAGCTAACTCCTTTATTTTTTTAGCAAACGCCATGCCATGTGCTTTAAACCTATAACTCATTGTATCAAAAAAGGGTTGAAAAAACTGTTTCCAAATTTATTTCTATGAGTTTTGACAAAATTGTCGCCCTAATGACAAATTTGACCCAGCAATTGCGATTACCAGGGGGATTATCTACTATGTAAAGCTTATAGCAATTTATTTGCAGATGGGGTAAAGTTGACACATGAAACAGAATATTGCTGGGGGGCATTTGGTAGGCGAAAACCCGGATATTGGAAGAAGCGTATAGCCTAACGTGTCAATCCAGCGGACAGCATATAACGCCACCGCTGATTTAAGCCGTCAGGGCTTGAGGGGGAAGCAGGATGTATAAGGTGCTCGTGCTTTTTACACTTCTCCTTCTATCATTTAACTGTTCCAACGTTCTTCATACTGCGAATCTTTCCTCAGGTGAGCCGGAATTTGAACGCGATACAACTATAACGTTCAAGGCGGCGGACTCGTACGGACAAGCTTTACAAGTTTGGAAAACCGCGGAAGACATCAATGCCTGGATCGCCGCCAATTTTACATACGACATGGCGCGAGCGATGAACTTTTCTGAGAACCAGAGAATAAAGAATGAAAGAATCTCGATTTACGATCCTTCCGAATTTTTCGAAGGCAAAGCCGGTGTTTGCGTCGATCTTGCCCGCTTTGGTGTTGAGACGCTTAGAAGAATCGATCCGAATAGCGGTCCGAAGTACCTGATGATCGAGTTCGATCCTATTCAAATCAAGGGTAATACGCTTCGATTGCATTGGCTGGTTAGTTTCAGGCACGAAGGCAAAATCTACTTTTTTTCCGACTCAAAACGCCCCGGACATATTGCCGGTCCGTACAATGATACTCAAGCATTTATTAGGGAATATGAGCAATACAGGGGGCGAAAGATCGTTAGTTTTCGGGAATTGGAATCTTATCAAAAGCAGCGGCGCATTCAAGTCCTGAAGCGGCAAGCGACAGAGTTGCCCTAATCCAGCGGATGCAGTAAACCCCTCCTCTGATTTCGAGCCTTATCCATTCTTTCATCTGTAATCATCAACTCCCTAAACAATATTGGAGTAAACATTAATGAAAGCGACAATGTAGGGAAAATTCGGAGGGCAGAGAAATGAGCTCGGAGTATTTAGTTGGAAAATTGCTTTCAAATCCCCCCGCCCCCCCTTTTCTAAGGGGGGGGATTACCAATTTTTACGGATCGTGGGTGTCGATGCTATCATCAAAAATTAGTTAGAAGCCCCAAGTTTTTAAACTCCAAATACCAGACTCAAGTCTTTACTCTCCGAACTCCCAACTATTGATTCCGAAATCCGCAATCCACAATCCGCGTTTAAGAAAGATGGCAGGCGACGAAATGACCTTCTTTGATCTCAGTCAATTTTGGAATGGTCCTCTGACACACCTCCTTTTTCCGAGGGCAACGGGTGTGAAAATGACAACCTGCAGGAGGGCGCATCGGGCTCGGAACATCTCCTTCCAATATAATCCTCTTCTTGGTGATCTTAGGATCAGGGACAGGAATGGCAGAGAGAAGAGCGACTGTATAGGGATGGATAGGTGAGGTGTAGAGCTCTCTGTCTGTTGCTAACTCCACAATTCTTCCCAAGTACATCACGGCAATCCGATCACAAACATGTTCCACCACGGCTAAATCATGGGCAATGATGATATAAGAGAGATTGAATTCCTTCTGAAGATCCTCTAAAAGGTTAATCACCTGTGCCTGAATAGAGACATCGAGAGCGGAGACGGGTTCATCACCGATGATGAGCTTCGGGTTGAGGGCGAGAGCCCTGGCGATTCCAATCCTCTGTCTCTGACCACCGCTGAACTCATGGGGATAACGCCTGGCATGGTCAGGGCTGAGACCTACTTTCTGGAGGAGATAGGCAATCCGTTCTTTTCTCTCCTTTTTTGTCGAGATGCGAAAAACGTTCAAAGGTTCTCCAATGATCTGCTCCACGGTTCTCCGTGGGTCGAGTGAAGCATAGGGGTCCTGAAAAACAATTTGCATATCTCTCCGAACGGCGCGCATCCCCTGGTGGTCCAGTCTGCAGACATCCTTTCCTTCGAAGAGGATCTCTCCCTCGGTGGGCTCGATCAACCTCAAAATCACCCGGGCGGTCGTCGACTTTCCACATCCGCTCTCACCCACCAAACCCAGACTCTCCCCTTTATTCAGGTAGAAGCTCACCCCATCGACCGCATAGACATAGCCGATGGGTTTGGAAAAGATTCCTCCCTTGATTGGAAAATATTTCTTAAGATTTTTGACTTCAAGTAAAGGTTCAGCCATATTCTTAAGTGTTCAGTGTCCAGTGTTAAGTGATGAGTGTTCAGCGTTCATTGTTCAGTCGGGTTCATCGTTCCGTCAACCAGCAGGAGCTAAAATGGCCTTTCTCAATTTCTTTCAGATCAGGCTCTCTTTCTTACAGATGTCCATCACCGATGGACATCGTGTTGAAAATTTACAACCTGAAGGTAGTTCATAGAGACTGGGAACGACCCCTGGTATCTCATTCAAGCGAACCTTTCCACGACGAATCTTATCCCCTAAAATGGGGATGGATTTGAGCAGACCCATGGTGTAGGGGTGCTGGGGGTTTCCAAAAAGGGTTTTTGTCTCCGCTTCCTCCACAATCTTACCCGCATACATGACGATGACCCGTTTGGCTGTCTCCGCAACCACCCCTAAGTTGTGTGTGATCAGGATGATGGCCATTCCCAGTTCCTCTTTCAGTTTGTTCATCAAGTCAAGAATCTGTGCCTGAATGGTTACATCCAAGGCAGTCGTGGGCTCATCTGCAATCAGGATCTCAGGATTACAGGCAAGGGCCATGGCGATCATCACCCTCTGCCTCATTCCACCGCTCAACTCATGGGGATATCGTTCCACCGCTCTCTCAGGAGAAGGAATATTGACCAGTTTGAGCATCTCAATGCTCTTTTCAAGGGCTTCTTTCTTGGATAAGCCCTGATGCAATTGGAAGGTCTCCTGAATCTGATTCCCTACCGTGAAAACGGGATTAAGGGAAGTCATGGGTTCTTGAAAGATCATCGAAATCCGATTGCCCCGAATCTTCCTCATCTCATCCTCTGTGAACTCCAGAAGATTTTTCCCTTTAAACAGGATCTCCCCTCCCACAATCTTTCCAGGAGGAACCGGGATGAGACGAAGAATCGATAGGGCAGTGACGCTCTTTCCGCAACCGGATTCACCCACCACACCTAAGGGCTCTCCCTTGGCCAGGTTGGTAACTGACACCGTCCACGGCCTTCGCGACACCTTCGTAGGTGTAAAAGTAGGTCTTTAAATCTTTAATCTCGAAAATGATTTGGTTATTCACAAAATACCTCATTCCTCCCAGAAATAACGGTCTTAATATAGCCCAACTCTCATCATTTTTCAAAAGAAATAAAAATGGTTCTCGTATTTCTTGCTAAAATCCAACCCAATCGTTTATAAATATTTCTGATATAGAAAAATAAAAGGATTAGAAGGAGGCTTCGGAAATGAGCAAAAAATGGGAATTTTTATATTTAAGCCAGGAGGATTGCATTGCAGCAGGCGGAACAGATATGGGCGGCGCCATGAAGGCGGTTGAGCGTTCTTTCTTTCTGCATGGAAAAGGCGATTTTATCCAGCCAGGTAAACCGGTCATCCGCTGGGGAGGTCCAGAAACAGAAGAAACAACAGGTCGCATTATGTCCATGCCTTCATGGTTAGGGGGCGAACCCATACAGAGAGGAGTTGGAGAAAAGGGATCTCTTAGGCCCTGTGAATACTGCTGGAATTAAGTTTATCCCGGCCCGGCCTTGGAATCCTCAAAAATATGGATTGCCCAGGGCAAGCGCCCTGATTATCATCGTCGATCCAGAGACGCTCATCCCATCCTGTGTGATGGATGGTGCCATTGTCAGTGCCATGCGGACCGGTGCTGCCGCAGGGGTTGCAGGCAAATATCTGGCCAATCCTGATTCCAAGATTTTTGGGTTGGTCGGTGCCAGTGTTCAGGGACGGACACAGCTTGATGGGAATGAAAAAAGGTGTCCCTTCCCTGGAGATATGCAAGGTTTATGATATCAACAGAAAAACGGCTAAAAAGTTTGCAAAAGAGATGGCTGAATGTTCCCAAATGAAGATCGAAGTAGTCGAACAGTGCAGAAGTAGCCCTTCGAGAAGCAGATGTCATCAGTACGGCGACGATTGCAAGCACACCTTATGTCAAGGCGGAATGGTATAAAGAAGGGGTCTTCCACGCTGAGAGTTCCTTCTGGGATACCCATACGGAAGCCCTTCGGGTCATGGATCTAATTTTTGTCGATGACTGGTTCCAGGTGAAACATCATGGTGTGGATGTGAGTTGGCGCGCTGTCCGTGATGGGATCATTGAAGAAAGCCGTATTACCGGAAATCTCGGAGAAGTGGTCGCCGGGACGAAGAAAGGTCGGACCGATCGAAAACAGAGGATCCTGTTCAATCCCATCGGCTTGGCGATCCATGACCTTTCCGAAGCTCACCGTGTCTTCCAAAATGCCAAACAGATGGGAATCGGCCGAAAAATAAGACTATTTAAAAACCCGGATGCATGGTTAAAGAAAATTCATCTCTGACGATTCACCCCATGCTCCTTTCAGAAACCATTCATAAAAAAATCTCTCTCATCGAGGAGGTGATCAACTTCCCCACCTCCCTCCTCTCCCATAAAAATTACCATTGGGAGAATCTTCCTCTGGTTCCCTATTCAGACTTAACAGGCGCTGTCTCTTCTCTGGTTGAAAAGGGGAAAGAAGATCGTCATCATCACCGGATTCTACGTCCCAGTGGGAGATCCTCCAGCCACGGAGACGGATGGCCCTCCAGGAGCCCTCATCTTGCAGAGGGATTAAAATATTTAGGAATGGAGGTTTCCCTCCTTTCGGATGAATACACCCTTTCAGCGCTGAAGGCAGGATTGAAGATTCTCAACCTCTCGGAGAAAGAGATCCCTATTGATCTGTTTTCCACTGGAGCATTCAGACCAGGATCACACCAGTCGAATGATGAATGAAGAAGATGAAAGCTCCATTTCCGTCCGATTTGCTCAAGATTTTTTTAACAGTCTGCGGGGACAAGGCCTCACCCATCTTGTCTATATCGAAAGAGTGGGACCCAATCATACGGTCCATTCCTTTATGGCCCAGGACCGCCAGGAGCAAGCCACCCTTAAAAGAATTTGAAATGATCCTACCCTCCTCAGATAAGAAACCGTTGCTTCAGCTCTCGTCTTGAGGATATCACTCGATTTACAGCAAAAACACATTTTCTCCTCGAGCTTGCCGAGAGGTTAAACCTCCCAGTTGAAAGTATTGGCATCGGCGACCGTGGAAATGAAATCGGAGCCGGGAAGATTCCATGGGAGGTTTTTAAACAAAATTCTTCAACCCATCGAGAAGCGGTTTTCTGTTGCCGAGTGAGGACGGACTATCTCATCTCTTGCGGAATTTCAAATTGGGGAGGTTATGCCTTATTGGCAGGAGTGGCTTTGGCTATGGGAAGATTGGACATTCTGGAAAAGGTGACTCCAGAGCATGAAGGGACCGTTCTCGATTATCTCGTCCGTCACGGTCCAGCCATTGACGGAATCACCTGCAAACAGGATCATTCTGTGGATGGAATCGAATTTAAGGACTATATGAAGGTGATCGAACGAATTAAAGAGATCGCCTTCGAATAGGATCGATGTAAATTTCCGGGTTTTTTACCTTGACATAGTACTCCGTTTTTCGTATATTTCACCCAACCGAAAGCGAGTCTTTATCATTATCATTAAGAGAATTGCCACAAATAGATTTTCCTTGAAATACTGGAAGAGATAAGCTTGCCATAGGGAACGAAGCGGGAATCGCCCTTGGGCGATCCAAAGAAGTAACCATTAGACATGAAAGGAGGAATATGGGATGAAGGTTATTAAATTCTTTGTAGTGGTACTGGTTTTGGTGCTCCTTTCGACAGGCGGTATGGCTGCAGCAGGAACCCTTGACGAAGTCCGTGCAAGAGGGGTTCTCACAGTGGGCGTGAATGCCGGGGTGGCTGGATTCAGCATGCCTGATGAAAAGGGCGTGTGGAAAGGTCTTGACGTGGATACGGCTAAGGCGGTCGCTGCCGCGGTGCTTTGGCGATGCCAACAAGGTGAAATATGTCGCCCTCACAGCCGTCCAGCGCCTCCCTGCTCTTCAGTCAAAGGAGGTGGATGTCTTGTGCCGGAATACCACCGTCACCTTGACCCGTGAAACCGTGAATGGCCTCAATTTTGCTCATCCGAATTACTACGATGGTCAGGGGTTTCTGATCTCCAAGAAAAAGAACGTAAAGAGCGCCAAGAAATTGAAAGGCGCCACCGTTTGCGTCCTTCCCGGAACAACCACCGAGATGAATGCGGCGGATTTCTTCCGGAAAAACGGGATGCCATGGAAGCCGGTCGTCATTGAGAACAATGCCGAGCTGAACAAGGCCTTTTTTGCCGGTCGCTGTGACTGTCTGACCTCGGACGCCTCCCAGTTGGCCGCAATACGTTCCGTGGCCCCAAATCCCGATGATTACATCATCTTACCCGAGATCATTTCCAAGGAACCCCTTGCCCCTGTGGTCCGTCATGGAGACGATCAGTGGTATGACATCGTCAACTGGACGGTCATGGCCTTGATCGAGGCTGAGGAACTGGGCATTACGTCAAGCAATGTAGATGAGATGCTAAAAAGCACAGATCCCCAGATCCAGCGTTTTCTTGGAGTCACCCCAGGCATGGGTAAGGCTCTCGGTCTCGATGAAAAGTGGGCATATAACATCGTCAAGCAGGTGGGCAACTATGGCTGAAGTCTTCGATCGCAACGTGGGTCCCAAAACGCCCCTTAAGCTTGAGCGTGGGTTGAACAACCTGTGGACAAAGGGTGGACTCATGTATGCTCTCCCATTCAGATAATCCTCTATGAAGGGTGCTCCCGCAAACGGGAGCACCCTTCTTTTGAATCACTGTTAATTGGAAGACGACTGGTCAGAGGCACAAGAGTTTGTCCCCACAGGGACTGAGAGAACAAACCTCTTCAAGAAGCAACTGACCCTTTGAAAGAAGATGAGAGGCTTCAAAGGACAACGCAGCAGCAGGAAAAGGTACCCTTCTGGCTTGACCCCAAGAAAAGGGCCATTTTTTTTCAGTTCATCACCTTCTGTATGGTGGGGTTGTTGGCCTATTATCTCATCTCCAACACCCTGATCAACCTCGAAAGACAAAAGATTGCCACGGGATTTGGCTTTCTCCATAAAGAGTCCTCTTTTGAGATCGGTGAATCTCTGATCCCCTATTCAGCGGCCAGCACTTATGGCCGCGCCCTTTTGGTGGGTGCCCTCAATACCATCAAGGTCGCTTTCATAGGCATCGTTATCACCATTCTCCTGGGCACGATCATCGGAGTGGCAAGGCTTTCCACCAACTGGCTTCTTTCAAAGCTGGCAGCCATCTACATCGAAGTCATGCAGGATATCCCTATCCTTCTGCAGTTATTTTTCTGGTATGCCATCTTTTATGAAACCATGCCTTCTCCGGAGCAGGCCCTCAACCCGGGTGGCAGGAATTTACCTTTCCAACCGTGGAGTGGCCTTTACCATCCCCGAGGCGCATCCCGCTCACAAATACATGCTTCTGGCTTTTCTGGTCGGGTGTGTGATCGTTTATCTGATGCGCCGCTGGGCAAGAAAACGGCAGGAGAAAACAGGGCAGATTTTCCCTACCTTTCGTGTTGGCATCGCTATTCTTTTGGGTCTCCCTTTCATCACCTGGTTGGCCTTCGGCACCCCTCTGAAGATGGATGCCCCCAAATTCGTTGGATTTAACTTCCAAGGCGGGTTGATGGTAAGTCCCGAGTTTATTGCCCTCCTGATGGGCCTGATTCTGTATACGGCAGCCTTCGTGGCCGAGGTGGTCCGTGCAGGAATCCAGTCGGTCAGCAAAGGCCAAAAAGAGGCGGCCATGTCCATCGGTCTCAGGCCAGCTCTCGTGTTAAACCTGGTGATCTTACCCCAAGCCCTCAGGGTCATTATTCCACCCTTGACCAGTCAGATGCTCAACCTGACAAAGAACAGTTCTCTGGCCGTAGCCATTGGTTATCCGGATTTTGTCTCTGTGGCCAACACGACCATCAATCAGACAGGACAGTCCATAGAGGGAGTCGCCCTCATCATGGCGGTGTATCTGTTTTTCAGTCTGTCCACCTCAGTCTTCATGAACTGGTATAATAAGAGAGTGGCCCTTGTAGAGAGATAACATGGAACAAGCAGTCCAAACAGAAGAGTTAAGACCCCCTATAACCAGCATTGGTCTCATCGGATGGGTGAAAAACAACCTGTTTCAATGGCGTCTTCAACTCCATTCTTACCATCGTGACCCTCTTCTTCTTATGGAAGGTTGTTCCTCCTTTCATTCGCTGGGCATTCATTGATAGTGCATGGCATACGACCGGCCAGGCGTGCAGACAGGCTGCCGGCGCCTGCTGGTCGATCATTTCCATGAACTATCGTTTTATTCTCTTCGGCTTCTATCCCTATGATCAGCAATGGCGACCTTTCCTCGCGATGATGATCCTTTTCGGCCTCCTCTTTTACAGCAGGGACCGGAACCACTGGAAAAAACCTTTGGCCTATGCCTGGATCATCGGGCTTTTCACGATGGGCCTCCTCATGAAAGGAGGCATATTTGGACTCACCTCCGTAGAGAGTACCCAGTGGGGGGGATTACCCCTCACGCTCCTTCTCGCGGTTTTTGGACTTACCGCTGCATACCCTCTGGGGGTTATCCTGGCGCTGGGAAGACGATCCAAGATGCCTGGGGTCAAAGTGCTGTGTATCTTGTATATCGAGTTGATCCGCGGGGTACCCCTGATCAGCCTCCTCTTTATGTCCTCCATCATTTTCCCTCTCTTCCTGCCGGAAGGGGTCACCTTCAACAAGATCCTCCGGGCGCAGGTGGCGATCATCCTTTTCACCGCGGCCTATATTGCGGAGGTGGTCAGGGGAGGGTTGCAGGCCATGTCCCGCGGACAGTATGAGGCAGCGGAATCCTTGGGATTGAATTATACTCTGACCATGCGGCTGGTCATCTTGCCCCAGGCCTTGAAGATCGTCATTCCACCCACGGTGAGCATTCTCATTTCAGCCTTCAAGGACACCTCCCTTGTGGTGATCATTGCCCTCTTTGACCTGCTCAAGACGACTCAGTCCGTGCTCTCCAATCCCGAATGGATGGGATTCAGTCGTGAGGCCTATGTCTTCGTTGCCATTCTCTACTTCTTGGGTTGTTTCTCCATGTCCAACTACAGCCGGAAGCTCGAAAGGGAATTGTCAAGGGGGGATTAATGGGCACTCCAACAATCCAATATTGATACCAAGAGGTTTTCTATGAACGAGGAAATCTCAATAAATATTGAAAAGCAGGCATCTGAAGAGTCGATGATAGAATTCATCGATGTGCACAAGTGGTTTGGTGAATTTCATGTGCTTCAGGGCATAAACCTTACCGTAAGCAAGCAGGAACGTATCGTCATCTGCGGCCCTTCAGGCTCGGGAAAATCCACGCTCATCCGTTGTATCAATCGGTTGGAGGAACATCAGCGGGGCCGTATCGTTGTCGATGGGATCGAACTGATCAATAACATCAAAAATATTGAAAAAATCCGCGCTGAAGTGGGCATGGTCTTTCAGCACTTCAACCTTTTTCCGCACCTCACGATTGTTGAAAATTTGACCCTTGGGACCCATTTGGGTGAGAAAGGTCCCAAAGAAAGAAGCCGAAGAGGCGGCCATGCATTACCTCGAAAAGGTGCATATCGCTGAGCAGGCTCGAAAATACCCCGGTCAGCTTTCAGGAGGCCAGCAGCAGCGTGTCGCCATTGCCCGCAGTCTGTGTATGAATCCCAAGGTCATGCTCTTTGATGAACCCACCTCAGCCCTTGATCCGGAGATGATCAAAGAAGTGCTTGACGTGATGATCGAGCTTGCCCAAGAAGGCATGACCATGATCGTGGTCACTCACGAAATGGGCTTTGCCAAGAGTGTGGCCCACAGAGTGCTTTTTATGGACTTCGGTAAGATTGTGGAGGGAAACACCCCCGAGGAATTCTTCGAAAACCCGCAGCACGAGCGGACCAAACTCTTTCTGAGCCAGATCCTGCACTAAAAACAATCCTCCTGATCAATCCGGAAGACCGTGCATCCGCAGGGAATAGGCATCCTATGAATCGGATACTCTGTCAATAAACCTTAACGTTGCAATAAATCGCCCAAACAGACTCGGCGGGGACATCTATAAGAGCCTTGTAGCGGAACCTTTTGGATGTCAAGCAGTGCGGTCCACCAACTGTGCTGGAATTCATTTTTCGTGAGGTCCTCTATGACCCATTCCATTCCAATTAAACCCGCATTACAAGGCTCTGGAGGTGTCCCCGTCGGGTCTGTTTCATGCAACTATAAGGTAAACATTCACCCAATTCCTACAATCCTAATTTTTCAATCCACAGAAGCAGGGCGACAATTCCCACGGCAACTGGCAGAATGATGATCCAGGGATTCACCTTGAACAACTGCGGGAGGGTGAGCTCTCCAAAATCTCCTTTCTTCAGAATTGAATTGTTTAACCTCGGGTAGACTTGAGCAAAGAGTCCTGCGCCGACAATAATTCCAGCCATTCCTCCGAACAGCCCGTCAAGAGAACCCTGACCAACCGCACCGGCAATGGTCCCTGGACAATAACCAAGAAGACCAAATCCCACACCAAAAATCAGTCCACCCATCACAGAGGATCCAAAAGATCCGGATTTCGGATGCAATGTCGCCAGTCCAAAACTTCTGAGCAGGTGAACTCCGATCATGCCAGTCACCACTGCGGAGAGCATCACTTTGACCACTGTAAAATTGGTGAGAAGCAGTTGACCAATAATCACATCGAATCTTGTGACTCCTCCTTTTTGTAAGAAAAAGCCAAAAGGAATGCCCAAGAGAAGTCCCAGTACAAGTTGAATTCCTTTTTTTCCATGAAGGGTCTTAAACATTTTTTATCTCCTACCATCAATAGATCAGTATCGCAGTGACAATTCCGCCGATGAAGAAACAGATGGCTGCCAGCCAGCTGCTGACAGCAAGCTGAAGCGTCCCACTGATTCCATGACCGCTCGTACACCCATTCGCCCATCGCGCACCGATTCCCATGACGATCCCGCCGATAAAAGCAACGATCCATCGGGCAAAGGGCATCTCCCCAAAAACCTCAGCCCATTTTCCGTGGAACCCATTCAAAACGAAATTGGCCTGAAAACATAGCTGAGATAAAAGCTCCGATGATGATGCCAAGGACAAGCATCCAGTCCCATTCAATGGCAGGGGGAAACTTTTTATAATAAGGCTTTTCCCCCACCCTGGGACCAAGACATAAACCTTCAATCATCCCGCTTGTTCGTGAATAGGCTGTCGAACATGCGAGGGGTTTATCGGACAGCAAAAAAGCAATGCAGTTTAAAAGCCCTATTCCTATCCCCACCAGATAAGGTGACCATTGTTTTAGGATCAGCCATTCCATGAGAACCTCTCTTCCTAAGAGAAGATTCTTATCATTGTCCATTGTTCTTTGTCCTTCGTTCTAATCTGCACTTACAAATTACTTGATCTGATGGGCTTCTTTTGCTGCAGGTAAATGCGGAGCCATACAGGTTGGGCATGCACCGATCAGTCCGGCGGCGCTGTAAGCGGTCATGCCACCTGCGACATTGACCACATCATTAATGCCTTTCTGTTTTAAGACACTGCTCGCCAAGCTCGAACGATGTCCTGAGTTACAAATGATATAGACGGTTTTACCTTTTGGGATCTCTCCGTAGCGTTTCCTTGTATCAGGTGCTTGCATATGGACTGCATCCTCTAGATGGAGGGTGTCAAATTCCAGCTTCCCTCGGACGTCAAGGACCATGGGTGACGGTTTTTGTTTCGACAATTCATGCCAATTCCCGCACCGAAATCTGTTGGACATGTTCTGTTGGAAATCCTCCGACACTCCATGCGGGCATCCCGCCTTCAAGCCATCCCTTAATCCGATCAAAGCCCACACGACGGAGCATGGTGATAGCTTCTGGAGCTCGTGTATCATTTTCCAATACGAGAACAATAGGTTTATCAGGTGGGAGCATCCAACCGGAAAAAGTCTGAAAGTTTCCTGCCATATCAATGTTCCAGGCTCCAGGGATGTGTGCACCTCCAAAGGCAAGATAGTCTCGACCATCGAGAACGGTGAGCTCCTTCCTTTGAAAGCTGATTCACTTCAGCAGGAGAAAGTGGTTTTGCTATCGCCAACTCATTCAACCTCACAGGTCCCCTTTCTGTTAATATCCGAACAACGAGAAAAATGATCCGGAGCCTCAGGCATCCCACTCAGTAAAGATGCTCGAAATGCATCCACTGTTTTATGCTGAAGTTCAGCATTGTAACGTTTTTCATATCCTATCGTTGAATATCGCATCGCACCCATGGCCCGCCCACATAGGGAACCTGCTCCATGGGCAGGTAATACCAAAACATGATCAGGCAGAGCCTTGAGTTTCGTAAAGGCTATCAAAAAGTTTGCCAGCGAGTTCAATCGCCTGCCCGGGAAACAGATCTGGTCGACCCACATCGCCTACAAAAAGCGTATCTCCGCAGAAAAGAGCAGCTGGTTCCGATCCACGGCTTCGGTCTGTCACCACATAAGTGATATGTTCAGGTGTATGTCCGGGAGTATCAAGCACCCGAATGTTCATGTCTTCGATCTGAAATTCATCTCCTTCCTTAACGGGCCGATGCGGAAATGTACATTGACCTGCTTTGGGGACGATGATTTCGGCCCCTGTCTCGGCGGCCAGATCCATGTGACCAGAAACGAAGTCGGCATGAAGATGGGTTTCGAGAATATGGGTAATGCGCATTCCCATGGCTTTGGCCACGGCAATGTACTCCTCGACTATCTCGTCTCGGGTCAATGATGGCGCATGTTCCTTTTCCCCCGAGAAGGTAGGAGAGATGTGCAAGACCTGGAACAAAAAAAGATTGGATAAACATAAATCAATACCCCCCTTTCTCGCTATTGAACATAGAATCGTATAAACAATAAAATTTTAACAAGGCAAGGTCCTGAAAACAAATTTTTTTAAGAGGGATTACGGCAATCTTCCGGGTTGTACAATCTCGATCATCTCAATACCATTTTCATTCGATGAAAAATATGGTATTAAAAAGTATTCGCTAAGGAGCTTCTACAATGAAACATTTCTTTGATGCCTATCGATTAAAAACTCCTCTTTCAGGAAATCTCTTTAAAAGGGCAAGGGAGTCATGCCCGGAGGGATCTCTCATAACATTCACTATTTCCCTCCCTACCCTTTCTTTATCAAAAAAACAAAGGGTTCCAAAATCTGGGATGTGGATGGCAATGAGTATATAGACCTCTGGATGGGCAACTATACCCACATTCTGGGTCACCGTCCGCAAGTTATTGTCCGAGCCATTGAAGAACAATTGAAAGAGGGAATCCACTGGGGTCTCGTATTTGAAAAGCAAATCGAATGGGCAGAACTGATTCGAGAATTGGTTCCCAGTGCAGAAATGGTTCGATTCTGCTGCTCTGGAACAGAGGCAACGATGTATGCGGTCAGGCTTGCCCGTGCCTTCACAGGGAAAAAAACGATCTTAAAGATTGCAGGGGGGTGGCATGGAGCCAACCCGGATCTCTCCTTGGGGATCAAGATGCCTTATGAAAAAGAAGAAAGCCTCGGCTTGTTGCCTGATCTCCAGCAATATACGAAGGTCATCTCTTTTAATGACCTTTCGAGTTCCCTAAAAGTGATCCATAAGAACAGAAAAGATTTAGCAGGAATTATTCTTGAACCTGTTGTCGGTGAGGGAGGTTTCAATCCTGCGACGAAAGAATATCTTCAGATGCTTCGTTCCGAAACCAAAAAGCTAAAAGCCCTCCTGATTTTCGATGAGGTGATTTCATGTTTTCGAGTTGCTTTAGGAGGTGCTCAAGAAAGGTTCAACATCACTCCAGACCTGACGACTTTGGGAAAGATTGTGGGCGGGGGATTACCCGTGGGTGCCCTGGTAGGGAAAAGGGAGATACTTGGAAAAAACTTCACCTGAAAAGAAAGAGTAAAAAATGGGAGAGGATTCTGATTGGGGGCGGGACTTTTTCTGCCCACCCTTTGACAGCCGCTGCAGGATTAGCAATGCTTCGCTATTTAAAAGATCATCGTAAAGAAATCTATCCCCTTTTAGAGAAAAAAGGCGAAAAAGTTCGTAAAGGGGTCCAGGAAGCTCTTGATCAAGAGGGAGTTGCCGCTGTGGTCACAGGAATTGGCTCACTCTTTCAGACCCACTTCCCTTTTAAGAAAGGAGAAACTCTGAACTCCCCTCACTCGATCAACCGTTTTACCGATATAGAAAAAAGGGAAATTGAATTTCGAATCAGAATGCTGACCAAAGGAATCCATGTGATGCACGGCGGGGGCTGTTTATCCATTGCCCATACGGATGAGGATATTAAAAAGATCATTAAAGCCACTCAGAAAGTTGCAGGAGATGGCGGACTCAGTTGACGGAATTGAGTATAGCCTCACGTGATAGACGAGGGAGTTCAGAGCTTGTAATGCGGGTTTATTGGAATTGAATAGGTCATAGAGGACTTCACGAAAAGTGGATTAGCACAGTTGGTGGACGCACTGCTTGACATCCAAAAGGTTCCGCTACAAGGCTCTTACAGTGTCCCCGCCGAGTCTGTTCAACGATTCATTGCAAAGTTATGGTACGAACCAGCTGGCGTTTCAGTTCTAAAATTTCATAATATCAAAAGGAGGGAGATATGGGACAAGTAGCGAAAACGTTAGTTTGGGGATTATTTTTTGTATTGGTTTTGGGAGGAATGGCTATGGCACAGGATAAGGCAAAAATTGGTGTCATTGTAGTGGATGTCCAGGGAGACTTTACAAAACTCAAAAATGGCTCTTTGGCCGTGGATGGGACGGATGAGGCCTATATGAAGGCCGTAGCAGAAAATACAAAGAGACTGAAAGAAGCGGGGTACCCCATTTATGCGACTCAGGATTGGCACCCTAAAAATCATGCCTCATTCTTTACCAATCACAAAGGAAAAAAGGCTTTCGATGTGATTAAACTTCATGGAAAAGACCAGGTGCTCTGGCCACCCCATTGTGTCCAAAAAACTCCGGGCGCAGAGATTTTATTGGATAACAAATTATTTACAGCCGTTGTGAAAAAGGGGATGGATGCACAATATGACAGCTATTCCGGTTTTCAGGATGACGGCGGGAAAAAGACCAACATGGATAAACTTCTTAAGAAAGATAACATCAAAAAAGTGGTCGTTTATGGCATTGCCACCGATTATTGTGTAAGAGCCACTGCCCTCGATGCGGTAGCCGCAGGATATAAAGTGATCATGATCAAGAATTTAAGCAGAGGAGTGGCTCCGGATACTTCTCAAAAGGCTATTGACGAGATGAAAGCTAAAGGAATTGTCGTTCTCGATGATTTGGATTTAGAAAAGATCAAAACCAACTGAAGAAATAGGGACAAGAAATAGGGACACATACCATTTTCACAATAATAGATGAAATAAATGGTATGTGTCCATATTTTATGTGTCCCTATATTTTACACGAAATTACAACTACTTACGCAATTTTACACTTTTAAAAAATCCCAAAAAATTTATTGACACCTTGAACCTTTTCTGGTATTCATCTACCCATAAAATGGTGTTCCCGACAAAGCCAAACTCTTCGTAAGGAGGGGGCGGAAAGCGGCGGGTGCTGAACAGATTTCAGCATGGCCGAGTTGCCGAAGGTTGAACCAGAGGTAAGCTCGGCTTTTTTATTTTTGGTGGAGGTAGAACTAACGCTGTAAGATCAATTTGTTGGTCAAGGATTTGGGGTTCTGAGGGGGGTCCAGAAATATCTGGACAGTATTTCTGGAGGTTAAACCAGTAATGGTAGTTGGGCCACTATCTGATAATCGGGTAGCGGTTTTTTTCCGGAGGGGGGACAAGATGGCCGATCTGCTGAACGTTTCACAACGTTAGTGGATCGGTCTTTTTGTTGTGACCAGGACATTTTCCTCGAAGGAGGGGGGCTGAAATGAGAACATACGTCAAGAGATTAGGTTTTGGGTTGGCCGTTGCTTTAGCCATAATGGCACCCGCACATTTATACGCCGCTTGCCAAATTGTAGGCACTACACCTGATGGGGGGTATATCATCGTCTGCGATGGGCCAGATACGATTGGCGTAGCCAGTGGTGATGGCAGCGATATCATTACCATTAATGTTGGTGTAGATGTAACCAAGACGGATCTGCAATCGGTTGACGCTACCGCAACTGCGACTGCTACTACAATTAGTGCACAAGGCGGGGATGATCAGATTACCAATCATGGTAGTGTCCATGCAAACGCTACCCTCTCAGCTCATGCAATAGACGTTGCCATAATTCTTCAGGGAAGTGATGAGGCAAACGCCAGCATTACAGGATATGCAGTTGCCACTGGAATTGACGGCGGTACCAGTAATCAAAAAGACTTGATCACTAACAACGGTGCGATTGATGTCACCGCGAGTTCGAATGTCGTAGGAGGACAGATCCTGCTCGATCTTGTCGATCTCTCGAAAGCCGACGCGACCCTAACGGCGGATGCGACTGCCACAGGCATGAAAGGGACAAACAGTAATGAGATTGCCAATAACAGCACGATCACGGTTACGTCAACCGCTTCAGTTACTGCTTGGACTGGTGCAGAGAACGTTCAGTACCAGGCAACGGCAAATACACCCATCACTTCAAAAGCCACCGCAACCGGCATCGCCGGGGGCGATGGCTACGATAAGATGTCTAATACCGGAGTAATTTCCGTCACCGCGAATGCGGAAGCATATGCCAACCTTCTTGAATTAAATGCCTTCGACGCAGCAGTCATGGGGGCTGGTGTGGGCAGCCTCGAAGATCCGATGAAATCCGTCGCCACCGGAATCAACGCCGGTGACGGCGGGAGCGAGATCATCAATACCACCACCGGCAAGATTACCGCAAACGCGAATTCCACCGTCAACATAGCTTCGGTCGCCTTAACACTATATGACTTCACGATTGCCGCGGATTTTACGAAGAGTGCTGGCAGCATAGCGACCAATGTGACCTCAATCGCCACGGGAATAAGGGGAGGCAGTGGAAGTGACATCATTACCAACCATGGAGAAATAAGCGCAAACGCAAAATCGCTTGTGATGTCGGAAAGCCTGGGTGTCGGCGCCGAAGGGGTGCCTTCGGGGACTCTTCCCGCTCTCAAAAAAGATATTCCCCTGGTGGACGCCAGCATCAAGCCAACATCTGAAGCCATTGGCATCCATGCCGAGGCTGGCGATGATCATATTGCCAATAGCGGGAAAATAACAGCTACTGCAGACACAAAAACCATCGCAGCGACTGTTAGCGTGAGCTTCCCCCTGCTGGAACTCACAGCGGCTGGCAAGTGGTGGAACGACTATCCTCCCGCCATTGCAATTGCCGGCGCCGGAACCGAAGGAAAGGCCTCCGCTTGGGGCATTCGAGGGGGTGAGGGAAACGATACGATCTCGAATAATGAGAACCCCGAAGCCATAATCGATGTAAACGCGACCTCGATGGCTACCACCAATCAGGCCAGCGTTGCTCTTCAAAATCTGATCACCGCAGGGGGAGGGCCTCCCTATTATACGAATTTCGATTTGGCCTTGGCCAGTGCTGCCACCAAGGCCGAATCGGAGGCCACGGGCATTGATGGAGAAGGAGGGGGCGATTTCATTGAGAATAAAGGCGTGCTGAATGTAAAGGCAGATTCGAAAGCCATAGGGAATGCCGCTTCGGTGGCCGTTGAGGGCCTCAAGGGTATGACAGGCCTTGGCGTGGCCATCGTCCGAACGAAAGTCGGGACAGAAGGAACGGCAACGGCCATGGGTATAACAGGGGGGGAAGGCAATGATGAAATTCATAATACCGGTCGGTTGAATGTCGATGCTTATTCCCGTGCCAACAGTTTTTCCGCCAATGTCTCCGTTCAGGGGGAAATGAAAGGAGTCGGTGTGGGAGTGGCCTTTGCTGATGCTACGACCACAAGCACGGCAACAGCAACCGGTATTTCCGGGGGGGATGGCGAGGATTACATCATGAGCAGTGTCGGCAGCCCCGTCGTGCCGGGAAGCCTCCATGCGTATGCCACGTCAGAGGCCTATGCGGAGTCTTTTTCAGTTGTCGTTCAGCCCAAGTCCACTGGCGTGGACATTGGGGGCGCACTTGCCCATGGTACAACCACGGCGACTGCGACCGCAACGGGGATAGATGGCGGAAAGGGCAATGACTTGGTCCAGAACTTTGGGGCCACCGATGTCAAAGCTGCCGCAACCACCAACAATCTTGCTGTGGCAGTGGATGTTCAGGGCTCCGTGAATGGCTTAGGTCTCGGGGTAGCCTTCATTGACGCCTCCAGCACAGCCACTTCTACAGCCACTGGTATCTCCGGCGGGGAGGGCGATGATACTATTCACAGCGGCGTGGTCATGGCATATGCCGAATCGGATTCCTATTCAGAACTCTTTTCCGTAAATGTCCAGGGAACAGGGACAGGCGTTATGATCGGGGGCGCAATCGCCCTGGCAGGCAGCAATGCCACAGCGACGGCCACAGGGATGGATGGGGGAGCAGGAAAGGATGATCTTATTAATGTAGCCTTCACAGACGTTAACGCTATTTCGACAGCTAACAGTCTTGCCACCGCTGTAACGGTTCAGGGGAAGGTGGACGGTTTTGGGGGGCAGGCAGCTTTGGCAAATACTTCCACGGACTCCAAGGCCACTGCAATCGGTATCTTAGGAGGTGACGGCCCAGATACAATCACAAACAACGCCGCCGCCACGGTGAAGTCCCACGCCACCGCAGAGGCTTACGCCGAGAGCGTCTCCGTGAGCGTTCAGGGGTATGGGACCCTGGTGACGATGGCAGGCTCGCTAGCCCGCGGAGTAACAACTCCAACAGCGACTGCCACTGGCATTTCTGGAGGAGAGGGCGACGACATCCTCATCAATCACGGCCTCACAGATGTGAAGGCCACCACAGATAGTACAAGCGTAGCCGTTGCAGTTCGCGCCGTGGGCGTTATTGAAGGTCTCAGCGTAGGGGCATCGCTGACCGATACTTCGACAACAGCCAACGCAACCGCTCTTGGAGTTGATGGCGGCTTGGGCAACGACGTAATCTATAATAGTGGAACGATCCTGGCAAATACCGATTCGACGCTCCGAGCCAGAAGCGTCTCTTTCGATTTTGGAGGAGTTCCCATTTTAATCCCTGCGGTCTCTGTTGGGGCTGCGCTGGCCAGCGCGTCCACCAATTCAACGGGCACTGCGATAGGTATCAGCGGGGGTGAGGGAGACGACACGATTACAAACGCAAGCGGTTCGTTGATTGATGTGGATTCGACAGCGCACGCGACGTCTACCGCTGTTTCGATTTCAGCAAATGTAATTGGTGCTGCCTGGACGGATACCTCGGCGACGACCTTGACGCAGGCTACAGGAATTTTCGGTGGCGAGGGAAAAGACGGAATTGCCAACATGGGAACGATCGATGTGGACAGCAATTCTACTGCGAAGGTGGCAAACGTCAGTTTTAATCTCATCGGAGCGACGCCCGTCAGTGGCTCGACATCCTCGACGGCAAACGCTACGGGCATAGACGGCGGGTTGGGTGATGATTGGATCCAAAACGAAAGGACCGTCACAGCGGATGCGACCTCCACAACGGATGCGACAGGCGTTGCTGTGCAGGTCGCAGGCTATTCGAATATGGATATCACCACTAATGCGATAGCCAATGCGACTGGAATAAATGGTGGAGATGGTGTTAACACCATTTACAATACGAGAGACCGGCTCGATTACGGCAACAGCCACTGCCTACGCCGATACGACTGCTGTGAACATCAATCTGCTCGGTTATTCAAAAACAGACGGCTCATCTATAGGCGCTGCGACCGCCATCGGGATAGCCGGTGGGAAAGAGGCAGATACCATCCAAAACGACGGGACCCTTTCTTCCACCGCAACCTCAGATATCAATGCATCTTCCACTGGGTCCAGCTCGTAGGATATGGCGAATCAAATGCAAAGGGAATTTCAAATGCAACGGTCAAGGGAATCGATGGCGGTGATGGGGTCAATACGCTCATTAACATCGGCTCGATCACGGGGACTGCCACTGCACTGGCTGATGCAAGTAGCTATGATATCCAGTTGGGCGAGGAGCGGAAAAGCAACAGCTGGAACAGAGGCAAACGCAACGGCCATAGGCATCGCTAGGCGGGAAAGACATGGATACCATCCAAAACGAGGGGACGATCAATCTCACTGCACAGTCGACCCTGGTTTCAGAAAGCAGATCCTATAAGATCTTTGGTGTAGGCATTGCCGATGCCGACAGTACGTCGTTGGCTATTCGCTACCGGAATCGATGGCGGCGAAGGAACCAACACCATTACCAATACATTCACCGGCTCAATCACAGTATCTTCCAATGCGAGCGCAACGGCAACCGGTGTGGCAGCAGATATCGGTAGCAGCAGGGGCAAGCGCCAGTACGACCTCCAATGCCCATTCCACGGGAATTAAGAGTGGTAGACGGTGAAGACACCATTATCAATCAGGGCAATCATGAATGTCAAAGCCACCTCGAGCACAGACGCCGGGAGCGGGGACCTGAGTCTGATTGGGCTTTCTTTCGGAGATTCGCTTACAGAGGCGGTTGCCGACGGAATCAATGCCGGAGATGGAAAGGACGTAGTCATCAACAGCGGCTCCATAACGGTGGGCGCAGTTCAGGACAATGATCATCCCATGGCCTATTCGAAGGTGGCAGCGTTTCTTTTAGCCTTTTTAACATTTCAATCGCCAGCATTCGGATCAAACGGCCCAGGCAACCGGAATCATCGGGGGAGGGGGAGATGATACCATTATCAATACGGGAACGATTATGGTGGGCGACGATCATTGGATGGCCAAAGGTCGGGCTTATGGCTTTTCTGGACAGTTCTTTGTTTTTTTTAACCTGAACAGTGTCGGAGCAACGGCTGAAACCGTTTCAACCGGAATTGAAGGCGGCGACGGAAACGATACTATCCTCAACGATACCAGCGCTGTGCTGACTGTTAAAGCAACCTCTTATGCAAAGGCAGAAGGTGCTGCGGACGTCACCACCTTTGGCAGCCCGGCCGCCTTTGCAAGCTCGACAACAAAAGCCACAGCCACAGGGATCAGCGGCGGGGAAGGAAACGACGTAATCGAAAATAGAGGAGCAATCGATGTATATGCGCATACGTGGGCAGACGCATCCTCTGATTCGTGGGTCGGTTGGGGGAGCCCAACGGCAGATTCTACTGCCAATGCAACAGCAACGGCTGTCGGAGTCGATGCTGGGGAAGGTCAGAACCTCGTTACGAATAGTGGAGTCATTAATGTTAGCGCGCTCGCCGAGACCACGCCATGGGCAAAAGCGAATTCGGATGTGGATGTGACTGACGCCGAAGCGACATCGTATTCGAAATCAACTGTGTACGGCATCCTGGTAGGAGATGACGACAACATTGTGAACAACACGGCCACAGGTGCAATCATTGTTACAGCCATAGCCAGGACCTCTGTCCCACAGGGCAAAATTGCAAATGCAGAATCCGACGAGGTAGCGACGGCAAGCGCCCAATCCACATCGAGTGCGATCGGCATCCAGGCCGGAAAAGGAAATAATTTGATCTTCAATGATGGCCAAATCACTGTGGGGGCAGAGGTGAATCCAAATTCTCATGCAACCGCCTCCTCCATGTTGTATACAGCAACTGCCACGTCAAAGGCTGGTGCCTCAGCAGATGCAACGGGGATTAAAGTTGGAGACGGAAACAATACGATAAGGAACGATGGGACTCTCACCGTAACTGTTGCCAATGAAGGGGTTGCATTGTCGGACTATCCCTCAGCACACCTTGATAACACCTTCGCATATGCTGGAGGAGGGGATACTTCGCTGACCTCCAATGCGACGGGCATCTCAGCTGGAAACGGCGTCAATATTATTGAAAACCACCGTAGCATCATCGTTTCATCTTCCGTTGATGCTGACGCTCGGGCCTATGCCAACACAGCCACCACGACAACCTATGCCGAAGCATACGCGGGAGGAAATGCCAAGGCCACAGGAATTATCGCTGGCAACGGTCAAAACACGATTAAAAACTATGGCCATATGACGGTGAGTGCCACAGGGAATGCCTATGCATTAGGCAACGCGGAGGAATATGGATCTGCATATATCGGTAGCGAAAGCTCACCTGGCATCGTCGCCGAGGCGGTCGGAATTTCGGCAGGCCATGGCATAAACGCGATTAGCAATACGGGGACATTGGAGGTGAATGCGACCGCGACCGCTACTGCAGAGGCGCTAGGCGATAATTCGACTCAAACTGTTGCCAATTCCTATGCGACCGCAACTGGAATCCGTACAGGAGATGGAAATAATACTGTCATTAATTCTGGCACGATTAATGTAACTGCAAATGGGTTAGACGCCATCGCTGTAGGGATTCAAACAGGTGTTGGAAACGACACCATCGCAAACTATGGTTCCATCAATGCCACGAATATCAAAAGTGGTGTCTCAAGCTTGGGTATCGCCATCAGCTCAGGTGCAGGCAATGATCAAATCTTCCTAATGAATGGCTCCGAGACCAACGGACACATCGATCTGGGTGACGGAGATGATTGGTTAACGTTTATGGGTATTCCACTGGTTACGGGTAATGTCACGGGGGCGGCTGGGACTGATACGTTAGTGTTCGATGGTGCCGGCAGTATTGGCTTCACGCCTATGGCCTTTGAAAATGCAATCAAACAAGGTCCTGGTACCTATTCCGTGGCCAGCCTCCCGACGATGCAGCGGATCGAAATCAAGGGAGGTGTCCTCGAGGTCAACGACAACTACCAGTTCTCAGACAGCGGCTTCTTCGAGACCTTCGTGAATGGCGATGGAAGCTTCGGCCAATTTAAAGTCAATGGAACCACCGAACTTGCCGGCGACCTGAACGTTTTGAAAGGACCGGGTCCATTTCTTGATGGTACGACTTATGACATTATCGAAGCCAATGCAGTCAACGACACCTTCAACAATGTCACGCTCCCCGAACCCAACAATTTTGTGAGTTTCGAAGATGAATCAGCTTCCAACTCTTGTCCGGATTGAAGTGAATGTTAAAGATTTTACCTGGCTGGCCAGAAATCGAGTGGAGTGGGCTGTGGCCAACTACCTTGATCGAATCCTTCCCTCTGCCTCCGGTGACCTCTCTAACATTCTGGCTCAAATTCAGAACCTTTCCAAATCCGAATTCTCCACAGCCCTTTCAACCCTAAGCTCCGATTCCTATGACATTTATACAAGAACCACCTATTCCACTGCCCAGCAATACACCAAATCCTTGCAGTCCCGGATGAATAATATTCGTTCCTATCAATATGCGAACCTCTCCGATGATGAGAAGCCAATCCTGCTCGCCTTTAGAGGTTCGGATGTGGGCCAGCTTTACAACCCTGAAAAGATCTCACAGATGCAAGGTAAAAATGGATTATGGTTTAATGCCTTTGGACAGTGGGGGGACCAGGACGAGGAGAATAGGTACCACTGGAATGGTGGTTATACCGGCTATGATTATTTCATGAGAGGAGCAACGTTGGGGTTTGACCATGCCCTAACCGATAAGCTCATGGCTGGGGTTAGTATAGGGTATTCTCGGGCGGATATTAACCTTAACCGCCATCAAGGAAGTGGTTATATCAAAAACCTCTTGGGTTCCATCTACGGGAGCTACTTCAACAAGAACCTCTATATTGATGGAGCTCTTTCCTATGGAAGAAACTGGTATGATAGCCAGCGTCTGATCACAATTGGACCAATACAGCGCAAGGCCTATAGCGAACATGATGGAGATCTCTTCTCTGCTTATCTCGGAGCGGGTTATTATTTTGATATTAAGAAGTGGTTGATAGGACCCTTTGCCTCTCTTCAATACATCTATTTGGATGAGGAAAGTTTTAGGGAGAAAGGAGCAGATAGTCTAAGTCTCAGAATCGATGACCGACAGACGGACTCTTTAATATCGGAGTTAGGGCTTCGCTTAGCACGAGTCTTTAATGTCAAATACGGAAGCCTCATTCCTGAATTGAGCGCCGCATGGCTTCATGACTTTGACATTGATGATCGTGTGATCACGAGTTCTTTTGCCGGATCTCCCGAGTGCTTCATTCTCGATCAAGGGTCAGGATGTGGAGAGAAATGGGGCAGCCTTGGGTGCTGGAATCACCTTTATTCATAAGAGTGGTCTCTCGACTTCTCTCAAATACAAAGGTGAATTCCGCGAAAAATACAGATCCAACACCATCATGGGAGAACTCCGCTTTACGTTTTAATTTATTGGGTAATGCGATAAACGACGATGTGTTGGCCGAAGTTAGCAACTTGATCGGCAGCGAGGATTTGAAGTCTAACTTCATCAAAGCCTGATGGAAGCGAAGTCTTCCCTTCAAAGAGAGTTGCCTTACCGGCAAAAGTTAGATTGAATTTCTCTGAAACCTTATCTCCATAAACCCATTGCCCCCAGATTTCAAATTTATTCGAATCCCAGAGACCTCCAGGAGTAATGGGGCATCCTCAAATCATTCGGACTTCAGCTCGCACTAAAATTTTCTCCCCTTTTTTTAAATTTTCTTTGGACGAGGGACTGAGAATATTGACGATCAATCCATTTAATTCAATGATAATCCCTTCCCCTAAAATATGCTTTCCGGGAATGAGTGTAAGAGTCTTAGATCCTTTCTGAATATTATGCGGATAACCCAGAGGAGCTTCTGTATAAATTTCTACCTGGGTAGGTTTATCTAAAAGGATCTCGGCTTGGAAAAAAGCTGCATCAACAGTTCCATAGAGTGTCTCGCCTCTTCGGTGAGGTCGAGCCATAATGCGATCCGTATCACCTGTGCCCCCTTCCTGTTTGCCTTGTGCAAGGATCTCACCAGTTTCAAGATTCTTAATTCGTACCAAAGCCCCTCCAACGCCTGAGCCAATAACTTTGGAATCTTTTGCAACCACTCGGACAATAATCTTTGTCGGACCCTTTTCAGCAGAGAAACATAGAAGCGCCAACAGAAAGATGATATTGACTGAAACAAAAAAAACCAGAACACATTTTAGAATTCTCTTGGTTCGATTCTCCATCCCTTACCTTCCTCCATCCGCCCTCTGCTTCCTGCCTATCGCCTCCAACCTCCAACCTTCTCAGTAGTACCGCTTCTCCTCGACATGGTCCTCTGCAAGGTCGATGCCCCACTCGCTGAGAACCTTCGAAACGGCCCGCTCGCCGCTCTCGATACAATTCGGAACGCCTACGCCCCTGTAGCAGCCGCCAGCGAGGGCGAGTCCAGGGATCTGGGTACTACGGTCCTCAATCAGTTCGACACGCTTAAGGTGCCCGAGTGTGTACTGTGGCATGCCGAGGTGCCACCGGAAGACACGCGAGAAGAGTGGCTTTGCAAAGGGGTTGAGGCCCAGGATGGCACGGAATTCGGTGAGTACCGTCTGAACGAGCTCCTCGTCTGAGCGTTTTACAATCTCTTGGTTGTGCGGACCTCCGACGAAACCACGCAGCAGTACTTTGCCCGCCGGTGCCCGACCACGCCACTTGGTGGAGGAGTAAGTAGCTGCCATGAGCGCACGGCCTTCTATAAGGGGACACAGAACTCCGAATGCATTCAGATCGAAGCCAACCTCGCTCTCGTTGAAGGCCATTGATATCGTTGCCGAAGAAGAGGCTGGTATGCTGGCAAGTGCATCTGCGATGGTCTGGTCGTATGGGCGGATGAGCGGTTCAGCAGCCCATGACTCGGTGGCCAGGATGATGGCATCCCCATTGATGGAGGACCCATCGGAGAGCGAGACACGCCATCCACCTTTGGAGATACGTTGGAGAGAGGCCACCGTTATGCCTATATGGATGTTTTGGCGACCTGCGGCGTTGGCCATGCTATCCGTGAGTTGTTGCATTCCATTCATAAACGAGGTGAAGAATGTGCGAGGCTTCTCACCAGGTTTGACCGGGTATTTACGCCGCATCTCCTCAACCTTACGGCGGACAGCGATAAAAGCCTTCAACAGAGACCCGTAATTTTGCTCCATCTCAAGAAGGCGTGGAAAGGTTGCTGCAAGTGACATCTGTTTTGGATCGGACGCGTGGACACCTCCGACGAGCGGCTCGGCAAGACGATCAAGGCACTCACGGCCCATGCGGCGGACGACAAAGCTCTCAAGTGTTTCATCGTTGATCTCGCTCGGTGCAACCTTCTTCCGCGGGATGAAGAGGTCCATGGCCATCCGGATTTTGCCAGGCCATGAAAAGAGGCCCGTCGTGGCAAAGGGCACGAACTTCGTGGGGGCAAACATCATGACACCATCTGGCATCTCATGGAGTTTACCGCGAGACAGGATCCACGTGCGCTTCCGGGAATCATCTGTTGGCAATTCGTCATCAAAGATCCCTGTGAGCTTGGCGATGCGGTGACAGGCCGGCTTTTCGGTCAGGAAACAGTCTGGGCCGCCATCCACGATGAATCTACCCCTCTCGGAGGGGTCCGGTACGAACTCCGTCTGGATCTTTCCCCCGAGGCGTCGGTCCTTTTCGAGCAGAACGAATTCCACATCGTGGCCCTCGGATGCGGCTCGGGTCACTTTGTAAGCCGCACCAAGCCCAGCAACGCCCCCGCCAATAATGATGAGCCGTTTCATATAGCTCCCCAAAAACGAATGGTTCGGAGTTATGAGTTCGTAGTTCGGAGTGTTTGCTTTAGAATCTCCGAACTCTGAACCCCGAACTCAACTACTACCAGGCCCCTTGAGCCCTTTTATATGTTCTTCGACGATATTCGAAAGGGCCTCAATAAATCGTTTTGATAAATTGAGGGAAGCGGTTCGTTTCAAAACCATCCCCATCGATTCAGCTTTTTCTCGATAAAGGATATCAATATCGTAAAGCACCTCAATATGATCCGCAACAAACCCAACAGGAATGATGAGGATTTCTCGGACCTTTTGTTGCGAGAGTTCAATCAGAACAGACTCGACATCCGGACCTAACCACTCCTCTGTTCCCATCCCTCTGCTCTGGAAAGCAATATGCCAAGGAAGGGGTTCAATCTTTTTAAGCACTCCTCTTACACTTTCTTCCATATCCTTGACGTAGAATTCATTCTCAACCAATGATTTTGGAAGACTGTGTGCGGTGAAGATAAGATGAATCCTCTTTCTCTCTTCTCCTGTGAATTGCGACAACCCTTCCTCAATCTTCTCTTGGATCGCCCCAAGAAAGAGAGGATGCAGATGCCATCCCACAACAAAAGAAATTTCCATCTTCTCTTCCAATTTTTTTTGGGCTTGGTCTACTTCCTCGATGTAAGCCCCTGTGCTTGCACGGGACCGAAAAGGTGCCATGGGAAGGGTCATGACTGTCTTAATTCCATCCTGAAGAATCTCTCTTAATGTCTCTTCAATCAATGGATGGCCGTAGCGCATCCCCACATAGGATTTGAACCGGTGGTCTCTTGTATTCAGATTGTTTTCCAGAGCCTTGGCTTGTTTAAATGTGATCTCTGGCAGAGGGGAACACCCCCCGATCAGGCCATAACGTTCCTTGACCCTCTCCAGCTGTTCCGGAGAAGGTTTTTGACCCCTGAAGAGACGGGTCAAAAAGGGCTCCACTTCATCGAGAGAACGAGGCCCTCCAAAGGCCAAGAGGAGAAGGGCTTTCATCATTTACTTGTTAACAGGCCACGGTAACGATGCCCGTTTCGTTAAATTGAAATTGATGTTTGTCGTTGTCGAAGCTCGTATCGAATCTCGCACAAGGGCGCTGGATACTCGAACTTCTAATCGGCTCCTACTTCGATACCAGCATCGTCACCCATAACCGATTGATGGTAACCGAAACCAGCCTCGTAGCCTTAACCTTTACCCCCTTCCCCGTCTCTATCTTGAACTATATTGGTGGACCGCTTCCACTAACGCAGCCACGTGATCAACGGGAGTGTTTGGAAGGATTCCATGCCCGAGGTTGAAGATATGACCCGGCCGACCCTTAACAAGATTAAGAATCGTCTTGACTTCCTTTTCAATCAAATCCACCGAGCTGAATAGGATAACAGGATCAAGATTCCCCTGGATGGCGACATCGTACCCAAGCCGTGTCCAAGCCTCACGGATATCCACACGCCAATCCACTCCGATGACATCCCCGCCAGCCTGTTTCATCAACTCCAAGAGGGTCGAGGAGGAGGTGGCAAAATGGATCAGAGGAACTTTCTTATCAACACCATCCATCACTTTTTTAGAAAAGGGTAGAGCATGCTCCTCATAATCTCGTGGACTCAAGCAACCTACCCACGAGTCAAAAACCTGTACCGCCTGGACACCTGCTCGAATCTGTGCATTGAGATACCGAATGAGCACTTCGGAAATTTTCTCCATCAGTGCATCCCACGTGGGACGATCCTGATACATCATGCTTTTGGTGAGAACATAGTTTTTCGAATGGCCTCCTTCAATGATGTAGCTCGCAAGAGTGAAGGGAGCACCACAAAATCCAATCAAGGGAATTTTCCCTTCTAATTCCTTTCGTACGATCTGGATCGCCTTCATGAGGAAAGAAACATCTTCCTCTGGTTCAATGATCCTTAACTTCTCAATATCTTTCCTCTCTCTGAGTGGATGATGGAAGACAGGCCCTTCTCTCTTTGCAAATTCAAACTCAACCCCCATGGGTTCCAGGGGAATCAGGATATCTGAAAAAATGATGGCTGCATCCAGTTTAAACTTATCAATGGGCTGAAGTGTTACCTGTGCTGCCAGTTCGGGGTTTTTACACATCTCCAGAAAAGAATATTTCTTTCGGAGCGCCCGATACTCCTTCATATAACGCCCCGCCTGACGCATCAACCAGATGGGGGTATATTCCGTCGCCTGCCTTCGGCAGGCCCTCAAAAATGGATATCGATCTTCGGACTCTTTCATCTTACCATTCCCTTGCCGATCTGATATCAGAGCTATGTATTAAAAATCCCTCTGCGGAAGGCGTCAGGCGTTAGGGATTAGGGGTCAACCACTTCCGACTTGCGCCTTACCCACTAACGGAAGCCTTGATTTATTTCTTCCAATCCTTGAGCAATTGGAGGAGTAGTCTCACTCCAACACCGGTACCGCCTCTCGGGATATAGGGCCTCTCTTTTTCAATCGATGCAGGTCCAGCAATATCGAGATGAACCCATGGAATTTTTTCTACGAATTTGCTCAAGAAGATTCCTCCGATGATAGCCCCTGCGGCCCGAGTTCCCACATTCCTGAAATCAGCCACATCACTTCTCAGATATTCAAAATATTCATCCCAGAGAGGCATTCTCCAGACCTTTTCCCCTGTCTTGAGGGAAGCCTCTTCGATTCGTTTTAAAAGCGACTCGTTATTGCCGAAAAGTCCAATCGCATAATCTCCCAGTGCGATGACGCATGCTCCTGTCAATGTGGCAAGATCAATGATTGCCTTGGGTTGATACCGTAAACTATATGTCAGGGCATCCGAAAGAATAAGTCTTCCCTCTGCATCGGTACTGATCACTTCCACCGTCTGACCGGAAAGGGTCTTCAAAATATCACCCGGTTTATAAGCCTTGCCGCTCGGGAGATTTTCTGTCGCGGGCATGAGTCCCACCAGATGAAAGGGAAACTGAAGCTTGGAAGCAGCTTGTAGGGTGGCCAAGACCGCCGCCGCTCCTGACATATCGTCTTTCATTCGATCCATATTCTCTGAAGGTTTGATCGAGATCCCACCGCTATCAAAAGTAATTCCCTTTCCTACTAAAACAATGGTATCCAATCCCTTCCCTTTATTGTATTCCAGGACGATGAACTTTCCGGGCTCCTGGCTTCCTTTGGCCACGGCCACAAAGGCCCCCATGCCCATGGCTTCTGCTTGACCCACTTCCAATACCTGGATTTCCATGGAATGGTCTTTCGCAATCTGCTGTGCTTTTTCAGCCAAAACAGTGGGGGTCACCTGATTACTGGGTCCATTGACCAAATCCCTTGCCATGGTGACCGCCTCCGAAATAATTTGCCCTGCCCTAAGACCGTCACCAATCCATTTCATTTCTTCATTTTTCTCTCCGAGGAGAACCAATTCTCCAATCTCTTTGATCTTTTCCCGCTCGAGGGTCTTAAATTCATTAAACTGATAAACACCGAGGAGAAGTCCAATGACAAAAGATTCAGCTAATTCCTCCTCTGAAAGGCCATCGAATTTCTTTATTGGAAAAGCAAATTGTTTAATCCCTGAATTCCTGATGAACTGGCCAGCTTTTGAAGCAGCCCCTCGCCATTTTTCTAAATCGAACTCCCCTCTTTTGCCCAGGCCCATCAGCACCACCCTTTTGGCGGGAAGAACGCCCTGTGTATAATAGAGGCAGCACTCGAATAACTCTCCCTTAAAATCTCCCTGCTTCATCAGGGTGGAGATAAACCCTTTCCACTCCAGATCTACATTCTGAATCGGACCTTCCAGTTTTTCGGGAGATTCAAAAGAAAAGAGGAGAAGAAGCTCACAGGGAAATTTGTCAGGTTTACCCTTCTCAACTCGGATATCCATAATTCCTTTTACATCCTATATTGTTTATTAGGGTATTTAAAATTCGAAATCCGAATATCGAAATCCGAAACAAATCCTAAATCCAAATGCTCAAATCTCCAAAACTTCATTTAATCTCCTCTTTTGAGTTTAAAGTTTTGGTCATTCGAACTTGTTTCGAATTTCGGATTTCGTGCTTCGCATTTTTTCAAAGTCATTCTCTTTCTTTCAGTTTGGAGATCGTGATGGAACGGCTCTCCTCTGAGGAACAAAATCCTTTCACTTTATTTACCAAAGAGGGGAGCCAACCTCCTCGACTGATCACCCTTGCCAGCATCCATGGATTTAAATCAGAGACCTCCATCCATTTCCCTGCCTTCTTAACCACCTCATCCAGTCCTTTCCGATTAGGGTCCCCCTTTAAAGGATACTTTTCTTTCATCTCAACCTTAATCTTGGCCACGTGATCGCTTCCAAAAATTGCCTCGAGTTCTTCTCTCCGGGCATAGGCATAGAGGGCCTCTTCTATCTTGGCCAATTCAGCGTCCATCTCCTCATTCAATATCCGTTTCCTTTCTTTCAGTTCCACATACTGGTTGACCAGGACCACGCCTTCCTCATGAAGATACTCATTGGGCAGAAGGCTACCTACAGCAATGAGATGTTTCCTTTTGGGGCAGAATCCCTGATAATCGCACCAAGCACAAAGAGGCCCCTCTTTAGGGAGAAACTGTCTGTCCGTTTCAATTCGCCGGATGAGTTCTAAAGTCGCCTCCCGAAGTCGATGGAGCTGCTCAGGTGTTCTTGAGGAATGTATTTCGGTATCAAAGGTGAGGTAGTGCCAGACCAGTCTGACTTCCCGGACACCCTGCCATTTCCCTCCCACTCCCATTTGATAGAGAGCCAATTGCCGGTTTGACTTAACATCTGCCTGCGATGGAAGCCTGTTCGAGGTTTTGTAGTCATGGATTTCGAGGATAGAACCATCCACCAAGGTCACACGGTCAATGAAACCTCGAATCCAGTAACCTTTTTCTTCTTCCAGGGGGAAATAGATATACTCTTCGAGGCCCAAGGTTCTCCCCTGATCAAAGGGATAATAACGCTTGTAATAATCCGTGATACACTTCTCTCCCAGGCGGCGGTAGTCTTCGGCACTGTATTCCTTTCGTATAATTTGAACCATATCATTCCAATTCTTTTCCCAACTCTGATGGTAAAAACCAATGACCTCCTCTAATGTATTAAGTTTGGTCACTTTGAGATCTTTGTAGAGTTTCTCCAGGGCTTCGTGAACCCTGGAACCCATAAAAGCCTCAATCCCCTCTGTCTCGACCTCAATCTTGTCAATATAGGCGAGCTTATATTGTTGCGGGCAGGTTTCATAGGTAGAAAGTTGAGAGTGAGAGTAGGTTGGCATGATCGATCTCCTTGCCTGCCCTTGGGAAAGTCTGATCTTCCTCCATCTTCAATAGGGCAATATTATTTATTTTTAACAAGAAAAAATACTTCTGTCAAAACTCAATTATCCCTCAATTTCCCCTTGAAAAATGGATGGGGGGTATGGTTAAATTAATTTTACCTGCCTACCGGAGGCAGGGATTTCAGATTGCACCTAATGGCCCTTCCTACTGCAAGCAAGCGCAGGCAGAAATGTTGGATAAAAAAAGATCATAAGGATGAAAATAGAAACGGCCTTAAAAGAACTGCAGGATATGGTGGTCCGATGTCGTAAGTGCCCCAGGTTGGTTGCCTACTTAAAAGAGGTCTCTGATCATAAACCCAGAAGATATCGGGATTGGGATTACTGGTCAAAACCCCTTCCCAGTTTTGGTGATCCAGGAGCCCGGGTTCTGATTGTCGGTTTGGCTCCTGCTGCCCAGGGTGGAAATCGAACAGGGCGGATGTTCACAGGAGATCGGAGTGGAGAATGGTTATTTAATGCCCTCTATGAATTCGGCTTGGCCAATCAACCCAACTCTCTTCGAAGGGAGGATGACTTCAAATTAAACGATTGCTATATTACCGCAACGATTCGATGTGCTCCGCCTAAAAACAAACCCCTACCAAAGGAAATAGAAAACTGCCGACCCTATTTCTTAAAGGAACTCGACCTTTTAAAAAATGTTAAAGTCTTTGTTCCATTAGGTCAGATTGCTCTTTCTCAAACCGTGAAGTCTTTGAGAAAGAGGGGGCTCGACATCCCCACCTTAGCTTTTGGACATGGGAAGGTCTATCCTCTTCCAAACGGCCAAACGATCATGACCACTTACCACCCCAGCCAGCAAAACACTCAAACGGGTAAACTGACGAGACCGATGTTTCACCAAATCTTTAAAATGGTCAAAAAGAAGATTGAGGATTAAGGTTGGAGGCAAAAATCCCTTCCAGCCTCTCTTTGGCTAAAGGGAGGAGAAAAAGAATTCTCATCTTTAGGGTGTGAATGTGGTATTGAGGCTCTGAGGTTTCAGCAATTCACTTGGAGTTAATCTTTTCGCTATGCGCTATGCCTGCCTGCGCGTAGCCGCTTCGGCGAAGGCAGGCTCTATGCGCCAGGCTATTTTCTGCATGATGGCTATTCGGATTCCAATCGAAGATTGGATTGATCTTCACACTTTTTCTCCTAAGGAGATCCCCTCTCTCTTAGAAGAGTACCTCTTGGAATGTCAGAAGAAAGGTTTCAAAGAGGTCCGAATTATCCATGGGAAAGGGAAAGGGGTCCAGCGAAACATCGTCCATTCCTTTCTCAAAAAGAGTCCGCTCATCGATTCTTTCAGAATGGCGCCGCCTGAGGCAGGTGCATGGGGAGCTACCATCGTCACCATCAAGCAAGAGTAACGGTATCAACTCCCCTTGGTCAGTTTTTCCTTCTCTTTTGTGTAGGCCTCTTTCCCAGCTTCCACAGCCGTGGTGATTAAAGATTTTTTCTCTTCAAAAACTTCTTTGCCTTTCCCCACGGTAGAGGTCACCTTTCCCTTTACCTGCTCAGCATACTCGGCTGCCTTTTCTTTAGCCTCTTCTGCTAGTTCTTTAATCTTCTGCCTCGCCTCCCTCCCAGGTTGAGGAGCTAATAGCAGGGCGACCCCTGCACCAACCAATCCTCCGATGAAAAACGCAAGAATGAGAGACCCTCCACTATGACCACTTTCTTGATTTCCCATAACGAACCTCCTTCCCTTTTGCTCTATGGTTAAAAACGAACTCACATGATCGCCACCCTATTTAAAAAGATTCTTTAGAAAAAACCGAAATCCAGCCTTGACCCCCGCTTTCAGACCAGAGGCTTCAACAACCGCTGATTGAGTCATCCCATCCACGAATGCCACCAGATGTTTGACATCCCCGCTCACGTGTGCCACATTCTCTCCAAGATCTTTCAATGCCCCCGAAAGCAATTTCATATCCCCTGTTATTGCCGTGGCATTTTCTGTCACATTCCTAACGCTCTTAAGGGTTTCTTGGAGTTCAACGACAGTTGGCTTTAAAGAATTCTCGGTCGTCTTTACCAGCTCCCTCAGGGCTCCAATTGCTTTTCTCAACTCTATCATTACGAATATAAAAATAATCATTCCAACAATAATTGCAAGGGTGATAAGACCCATAAAGAGATTGCTCATCTTTCCTCCTCCATCAGCATGGTTCTTTGAATTGCTTTACTTCTATTATACCAAATTTTTCACTTTATCCATAGACCCAATTTTCAACACGATATCATGCATAGGAGCATCTCGAAACTTGGATGGAAAATTCCTTTACAACCATTAATTTTATGTCATAATAAATGGAAAGATAGGTTCCATACAAAAATTTTATTTAGCTCTATGTCCCCGAATACATAGGGTTCTTAGTAAATCAAAATGAAAAAGGAGGGGGATCATGAAGAAGGTATTGGTTTCATATTTCAGCAGAACAGGGAAGACCCAGCAGATGGCAGAATATATTGCTGAGGGGGTAAGAATTAGCGGAAACGGGGTAGAACTCAGGAAAATATCTGATATAAAGAGTGAAAAAGAGTTGACAGGATATGATGGATATGTTTTGGGGGCCCCCACCTATCACCGGGCCATGCCCGGACCTGTAGAAACCTTCCTTTTTTTAGCACAAAAAGCAGGCCTTCAAGGAAAGGTCGGAGGGGCCTTTGGTTCCTATACCCACAGCGGCGATGCACCCAAGATGATTTTCGACACCATGGAGTTTGTGTATAAAATGAATGTGGTAGATTTAGGTTCGTTTAATCTGCTGGAGCATCTGGTGGACACAAGAGAGGGAATGAAAGCCTGCCATGATTATGGTAAAGCCATTGGCGAAAAACTGGGGGCTTGACCTCCCTTTCTATCGCAGGCTGGAGATTTTTTATCGGGACCATTCTTTTTTCAGGAAGTCTTTATCTATTAGCGACCACAAGCATAAAATGGCTCGGAGCCATCACGCCTATGGGGGGAATTGCATTTCTTTTTGGTTGGTTCTGGCTGGTGGTTTCGATCTTTAAATCACGTTTATCATCTTAAATACAAACAGGGGGCATAACATATGAAAAAAATCTTAATCTATTTAACCATCACGATCCTTTTGCTCTCAACCCTTACATTTTCTGTCTTATCTGCGAATAAGGCGCCAGAAAAGGGGGAGGGGCTACCAGCCATCAACCTTCCCATTCCCAAGAATCCTGACGAAAGGAACTATTTGGGGCTTTCTGGGAGTGGTTCTTTCAAAATCCCGCAGATCAAAGCAAAAACGGTCATTATTGAAATCTTTAGCATGTACTGCCCTTACTGCCAGAAGGATGCGCCTGGAGTCAATGAACTGTATCGCCTCATTGAAAATAATGCTGACATTAAAAACAAAATTAAATTAATCGGGATTGGTGCAGGAAATTCCACTTATGAAATAGAAGTGTTCAAAAAAACCTATCAGGTACCTTTCCCACTTTTCCCGGATAAGGATTTTGCTATCCACAAGGCTTGCGGAGAAGTGAGGACACCCTACTTTATGGTTGTCAAAATCAATGAGGATGGGACTCACCAAATCGTCCACACTCAGTTGGGAAATTATCCAGGTGCAGAACCCTTTTTAGAACTGGTGCTCAAAGCTTCCGGATTAAAGTAGAGAGCAGGAGGAAAAACCATGGAAAAGAAGAAATTTGCCCGTATCTTTTTGATCATTGGAGCTCTCTCTGTCTTTGTGTCAGTTCCAATGGCCTTTGCCATTTCAGATGCCTATAAAGGAAACATTTATCAGACGGGGACGCTCAAGCCAATGGATAGCAAGCTAAAAGTAAAAGTTGGGGATCCGGCTCCTAACTTCACTCTTCCCGCAATTTCCGGAGAAAAAATTTCTTTGGTTCAATATCGTGGAAAAAAGAATGTCGTCCTCTCCTTTGTTCCCGCGGCCTGGACACCTGTCTGCTCTGATCAATGGCCTGGCTATAATATTGTAAAAGATATTTTCAACCAATATGATGCTATCCTTCTCGGAATTACGGTTGACAACCTTCCGACCCTTTTTGCATGGACCAACCAGATGGGTCAGTTGTGGTTTCCAATCCTTTCCGATTTTTGGCCCCATGGAGCCGCAGCCAAGCGATTTGGCGTGTTGCGATCCGATGGGGTATCCGAAAGGGCTTTGTTTGTCATCGATAAAAAGGGAATCATTCGTTATATTGACGTCCACGATATTAATAAGAGACCTTCTCTGGAGGATCTGATAGGAGCTTTAGAGAAACTTAAAAAATAAGTCAACCCTGATCGGCGCTTTTTCACCCTGCCTTCAAAGGTGGGACTTCGCGCCGCCGAAAGGGTCAAAATGACCCTGCCTTTTTTATTTATCTATCAAGAAATAATCACTACCTCTCAAAATTATCTCAGAATGACGATTCCTTCCATTGAAACCATTAGTAAATCCCTTCAGCGATCATAAATAACTTTAAGTGACATTTTATTAGTTAAATGACAATTTATGTATCAATGCCCTGTACTCATTTCGATAAGGTTTTCATTATTAATTAAATAACTTTATAGATATCAAGATATTGTCTGAATCCGAATAGGGTGATCAGAATGGCAAAGAAATTGCAGATGATTTAATGGATTATAGCATGGTAAACCCTTTTAGATTTCGAAATAAAATACCCAAAACTATCAAAGCCATTGGCGGCTGGTTTGTTTGCCAAATATTTTAGGAGGTCACATGATTTCCTTTAAAGAAAAAAAGTTCTTATCAGGGGTCAAGATATTCATTGTAATCTTGACAATTGCTGGACTATTTTGTTTAGTTCCGCCGGTCATTGCACAGGAGTCCCTGGCACCATTGAATCCAGATTTTCTGGAGCACTTTCAGACACTCCAGAGTTCTGGGGTCCAAAGAATGACGGGAGATGGGTATCCGCTGGGTTTTATACCTTCTCCTTTAGACCTTTCTCACTTGGCAGGGCAACCTCTCTCTCAAGTAAATAGATTGTTTGCTGCCCCTTCGTTTTATGATCTACGTACTTTGGGAAAACTTACTCCGGTGAGAGATCAAGGAAACTGTGGCAGTTGTTGGACTTTTGCCACCTATGGTTCACTCGAGTCGAACCTTCTTCCTTCTGAGACACGGGACTTTTCTGAGAACCATCTTAAGAATACCCATGGATTTGATATAGGTCATTGTGATGGCGGCAATGAACAAATGTCAACCGCCTATTTAACACGGTGGAGCGGGCCCGTGAATGAAACGGATGACCCTTATAATCCTTCTTCAAATATCTCTCCATCAGGACTAACATTAAGGAAGCTTGTACAGGAAGTCCTGATCATCCCTGACAGGGTAGATTCTTTGGACAACGAGAGCATTAAGCAAGCAATCATGACCTACGGGGCTCTTATGACATCCATGTATTTCAATACTGGTTACTACAACTCCCTCTATAGGACTTATTACTATAACGGGACGGCCTTTGCCAATCACGCCGTGGCCATTGTAGGGTGGGATGACAATTTTGATAAAAATAAATTCTCTTCCGTTCCTCCAGGTGATGGCGCATTCATCATCAAGAATAGCTGGGGAACAGGCTGGGGAGAAAATGGGTATTTTTACATCTCATACTATGATACCCAAATTGGCAAATACAATTATATGTTTAACGGTGCCGAACCCACGACGCACTATAGCCGCATATACCAGTACGACCCACTCGGCTGGGTAACCGGCTTGGGATATAGAAGTAATACAGCATGGTTTGCGAATGTTTTTACCGCCAGTGCAAGCGAGGGGCTGGCCGCAGTCAGTTTTTATACTGCATCTTCTGACTCTTCCTATGAACTATACATCTATACAACCGTTACTTCAGACCCTACGACTGGTTCGCTCGCAGGAAGTCAAACGGGCACGATAGCGTCAGCAGGTTATCATACGATCTCCCTCAATGTTCCCATCCCTCTTACTTCAGGTCAAAAGTTTTCTATCGTCGTCAAGCTTACAACCCCAGGGTATAACTATCCTGTCCCCATAGAAGAACCTTTCACAAGTTATTCCAGCCAGGCCACAGCCAATCCCGGAGAGAGTTATGTGAGCAGTAATGGCAGCAGTTGGACGGACCTTACATCATATTCAGGGTGTACGGAGTGTAATGTATGTCTGAAGGCATTTACATCAATATCTGATATCACACCGCCTACCCCCAATCCCATGACCTGGACGACGCCTCCTTATCAGAACGGAACCACTTCGATTTCAATGGTGGCAAGTACAGCGGCAGATCCTACAGCCCCTATTCAATACTATATTAACTTCACCGGTAGCCCCACAGGAGGTGCAGGTGGAATGGATTCAGGATGGCAGTCAGGTACTTCTTTTGTTAACCCAGGGCTTCTGGCTAACCATCAGTATGGATACCGCGTCAAGGCAAGGGATGGAATTCCCAACGAGACCAGTTATTCAACCCCAACCCTATATGTTTACACCGCAATTGAGGCTTCAACAGGGATTAACTTTGGGACATTGACCTCAACAAGCATCCAGGTACAATCCATCAACACGCCATCGGGATTAAGTTATGGCACCTCAGGTCTCCTTATTGAGAACATAACTAAAGGAACCAACTCTGGGTGGAAGCGGGATAACAACTTCTGGACCAGTGGCTCTCTTTCGCCCAATACGAGTTATAATTTCCGGGCTAAAGCAAGAAATGGAGACTCTGCAGAGACGGGTTATTCACCGACGATTACCAAATATACCTTAGCCAACCCACCCGGTGCTGCTTCTTTCTCGAATGTGACTCAGAATTGTATCCGTGCCAACTGGACAGCTAATAGTAATCCTGATTGGACAGAGTATTTTTGCGAGAATACAACAACAGGGGCCAACTCTGGATGGATTACCAATACCAACTGGGATAGCTGTGGGCTTGTCTGTGGAACCGCTTACAGCTTCAGGGTCAAAGCCAGGAATGGAGATGGTGTTGAGACGGTATGGACCTCCCTTGGCAGTCGGTCGACCTTAGCCTGTACACCTCCCCCTTCACCGACGAATGTTCAAGCCAGTGACGGAACTTACCTGGATAAGGTGCGGGTCATCTGGACGGCTTCTTCAGGGGCGACCTCCTATACAGTGTATCGTGCCACTTCAAGGAGGGGTACCAAGACAGCTTTGGGTACAACATCCGATACCACTTATGATGACACAACCGCTTCAGTAATGATTACTTATTATTACTATGTAACGGCAACCAATTCTTATGGGACGAGTGGATTCAGTACCTACAATAAGGGTTACCGTTCTGATGGAAGACCTCCTGTGCCAACGAATGTATCAGCCAGTGATGGAACTTACACGGACAAGGTTCAGGTAACCTGGACAGCCTCTTCGTGGGCGACCTCTTATACAATATACCGTGCCACCTCAAAATGGGGGACCAAGACAGTTTTGGGTACAACATCCGATACCGCTTATGATGACACAACCGCTTCGGTGGGGAAGACCTATTATTACTATGTAATGGCATCTAATTCTTATGGGACGAGTGATTTAAGCGCCTACGATTCAGGCTATCGGTAAATGCTTGTATGGGTGGCTAATCTCCTTATATGATTGCGGTTACCATTATTGGTTTTCCGTCCCTTTATCTGTTTCATCTGTAGAGTGGATTTTTGATTGCAACTTACTCCATCCAACTTCCTTCATTCAGGAATTTCGTATTCTAAATTTTGATGATCTCGCCCTCTATTTTCTCTCCGAGGTGAAGAATGCCCAATGTGGCTTTATGAATAAAAGAGCGGGTGGGGGAGCCGGGGTTGAAGAAGTAAATATTTTTTACCTGATGATCTGCTGGGATATGGGTGTGCCCATAGACAATCGCATCGACCTCATCAAATTCTCCTCTGATACGTGACTCGATCCCAAAGGGGGAACCTCCTCCATGAATCAGGCCGATCTTAAATCCCTTTAGTTCAACGACCTTCTTCTCTGGAAATGCTTTCCAAATATCCCGTGAATCCATGTTTCCACAAACAGCAATCAGTTCTTTCTGGCTCGAAAGATACTCTGCAATGCTCCAATCCACAAAATCCCCTGCATGAAAAATCTTCTCCACATCCTTAAAATGAAATTCAATCATCTTCTTGAATTCAGGGTGTAGTTCTCTCAAGTGGGTATCAGAAATCACACCGATCTTCATCTCGAACTCCGTTTAAGGCGATAGGTTTGAGGATCGTTCGCCCTGCACCATAACGGTATAGGCCTTCGCTTAAGGCAACTACCTACTGGAAATCAAAATTTTTCAGCTTAAACCCTCTAACCTCCAACCTTTAACCTCACACTCCTGACCTTTATCTATCTTGCCAATTCTACGATGGAACAATAAATTCCCATTGCCACCTTTTTCATAAATTCAAAATCAAGAGTCTCTATGGTATCCGAAGGAAGATGGTAGTTCGGGTTTCTCAAAAAGGAAGTGTCCGTAACCATCAATGCTGGAAATCCCTGATCCCAGAAAGGACTATGGTCACTCAGCCTCACCTCCTCCATTCCCTCACCATTCCCAGGGACGATAAGAAATTCTAAGGGGAGTTGAGGAATATGGGTTTTGAAAGACCGGCAAACGTTTTCCAATAATTCCTTTGACCTCTCATTTCCAATCATGGCGATGAAATCTCCAACATTTGGATAATATTTTGGATTGAGGTAAGGAGGATAATTTTGCTTAGGTCCGGTAAACCCAACCATCTCCAATGAAATCATCCCGATTATTTCCTCTTCTCCTTTTCTAAACTTCCTGACGTAATGGGCGCTACCTATAAAATTGTATTCTTCAAGAGAGAAGGCGATGAATCGAATAGACCCATTAACATGGACAGTTTGAATATTTCTCGCCACCTCAAGAAGCACAGCAATCGCGCTGGCATTGTCGTCCGCCCCCGGAGAACCTGGAACGGTGTCGTAATGAGCCCCCAGGATGAAAACTCTATGGGGAAAAGTCGCCCCTTTCTTTTCTGCCACAATATTTTTATAAGATCTCCCTTCCCATTGAAAAGAATCTTCTTTGACCTCCAGCCCAATCTTAAGAAATTCTCCTTTAATATATTTTGCTGCCTGCTCCAACTCGGGATAGTGATCATAGGGATTTCGATCAAAATGGATATTCTGCACATGACCTTTCAGGTTTTCTATCGAAATCATGGCGTTCTTATCAAAAATTCTCTCATCCCCGCTCAGCAAGAAAATGCAAGAAAAGATGGGTAAAAATGAGAAAAAGAAAATTCGAAATTTCATCATCAACTATCCTATAGTATCTTACGGGATAAACAGTTTTTGCAAGAAAATTTTATGATTTCCCTTAGCCCCTTACCCACTGCCCACTGCCTTAAATTTGATGAATTTCCTTTTCTTATCCCACTTGGGTTATAATGAGAAAAATGCACATTGGTAGAAAGAAGAAGGCTCTTGTCCATATTGCCAAAGAGGACCTCCATCTGGATGAAGAATCCTATCGCCAGATTCTTAAAGGAGTGGCAGGGGTGGAAAGTTCGGCCCAATTGACCAAAGAAGGCTTTGAGAAGGTGATGAGACGTTTCCAAGAGATGGGATTCAAAGGCCTTCTCCCCTACGCCTATCATCCCATCCCAAAGGGTCGCCTTATCCCTTCGGATAGCCCCCAAGGATTGGAACCCATCACCCCAAGCCAACAGGATTTCATCACCTACCTTTTAGAGAAATTAAACTGGAATGAAGGACACTTCCATGCCTTTTGTCAACGGATCATTAAAAAACCCGAGGCCATGACGAAGCGGGATGGACAAAAAATCATCATCGGTTTGATGGCCATACTGAGAAAAAAGGCCATTCAAAAGAGGAGAAGCTCATGAGAAGAAATTGGAAGATCGGCTTGGCGGTTGTCCTGCTCGTCTCTTTGGTGCTGGTCGCCATCAGTAAAGAGACCCCTTCCCCCTTCATTGAAATGGAGGTGAAAGGGGTAAGACTGGATACCATCGGACACAACCCGGTGGTCCTCCTTGCTGATAAAGAGGGAAAGAAAGCTCTTCCCATCTGGATTGGTCTTCTGGAGGCAAATGCGATCGATAAAGAATTAAAAAATATCACCTCGCCGAGGCCTATGACCCATGATCTCCTCCATTCAATTCTGACTCAGGTCCAAGTCAAGGTGAAGGAAGTAAAAATCGTTGACCTAAAAGATCACACCTACTATGCCACGCTTTTTCTCAAACTGGACAAAGAGGTGATCGAGGTCGACGCTCGACCCAGTGATGCCATTATCCTTGCATTAAAATCTAAGATCCCGATCCTCATCTCTACCAAGATTCTCGATGAACAAGGAATCGCTCTCACCCAAAAGAGTCATTTTGGCGAACGATATGGAATTCGTATTCAGGAACTCACCCCTGCCCTCGCCTCCCACTTTAACTTCAGGGGCAAAAAGGGGGTATTGGTGGCAGAAGTCCTCCCCGGGAGCGTCTCAGACACCTCCGGAATCAAAGCTGGGGACATCATTACCAAGGTCAATTCAAAAGAAATGGGAAGTGTTGAAGAGTTTGAAGAAATGTTTGACACGGGCAAAGCAGGGGATTCGCTACGGATCTTACTTTTCAGGGAGGACAAATTTCAGGAAATCAATCTATTTCTAAAGCCTTAACCCTGTTGTTGCATAAAGGTGTGGTTGATTCAGTGGACCACATTGATTTAACGGCTGTGCCTTTATGGGTAAGGGTTTGATGAATCCAAGCTTCGAATTTAATGCAACAATAGGGTTAATTCAACAGACGTTTGATCATTGGAACTTTGAAGAATTGAACCCCTTCTTCTTTTAGAATGACCTCTTCTTCCGTAGTGGCCGTTCCTTTAATGTTCCTCTTCTCTGTCTCTCCATAATGGATTTTGAGAGCCTCTTTGTAAAATTCAACTCCCACATCTTCAAAATGTTTATCCAAATAATCCTGGATTACCTGAAGTGCCTGGTGAGGATCGATTTCCTCTTTCACCCTCTCACCACCCTTTTTAATGGCAAAGGGCGAAAAGGCTTTTTCTATCTGATCATCATCACAAATAGGACAGGTGAGAATGCCGGCCTCTTTCTGTTCCTCAAAAGAGGCACTGTCCTTAAACCAGCACTCAAATTTATGACCGTTGGAACAGAAAAGATCAAAAGCGATCATCGATATTTCCCCGAAAATAATTTAACACCTCTCAATCTATTTTGGCAAGCCATTTTTGAAAGAAATAAAGATGGGTTGCAGAACGACGGAGATTATTTAAAATATTTAAAAAATGGAAAGGAGGGATCCAATGAGAAGACAGGCACTTTAACCGATGGTTATTTTTCACACTACTTTTCCTATTTCTTTTTCCTTTTTCCAATGTCGAAGCCGCAAAAAAAGTAGAGTTGATCGGTCGAGAGACACTCAATTTTACCCTGCCCTCTACCCACGATCGATTGATCAACTATGCGGAAGAGTATTATGGAAAACATCATTTAATTATCACCTTCTTCCCAGCGGCCTTCACCCCTGTCTGAACGGGCGAGATGGAGGGCCATCAGAGGAATCTCTACCTCTATGAGCGCTTCAACGCCCGGGTCCTGGGCGTCAGTCGGGATGACATAATTACTCTAAAATATTTTACCAAAAGTCTTGATCTAACTTTTCCTCTGCTTTCTAACGTCACAGCCTTCCTGGGTGTCAGTATGGATGTCCAACCTGAGGGGCAACCTATCTTTGGAAGACGGACCGTCATCATTGATAAAACGGGCGTCATTCGTTACGTGAAGGATGGTTCTCCTGACTTCAAAGACATTCTCCTCTTTCTCAAAAAATTGAATCAGGAAGGAGGAAAACCATGAAAAGAAAAGCGCTGACGATTCTATGTTCGATGTTGGTGATGGCTTGGCTTGCAGGATGTGCCACCACGGAACCCCCTAAGAAAGTCCCTTATCGATTGTCTCCTCAAGGAACGGTCATCTGGGAAGATGAATTTGAGTTTATGCCTCCTCCTCCGGATTGGAAATTGCTTCGAGTGGAAGTGGGTGAAAATGATATCAATTTTGGATTTATGAAATCAGACCCTGGAGGGTATCCTTCTGTTACCTCCTTTGCTTATGATGAAGAGCCTTTTGGTTGTGGTACAAAGTTTGAACAGAGGGAAAAGGAGTTTTTCAAACGATTCCTTTTTAATGCCATTCTCCAGTTTCAAATCCTGGAGAAAAAGAAAGTCCAGGTGGTAGGTGGAGAAGGACTGGCGGTAACGGTCGAAGGGAAAGATCCAATTAAAAAGGAAAAGGTCAGGGCCAAAGTGGTCTTCGGCAAACGGGGTGACCGGGTCGTAGGTTTCTATATTACCCAATGGCGAACGATGGATGGGGCTTACGATCTATCCGCTTTTGAGATCTTCGATAAATTTGTGACTTCCTTCAAATTTTTAAAAAAATCGTTCTACGAAACCCTCTGAATTGAGTTAACAAGTTATTGAGTTATTGGGTTATTGGGAAAAAGGGTGAGAAAATTTCTCACCCTTTTTTATTGATGGCGGTCAGGAGAATGCAAAGGAGAAAACCGGTCAGGGAGACAATAAGGGTCAATTGAAAAGAACCGGTAAAATCCTTTAAATACCCTCCAGAGATCGTCCCCAAAAACTGTCCGATGCCATGGATTAAGGTGACCAATCCATAAACAGAAGCCCTTTTATCAAGCACTTGATCCCCAATCGCCGCTGCAATGATAGTGACCGTTCCTAAAAAAGTGATCCCAAATAGAAAAGCAGAGAGGCCGAGGAAGAAAGGCTGATGCAATAGAAGAGGAAGGAGAACGGAAGAGGCGATGATTCCATTGTTCCAGAGCAGAGCTTTCCGTCTTCCCAAACGGTCTGAAAGGAATCCCCAAATCAATCCGCTCCCCATACACATCCAGCCAAAGAGGGCCCAGATATTTCCTGCGGTTTTTTCTGACAGTTCAACTTCTTCGACCATATAAGCAACAAAATAGGTGGCATAGATGTTATAAGCAAATCCAAAGATAAAATAGATGATAAAAATGGCCTTGAGGGTGAGCGTACTTCCTTTTCCTAGAGGGGAAATAGATGTTATCTCCCCATGAGGATGGGGAGGAAGTAGCGTCATCGGGTAGGGTTTTTCTCTCAATAAAATACACCCGATCACGGCAACCAGAAAAGTGATCAAGGCCATAAGGACCCAACAATGTCTCCACGCCTCTTTACCCAAATTGAATAGAAGAGTGGGAAGAAGAAGACCCGTGACAATAATACCGAGGCCTGTTCCACCTGTCACAACACCGAGGGCCCTTCCTAATTTTCGGTCTTCAAACCATGCCATAGGCAAAGTGGTCATGGAAATATGAGCCCCTGCCCCCCCTGCTCCCATTGCAAAGGTGAAGAAAAGAAGAGGAAAGAATCCTGATAGCCTGCTGATGAAGAACATGGAAAGGGCTCCACACAGGAGGGAGCTAATGACAATCCTTTTGGGACCAAATCGTGTGGCCAACATTCCACCGATCAGGGAGAAAATGAGGTAACCCAACATGATGGCTCCGCTCAAAAGCCCCATTTCGATATAGTTGAATCCGAGCGCCCCTCTCATATTTGGGATAAGCATGGGATAGGCAAACCGGCCGAACCCCAAGCCTGTCATCTTGACGAGGACGCCCACTCCAACAATCACCCAGCCGTAGTGAATCGGTTTCATTGTTTTAAACCTTAAGTCGCTCAAATCCCCCCTTCCCCCCTTTACTAAAGGGGGGTGAGGGGGGATTATCTATTTTCATCGTCCATGAATGTCTACAGTAGACAAACCTACTTACTTAATTTTTTTGTTTTTAACCTTACCCTCCTCTATTGACGATGTCAACACTTTCTGATATGCATAGCTCCAAGATGAAAGCCCAATGAACAAAGGGAGAGAAGGAAAGTGAAAGCAACGGTTCATCAATCAACTTTAGAGGTCGTACAGGGCGATATTACCCAACAGGATATCGAGGCGATCGGTAATGCCGCCAATTCTGCTTTGGCAGGAGGGGGCGGAGTGGATGGTGCCATCCACCGGGCAGGTGGCCCCACTCTTATGTCGGAGCTAAAAGCGAAATATAAGGGTTGTCCCACAGGATCGGCTGTGATCACCAGCGGCGGGAATCTCAAAGCCAAATATGTCATCCACGCCGTGGGGCCAAGATATTCTGGATCGCCCAAAGATCCAGAACTTCTATCGAGTGCTTATCGAAAGAGTTTGGAACTATGCACCCAGAACAAAATTTCTTCGATAGCCTTCCCTTCCATCAGTACAGGAATTTATGGGTATCCGGTAGAGGACGCTTCCCGAATTGCCTTAAAGACAATCATGGACTATTTGAAGAACCACCCTGAAATTAAATTGGTCCGATTCGTTCTCTTCGATTCAAATACCTACCGTGTTTATGAAGGAGCACTGAAAGAATTGACCTAACCCTGGCACCGAAACTTCTCGGTTCTTTATCCAGGTTTGGGATTTAATCCTAACGTTGCAGATTAAAGCTTTGGAAGCCTACCGATCCTGCGAAATTTATGCAACCGGCAGGTTAATCTTTATTTTTCACATTACGTCATCCACCCAATAGGAATTTTACCTTTTCGTTCAAACCCCTGGTCACTGCCATCAGGCCATAGTCATAAAGGATATAGTTTGAGTATCTTTATTGACAATAGGTAGAGGAGCGTTTATATTTAATGGTTAAAAGAAATATTTATACCGACTTAACAAACCACTCGTCATGTTTTGTAAAATATTTCCTTTATTTCTAACCCTGGTTCTCTGTTTGACCCAGATTTCTACCTTCCTAACAAGCTCCCAGGCATTCTGTGTCCCCAGTACCAAATCTTCATTACCATCCGTGTCATCACTACCGATCCATCGGTGCTGCTGCGAAGAAACAGGATCTTGCTGCTGCGATGTGAGGCAAGAATCCACAGCGACGTGGCCTGATATGGGGCTTCCCGCAGTATCGGGTGGCGGTTATGATCCACCTCCGCGCTGTGGAATTTCAGACACGAGTTTGCCGATTCTTCTCCTATCCCAGTGTCTTCAATCGCCTGGGAGATGGACTGGGACTGGTCCACCCCTCACTTCTTCTTATCTTGTCAACCTCACCTTCCGCTGCTGATCAGCAGAACTTCAGACATTGCCGATAATAAAACCTCAGGTCATAGGCACCCTGAAGCAACTGATTCCTCGTGCTGTTGATTATAAAACTATAACGCACCTACAAGAAAGGAGGAAATATGTTCCCTCGAATAATTTCAACGTTTATCATGACGACATTACTCTTGATGTTCGTGGTCTCTACTCTATCCCCAGCGGCAAGTGCTGACTCGCCGAACCAGGTCATCTATTCCGAGAAAACATTTGCTGACGGAAAGACGCGCCACTTCACCTATAAGACTGGTGACGGTATAGTCATCCGTTACTTCATCCTCAAGAGCTCCGACGGTGTGATCCGCGCCGCCTTTGATGCCTGCGACGTCTGCTGGCTGGAAAACAAAGGCTACTCCCAGAAAGGCGACTTCGTGGTCTGCAACAACTGTGGCAAACGGTTCCCTTCCGCTCGCATCAATGAGGTCCGTGGCGGCTGCAATCCCGCCCCCCTCAAACGAAAGGTGGAGAACGGGAATGTTATCATCCAGGTGGCCGATATTCTCGACGGCAAGAAGTATTTTAATTTCCAGGGGGTGAAGCGATGACACTAAAAACCATTGCGTTCAGCAACCTGAGACGACGTAAAGCCCGCGCGATCTTCGTGCTTGCAGGGCTACTCATTGGCGTATCCACGGTCGTCGGACTCATCAGCCTTGTCCAGGAAATGAAGAATGATATCAACCACAAGCTGGAAATGTACGGTGCCAATATCCTTATCGTCCCCAAGACTGAAAACCTCTCTCTCACCTATGGTGGCATGTCGTTGGGCGGAGTTTCCTTTGATATGAAGGAAATCCGCCAGGAAGAACTCGAAAAGATTAAAACCATCAAGAACGCCTCTAACGTGGCTGCTTTGGGGCCCATGGTGCTCGGGCCAATCACGATAGGAGGACACCGCGTCCTGATGGCAGGGGTCGATTTCACGGCCACACAGATTCTCAGGCCCTGGTGGAGCGTTAAGGGGAAGGTCCCGGTCAATGGAGAGGGTATCATTCTCGGTGCGGAGGCCTCTCGTGTAAGTGGCCTTAAACTTGGCGACAAGGTCCAAATCAAGGGTAAAGAGTTGTCTGTCACGGGCATACTCGAAAAAACGGGCTCACAGGACGATGGGCTCGTTTTCGCACCGCTTTCGACAGCCCAGACCATTCTTGGCCAACAGAACAGAATCTCCATGGCAGAGGTGGCTGCCCTCTGCTCCGGATGTCCCATCCCCGAGATGGTGAAGCAGATCTCCGATGTGGTGCCCAGTGCCAACGTCATGGCCATCCAGCAGGTGGTGAAAGGGCGGATGGAGACAATCGGTCACTTCCAAAAGTTCTCCTATGTTGTTTCAGCGCTGGTGTTGTTCGTCGGATGCCTCATGGTTCTGGTCACCATGATGGGAAGTGTCCGTGAGCGGACTGTGGAGATCGGGATATTCCGCGCCATGGGATTCCGGAAGTCTCACGTCATCCGGATCATACTGCTCGAAGCGGGCATTGTGGCAGCTGTGGCGGGGATCGCAGGCTATTTCGCAGGCTTAGGCGCCACCAGGTTGCTCCTTCCTCTGTTTACCGAAGGGCACGGCCTCGGAGCTATTTCTCTTGACCCGGTGATGGCAGGAGCCACGTTCCTCGCATCGATCATGCTCGGGATCGGCGCAAGCCTGTATCCGGCTTTGATGGCGTCACGGCTCGACCCCAATGAGGCCCTCAGGGCACTATAAGGAGGAAAACCATGAATTACATGGATGCCAAAAATTTGGTCAAGCAGTACGGCACGGGCGAGGCAACCGTTACGGCTGTCGACGGCATCAGCCTTAGAATTGACCCAGGGGAATTTTTGGCCATTATGGGCGAATCAGGCTCTGGCAAGTCGACCCTTCTCTCTATGCTGGGAGGTCTCAATTCACCGACATCGGGCAGGTTCCTCGTGGACGGAGTGGATGTCTATGCTCTTACTTCCGACGAACGCGCTGATTTTCGTAAAAAGTCCATCGGTTTTGTCTTCCAGAGCTTTCATCTTCTGCCCTACCTGACGCTCGCTGAAAACGTTATGTTGCCACTGGCCATCGTGGACATAAGCAAGAAAAAGAAGCTCGCTGCAGCCACCGATGCGCTGGCACACGTGGGTCTCCCAGGCAAGGCAAAGCGCCTGCCCAGCCAGATCTCCGGCGGCGAGCAGGAACGTGTGGCCATTGCCAGGGCCATTGTAAACCGTCCACCGATCATCCTCGCCGATGAGCCAACAGGTAACCTTGACAGGCGTACGGGTGCCGAGGTCATGAAACTACTCACCACGTTGAATCACGAGGGAATTACCGTGATCATGGTGACGCACAGCAATGAGTACGCTCATTATGCCCAAAGGCTCATCCGGCTCTCAGACGGGCGGCTTATGAATGGAGAGGCAGAGATGTAAACCCCGTTAGAAAGTCTTCTGCTTTCTAACGGGGTAAAAAAGAGGTCAGGGCTTTGCCATCCACTTTTTTGGAGATAGAATATCGGTATCGGGTCAGTTAGAAGAAAGGGGGTCGAGTTTGGAATGGATAATCCCTATCCTAAAATCTTCTTTAGGGCTTCTTCCGTTTTTCGTCCCCTGGGACCTTCTCCTGGAATGTAGAGCATTACCCCTTTGCCACCCTTTAAGGGGATGATTTCAACCTTCCCTGCTGAGGCCATTTTGCTGGTAAATTCAATTGGGTCTTTGTTGAAATGCTTTCGGAAGGCATCATTGAACCCGCTGAAGACACTGTGGATCCCTTTGTAAGGTTCCCTTCTTAATTTTTTAATCCCTTCGATGAGGAACTCCTCTTCAGAAAGAGAACGCCCCCCAGATTCCAATATCAATTGGACAGTTTCCTCCGCAGAAGGTCTTTTGGGAGCTTCTCCAGGGAGGAAAAGCATCGCTCCTCCTTTAAAGGGCCTTGTTTCTATCTTCCCCTCCGAAGCCAATTTGGAAGTAGCCTCAACTGGATTGGACCCAAAATATTTTCTGAAGGCCTCGTTAAATCCACTGTAAACGCTGTGGATGCCTCGGAATGGATCTTTTCTTAATTTCTTTATTGCCTGAAGGACAAATTCCTCCTCCGTCAATTTCCTCTCCTCCTCCATAGGCCACCTCCGTCCCATCCACCTGCTTTTCCTCCCACGAAGGAAGTGAAAAGTGGGTGTCAAAAATTAAAAAGTTCTAATCTTATTTTAATCTTCTTTTAATGTTCATAGTGTATAGTGATATCCAAGAATAAAAAATAACTCTTTCCTCCTCATTAACCCTTTAACCCCAAAAGAATCCATCGAGCTCAATGAACTCGGTGGATTTTTTATTGGCCTAAATTCCCTCTAAGGAGTTCAGCCTTCGCCGTAACCCCTCAATGAAAGAGTTTAGAAGAGGGTCGGGAGATTCTCACAGAAAAACCTTGAAGCGAAACCTCTATCCGTTCAACGACATAGGTTCGCTTCCGAAAATCACAATGGAAAGAATGTGATGGCTGATTGGTATTACCTCTATGACCGCTTTACAAGGTTTTGAAGGGAGAACCTTCCGACCCTATCGGGTCAAATACCATCCCATCACTGAGGGGTTACCCTTCGCCTAACTTTTTAAAGTCGAATCCTTCTTTCAAAAAAGAATCCTTGATTTGCTTGACATCGATATTCTCTTCAACCGCATTGAGGACCTCTGATTTCGCCTTGACCTCTCCAAGAAGAATACAGCCGACCACCTTATTTTCTTTGAAAGCAACCTTACAATAGATACATTTCTCTCTATCACTTTTCACAACACACTCTAATTTACCTTCTGCGTCGATATCCCCGGCAGAGGTGAGGTCAATGCCCACCACCTTTAGTGTATTCGAAACCACTGTCCCTTCGTAAAGCGAATTTCCCCCTGCCATGTTGACCCCAGCTATCTCCCCTTGTCGCTGGGCCGCTGGCCAGATTCCATAAACGCGTCCTCGATGTTCTGCCACATCTCCTGCTGCAAAAATACCCTCCTTAGTCTCCAGACGATCATTGACCAAAATTCCATTCTTTGTTTCCAGACCCATGGCTTGAGCCAGTTTGATATTGGGCCTTACACCGGCTGAGATGATGACCATTTGACCTTCAACCGTTCTCCCGTCCTTGAGGCGCAATCCCTCCACGGTTTCCCTTCCGAGAATTTCCTCGGATTGGCCATTGAGGAAAAAGGAGAAACCCATTGATTCCATTTTCTCCTGCAGAATTTTAGCTCCTTCTGGATCCATCTGTCTTGGAAGGATTCTGGGATTATATTCAATGACGGCCACTTTAATGCCACGTCTTAACAGAGCCCCTCCTGTTTCCAATCCCACGAGTCCCCCACCGATGAGGATGGCTTGCTTCACTCCACCTGAAAATTCTTTCATGCTGAGTGCATCATTCATTGTTCGAAGGGTGAAGACCCCTTTCTTCTCCGTGCCCTTAATGGGTGGAACAAAGGCATTACCCCCGGTTGCCATGAGCAAGACGTCATAGGGATAGGTGTTTCCTTTTCCACTGGTGACCTCTTTTTTTTCCGCATTGACTTCTGTGATCCCCTCCTCTAAATGGATTGCTATCCCCTTGTTTTGGTACCATTCCTTGGTATGGATAGTGAGGTTCTGAATGGTTACCTCTCCTGCGACGTATTCCGGAAACCGAACCCGGTAGTAAAAAGGATAGGCCTCTTCTGTAAAGATGTGGATTTCTCCCTTTAGATCCGCCTCCCTGATCTTGACTGTTGCTCTTGCACCCGCTACTCCATTCCCGATGATGAGATATCGCCTCATTCTGACCCTCCTCCATTAAGAAGATACATTGTCCATGCCCTTTGTGTCCGGTTTGTTTGTACTTTATAGACGTCGGTATTAACTGTTGGCGTTTTTTTTAAGAAGCCTTCAAGGCATCTCGAAGTTCCCGAGTGAGAAGTTCTACTGTCCCTCGTGTCCCTCCTGCCAATTTATTCCGCCACTCTCCTTCTGTCTCAAATCGGCTTTCTCCAATTCTCTCCCCCCAGGGCTTGATCGCCTCTCGAATGCCGAAATAGTCGAAGGAGTCATTTTTTAACTGCTTCGACCTTACCATCACATCAGGGCTCACGCGGATGAAGGCCCGCAGTGCTGCTCCGGTTTTAATGCTATACTTCCGTCCTGCCCAAGTCTTTGGGAAGAGCACCAGAATGGCTTTAAAGTAGTTCAGAAAAAATCGTCTCCCGTTCTGTTCGAATTCCTTAAATCGGTCCTTCCCTCCGAGCTTTTCGATGTTACTAAAAAGGTCGACCATCTCATCAGCCAAGGAGGCCTGGGAGACCCTGCCCTTCCCGACACCCAATATTTTAACCTCTCCCTGTAAGGGAGAACTCTCCTCCTCATTGAGCTCACGAATGATGTCGTGGGCCAATGCCTGATACCGATCGGCATAAAGCCTTCGACCTGCCAATGAAATCAGATGGGAGGGATTGAGTCGTGTATGTTTGGCATTGATGGTGACAAAGAGTTCGACGGTCTGGCGAGGATCCAGAGTGTCGAAGAGAACAGCCGGTACATCAATGTCCACCTCTTTTTCAGTTTGGGCGCTGAGGGCTAATAGCCGGTGTTGGCCATCCAGACAGCGCAGGATTCCCGTCTCTTCCGGAATCTGAAGCATTCCCAAGTTGGAATTCTTCCCAGTGGGTGCAAATTTGAGCCGTTTCTCTGCGATCATGATCACGGCTCCTGGAATGGCAGGCAGGTTTCGTGCCTCCCGACAATCCGAGTAGTATTGGACCAATTCACGAATCTTCTTCCGAATCATCGGCCTCTGGAAGGCGGCCTCACTTCTCCCGATCCGTCTCTCCAGCAACTCCCAGTTGATGGTCGATGTCTTCCCGGTTCTCCGTCTTTTTTCCTCCTCTCGAGCGATTGGATAATTTAAAACTTCAAATTTGACCAATTTTTGGATGTCCCCGGATGTAAAAGAGGTTTGATAAAACTCCACTCCAAATTGCCTGACCCTATGGGCTGGGACGGTAATCATGACCAACCACCTCCTTCATCAACTTAACAACGCTATGCGCATCGCGCCTGCCTGCGGTAGGCAGGCTAAGCGCTTAGCATCCTTATAAATACATAGATACCAAAATTCCTGTACCTAAACAAGCAATTTTTGTCCTTCTTTCTATTGATTTTGTAAGCATTCGTCTGTTAAGTTTAGATCATATTTACTTCATTTGAAAAAATCTTGTTATTCACCCAGGGAGGATTAGGATGAAAAAGAGATTATTGATCGCCACCTTAATCATTTTCTTCTTGGTTGGGGCTTCCATGATATTGGCCAAGTCTGTGGATGCCCCCAGGATGACAAAGGATGAACTCAAGGGAATGCTGGGCAACCCGGATTTGGTCATCGTCGATGTCCGTTATGGCAAGGATTGGACTGATAGCGACTTGAAAATAAAAGGGGCTGTTCGGGAAGATCCTAAAGTTTTTGAATCCTGGGCAAACAAATACCCCAAGAATAAAACCATCGTTCTCTATTGTGCTTGAGCCCAAGAAGGAACAAGTGCCAGTTTGGCACAGAAGCTGATGGGAATGGGATACACTAAGGTTTATGCCCTCAAAGGGGGTTGGAAGGAATGGTCTAAGGCCGAATACCCAACAGAAAAGAAGTGAACATCTACCCCTCGCCCATTCTCCTCAATCCAGGGGATCCATCTAAAATCTCATTGGACCAGCCTATTGATATCACCTTAACTCTCGCGATGGCTGACCTGAAAGCCCGTTTCATCGATACTGAGAAGGCAGTAGTCCACTACAGGGCGATCCGAGGTTCTGAGGAGTTTGAAAGATATAAAGACCTCACAAGAGGATTGCGGTCCTTCGATCTTCGCACCCTCCAAGAACGGAAACAAAAACTCGCCTTCTGGATCAATATTTATAATACGGCTGTGATTCATGGGGTGATTGAACTTGGCCTCAAGATGTCTGTCAAGGAATTTCGCGGATTTTTCAATCGTGTGATGTATGAGATTGGAGGTTTTCGTTTTTCCCTTAATGAGATGGAACATGGCATTCTTCGAGGAAATCGGAGACATCCCTATGGACTCCTGAAACCTTTTCGAAGAAAAGATCCGCGGCTGGAGTTTATCGTCTTCCCTCTTGATCCAAGAATTCATTTCGCACTGGTCTGTGGTGCTCGATCCTGCCCTCCTATTGGCTTTTACGAGGCCGAGGGGATTGATTTTCAACTCCAACTCGCTTCCGAAAGTTTCATCAACAGCCCTCAAGTAAAGATTCTTCCGCAGGAAGAAACTGTTTTCATCTCAAAGATCTTTAAATGGTATAAAACCGATTTTGGAGGAAGCGATAGCGCCTTGATTGACTTCCTCCTCAACCTCCTTGACGAAGGGGAGAAGAAGACTTTTCTCCAGCAGCACAGAGATAAAGTTCGAATCCGATATCAACCCTACGACTGGAATCTGAATCAGGAACCGTAGCGGTGAGGAGAAAGTACAATATAAAACATTTTCATAGGAGGAGATCAAAAAAATGCCTGAACAAAGAGCCATCATCCACACAAAATTTGGAGATATCACGTTAAAGTTTTTTCCTGATGTCGCGCCCAATCATGTTAAAAGTTTCTTTGAACTTGCCCAAAAAGGATTCCACAATGGAACCACTTTCCATAGAGTCGTCCCCAATTTTGTCATACAAGGTGGAGATCCCAACTCAAAAAATCCTGACCGATCAAAACATGGAATGGGAGGTCCGGGTTACCAACTGAAAGCAGAATTTAGCAATAAACCTCATCAACGAGGAACGCTTTCCATGGCAAGATCTGCCCATCCAGACAGCGCTGGCTCACAGTTCTTCATCTGTGTTGCGGCTGCACCCTTTCTGGATGGAAAATATACGGTTTTTGGTGAGGTGTTGAAGGGAATGGATGTGGTCGATCAGATTATATCGCAACCCAGAGATGGGAACGACAACCCGATGGACCGGATTGAAATGACGGTTGACATCGTCACAGAATAAGGGCCATTAGAAAAATGAAGATGCCTTTAGGGGATGAATGGGGTCATGACCCTTCGGTTCAGAGTTTGCGGCGGACCTTTTCATATATAGAAAAAGCCCAGCACGAATTGTTGATGCATTTGAATATTTCCCTTTTCGACAAGAGACTCCGAAGTGTCCGTGAACAAGCTCTGGAACTTTTCGAGAGAGCCTGGCCTCTGGCCGTCAGACAGGGAATCATTGGGAATGAGAAAGAAACGGCTCCCCTCTATATCCACTGTCTTGCAAGGGCTTTGAGTTCAGTAGGGGTTGAGGTTCCCAAGGACCTGCTACCCAGGGACGAGAAGATCACCCGTTTCCTCAAGGAGAAGCTACCATGATCCGCCTTCGTTTGTTTGGCCGCTGCCGTATCTATCACGACCCTGTCAGCCCTGTGCTTCGCGCTCCGGCTCAAATCGGATGGAAGGCATGGTTTCGGACTATCGATTTGGTCACTCCTCAAGAACTGAAAGGTGAGGAACTACTTCTTCGCACCCGTGGCTGGTGGACTGCAGAACCGAAAGAGGTGGCTGAAGTCGTCAAAAAACATGGGCGACTGATAGTAGGCGAAGAAGGAGAACTCATGGTGGAGTTGACTGACCCAAAAGCTGTCGAGGCACTCTCGGTTTCACTAAAAGAACATTTCGGAGATCAGGTTCTTCTTTCTCCCTGATAGTTTAAAAATAGCATGGAGCATAGCGCGTGGAGCATAGTGTAAATAATACCTCGGAAAACATCTATATTCAGAAATAATTGAGGAGGTCTTTTAAATGAAAAATAGACCTTATCGAATTCATAAGAAGCATCAACCTCAAAAAAAAGTAAATGATGAATCGATTGAAGAAACTCTTAAGAAATTACAAAAACCCGGTCCTAAAGGAAGTGATTATAGAGAGCGTTCCCTCAAGATACACGGCTTCATCTGTGCCAAATGCGGAAGAGAGTTCGATGAAAAAACAAGACATCTTTTGACGGTCCACCACAAAGATGGAAATCATCTGAATAATCCCCCGGATGGGTCCAACTGGGAAAACCTATGTGTTTACTGTCATGATGATGAACACACCCGAGAGCTCTTAGGAAAGTACTTAAGTGAAGAGAAGAAGTGACCCGTAAGGGGATCCCCTGTCTTGGACATTTGAAGTGTCTCTATGGTAACCCTTTTATAAAGGATACTTCACAATTCAATGCGGTTGAGGAGGGTAATTCCAGCATAATAACAACAGCAGGCGCTATCAAAATTATTATCGAAGATCCTCTGTTTTCCATCCTGGAAGAGGATTCGAACAAAACACATTCCACCGGGTAAGTCAGAGATCCATGTCTCGATCACCATCCCTCCTCCCCAGGACTTAAATTTTTCATGAAACACCTTATCTCCAACGCGGAGGTAAGTGTGTTTCTCACTCTTCTGTCTTTTTGTTGAAGAACCCTCATTTCTTTTCTGGGGTAGGTTCTTCATTGATGATGAGTCCCCTTTTTTCTTTCCCATCGCCGATGAATCCAGAGCCATTGATCAGGATACTCGCGGATGATGGATTCAAGGGTATTATTAAAAAGTTGGGTATTGGCTTCTATATCCTTCTTGAAGTCACCGGTATGGATCAATTCCAGCGGCTTCTTGACGATCAGACGATGTTTCTGAAATCCATTTCGAATCATAAAAACTGGTAAAACAGGAGCACCGCTTTTTAACGCCATGACAGCCAGACCCGGGGTGGTCGGTACTTTCCTCCCGAAAAAGTCTGCCCATATCCCCTTGCTTCGCTTCCCCCTTTGATCAAATAAGATTCCAACCACTTTATTTTGAGAAAGTGCCTGGATCACTTTTAGAGTCGCATTCGTAGGTGGAATAACCTCAAGACCTATCCCTTCCCTGCTCTCTATAAACCAGCGTTCCAACCATGGATTATTTTTGATGGGTTTGGCAATGACCAGAATATTTTTTTGGATGACCTTTGACATCAGAGCCATCAATTCCCAGTTTCCGAAATGTCCGAGAAGAAGAAGAGCTCCTCTATTCTTCTCAAGAACCTTCAATGCTTCATCAACCCCTTCTGTCTCCACTTTTTTCTGGTAGGTCTCTAAATCCATACCGGGAATCCGGAAAAATTCAATGGCCATCATTCCCAGATTTTGGAAGTTCTTTCTTGGCGATAGAACGCATCTCCTCTTCTGATTTCTCTTGACCAAAAGCGATATGAAGATTTTGGATGGCTACCTTCCGGTGCTCCCAATCCAGGAGGTACATCACCGTTCCTAACTGTCTCCCCATCCAGAGGGCAAAACCCTCGGGGAGAACATTGATGAAGAGGCTGAAGCCTTTTAGAAATAAATAGATGATATAAGCGATCATTTTTAGATTTTGGGTTTCAGATTTTTAATTTTGTTCGTATTCTTAAATCCAAAATATCTACTCTTCTCCCTTATAAGGGAGGGCTTCATCAATCAGCATCACCGGGATATCGTCTTTAATGGGATAGAGCAGGCCGCAGGCCTTACAGATCAAACCATCTCCTCCTCGGCTCAAGAAAATATCTCCCTTACATTTTGGACAAGCCAAAATTTCCAAGAGCTCTTTACTGATGGGCATCTTCATTCTCCTTTCCCTGCATTTTGCCTGTGCGATTCTTGAAGAAGAATCCACTGAACGGCTTCAAAGAGATCCTGAGCGACATAATCAGGCTTGACCTTCCACTGGGTCCCAGAATATTCCCATTCTCCTTTCCCATATCCAGTAAGAACCAAGATCGCCTTGGCTCCAATTTGATGGGCAAATTCAATATCCACCCCACGATCCCCGACCATATAACTTTGGGAAAGGTCAAGAGCCAATTCTTTCATGGCCTCTTCGATCATTCCGGTTGCCGGTTTTCGACATCGGCACTTCTGACGATAAGGAGGAACTCCAATATCAGGATGATGGGGACAATAATAGACTCTATCGAGATGGGCTCCCTCGTTCCCTAAAAGTTCCTGCATCTTTTGGTGAACCTGATGAATCAGAGACTCCGGGAAATAACCTCTTGCCACACCGGACTGATTGGTGACCACCACGGCCTTCCATCCATGTTGATTCAACAATCGAATCGCCTGACCCACTCTCGGAAGAAGGAAAAATCGTTCGATGTGATTGACGTACCCTACCTCTTCATTAATGGTTCCATCCCGATCGAGAAAAACGGCCCTGTTCCCCATACTTTCGTCCAGTGATGAAATTAAAAATCCGGAATCTAAAATCTGAAATGAAATGACCTCCTCCTCTCCTTATTTTTACACATATCGGCTTAATTTGAAATGATCAGGAGGAGTAAAACGTAAAAAAGACCGGTGGACCATCCAATCCCCGACATTGAAATAAAGACATCTTCTTCCATCCATTTGCTCTTCCATCTCCTCGGGGAAATGGGAGTGGCCGAGGATGACGATATCAAATCCTTCTAAAAACTTCTGATGGGCAAAGGCCTGGAAGGCCGGAGGGGGAGTGGTTTGGACATCGTTATGATATTTTTGATAACTCATGTCACTCAGCTTCTGGGCAATCTGACGGGAGAGCCGGGGACCCGCGAAATGGATCAGACGGTAGGTCCACCGGTTTTTAAGGATTTTTCGGAAAACCCGATAAGCTCCACTGCTTTGGATTCGACAAATCTCCATGAGCGATGAAGGCCCTTTTCCCTCCCAACCTTTCTTCACATCCATTGGGATAGACGTCCACCTCCATCTCGAACTGTTCTGAAAAGAAGGAATGGAGGAAGAAATCGTGATTTCCCTCAAAATATTTTATTCGGATTCCCTCATGAAAAAGACTTTGCAGTTTACGGAACACGGGAAGATAGTCGGTAAAACCAGAACATGGGGGGGGTGAAAAAAATTTTTGAAACCAAAGAAGAATTCGAAAAGGTCTCCCAGAATCACCAAGTGGTCCATCTGTTCTTTCTCTGAATCTAAGAATCTGAGAAACACCTCCATCGTGTTCGGGGTCTCGTCCGGTGAAATGGGCATCGGAGACAAAGATCCAATTTTTTTCTGAATGAGCCAATACCAACCCTCACCTTCCAACACCACAGTAATCAAAACCTAACCGCTTCATCTGATCCGGATCATAGACATTTCTCAGATCAATGAAGACTGGTTTTTTTAGCAGCTCTTTAATGCGTTGAAGATCCAACCGCCGGAATTGATTCCACTCGGTTGCCAGAACCAATGCGTCCGCTCCCCTGGCTACCTCATAGGCATCTTTTCCAAACTCTATTTTGGGGAAGACCGCTTTGGTTTCCTCCATGGCCGCTGGATCAAAGGCCTTTACTTTTGCCCCCATGGCCAGAAGTCCTTGAATAATGACAATCGAAGAGGATTCTCGGATGTCATTCGTGTTCGGTTTGAAGGAAAGGCCGAGTATCCCTATCGTCTTACCCTTCAGGTCTCCTACTCGATCTACTGATCTTTTTGATCATTCTTCTCTTTTGCTCTTCGTTCACATGGATGACCGCATCCAGAATTTTGAACGGATACCCTTTCTCTTGAGCCATCCTTGAAAGGGCACGGGTGTCCTTCGGGAAACAGGAGCCTCCAAAACCTGGACCAGGATGGAGAAATTTTTTCCCGATCCTTCCATCGAGACCCATGGCCCTTGCCACATGATAGACATCGGCACCCATCACCTCACAGAGATTGGCGATCTCATTGATGAAGCTCACCTTCGTCGCCAAAAAGGCATTCGCTGCATATTTAATCATCTCCGCTGTTTCCAAGGAGGTAATGACAAACGGGGTTTCAATCAGATAAAGCGCACTGTAAATATCTCTCATAATGGCAATGGCCTGCTCGCTTTCTGCACCGATCGTCACCCGGTCCGGCCGCATAAAATCCTCAATCGCGGAGCCTTCCCTCTGAAATTCAGGATTGGAAACGATGTCAAAAGGAGCGGGTTGGAGCTGATGGTCCTTTATCAGTTGTTTGAGGCGACGGCAGGTTCCAACGGGAACGGTGGATTTTACCGCCACCACCTTATAGCCATCCATACATCGGGCGATTTCTTTAGCCACCTCTTCTACATAGTTAAGGTCGGCAGAACCATCGTCATTGGAAGGAGTTCCCACCGCAATGAAGATCACCAAGCTCGATTTGACACCCTCCTCGATACTTGTAGAAAAAGAAAGCCTTCCTTCCCTCATATTCTTCATCATAAGATCTTCAAGTCCCGGTTCATGGATGGTGACCCTCCCCTCTCGGAGAAGCTCGATCTTCGGTTGGTCATTATCCACACAGATCAAATTCATTCCAAATTCTGCCAGACAGACTCCTGTCACCAATCCCACATAACCCGTTCCGATGATACAGATATTCATCTCCAACTTCCTCCTCTCCTCCTCTTTCTTTTCCTTACCTGCCCGTTCTACCCGTGGATGGTCGATAAGTAGAAAGGTACTCCTTCAGAGCCTCGGACCATGGTCGCAAAGTCAAACTGGTTTCCTTTTTTAACTTCTGGCAGTTGAAGACAGAATAAGAGGGCCGGACCGCCGGACGAGCAAGCTCTTTTGAAGAGATGGGAATCACCTTCACTTTATCCATCCCCGAAAGCTTTAAGATGGCCTGGCCAAAAGTATACCAAGTGCAGAGATCGCTGTTCGCCGCATGGAAAATCCCCCGGGCATCAAATTGAATCAAAGTGGAAATGGCTTTTGCCAAATCGACGGTGTAAGTAGGCGAGCCAATCTGGTCATTCACAATCGAAAGAACCCTCTTCTCGCCCGCCTGTCGGAGAATCGAGGTCACAAAATTTTTCCCATATTTTCCATAGAGCCACTGGGTCCGAATGATCAGGACATCTTTTACCAACTCTTGAACGTATCGCTCGCCTTTCCATTTGGAATGGCCATAGACATTGAGGGGATGGGGAGGGTCACTCTCCAGATAGGGTTCCCTCTTCTTTCCGTCGAAGACATAGTCCGTGCTCAGGTAGACGATCTTCGCCTGGCACCTCAATGCCGCGAGAGCGACATGCCTTGCCCCTTCGGCGTTGACAGCAAAGGCTTTCTCCTCATTTGATTCACACCCATCCACATCGGTGTAAGCAGCAATATTGATGACGATATGGGGTCGGAGTTTTTCAATTTTAAAAACAGTGTCTTCTTCTTTTTGGATATCGATCTCTTCAATATCCCATCCGAAGATTTCGTCGTTGGGGAAAAAGGAAAGAAGAACACCCATCAGATCTCCTCCCAACATTCCTTTCGCCCCGATCACTAATATCCGCTTCATCTCACTTTCTTCATTTCAGGAATTCTCGGTTACCAGGTTTATTGGGTTCATTGGGTCTACTGGGTTCATTGGGTTTATTGAGTTTATAATGTCCCTCGAGTTAGCCCAAGTAACCCAAATCACTCAATGAACTCAAGTAACCCAGGTAACCTGATCACCTAATAGGTTAATTCCTCAATCCCTCAATTCCGCAATTCCTAAATTCATCAATTTGATTTAACGGTCTTTATACATCTTGTTGTAATAAGCCAGGTACTCCCCTGTTTTGATCTTTTTCCACCATTCCTTATGGGTCTGGTACCATTCCACGGTCAGGCGGATCCCCTCCTCAAAGGAGACCGAAGGGTTCCACCCTAACTCTTTTTCGATCTTAGAGAAATCAATGGCATAACGACGATCATGTCCTAACCGATCGGTGACAAACCGGATCAAGGAATGAGGTTTCTCCAACTGATCCAAAATAGTTTTGGCTACGGTCAGATTGGGTTTCTCGCTTCGCCCCCCTATATTATAAACCTCTCCTTCTCTCCCGTGGTGAAGCACGATATCTAAGGCCCGACAGTGATCTTCGACATAGATCCAATCCCGCACATGCATTCCATCACCGTATATGGGCAACTCTTTATCTTCAAGGGCATTTGAGACCATGAGAGGAATCAATTTTTCAGGAAACTGATAGGGCCCATAATTATTTGAACTTCGGGTGATGAGTGCTGGAATCCCATAAGTATGATGATAAGCCCTCACCAACATATCCGCTGCCGTTTTACTCGCTGAATAAGGGCTGTTGGGGGCCAGAGGAGTCTCTTCAATAAAAGCTCCGATTTCGCCCAAAGAACCGTAGACTTCATCGGTGGAGATGTGAAGGAAACGGATCCGCTGTTTAGGAAAAATCTTACGCACGGCTTCGAGAAGGGCGAAGGTTCCAAAGACATTGGTCTTCATAAAGGCGCTCGGATCTTCAATGGATCGGTCCACATGGGATTCCGCCGCAAAGTTGACGATGGCATCCACACCTTTGTTGATTAATTCCTCTACTCGTGGGGCATCGGCAATGTCTCCCCGGATGAAATGATAACGGGGGGAATGAGAGAGATCAGAGAGATTTTCCAAATTTCCAGCATAGGTCAATTTATCCAAATTGATCAGAGAATAATCTGGATAGGATTTTAGAAAATAACGAATAAAGTTACTTCCGATGAACCCACAACCACCCGTCACTAAGATTTTCATTCCTCACTCCAATCATTGAATCGCATGGCGCATAGCGCAAAGCGCATGGCGTAAAAAGATTTAACGCTATGCTCCATGCCCTCTGCCCTATGCGGGCAGTTGTTATCCATCCTTTCTCGACCAATCATAAGGAATATCTTTCCCATGGGGTGGGAGACGGTACTCATCCGGCCCCTTGTAAACATAGACCTCGTTTGGGATGTTGATGATGATCGCTTCCTCCTCGCTGATGCATTTCCATCCATGATAGATCCCTTTGGGCACTTGAACCAGCAAAGGGTTATGGACTCCGATGAAAAATTCATTGATTTCGTCTTTGGTTGGAGAACCTTCCCGAGGGTCATAAAGAACCAGTTTGATCATCCCCTGGATGGCACAGATGGTATCGGTCTGACCCTTATGATAGTGCCATGCCTTCACCACTTGGGGATAGGTGGTGGTGATATACACCTGACCGAACTTTAGAAACAGTTCATCATCCGCCCTGAGGATCTCCATCACCCTCCCCCGTTCATCTGGGATCACCCGCAAAATTTTAGTCTTGACGCCGTGGATCATTATCCCCTCCCTATTCAAATAATGTTTGAGGTTGGAGGTGAAAGGGTTGACACTGAACTTGTCAGTCCTTGTTCGCACCTGTCTTGGCAACCAATTGGTTCGCATGAAGCAAGGACTCAAAAGTCCCTGCGTCGGTCCACCACCCCTCTAAAATATCCCATGTCATCAGCCCTTTTTCAATGTACCGATTGTTCACATCGGTAATCTCTAATTCCCCTCGGTTAGAGGGTTTGAGGGTCTTGATGATGTTAAACACATCGTTATCGTAAAGATAGATTCCGATCACAGCATATTGGGATTTGGGTTCTTGGGGCTTCTCTTCGATTCGGATAATCCGATCTTCTCTCAACTCGGGAACGCCAAACCGCTGTGGATCCGGAACCTCTTTGAGCAATATCTTCGCTCCCTCCTTTTGCTTTTGAAAATTTTTTACCGCTCTTCGAATATTCTTCTCAATAATGTTGTCCCCCAATACCACGCAGACCTTTTCTCCTGATACGAAGAACTCTGCCAACCGAAGGGCCTCAGCAATGCCTCCCTCTCCCTCTTGGTAGGTGTAGTTGATGTGTTTAAGACCAAACTCCTTTCCATTTCCTAATAGCTTTAAAAAATCCCCAGCATTATTCCCCCCCGTGACAATCAGAATATCATCGATCCCCGCATTAATGAGCGTCTGGATCGGATAATATATCATTGGTTTATCGTAAACGGGGAGGAGGTGTTTGTTAGTCACCTTTGTCAAGGGATAGAGCCGAGTTCCCAACCCTCCCGCCAAAATCACTCCTTTCATATATAGCCTCCTGAGCCACTGATTATAAATTCATAAGATAAGGTTTGTTTCCTATCGAACCAATATTGAGAAGATTAAAATAGAAATTGACCTTCACTTCCTTCTTACGAGTTCCATCGGGAGACCGGCCCCATTGTTCCAACGCAAGACCCGCGCTCCAGCACTGCGCTTGATATTCTACCCCATAGGTGTTTACCACATTATATTGGTCTAATAGGTTATACCGAAATCCGGCAAAAAGATATAAAGGGTCGATCGTCTTTACCCGGGCATCGAGATTGATCTGCCGGACGGTGCCACTGGTGTCACGATACGGGTAGAAGTAGGGGGGAATCGTTGCACGGGGATCAAAGATGATCTCCTGGATACTGCTTTGGGTGTTTCGAAATTGGACTTGAAAAACATCGTCTCTTCGGTCCCTGACCTTGATGCTGAAATTGAATCGATCTAAACCCCACCCATGAGGGTTGAGTTCTGCATCCCAATGAGCGGTAACGTAGGGATTAAAATTCCACCAAAGTTCACCCCGAATATTTGAAAAGTATTGTTTCTCCTTTAATACAAACCTGAAAGGATTTCCGAAGCTGTCATTGATGTTATACCCATAAGGGTCTCCGAAACTGTAACTTTGAGATATGATTAATTTGCCATACTCATAAGGTCCGGAGCTCACCCCTTTTTTCTCAGGTTTCCCTATCAGACGCTGAGTGATTCCAAAGGTGACTTGATTGGTATAGGGAATCCGGTCTACCTCATCAAAGACAGGAATATCATCCTGATTCACCCGAGGACTGTACTGGTAACTGATCATAGGCTCGATGGTATGCATCCACTTTGACACCTTATAAAGATCGGAGATCTTTGAAATCATCTCCCCGTCATAGACCCGGTAAAACTCCGTGGATAGTTGCATCCCTGCTTCAAGGGTCTCTCTTGATTCTGATTGACGGTATTGAAGTCCGGGATGATTATCAGTGGAATCTACTGGTTCGAGTATGCCAGTCACTTTATTAGGAATCATGATATTATTATAATGATAAGGATGATAAGAGGATTTGTAATAGGTCCCTCTCACCCCGATATCCGATTCAAACTTCAATACATCGAAAAGCCTTATGGGATAAGAGAGTCTTGGAAAGAGATCTCCTCGTTGTGCCTCCACACCTTTTTCACGCCAGAAGTGGGTATAGGACGAGGCGAGGTCATAAAAAAGAGGAGTCTTAAACAGCGACTGGGGATGGGCATAAAAACTGATCTGTGGAAGTATCTGAACCGTGTCGTCATTACTGGTCTGGGTCAGATTATCAAAAACCTCATTGTCTACGATGAAACTGAACTGATCCCAGTTCTTTCCTCCAAAAAGAACGGATCTCAATTGTCTTGAACTCCTTGAATCAATCTTCGTTTCCCTTGGGAAGTCTTCGTCAAAATCATAAAGGTATTCATGATCGCTCACATAATTGATATCCCCTTTGAGATAAAAATCATAGGGAAACTTCTGCTGGTGCTGGACGAAGAAGGCATACCGATTCTGATGGAAGACCTGATCATCGATGAAGTAGAAACTGGCTTGCCCCTTTGTCTCTTGGGTAAGGGCATAGCGATACTCCACGCCTTCTTTAAACCCTCTATCTCCCAAGTAATCGAAGTAGAAAGTAGCATCCATATCTTTTGCGAAGGCCCAATAAAATCCAGTTTTCGCTTCAGGGCCGTACTTATCGGAATATCCCACTTGGGGAATGAGAAAACCGGTTTGTCTCTCTTGTCTCACAGGAAAAGTACCCCAAGGGAAATAAAGAACCGGAATATCCTCAAGGTGGAAGATGACCCCTTTGGCAATTCCCCATCCCCCTAAAGCCATCTCTTTCACTTCCAATTCCTTCACATTAAATTTCCAAGGCGGCCGTTTGGCATCACAGGTCGTCAACGAGCCATCTCGTATTCGATAATGGTTCTCCCCCAATTTCTCTGCCTCTTTACCCGTGATATGAAAATTCTGGTCCTTCAAAAAGAGTCTGGCATGATGAATCTTTCCCAATCGGGTCTCTAAATTGACTTCTAACCGCTGACATTCAATGACATCCTCCCCTTCTCTCAATAAAACGTTTCCCCACGCCACCAAATCCTTGGTCTCCATGTTCAATTGAGCATGATCTGCCTTAAGAGAGAAATCCCCTCGGTACACCTCCACTTGTCCATGGGCATGATAGAGTTGTGTTTCCCTTTCGTAGGTGAGCTCATCGGCCTCAATGTCAACAGGCCCTTCTTCTTTCGTCACACTCATATCCCCCACCTTCGCACCGGCAGGAAAGGTATGGGCGACGACGAAGAGAAAGAAAAAAAAGCTCAGGATGAACCGGTGGATTCTCATGATACCCTCTTGGGATAAAAATAGGCTCGAGCCTCTCCCACCGTATAAAGGGAACCGGTAATACAGAGGAGATCCTCTTCTTGGGTCAGGGAAAGACCTCTCTCAATCGCCTCATTAAGATCTTCCGCTATCTCCGCCTTCTTCCCATTCTGCCCCAATGCTTTTTTGAGCAGGGAGGGAGGCGTAGCGCGGTCCGTATGAGGTTTGGTAAGAATGATGTGATCCGCCCGGGGAGCCAAAAGATGAAGCATGGATTCGATGTCCTTATCCTTCATGATGCCGATGAGAAGGATGAGGTGTTGATATTGAAATTCTTTTTCTAAAGATTCCTTCAGAACAAGGGCTCCTGCTGGGTTGTGAGCGCCATCGAGGATCACCCGAGGAGAAGAAGAAACCATTTCCAATCTCCCTGGCCAATCCACCTCTCTCAACCCATCGATCATTGCGTCCGTGGAGATAGCGATATCCTAAATCTTCTAAAACCTCTGTCGCTCCCAGGGCGGTCGTTGCATTGATGACCTGATGAAATCCCTTGAGATTGAGATGGACACCCCACAACTTTCGATTGAGGCCTTCATAATCAAAGTCCTCCTCTTCTGCCCGGAGATATCGAAATTCCTTCCCTACCCGATAATAAGGAGATCCCTTTGCCTCGACAGAATTTTGAAAAGAGGCGAAGCACCTGAGGCTGCTCCGCAGCGGTAATGAGGGGTCTTCCCCTCTTAATAATACCTGCCTTCTCACGAGCAATCTTCAAGATACTTTTGCCCAGATATTCTTCATGGTCTTTGGCGATATTGGTGATGATGGAGAGCAGTGGGTCGACCACGTTGGTGGAATCGAGTCTCCCGCCCAAACCGACCTCTAAAATGGCCACATCCACCCACTTCTGCTTAAAATAGTGAAGCGCCATCGCTGTGGTGAAATCGAAGAAGGTGAAGGGAGGGGTGATGCCCGCTGCCTCGATTTCCTTTCTCACCCATCCTGCCAGTTCAGCCACCTCCTCTTCCTCGATCTCCTTTCCGTTCACCTTGATCCGTTCGGTAAATCGAATGAGATGAGGAGAAGTGTATAGACCCACTCGATAGCCCTCTTTCTGCAGGATCGAGCTCATCATCGCCGCTGTGGATCCTTTCCCGTTGGTTCCCCCAATGTGGATGGCTTGAATATCTTTGTGGGGATTTCCAATGGCGTTGAGAATCCTTTCCACCTGAGTCAATCCGAAGATCATTCCAAACTTTTCAAGACCGTAAAGATAGTCTAACGACTGTTGATAGGTGTCTTGGCCCATGGATCAATACTTTCTCTTAGCTCTCGGACTTAAGCATTTCCAAGAGCGAGGCAAGGGTGTGTCTCAGATCCTTACGCTCCACGATCAGGTCAACCATCCCATGTTCGAGAAGGTATTCGGCTCGTTGGAAACCTTCTGGAAGCTCTGTCCGAATCGTCTCCTTAATCACCCTCGGCCCTGCAAATCCGATCATCGCCTTTGGCTCTGCAATGATGACATCACCCAACATGGCAATACTGGCGGAAACCCCACCTGTGGTGGGATCGGTCAATACGGAGATATAGGGAATTTTCGCCTCGCTAAGTTTGGCCAAGGCGGCACTCGTTTTGGCCATCTGCATCAAGGAGAGGATACCCTCCTGCATCCTTGCTCCTCCCGAGGCGCAGAAGATCACCACACCCATTCTCTTTTCGACGGCCCGCTCTATCAAGCGGGTAATCTTCTCTCCCACCACCGATCCCAAACTTCCGCCCATGAAATTAAACTCAAAAATACCAACCATGGCTGGCTGGCCTTCGATCCTTGCTTCTCCGCAAAGGATGGCATCCTTCTGCCCCGTCTTCTCCTGGGATTCTTTCACTCGAGAAGAATATCGTTTCGAATCCTTGAACTCTAAAGGATCGGCAGAAACAAGTTCGGCATCATATTCGATGAAGGTCCCGGGGTCCACGACGCAATCGATCCTCCTCCGGGCAGGGATCTGAAAATGATAGTTACACTTAGGACAAACCTGAAAATTTCGTTCGATAACCTTTCGATAGATGATCTCATTACAGGAATTGCATTTCACCCAGAGCTGATCAGAAGGTTTCAGCTCCTCTCGTTTCTCTTTCCCTTCTTTTTCTTCTTCACTTTTTTTAAACCAGGTCATCCGCTTCGATCATCCTTTTTACAGAAGTGATTAAAACTAACAAAATCATGGGAAGATGTCAATCCATTCTGCCCGTTCGCCCACCCCCAGTTTTTTTTGCCCGCGACCGGGGTAAATCCCCTCCAAGGCTTCATAAGGCCCGCATTGAGGTATCCCGGATCAAGGCTCGTCATCACATTGAATCCCACTCTCCCCTTGAAACTCATGCAGCCATACTGTGAAGGGTTGGGCCGATGAAGCCTCTCCAGGGACCCACCCCGGTCGCGGGCAAATGATTGACCCGATTCCTCAAAAACCGTTCTCCCATCGATCAAGACACAGAGGGGCGGGTTGGAGAAGCTTTAGAGCGGCCACCTCTTAAGCGATCCCGGGAATGAGTCCCAGACCCTTACCAAGCCTTGATTCTTGATACCGATGAGGGTCTCCACAACATCCAATCATTGCCGCATTCTAAAGGTTCGAAAACTCGCCCCTCTGTGTCGATAACTATTCCGTCCATGGGAGAAAAAACTGGGGGTGGACAAGATTCCGCCCGCTTTTAGCCTTTCGCTTTGAACCCATTGAACCTCAATGACCTTCATGCTATTTTAAAATGATGATGAAAAAAGCTCAGGTGCGTATTGGGTCTGTCGCTTTTAAAGGATACGGAGTGGCTCGGATCCAGGATAAGGTGGTTTTCATCCCTCACACCGTAACCGGCGATGAGGCATGGATTGAGATGATGGAAGAGAAGAAGAGATACTCCATGGGGAGGCTCATCCAGATCGTCGAACCCTCTCCTTGGAGAGTGACTCCTCCGTGTCCCTCCTTCGGGGTATGCGGGGGCTGCCAGTGGCAGCACATCGATTATTCAGTTCAAGCAAAATTAAAAGAAGAGATTTTAAAGGACCTTCTAAATCGATTAGGGGGTGTGAAGGAACTCCCCCCTGTAAGGGTCTTCCCTTCACCCAAATCTTATGCCTATCGGGTCAGGGTTCAGTTGAAGGTTCAAGGAAAGGCATTGGGCTATTTCCGAGAAAAATCGCATCGAGTGGTCAATATTCAAGAATGTCCGATCGCACATCTTTTAATCAACCAAATGCTTCCATCCATTCGAAAAATGTCCCCATCCTTTCCTCAAATGAAGGAAATTGAAATAAACGTATCTCCGGATGAAAGCCAAGGGGTCCTCTTCCTCCATTCCCTTTCGCTTGAACAAGGAACAGAAAATGCCTTGGGGGAATTTCTACGAAACCAAGCTATGCTCAAGGGGATCATGATCGCAAAAAAAGGAGGAAGTAACTTTTTCGGTGACCCTTCTCTGGACTTTACAATCCCTTTGAGTCAAGAGAGAGGAAAGAAAAATCTCACGTTCCGAATCTCTCCAGGGAGTTTCTCTCAAATCAATCTGGAGCAGAATCAAACCTTGATTCAGACCGCTCTTCAATTCTCGGAAGTGAATCAAGAGGAGAATGTCCTCGATCTCTATGCCGGGGTCGGAAATTTAACTCTTCCCTTGGCGATGGGAGCGAAGAAGATCTTTGGAATCGAAGAAAACGGACTGGCTATTGAGGATGCCCGCTTCAATGCAGAAAGAAATGAAATTAGAAATTGCGACTTTATTCATGGAAGGGTAGAAGATGTTTTGATGAGTTGGAAAAGAGAAAACCCTGATCTCATCGTCCTCGACCCTCCGAGGACGGGTTGCAAGACGGTCTTAGATCAGATGGTAAGATTGAAACCTAAAAAAATTGTTTATGTCTCATGTGAACCCACCACGTTCTCACGGGACCTCCGCCTCTTCACTGAAAGGGGATATTCCCTCCAAAAGCTCGGCCTCATCGATATGTTTCCACAGACCTACCACATGGAAGTCCTGGGGTTGCTCACGCAGCCCCAGGTTAAGGTTTAGACTGAGGCTAAGAAAAGAATCGATTGTAAGCATTTCTGAACCTCAACCTTAGCCTTAACCTTAAATGACTTTATTGAGTGGATATTCAATGATCCCGATGGCTCCCCGCTTCTGCAATTTTGGGATAAGTTCCCGGACGACCTTCTCAGAGATGATCGTCTCGACAGAAAACCAATCGGTCTGGAAGAGATTGGCAACCGTGGGAGCGGTGATGCTGGGAAGAATCTCAATCACACTCTTGAGGTCATTGGCTGAAACATTCATCTTAAGCCCAACCATTCCTTCTGCTCGGAGGGCTCCCTGAAGAAGAAGCGAGATCTGTTCAATTTTTTCCTTCTTCCATGGGTCTTGATAGGATTCCCGATTGGCGATCAGTTGGGTATTGGTCTGTAGAAGCTCTTCTACGATACGAAGTTTATTGGCCCGCAACGTACTTCCGGTCTCCGTCACTTCGACCACGGCATCGCATAATCCCTCAATCACCTTTCCCTCTGTCGCTCCCCACGAGAACTCCACACCAACTTTGATCTTTCGCTCGGCAAAGTATCGTTTAGTAAAATTCACCAGTTCCGTGAAGATCTTTTTCCCCTCCAAATCTTTCAATCGCCGGATGGGAGAATCTTCCGTCACAACCAAAACCCATCGGGCAGGGAAAGTGCTGGTTTTGGAGTAAATCAAATCCTGGACGACGACGACATCAGAACCATTTTCCAGAATCCAATCCTTTCCGGTCAGCCCCACATCCAGGGTCCCTGTCTCGACAAACCTTGACATCTCCTGAGCCCTGACCAGGGTGCAGCGAATCTCATCATCATCCACGATGGGAAAATAACTTCGAGAACTCACCGAGATCCTCCAACCCGATTTCTTAAAGAGCTCGATGGTGGCATTCTCCAGACTTCCTTTTGGAATTCCAACCTTCAGTACCTTCACCTTTCATATACCTCCTTCGGGTCAAAGATTCTCTTTCCGGAGACCTTCCATCCCCCTTTTTCATAGCGTTGATGGAAACAACTCTGAAAACCTGTATGGCAGGTCGCCCCGCCGACCTGATCCACCTTAAGCAAAAGGGTATCGCCATCACAATCGAGACGGATTTCCTTTACTTCCTGATAATTTCCTGAGGTTTCTCCTTTGACCCAAATTTTCTTGCGAGACCTTGACCAGAAGGACGCCCTTCCTGTCTCCACCGTCTTCTCCCACGCCTCTCGATTCATGTAGCCCAACATCAGGACCTCATGGGTTGTGGCATCCTGGATAATCACCGGGATGAGTCCATCCCCTTTTTTAAAATCGATCTCAATCACATTTCCCCTTAAGGAAGTTCTGAGTTATGAGTTGCGGAGTTCGGAGAAATTAATTAAAATTCTGAACTGAACTCCGCAATCATCAACCTGCATGCTCGCATTGAACAGCTTCGCCATCTGGGCGGCGTTTTTAGCCGCAGAGCCTGCATGGCAGTTATTAAAAAAGATTAATGTCTTTACCGTCTTTTTAGAAATATCCTTGATGTCCGGAATGAATTCCTTCAGTTCTCCCTCGCTGTAAAGATAATCATATCTCACAGAGGTGGGGACATTGAACCAGTTAGAATTTCTGCCATGAAATCTGAAATAACCGATCTCCGATGTCGCCCTTGGCTGGTAGGGCATCAATTGGGAAAGTTTGGGTTCATCAACGACGCAAAATCCAATCTCATGCTTCTCTAAAAATTGAAAGGTCTGTTCCTTCAGCCAGGTCTTGTTCCGCAACTCAACGACCAGCGGAATGTCCTCCATCTCTTCTTTGAACCTTCCAAGATAATCTAAATTTTCTCGATTAGGGAAAAACCCGTAAGGAAACTGCGCCAAGATACAAGCGAGTTTCTTATCTTCAATCAAAGGGATCAGACTATACTTAAATTTCTTAAAGATCTCCTGATTATCGACCCTTTTGCCGGTCTCTTTATCCCAAATTTCATGGGTCATCCCCTTAAAAGACTTCACAACAAATTCAAAACCTTTGGATGTCTTTTGGGACATGGCGGCCAGGCTCTTCTGAGAGGGAAGAGTATAATAGGTGAAATTGACCTCCAGGACATTAAATCCTAACTCTTTTTCATAGAAGGGTAACATATCCCTTTCCCGAATACCCATGGGATAAACCGTTCCCTTCCAATCCGCAAAGGAAAAACCACTTGTACCAATCTTGATCATCTCTTTTCCTGTTGATATAATGAATCGGGCTCTGGAGCCCGATGTATTAAAAATAGAATGAATGAGAGGAGGTTGTCAACCCTGATGTTACAAACCATGAGAGCGATGGGTTAAGGGAGAAACGTGAAAAGAGATAAAGTTAAGACGATCATTACCTTTTTGATTCTTCTTCTGATCTCATTTCCATTGTTCATGGGTTCGGGACAGTCCCAAGAAATACAGACCAAGGAAGGAATCCTCTCCATATTTGCTCACAGAGTTCCAAAAGAATGGGGAGAAAGAGTAAAAGGAGTGAAAACCAGGTTAGACACAGACCAGAAAGTGTTAGCCTTGACCTTTGATGCCTGCGGCGGCCCAAGGAGTTCAGGCTACGATGCCACGCTGATCCAGTATCTGGAGAGGGAAAAAATCGCTGCCACCCTATTTATGAGCGGCAGGTGGATCGATGCCAATCCAGAGATCTCTAAGAAATTGACAGACCATCCCCTTTTCGAAATTGAAAATCACGGTTTCAATCATAAACCATGCTCAGCCGTTGGCCGCTCTGCCTATGGGATCGTAGGGACGAAGAGCGTGGAAGAAATTTTTAATGAAATGGAATGGAATGCCTTAAAAATTCGGACCCTGACCGGCCGCAAACCAAAATATTACCGGCCTGGGACAGCTTATTGTGATGAAATCTGTGTCGAGATCGCCAATGCCTTGGGGTTTGAAGTGGTGACTTTTAGTGTTCGGGGGGATGCGGGTGCAACCTACTCGAAGAAACAGGTGAAGGAGGCGTTATCGAATGCTCCTCCCTCATCCATTATACTCATGCATATGAATCATCCTGAAAGTGAAACCGCAGAGGGACTCATCGAGGCTTTCCCGGAATTAAAAAAGAGGGGTTTTCGGTTCGTTAAATTATCTGAATTTGGCTTGAGATGAAAGGGTTGAAATAAAAGTCAACCCGCAAACAATTCCCATCTCATAGGAGTGCGGACTCCACAAAGTGTGAGGATAAATCTTTCGCTGCAGAGGTGGTTTTTCATCATTCTTTTCACTCAATGGCTTGCTCTTTTGATCATCAGCTCAATTTCTTCAAAGGGCGGGGATTTCGTATAGGATACCGAAACAGAGTATTCGGGCCCCAGATTCCTTTTTGCCTCATATTCCAAATCGTTCTTAAGCTCGGCAGTGAATTTCGGGGCCTTGCCCAGGGGGTAGTGGCTTACGATAAAAAGAACTTCTGGCGGGTCTATGGCATTGTCATAATAGGGTCTGATCGTCAATTCAATCCCAGCCGTAGGGTGGTGCCCAATAACACCACTTCCGTTATCGGATGGGTCGAGTCGGACTTTCCAGCCCTCTGGATAGACCAAACCTTCGGCGTAAGATTCCCAGTCCGATCTGGTCAAGGAAAAAATGCGATCAGCATCCACTTTGCTTAAAATGATCTTCGACGGTGTAATTTTCATGGGATCTTGTTCCTCTCTGGTGGGATGGCCACTTCCAATATACACCATTTCCAGATTTATTGAAAGTGCGGGTTAGAGTGGTGCGTTAGAAACCCGGCCTTCTAACGGAAAGATCACAGGGGTTAAACCCCGTGTGGTTAAATCAATCCCCGAGGAAATCCTTCACCCCGTAGGAACCAGAAGTCTTCAAGGGTTCATCCCCGCTGCAAGCAGTGGGTCAGTAAAGAGGGCATTGCTTATCCGTTAAATAAAATTTTCACTTACCATAATTTCAATTCTTTCTTTACCCTTACCTGGATTTTTACGCTTTAACTCGATCTCTCCAATTTCGTTCGTCCTCCTTAAGTGAGTTCCTCCGCAGGGAACCCGTGCAAATCCTATGATCTCCCAATATCTTTCCTCTGTTTCCTCATCACTGAAAGCACTAATGATTTCTTGGTTCGCTTCAACCATTTCAAGAGCTTTCTTTTGAATAATGGGCAACACCTTTGAAATATTCTCACTCCATTCAAAGTCTATTCGTGCTTTATCTTGGGCAATATGAGCCCCAATTTTTTTAATGGAACCCAAATTCTGATAGACCAATTCTAAAACAATTTCTGCGGCAAAATGCAATCGCATCAGTTTATATCTTCTTTCCCAGTCGATCTTCATCCTCACCTGCTCCCCGGGCTTAAATCCATGACCTTTTTCTAAAGTATAGACAATCTCTTTACCCTCCTTTCGAGCCTGGAGAACACGATTATTTCCGATTGTCCCATCATCACTTTCTTGTCCTCCAGAGAAAGCAAAGAAGATCGTTTGCTCAACGGTAATGTCATTCTCTTTTACACTCGTAACATGCGTTTCGAGCTGAGTTAAATAAGGATCTTTCCAAAAAATTTTGTTTGTCATAGGGGCACTCCTTGACTTGCGGTGATCATATAAACCATTTTAAAAAGTTCGATAAATGAAAGTTACAGAAAGGACAGGGGGGAGAATTTTTCGGTAGTCATTCAATGATAGGACCCTATAACCTCCTGCCACTCAAGAAGTATTGCTTCAGCTCCTCTAAATTCAAACCAGCTAGTCCCAGATTTTCCAAAGTGCGACCCTTCGCATAAAAGTCGGTATCGTTCACCACTGAAGCAAGGTGGATCATGGTCTCATAAGTGGGCATGGGTACCTTGGCCCTTCGACCTATGGAGACGGTAAGGCTGGCTCCCGTGGGTATGTCCTCCGTGACATAGCGGTCTTGCATGCTGAAAGGCCCTTGGCTTGAAGTTTTGGCAAACTCTTCAACACTCATGTTGAAGGAATCCCAAAAAATCTGGTCATAGGTATAGGGAGGATATCTTAAGGCTTTGAAAAGGGCCATCCGTTCAGCATCCATGCGGTAGATCACTTTCTTGACGGAAGGGGTGAGCCCCTCCTTGTACATCCAGAACTCTCCCTTCGAATGTTCAATCCGTCCCATATTGAGCAATGCCCCGACAGGATGGACGATGATGTTGACATTGTAGAGCGCAGGTTCCAGGATGCTCATGGCTGGCTTTACGACATCCGCATAAGTTCCGACAAGGGCTTTTAAGACAGCTTCCGTATCCGTCGCCGGCAGTGCGGCTAACAACATTCGTGGACCGTCAATACGGTGAATGTTGACAGTCCCCGGCCCTTGCAGACGACGGCAACAATATGGAAAGGTCACTCCCTCTGCAAGAAAGACTCGACGATTCATCCCTATCTCATCCCACACCTTACGAAAAACAAGTGTGCCGCCACTCCCAGGCCATAAAATAACGGCCTGTCCATCCGATAGATGTGGAGCCAGTTCTCGCGCCACTCGTTCATGCGCCAAAGCCTGCGTCGTCACCATAATCAGATCCGCCCCTCGAGCGGCTTCAGCCAGATCCGTAGTGGCCATCGTCACCTTGGCAAAACCTGTCCTCGCAATTCCTGTAACATGGATTCCGCCTTGGGCAGCAATGGGTTTGACGTTTTCAGCGTACTCTGGAAACTCGAACAGGCGGCATCGGTGTCCTGCAAGGGTCATATCGCCAGCTATGGCTGAGCCACCATTTCCAGCGCCAATGATGCAGATTTCTTTCTGGTTTAAAGTTGGGGCCTTCATGTCTTCGCCAATTAACAACAATCATTATAGACCAAGTCATATGAATTTTCCATAATTTCTCTTGAGTCCATTAAAAGATTGGCCTATATTGGATGGTATGGAATATAGCAAAAATGCTGTGATCATGGAATTTCACATCTCCCGAAGAGCGCGAGACCTCTACCAATTTGATGAATCTCTGTCTTCTCTCAGTGGGAATGTCATTTTCCCCAATTTTCATGCCGCAAGATTATTTGCCCAGAGGATGAATGAAAAAAGGGATCTGGTCAACTTTCCCGAGCAAGCCATCCAAGCAGGGCAGATTAATGCGATGGGGTTAATTGACGAGATCCTCCATTACATCGTTGGTTTGTACCGCAATGAGAAAAATTCAAAAGTGACGCAGCAGGCCCTGGATTGGCTCAATGAAAAAATCGGCAAATCTAAAGTGGATGAGGCCCTTCAGAAATTTGCAGATGAATTTCCACCGGTAGCTGTCTATCGCCGTGAAGTGGAACTCACCACCTACCTGGAAGGAGAAACAGCGGGTGTCCCACATCGCTTAATTGTTTTGGAAGAGATGCTCATGCTCTGGCTGGCCAACATGAACCTTGCTTTTTCTCCCTTTCTTGAGTTGTTCGATGACTTCGTACTGGAAAAGGATACGTCTTACTTGCCAATCATTGAAGCCCTACATCCATTCTTTGACAACCAACCCCTTTTTGGTCCTGATCATCAAAATCTGGTGGACATGCTTCGTAGCCCTGCCCTGGCTGTCCCTCATTCGCTCACCGGACAGCTGAATTACATCCGAGAAAAATGGGGGTACTTATTGGGTTCCTATTTCCTGCGACTTCTCAGTAGTCTTGACCTCATGAAAGAGGAAGAAATTGCGGAATTACGGAGAATGGCATTTTGGGGCCGTGCTCCAACAGAGGTTTATGAATTTCTCGGGATGGAAGAAGAACCGGAACGCTTCAGTTTTGATCTCGAATGGATGCCCAGGCTGGTGTTGATGGCAAAAAATGTTTATGTCTGGCTTCATCAGCTCTCTCGAAAATATCGTCGTTCCATCTACCGGCTTGACCAAATTCCTGATGAAGAGCTCGATCTCTTAGCCCGCTGGGGTGTTACCGGGTTGTGGCTCATCGGCGTTTGGGAGAGAAGTCTTGCTTCTAAAAGGATCAAGGAGCTTCTGGGCAATCCCGATGCAGTGGCTTCCGCTTATTCCCTGTTCGACTACCAGATCGCAAGTGATCTGGGAGGTGAAGAAGCCTTTCAGAATTTAAAAGACCGAGCCTGGAGGCAAGGCATCCGAATGGCGAGCGATATGGTGCCCAACCATGTTGGGATTGATTCCAAATGGGTCATCGAACATCCAGAGTGGTTCATCTCCTTAGATGTCAGTCCTTTCCCTGCTTATCATTTCAGTGGGCCAGATCTCTCGTGGCATGGAGAAGTGGGGATCTATCTGGAAGATCATTATTATGATCGGAGTGATGCGGCAGTCGTTTTCAAAAGGGTGGATCGCCGAAACGGCAACGAAAAGTACATCTATCATGGGAATGATGGCACTCGAATGCCCTGGAATGATACGGCCCAGTTGAACTACCTTAACCCTGAAGTGCGAGAGGCGGTCATTCAAACGATCCTTCATGTGGCTCGAAAATTTCCAGTCATTCGTTTCGATGCGGCGATGACCCTGACCAAAAGGCATTTTCAACGCTTATGGTTCCCTGACCCAGGAACGGGTGGAGCCATTCCTTCACGATCTGAACATGGGATCACCAGAGAACAGTTCAATCGTCTCGTGCCTGAAGAATTTTGGCGGCAGGTGGTGGACCGTGTCGCGCAAGAAGCCCCCGATACATTGCTACTGGCTGAGGCCTTCTGGTTGTTAGAAGGGTACTTTGTCCGTACATTGGGGATGCATCGTGTTTATAATAGCGCTTTTATGAATATGCTGAAGGACGAGGAAAACGCCAAGTACCGTTCCGTCATGAAGAATACCCTCGAATTCAATCCGGAGGTCCTTAAACGGTTTGTCAATTTCATGAGCAATCCGGATGAGGAAACGGCCACAACTCAATTTGGAAAGGGAGACAAGTACTTCGGAGTGTGCACGATGATGGTGACCCTGCCCGGACTCCCCATGTTTGCCCACGGCCAGATCGAGGGGTTTAATGAAAAATATGGAATGGAATATCGGTATGCTAAATGGGATGAACAGCCCGACCAAGAATTGATCCAGCGCCATGAAAGAGAGATCTTTCCATTGATGAAGCGCCGTCACCTTTTTTCGGATGTAAAAAATTTCCTGCTCTATGATTTTTTTACTCCGGAAGGTTATGTAAACGAAAATGTCTTTGCTTACTCCAATCGCTATGGGGATGAGCGAACTCTGGTCATCTATCATAACAAATATGATTCCGCTCGAGGATGGGTTCGTTCCTCTGTCGCCTATTCGGTCAGGAATGGTGAAGGAGAGGAACGCACATTGATCCAGAAAGACTTAAGAGAAGGCCTTGGATTACATGATGACCAAGCCTATTTCTGCATCTTCAGGGACCATGCGACCGGCCTGGAGTATATTCGCAACAGCAAGGACTTATGCAAAAAAGGATTGTATGTGGAGTTGGATGCTTACAAATATCATGTATTCACCCATTTCAAAGAAGTTCGGGATAACCAGTGGCATCATTATGCCCAAATAGCCAATTCTTTAAATGGCCGAGGAATACCCAGTATTGAAGCGGCATTGAAAGAAATGCTGTTGCAACCTCTGCAGGATGCTTTTAAAGAGTTGGCCAACGCAGACATGTTCCGTCATTTGATGGAGGCACGCATTACCCAACCACAGACCCAACTCCATCAGAAACTCATGGAAAAGATAGAAAAGAAAATGATCACCCTCCTCAGGGTAGTTAAACAGTTCAGTGGGGGAAGAGAAGATGAGATGACAATTGCCCGAGAGGTGAGGCGCAAATTAGAAGCCATATTATACTTACCCATTATTTCCAGCCGCTACCCACGGCTTCAACCGAAAGGAGTCAAGGCAGCGGCAGAATATCTTTACAAGGGACTGACGGATTCAATCTCTACCTGGGCAATTCTCTTCGGTTGGCTATTTGTCCACACTCTCGGCAAGGTGACCAATCCAAAAGACTTTGCGGAACAAAGCCGTGGTTGGGTGGACGAATGGAGATTAGGTAAAACGATATCCGATGTCCTAAAAGAATTAGGTTTGGACGGGACAACTTCCTCGAGAGCACTCACCCTGGTCAAACTGCTCACCGGCCATCAAAGATGGTATGAGGTGAAGCCACTGGTTCAAACGGAAACCCATACTCTATTAGAATCATTATTCAGGGATGGTGAGGTTCAACAATTTCTACAGGTGAATCAATACAATAATATATGGTGGTTCAACAAAGAATCTTTTGAAGAATTTTTATGGTGGTTAATGTTGATTGCCGCCGTTGAAATCGGCTCTGATCCTCTCCGCCCCGTAAAGGCAGCCGTTTCAGAATTGGAAAAGTGTTATTCGATGATTCAAACCTGGCAACAGGCCGAAGAGAAATCCGAATATCAAGTCGAAAAACTACTTTCCGCCCTCCAAGAATAAGCATCTGGATAAATTCTATCGAGTAGTGATAGAAGGGGTGTAAATGGTACCAACCTAAGTCCAAAAATGTTATATTTTTGCTTCCTGCAAAAATTCACAACTTGAATAAACCTTCAAGAATTAATTAGTTGCAAGACAATTCTCTTTGGCATTGAGATTGCATTCTTCAGCATGATACAAAAATTTCTTAGTCAACTTTACCGATAAAGCCTAAACACCAGCAATCGTGGGGTGGAAAACCACGGGCCAATCAAAGATAGCCAAGTCGTCGAATTGAAATTGAATGAACCGGATTACCGTGGCTTCATAAGTCAGTGATTCAGTCTCATTTTTAATGAGAGTCGCTTGAGTGGGTCAGTAGAATTATAAATCAAAACGCGAGAGCGAAGGATGAAGACGATGCTAATCAAAAAATTGAAATTGGCATTGGAAATGGCTGTTGTTGTCGATATCATTGCTTTGATTTTTAAGTATTCGGAAATTTATCTCGGTGCCTTTACTTTGGGATGCTCTACCTATAATATCATTGAATTAGTTATAAGGCACAAACATTAAAGTTGGAGAAAAACATTTGGAGTAATAATGCTAATGTCAATCATATCTTTTTCGTTTAGAATAGAGTATACAAAAATAGAGAACTCATAGGATGATTAGGAAAGTCCAGTCGTCAATCTTCCGCTTGTCATAGCCTAAATTTTTGGTTAAATAATAAAAAACTAATCTCACATATGATTCCCAAATTTTTTTGATGCATTTCTCAACTCAGTGAGGATATTTATGAAAAAAGGAATTACCCGTCGAGGACTTCTTAAAGGCAGCATTGCTTTGGCCTGTTTCTCCATTCTCAATCCCTTTCATAGGGTAGTGAAAGGCCAAGGGGTCCCGACCAGCCCCCTCTTCTGGATCAAAGATATTCCCCTCCAACCTTTTTATCCGGAAGAAAACGACAATCATCATGCTGGAGTCGATGCACTTCTCCAATTGATGGGAGAGAATGGACTAAAATTCTACCGCTCTCTTCATGAAACAGCTCTCAGCGGTCCTTCAGGAATGATCGAAGCCCAAGATGTGGTTTTAATCAAGGTGAACGCTCAATGGAAATACCGCGGATGTACAAACAGTGACCTTATCCGTGGGCTGATCCAGAGGATTCTGGACCATCCCGATGGCTTCAATGGTGAAGTGGTGATCTTTGAAAACGGACAAGGACGAGGGAGCTTAAATTGTGACACCAGTTCATCCTATGGAGGGGATACCTCTGTCCACGCGAATGCCAATAATGAGAGCCATAGCTTTCTTTATTTAGTTAATACCGTTTTTAATGATCCCAGAGTTTCTGCCTATTTACTGGATCCGATCAGGAACACCTTTATTGGAGCGACCGATCACGTTACGAGTGGTTATCGGACCTATGAAAATGTCTCCTATCCCTGCTTTACCACTGCCCGTGGCCACCGGGTAGAATTACTGGAGGGCATCTGGCAGGGAAATGCTTATACTCAGAACCTTAAGCTGATCAATGTTCCGGTCCTAAAATATCATGATACGGGAGGATCGGAAATGACTGCTTCCCTCAAACATTTCTACGGGGTTGTTTCAATGGCAGATGGCTATAGCAACTTCCGTCATTACAGTGGCCTTGGAGAAACATGTGGAAAGATGGTTGTATCGGTCCGAACCCCGGTGTTGAATATCATCGATGCCATCTGGGTCTCTTTTTCATCCCTTTCAGGATATCCAGCGAATACCACTTATCAAGCCAACCAGATTCTGGCCTGCCAGGATCCTGTTGCTCTGGACTACTGGGCATCTAAATATGTCCTTTACCCCATCAGCAACAACTCCCGTCACCTTCCAACTCCGGGAGGCAATATCGACGGATGGCTGACCAGTGCCCGTGATATGATCAACGGACGCGGAGGTTTACATGATCCCGATAGCGGAATATTGATAGAAACAGTGACTAAAAATGAACAACAGATGCTTCCTTTCACATTCACTTTTTCTGAAACCGTCTCAGCCCCCGACACTCCTTCGGGAGCTACTAATGGATTGACCGGTACAATCTACACCTATGTCACAGGTGGAGCAATTTCTAACACAGACGACCCTTTACAATATTTATTAGATTGGGGCGATGGTTCTAACTCAGGGTGGCTTCCTATTGGCCAATCGAGTGCCTCCAAGTCCTGGACATCGACTGGCACCTATATTGTTAGGGCCCAGGCCAGATGTGCCAACCATACTTTGGTTCTCTCTCCCTGGTCCGGGACTCTTTCGGTCACCATCAACCATCAAACGGCTCCATCTCCACCGACGAATGTACAGGCCAGCGATGGGACTTATGTGGACAAAGTACAGGTAACCTGGACAGCTTCTTCAGGGGCCACCTCCTATGCAGTCTATCGTGCCGCTTCAAGGAGGGGAACCAAGGTAGCTATAGGGACGACATCTGATACCACTTATGATGATACAACTGCTTCGGTGGGAAGGACTTATTATTACTATGTAAAAGCATCCAATTCTAATGGGGCAAGCGGGCTCAGTGCCTACAATACAGGCTATCGTTCTGATGGAAAACCTTCTGTGCCGACGAATGTACAGGCCAGCGATGGGACTTATGTGGACAAAGTAGAGGTAACATGGACAGCCTCTTCAGGGGTCACCTCCTATACAGTCTATCGTTCCACTTCAAGGAGGGGGACCAAGGTAGCTATAGGTACGACATCCAATACCATTTATGATGATACAACTGCTTCGGTAGGAAGAACCTATTATTACTGGGTAACAGGAACCAACGCTTATGGGGCGAGCGGATTCAGCGCCTATGATACAGGCTATCGGTAATTTGTTGTTTTAGTGGCCAATCTCCTTATATTATTGCGGTTACCTTTAATCACTTCCAGTTACTTCCCTTGCTTTACCAAAGATTTGTCTCTAACCGTTCCGCATTCAGCAATCCGAATTCCACAATTAATAAAGTGCCGCCCAGGTCAGAGTCCAATCTCCAAATCGTTCGTTGACTCGATCCATGGCCTTGAGCAGGCTATCCTTTTTATCCCTCCTCTCAAAGAGATCCAACTGGCACCATTCTTTTTTCAATTGGGATACTCCTACCCCAAGAAGACGAATGGGTTTTGGATGGGGAATCGCTTCAAAGATCTCTAAGGCGCGCTGGAATATTTCATTGCCGCTATTTATCCATTGGGAAAGGGTTTTTTGTTTAGAGAATGTAAAAAAGTCTGAGTAACGGACGGTAATGGCAATCCTCTTTCCGTAAAACTTTTCCTTCCTCATTCTTCGGGAAACCCTCTCCGAAAGTTGGAGCAGAACCTTTCTCAAAATATTCGGGTCAGAGGTGTCCTCTCCCAGGGTAATGCTGTGGCTGATTGACTTAGCATCTTCCCCCTCATCGAAGGGCACGACGGGGCTATCATCCATTCCCAAACCCATCTCATGCAGCCTCTCGCCGATGACCCCAAACCTTTTTGATAAAACAGAAACTGGAAATTTTCCCAATTGACCGCAGGTAAAGATACCTATCGAATTTAATGCCTCTCCAAGTTTTGGACCAATGCCATGAAGCTTGGATACCGGAAGATCTCTTAATCTTTCCTCCACATCCTCTTTTCGAATCACCACCAGACCATCAGGTTTTTTCAGACGGCTCCCCAACTTGGCAAGGAGTTTGTTCGGGGCCACTCCAATGGAACAGGTCAATTGTTCTCCTTCTTGGATTTGATTTTTTATTGATTGAGCGATGTGGGAAGGAGATTTATAGAGGAGTAGAGATTCGGTGATATCGAGATAAGCTTCGTCAATGGAGGCAACTTCTACGAAGGGCGTATATTCTTTAAGAATAGAAAAAATTCGGGCAGCCGTTTCCGTATATTTTGAATGGTTCCCCTCCACAAGAATTAATTGGGGACAGCGCCTTTTTGCCTCCTGAGTTGACATCCCTGCCCGAATCCCATAAGGCCTTGCTTCATAGGTAGCGGAAGTGACCACGCTTCGGGAAAGGGAGCCACAAACCGCCGCCGGTTTTCCCCGGAGCGAAGGATCATCCCTCTGCTCCACCGAGATAAAAAAAGCATCCATGTCGATGTGAAGAATAATGCGATCGTCCATAATTAAGGGTTCGAGGATTCAAGGATTCAAGGGTTTTTTTATAGAATCTTCACTTGAACCCTAGACCCCTTGCACTCCTGGACTACCCTGACCTTTCTTATTTAAGTTTTCTAAATATCCCGACCACCTTTCCAACAATGGTGACCTTCTTCTCTCCCTTTTTGACGACAATAGGCTCCATCTTTGAGATTGGCTGGTTCAAGTCGAATCAAATCTCTTTTTTTAAAGATCCTCTTGATCGTGGCTTCATCTTCGATTAAGGCCACGACAATCTCACCATTTTCTGCATTGGGCTGGGGCTTCACGAGAGCAAAATCTCCGTCCTGGATGTGTGCATCGATCATGCTATCTCCCTCTACCCGAAGTAAGAAAGACATCCCCGGAAGAAACAAGACTTCGATCCAGGTTGATGTACCCCTCGATATTCTCGATGGCGAGAATGGGTTCCCCTGCACGCACTCTTCCTATAATAGGAACCGAAAGGATATGGGTGAGACTGAACTGGGGGTAGCTTAAAATTTCAATGGCCCTCGAACCTCCGGGGACTTTACGGATGAAACCTTTCTTCTCGAGGATGGTTAGGGTTTTTTGAGGGCCTCTTGGCCCTCTCAACCCAAAATGAGAAGCAATCTCACGAAGCGTTGGCGGAAACCCCTTCTCCCTTAGGAAATCCTTTAAAAAATCTAAAACTTTCTCCTGGGTCGGTGTAAGTTCTTTTTTGCTTTCCAATTTGTTTTCTCCTTTATGCCTTGAGCTTTCAGCTTTATACTTTGAGCTTTATTATATAGGTCTACATTTGTAGACTACTTCTACCTCTATTCTTTTTGTTTGTCAAGAAAAAACTTTCCCTTTTACAACTCTTATTAGAGACCCAGTAAAAACATAACCAATATCACTACTGTCCCAACGTTTACGGCAGAGGTTGCGTATAACATGTTAAATATATTGAAAGTTTAGGCCATTATGTTTTTTATCGATTTGAATGGTTAGTGAAATTCCCCTCGGTTAAAATTCAATTAGTTACGTGCTTTACATCTTGATTTTAAAAACATTGGGACAGTACTGAACCAATATACAGAAATGAGGTCAGTGGAGCCCCATCGATAATCCGCTAGCGAACGATTTGAAAGATTCTCAGAGAGAAGGTAGCGAAATGCCTTCTGGTTGGGGAACTATTTATAATTACGGGTAGAATAAGATGGAGTCTATTTCTTTTCCCTGGCAAACTTCTATCAAAATTCCACAAGTGTCCTCTGGATTTAAGAAGGCAATTTCCTTCCCTCCGTGTCCCTTGCCTCTCGGTTTGTCTTGTGCAAGCCGGATTCCCATTTTGTTAAATTCTTTAAGTGCCTCGTTGATATCTTTTACCTTAAAGGCGATGTGATGGAGACCTTCTCCGTGTTTTTTGATGTGGTGGGTCAGTTCATGATCGTCAGATGAAGGAGAGATCAGTTCAATTCGATTTCCACTGATTTCGAGAAAGGCAACCCTCACCTTCAGATGTTCGATATCTTCTCTTCTACTGACCTTTAACCCTAAATTCTTGAGAAGCTTTATCGCTTTTTCGAGATTTCTAACGACAATGCCAATGTGATCAATGTTTTTATCGTATGTGGACACCTTTCCTAACAATCTATTTTCCTCCTAATGATGCTCTTTCAGTCGTAAAAAACTTTCTACAAGAGCTTCAGCAAAGGGAGGGTCTTCGAGATGAACATCCAACTCCTCTATCTCAATCCCGGATCTAAGATTTTTCCTTAGCTCATCAACAAACACCTTGTCTTCTTCCGGAGCGTGCAAAACAGAACCTTTTCTATCGAGTGAAGACCAACCACGGAGGGGAATCAAAATTTTTACCGGTCCTTTTGCTTTGTTCAGCTTATCCGCATAGACTTTAGCCGCCATGGTAAGTTCTTCGGCATTATATCGGGTGAGAATGCGAAGATCGTCTATTTTGTATTTTCTTTCTCTCGAGACATATTTTTCTAAATTGATCCGATTCGGTCCGGTATTGGTGATATTGACGGAGCACGGAGCGATCACTTGAGGCAATCCCCTTTCGCCTGCAGCCTCCATTCGCTTTGGTCCCGCAGGTCGATTGCCCTTAAACATCTCTTCTATCACACCGGCGGGAACGATATCGATGACCCCATCAAAAAAGCCTTGGGCAATCAAATTGTCCATTGCTCTATCGCCTATCCCTTGGGCATGAAAAGGATAAACGACGTATCCTTTTTCTCCAAGGTGTTGCCTGACCAGTCTTGCACAATTTTCGGAAAAACCGAACTGGGTGATGGCGATAGATTTTTTGCTTAAGCGAAGGGTGGATGCATCAGCAGCCTGGGCCATTCCACAAATACCACCAGCCACCCGAATCAGGACGTTCTTGACAAGCTCATTGAGCCCGGCAAAATCTAAAATCGCCTGCAGGACGGTGACATCTGTGGCATCGAACCAGCTCGAAATATAGGCGGGCATAGCTCCGGGGCAAACGATTAGCTTGGGCACACCAAAAGGGACTGTCTCCATGACATGCCCACCGAAGAGGGCCATGCTGACACCACCCATCGTTACCATTCCATCTAATCTTCCCTCAGAGTAGAGTTGTTTGACCTTGGTGATAGCTCCTTCTTCCATGATCTGAGTAATCGAACTTCGGTCATCGGACTTCCTTATCTCCTCTATACTTTTCCCCCTAATTTGGCGATCTCTTGAGGACCGACCTCCGCTCGGAATAAGGGTTCACTTCCCATGCTGACATCTATCATGATGACGTCACATTGTCTTTGCTCTATTTGGTGTTTCAGGAAGAGTAGTTCCTCCCCTTTGGTATCGAGCGTACCAAGGAGCACGATGCATTTGTTGCCCACGATTTACCCTCTTCATCCCCTGACCATAAAAGGGTTCAGGATGGCTGCGATGGATGTGTCTTGGAGAAAGACACCTTCACCTTTATTCCTTTGTCTGCCCGTGACGATGCATCTGGGTGATAGCAGCGACAGCAGCAATAGCGGCTATTCTCCTTTTGTCTTCAAATAGATGGGATAGCTTTTCCTCTAACGGTTTCTCCCGCTCCATCATTCTCTTCATATCGTCCATCAGGGTGGTTTCGCTATCGATAAAATGGGTTCCCAAGTTCACCCTTTACAAAGCGCGGGTTTTCCATGACCGCTTTGTGGAACGGAATATTGCTTTTGATCCCGACGATGATGTATTCGTAGAGGGCCCGCCGCATTCTCGTGATCGCCTCATTCCGGTCCCTGCCCCACGCGATGAGCTTCGATATCATCGGGTCGTAGAAGGGCGGTATCGTGTAAGAGGTATAGACTCCGCTATCCACCCGAATTCCAGTCCCGCCCGGAGCATGATAGCCCTTGATCTTGCCGGGCGTGGGGACAAAGTCGTTCAAAGGATCCTCGGCATTGATGCGGCATTCGATCGCGCTCCCATTGCATCCGAACCTCTTCTTGCTTGATACTGAGAGGGAGTCCCGAGGCGATCCGTATCTGCTCTTTTACGATATCCACCCCTGTCACCATCTCTGTCACCGGGTGCTCCACCTGGACTCGGGCGTTCACCTCGAGGAAGTAGAACTTTCCGTCGGAGAAAAGGAACTCCATCGTCCCTGCTCCTTCATAGCCCACAAATCTGGCGGCATTCGCGGCCATCTCTCCCATTTTGGCGCGCATCGCGGGAGTCACCGCCGGCGATGGAGATTCCTCGATCAACTTCTGATGTCTTCGCTGGATAGAACACTCCCGTTCCCCTAAGTGAATGGCATTCCCCTTTGAATCTCCCAGTATCTGAAACTCGATGTGGCGGGGATTGGATAAATATTTTTCAATGTAGACATCACAAAGACCGAAGGTGGTCGTCGCAATCGCCTGCGTCGATTCCAGCGCCTTCGCCAATTCCCCTTCATTCGCGACAATGGTCATCCCGATTCCCCCTCCACCACCGGAGGGCTTGATGATCACCGGATATCCGATCTCATTGGCTATATCCCTTGCTTGCCCAAATTCCGCCACGCATTCATCCGTGCCCGGCACCACGGGGACGCCCGCCTTCATCATCTCACGCCGAGCCGTTACCTTATCACCCATGAGCTCGAGCACCCTGCTTGACGGTCCGATGAACTTTATGCCCTCTTCTTCACAGGCGCGGGCAAATTTCGGATTCTCAGCAAGGAAACCGTAACCGGGATGGATCGCATCGGCCCCGCTTTCCTTGGCTACTTCAATCACTTTTCTGGATGTTGAGATAGCTCTGCGTTGCCGGTGGAGGACCGATGCAATAGGCCTCATCAGCGTACTTGGCAAATAATGCCTCCTTGTCCGCTTCAGAATAGACGGCAACGGAAGGAATGCCCATTTCCCGGCAAGCTCGCATGACACGGATGGCTATTTCACCCCGATTGGCTACGAGAATCTTATTGACCATGTTATTCCACCACCATCAGGATATCTTCAGGGTCGACCATCTCACCTTCGCGGGCCAAGATCTCTTTTACCACTCCGCCATGGGGTGAGTTGACATGTCTCCTCATTTTCATTGCCTCGATCATTGCCACCAGATCGCCCGCATTTACACGATCGCCCACCTTTGCTTCGATCGAAAGTATCAACCCCGCCATCCCGCAGAGCACAGCCCCCGCGGGTAATTCCTTCGGCCTCTTCGCTGTCTTGGGTGTCTGTAGCTCTCTGCCTGCATGGTCGTTTCGGCTTTTCCGGCCCCATCCCACACTGGCGAGATCTTAACGTTGAATACTTCCCCATCCACATCCACGGTGAATTCCGTGGGGAAGTCGGTGGGTGGACTAACGGGCGCCGTCGCTTTGATCACAGGCGGAGTTGCCGTCTTCTTAGGCTCACCGCGCTTCACAGGTTTTCCTGGTATCAGGATTTTGAGCAAGAGATCGTCATCGGAAAGTTCCGGGCCGATCTCCTGACGCAGCTCTTCAACGGATTTAAGGTACCCTTCAGGCTTCCAATTGAGAAATTGCTTGGTCCTGGGCAAGCTCATTACCCTGTCCATGACGTTCTGGTCTATAGGGACAACCGGCTCCCCATAGTACCCCAGAACGTACTTGATGGCCTCATCCGTTATCTGTTTATACCGCTCACCCGAGACGACGTTCTCTACGGCCTGGGCCCCTACGATCTGTGAATAGGGTGTTGCCATCACGGGATATCCGAACTCCTTGCGGACCAGAACGACTTCCTCCAGGATCTCGTCCAGACGGTGTTCCATCCCCACCTCCCTGAGCTGTCGTGTCAGATTTGTCATCATGCCGCCGGGCACCTGATGCTCAAAATGAAAGAGGTCGTATTCCATCGGTACGCCGATGGGCAGCCCCTCTTTTTCGGCAATCTTTCTAAAATGGGCTGACACGGCAGCGAGCGCGTCCTCATCCAGGTCCGAGGAATAGCCCAGACGGCGGGCATTTCTCAAAATGGTTTCCGTGGCCGGCAGGGAGGTGCCGTTGGCGAGAGGTGCGACCGCCGTATGCACGGTTGTGACACCTGATTGAATCGCTTCCAGATAACACAGAGGAGCAAGTCCTGAATTACAGTGGGAGTGGAACTCAAGGGGCAGTCCCTCGCAGTTCTTTTGAACGGTGGAGACCAGCTCCCGGGTGCCTTCCGGCGTTATGACTCCTGACGCATCCTCTATCATGATCCGATCGACACAATCCTTCGCTTCTGCTAACAGTCGGGTCTTTCGCGCCCAATGCTCATTCGTATGGACAGGGCTGGAGGTATACATCAAGGCCGGCACGACCTCAGCTCCCTCAGCCTTGGCGATACGCGCGAAGTAGACGAATTTCTCCATATCATTCTGGTAATCGCAAATCCAGAAACTTTTTATCCCATTGGCGACCGATCGTTTTATCCAGAGGGTGATGATATCACGCGGCGTACTGAGATCGAAGGAGGAAAGACTTCCGATCTGGTAGGACCCGCGAAGAGGGGTTCTTGTGATCAGCTTGGAAAGAACCCGGATCCTCTCCCAGGGGTCCTCGTTGAGATTGCGCACCTGCACAGTAAATGCCTGAGAACCTACCGTGGCAATGGCTCTGTATCCAACCTGATCCATCATTTCCGCAATCGGGGTCATATGATCGGTCCTCATCGTAAAACCCCAGAGACTCTGTTGCGCATCTCGTATGGTTTGATCGACAAAATCGATCTTGTTCATGTTGTGATAATCTCCTTTCTGCAAATCCTTATGAACTCGTCTCGGGAATGCGGACCCATTTTATAAGCCTAAATAGGCTTTCTTGACATGAACGTTTTGGAGAAGCCCTTTGCTCTCTCCTTCCAGAACAATGCGGCCGTTTTCTAAAACGTATGCCCGATCTGCAATCTCAAGGGCTTGCCGGACATTTTGTTCGACCAGCAGAATAGTCATTCCCTGTTCTCGGAAGGTCTTTATGAAATGAAAAAATTCCTTCACCAATAAAGGTGCCAGTCCGTAGGATGGCTCATCAAACATGGATAGTTTTGGCTTTGACATCAGGCCTCGAGCCATGGCGAGCATTTGACGTTCTCCCCCGCTCAGGGTCCTGGCCAATTGTTTTGCCCTTTCCTTAAGCCTGGGGAAGATTTGATAAACCTGATCCAGGGTTTCTTCCTTCTTCTTCCATGTCGTGTGGGGATAGGCACCCATTTCTAAATTTTCAAGGACGGTCATATCCGGAAATGGTTTCCCTCCTTCCGGAATATAGCAAATACCCAATTGAACGATTTGATAAGGAGGCATTCCATCTATTCTTTTGCCGAAGAATTCCAGACTACCCGAAGCCGGATGTACCAAACCGGCAATCGTATGAAGGGTCGTCGTCTTACCTGTTCCATTCGCGCCCACCAAGGCCACGATCTCTTTTTCATCGATCTTCAGGGTAAGATCCCATAAGACCCTGACCTTTCCATAGAATGCATTGATACGATCCATTCTCAACATCAGACTATGTTCCCAGGTAGACATCGATCACCATTTTGTTGGCAGTGATTTCTTCAGGAATCCCTTCGGCAATCTTTTCTCCGTGATGGAGCACCATGATCCGGTCGGAGATGTCCATGATGACCTTCATGACATGCTCAATTATGATGATCGTCACTCCCAGATTGCGTATTTTCTTGATCAGCTCAATAGCCAGGGCCACTTCGGTGGGGTTTAGCCCGGCCATGAATTCATCGAGCAATAGTAACTCTGGCTTTGTCGCCAATGCCCTGGCCGCTTCGAGGCGCTTCTGGTTGACAATGGTTAAGTCTTTGGCAAGGCTCTCTTTCATTTCGGACAACCCCACAAACTCCAATAACTCCAAACATGCCTTCTTTGTATGAGATCTCGGTGAGCCCGTTGAAGGACCAAACAACCCACCCAATAATATGTTCTCAAGAACAGTCATATTTCCGAAAAGTTTAACCAACTGAAACGTCCTGGCGATGCCTTTCCTACAAATCCGGTGCGGCTTCAACCCGGTTATGTTTTCACCCTTAAATTTTATCGTCCCTGATGTGGGGACCAGAGAGCCGGAAATGAGATTGAAGAGAGTGGTTTTTCCTGCTCCGTTTGGACCGATCAGACCTAAGATTTCCCCGCGGCTGATGTGAAAGTCAACATTGGCTAACGCGGTCAATCCCTCGAAATTCTTTCTGATCCCTTCCCCTTCAAGTATTCTCATATCGCTGCTTCATTCCCCTCAGCCATAACTTCACCTCTTCCTTCAGCCCGATAAGACCTTTCGGTAGAAATAAAATGACAATGATTAGTATGACGCCGTACAGAAGCATATAGTAATAGGGGAGCTTGGTTAAGAGCAAATCTGCTAAAAGGGTGAGAACGGCGGCCCCTAACACCTGGCCGAAGATCTGACCCACCCCCCCAAAGATAGCCATCAAAACAGGCATAAAGGAAAAGAGGGGATTGAAGGCAATGGAGGGATCGATATAGCTCCATCGTGTCGCCATGATGGCCCCTGTCGCTCCCATGAAAAAAGTACCCACGGCGAAGATGATGATCTTCAATGCATTCACATTGATGCCGATATGATCAGCGGCTTCCTCGGATTCGCCGATACTCGACAATGCAAGCCCGTATTTCGAATATTTGATTATAAAGGTAACAACCAGCGTGATCAAAAGAATACCCAGCATCACGTAATAGACCGTCGTATGGTCTACTGCGATCACCCATCTGCCTACCGTTCCTGTCTTATTAACCTCCCACCACAGGACAGAGTGTCGAATGAGTTCGCTGAGCCCAAAAGTAAATATAGTAAAATACATACCCCTCAACCTAAGGCTTGAGAGGCCTACCAGTAACGCGAGCAAGAAACTGATGAGACCGCCGAAGCCGATCACCACAAGCAAGGGCAGCTTATCCCCCAGAATTGCCGAGACATAGATGCCGAGTCCAAAAAATGCGGCTGAGGCAAGTGAGATGTAATGGGTAGGTCCGGAGAACAACGCCCAGCTTACCGTCAGGACGATATACATAAAGATACTACTCAGGAGGATGATGGTATAGGGAGAGACATAGGGGGGCATCATCACCATTAAAATGAAGATTAAAAAGAGTAACACGGGGTAAAAAGACTTCTTTAAAATAGCTCTTTTCATATGGATTTCTTTTTATTTTCCAAAAATACCTGTTGGCTTTACCAGGAGCAAAAGAAGGAAGATGAAATAGTATGCGATCAAGGATAAACCAGGATGTATATACATCACGATATTCCCGATGAGGCCGAGGATGAAACCTCCTATTAAACTACCTAAGATATTACCCAATCCACCCAAAACAACCGCTATTATGGCAATGATCGTATAAGGAAAACCTATCAGCGGTGTGATTTCAAACATCATGCTCGTCAGTGAACCAGCGATACCAGCCATCAAAGCCCCCAGGCCGAAACATAAACCCAGCACAAAATGGATATTCACACCCATGAGTTGGGCAGTTGTCACATCCTGGGCGGCTGCCCTGATCGCCTTTCCCACGCGGGTGCGCTTGAGAAAATAATAGAAGATTATCCCTATGAGGATGGCGAAAAGAAGGGCTACGAGTCGATTGGCTGCGTATACGGCTCCAAAAAAATTGACCGGTTTAGATAAGTAGGAATATCCTTTCACATCGGAACCCCATATCAGTAGGGCAACATTTTGAATGATGAAGAGAAGGCCAAAAGAGGCTAATAGGGAGCTACCCTCAAACGCATCCATGGTCGGGGATAACCTTTTGAGACGTTTAAACAAAGTCCTATGAATTAAGAAACCCACGATGAAAATAAAAGGACCGCTCACCACAAGAGAGAGAAGAGGATTCATCCCAAAGAGGATATAGAGTGAATAGGTGGCAAAGGCCCCAAGCATGATGAATTCACCATGAGATACGTTCAGTACTCGGGCCACGCCATATTGAAGGCTAAGCCCCACAGCGATCAGGGCATAAAGGCCTCCCATCATGAGGCCCCCAATGAGGATATCAAGCAAGAGCGTGAGACTCATACTTTTTAACTCGATGAATGGATAAGCTTGCGGGCTGTCTAAGAAGGGATTCCCCCTCCAGACAGCCCGCTTGAAGACACTAATAAAAGAATGTGTGCTATGGCCAAGAAGGTTTTGGAAATATAGGTTTTGCCGTACGCTTCTCTTTGGCTGCTACGACTTCAAACTCTCCCTTTTGCCATTGACCAATCTCGCCTGGGGATTGGACATTAAATCCACCTTCAAACCTCACCGGGCCTATTACCGTCGGGAATGTCTGGGTAGCGATGCAATCCCTTATCTTCTTTCGATCAATACTGCCGACCTTTTCAATGGCCTGTTCCAGGATCTGAAGGGATGCATAAGCGAATGCGCTTCCCCAACGATCAGGTTCTGTTTTCCATCGTTTAACGTGTCTTTCAAAGTATTCTTTTGCACCGGGATAGGGAACTCTCGGATTCCATGCACCGGCTCCCATAATTCCTTCCACTGCGTTGGGCCCGCCAAACATCTGTTTATACACAGGGAAAGCAACACCCACACCCAGGTAGAAGAGTTTGGGATTCAATCCAAGCTCCTTCGCCTGTTTCGTAATCAAGAAGGTGTCGTTAGGATAGGACATACAAAGGACGGCATCGACCTCCGCGGCCTTGATTGTTTTTAATAATGGAGACAGGTCCTTCGTGTCGAGGGGATAACTCTTTAAGATAACGACATCCATCTTCTTAAGCCCCAAGTCAGGAGCCACCTTGCCTGTCCACTCTATCCCGTAGGCGTCTGCAACGTAAATCAATGCCACTTTCTTCACTTCAAGTTCCTCAAGAAGATCGGCGAGGGCTGCTCCTTGCTCCCGGGGCATGTTCAAGATACCAAAGAAGTAAGGTACCTTGTGTGCTATTTCTCTGAGCTTCTCTGAAGAAACGGTGGGCCCCATGACTGGATATCCATACTTGGTGACCACCGGGGCTATCGCAAAGTGCATGGCAGTGCCCCAAGGGGGTAGTAAGAGGTCAACCTTGTCTTCTAAGATCAATTTTTCAACCAGTTTAACAGCCGTGCCTATATCACTCTTATCGTCATAGGTGATGAGCTCTACGGGCAGACGTTTGTTAAGCTTCTTTATCAATAGCCCACCCTTCGCATTCACTTCCTCAACCCACATGTTATAGTTTGGAATCTGTGTCATTCCTGCGCCAGGGGCGTACGGGCCCGACAGAGAGATTGCGGTGCCTATACGGATTTTATCCTTTGTCTGAGAGAAAGCAGTAAACGGAAAAGTCGTAAAGAAAACCAATAAAATGATGCAAGCTATTAACTTAAAATATTTCACCCTGTCATTCATTTCTCGCCTCCTTGCAAAGTTTTGTTATCTATCTATTGACCCTTGACAGAAGAGTAAAATACTCCAATGCCAATGGCGCTCCCACCATCTCCTCCGTTTCGGAGTTGCAGACCCCACCTCCTTTCATGGTACAATACTC
>CAWFSX010000005.1:0-9498 GCA_963818595.1 uncultured delta proteobacterium
ATGCTGAAAGTCGCTTGGCTGAATTTATAAAGAATGTGAAATAGCAGTAGCGCCCTCATTTATTGGGGGCGCATATCTTGGGTAGAAGTCGTCGGCAATAAATGCCGACGCTACAATTTCTCCCCATCTCCCGATCTCCCTAACTCCCCATCTTGTTTTTCAATGGGAAGTTTAATCCGGAAAGAGGATCCCTTTCCCACCTCGCTCTCCACATCAATCTCACCATTATGGCTTTGAACGATTCCGTAACTGATCGCCAATCCCAACCCCGTTCCTTTCCCCGTTTCTTTCGTTGTGAAGAAGGGGGCAAAAAGCTTGGAGAGATGTTCCTTTGACATCCCACATCCTGTATCCGTAAAAGAGACTTCAGCTATTCCATCCTTCATGTTTGTTTTAATGGTCAATGTTCCCCCATCCCCTGTCATGGCATCGGCAGCGTTAATAATGATGTTCATGAACACCTGCTGAATCTGGTCGCCATCGATGAAGAGCATTGGCATATCGGTTTTAAATTCTTTGATAATTTTAATATTCTGGAAACGGGCTTGATTTTCGACCAGGGTGACCGTTTGGTCAATGAGGGTGTGGATATTCCACTGTTTCTTATCCGGTTTCCTTTGGCGAGCAAAGTCCAAAAGTCCCCTCACAATGTTTCGACATCGAGTGGTTTGTTGGACAATGTTCTCTAAATCTTTTTTCCAAGGATTGTTTTCGTCCACCTTTTTAAGCATCAAGGAGCTGAAGGTGAGGACTCCAGTGAGAGGGTTATTAATCTCGTGAGCTACCCCAGCTGCCAGTTCGCCCAGAGCAACCATTTTACCCGCACGGACGAGTTGATCTTGGATCCGCTGAAGTTCCTGAGTTCTTTCCTGAACTCGATGCTCCAGGGTTTGAGTCCATTCTTCAATGGCATCACGGGACCGCTTCAGTTCTGCAATCATATTGTTAAACGACCCCGAAAGTTCTCCGAGTTCATCATGAGACCGTATGGACACCGTTTGATTTAGATTTCCATGGGCTGCCTCCTTTGTCGCAGCCAGGAGTTTATCGATGGGACGGTTCACAACCCGAGTGAGCAAAAGGCTCAATAAGAAACTTAGGACAATGATACTGACAATTCCTGAAATCATCATCCGGTTATAAATTTGTGCTCTTTCTTTTTCAAAACCTTCGAGGCTGATCATCGTGTCCAAAACCCCAAGGACATTTGTCGTTTTAGGGTGGCAAGGGTAACAGGAGGGTTCATTATAAATAGGATTGATCAAACCCAGGAGGCTCTGTTTTTCTGTATGATAAATGCGGGTCTTGCTGTCTGATGGGAGGAGGACCTTTGCCTCTCCTTCCCGGTGACATCCATAGCAGGCCTCTGCCTGTTTATCAACGACTGTTCCCACTTTGGTCTTATCCGAGGACACGGTGATTTCACCCTGTTTATTGAAAATTCTAACCTCAGCAATTCCTTTTCTTTGGGCTACATCGTCGATGATTCTCTGATATTCATCTCTTCGGTCCTTGATCATAGCATTGCGAATACTGAGACGGATGGTTTCGCTCAGGTTAAAGGCTTCCTCTTCCGTTTTATCGAGAATCTGCCGCGAAAGTGATCTGATATTAAGATAAAGAAAGATTCCTTCGATCACCACGACCACGATGATGACGCTGAGAAGGATCTTCGCTTTTGGGGCTTTGGAGACGTATCATATTCTTACAGGTCAGTTCGACGGAACTCGATATATCGGGCAGTTTCATCAGCGACCTCCCGGCCGAAGAGGGTTTCCACAACATAGAACGCCATGTCTATGCCTGATGCAACGCCCGCTGAGGTGATGATTCCGTCATCCACCACTCGCCGGTCTCGTTCGACTTTCACGCTTTTGTTTAATGACTGCAAGAGATCCAGGGCCCCCCAGTGGGTTGTCGCACGACAGTTGTTTAAAAGGTCGGATTTAGCGAGAGGAGAGATCCAGGTACATACCGACGTTATCTTCTTTGCTTTTGCCGCAACCTGTTTGATCCAACCAAGCGTCTCCTGATCCGAAAGAAGGGGCCGCGTTCCAATCCGCCTGGCACGACCAAAAGATCGATGGGAGGGGCATTGCTGAACATAAATTCAGGAATAACCTGCAAGCCTCCTGTCGTGGTGACAGGAGTTGAAGTCTTGGCGACTGTGAAGACACGGAAAGGCGCGCTCTCTTCTGAGCGGCGCGATTCAAGGCCCGATACAAGTCTCGTGCGGGAGAAAACCTCGAAAGGCCCTGCAAAGTCCAACACCTCAACATCATTGAAGATCAGAATTCCTACGTTCCACTTTTTCATCTCGGTCATCCAATTGCGAATCATATTAACATTTCGAGGATCGGGGAGTAAACCCCGTTAGAAGAATTGGGCCTTCTAACGGAAAGACTAACATGGGGCATTAAACCCATGCTCGCCCCGTTTAGAGATAAATTTCTAACGGGGTAAAGATTCTATTTCCACCCTCTTAATTGGTAATATTCCTTCAACATGAAATCGAGGTCTTCAGATCGGATTGTTTTCCCCGTTCCTTGAATGACTTCTCGAAAAAATCGACGGGGCAGTTTATCCTCTTTCTTCGTTACTCCTTCTTGCTCATTGAAAGTGCGAGCAAGATTGATAATTCCAGAGGCCATGGTTTTCATTTCTTTCTTCTTGAGTGATAGATTGCAAGTAGATTTTAGTATATTTCTTGAAGGTCCTTCCAGGTGATTAAGTCTCGATAAAAACGGCAGAGGATCAGGGCATCGAAAAGGGTCATCTTGTCCTCATAATCCACAAAAAGTTTTGCTTTCCCCTTTATTTAATTAGGGCCAGATGTCGCCGGAGGCCGACTTTATAGAAAGTCGCTCTGAGATGGCATGCCCCTCGGTCCGAGGTCGCATAGGCAAGTCCCATTCCCTTCAGTACCCTGGGGTCGAAGCCAGCGGGCTCCAGCCCCTTCACGTGGATGGCCTTCTCCTCCATCCCCCAGACCTTTGCTGCATGGCGAACCCCTTCTGATAGAATTTTTCCCACTCCTTTTCTGTAGGCAATCATGGTTAAGATCTTCAGCAATTCCATCGACATCTCCATATTGGAGGATTCTTCTTAATCTTTTTAATCTTCGCCGCCTCGATGGCAAACGCAGCTAAGTTTCCTGCTGTAATGGTATCCATTCCCAGACGATCGCATAGATCATTGAGATAGATAATCTCCTTGATAGACTTAACCATGCAGAGTCCCCAAAGGCATAAATGGTTTCGTATTGAGGGCCCATGATACGAAGACCTCGATGTCTTCCCTCTTTGACCTCAGAGATTTTTCCACAGGCCATAAAGCAACGGGGGCATGCTGAGGAGACCACATTGCAGCGTTCGAGGAGACTTTCAGCGCTGATTCCTTCCCAGTCCTCTACAGTCCCTTTAGACCAATATTGAGTAGGGAAGGCACCAATGGTGTTCATGATGGAGACCAGCATAGGGGTTCCATATTTTTTATACATAGAAACGATTGATTGATCACTGACCCGATCTCTAAACACCTGAGCCAGTCTTTTCAACGAGGATGGATCGGCCACCTTCCTGTGTTTCTTTCCATGAAAGACGATCCCCTTCAACTTCTTTGATCCCATCACGGCACCAATGCCTGCTCTGCCGAAGGAACGCCAATGTTCAGATAGAATCACCGCAAATTTGGCCAGATTTTCTCCAGCCGGGCCAATGACCAAAGCACTCGAAACCTCGCCAACCTTTTTAAGGATGGCCTCTTCTGCCTCATAAGTCTCTTTTCCCCAGAGGTCAGAGGCTGGATTGGAGAGGGACCTCTTTATCACTGATCTCGAGAAAGATGGGATCACTCGATTTTCCTTCGATAATGATGGTATCATGACCCGTCCGGCTGAAGGAGAGGGTTATCTTTCCTCCGGAATAAGATTCAGAATAGATTCCGGTCTGAGGAGATTTGGTAAAGACGGCATATCGGCTCGAGCCATAAAAAGGGGTATCCGCCAAGGGACCCAGGGTGAAGATGAGGCGATTTTGAGGTGAGAAGGGATCGATACGGGGTGGATTTTCTTTAAGAAGGAGATAGGACCCTAAACCCTTTCCACCCAGATAGGTCGGAGAATGGATTCAGGAATGGGCTCGACTGTAAACTTTTGTTTGGAGAGATTGATTCGAGAGAAGTTGATTGAAAAAGCCTTTCATTATTCCTAATCATAAAGGAATCGAAAGGTCAATTCAAGGATTTACCACTTCAATGTCGTAAACACACCGTAATGATCCGATGGAGGAATGAGGTCAGAAACACAGGGGCTTAAAGAATATTGTAATACTTGGCAGTTATCAAAGTTTATGGTTTAAACATGGACCGATGGAGACGACAGTTTTGTCGAAAGGATTTGAATGCTTGATATTAAAATGAAAGTTAGCGATTTGGCGGAAACTGCCTTCGACACCGTTGTCGAGAGAACTTAGTTCTTCAAAGAAATTTCAAGCTTTCCAAAATTTTGCCAACCCCTTGTGATTCCTGAAGATTCAATCTCCCTCCAAAGACGTTTCAAATTTTGGCATTAAAGTTGCTTTAAATTAAGGTCAGGTTTAATTGATAGAGGTATCCAATGTTAGGCAGACACAAACTACTAATTCTTATTCCCGCAATCCTTCTCATCCCCATTCTACTTGGGATTACCCCCTTGAACATGGCTCACAGATTAGCGAGCGGGGGCCCTTTCATTCATTGTAAGCAAGCCCAATGTAGCAATCACTGTCCTTTCCATTCCCTCATCTCTTGCTGCGGGGGGCTTTGCAAGTTATATCATGGGAAAACGGACGGCTAGGATGAAGCCTGCCGAAATATTACGACAACTGTAATTTGCTGATCCCATCAAAAAGTTTCCAACCTTAGACACATTGAGTAAAACTGGAGTGACTGATGACCTCATTGAGGTTTCTATTCACAAGAGTGCTTAAGCTTGGGGCCACGGCCTATGGCGGCCCGGCGATGATCAGCCAAATCAAGGAGACAACTGTAAATCGGTACCAGTGGATTAAAGAGGGGGAGTTTATGCGCGGAGTGGCCCTCTGCCAGTTGATCCCGGGAGCGACCATGATCCAGATCGTGACGTATGTCGGGTATCGGGTCAGGGGAATCTGGGGGGCCCTTACAGCGGCAGTGGCTTTTGTCCTGCCGGCATTTATCGCAATCCTGATTCTTTCCGCCATCTATTTCAGATTTCATAGTCTCTGGTTTGTTCAAGCCCTTTTCAAGGGATTGGGGGCAATTGTAGTGGCCATCATTCTCAATGCCTGCATCACCTTTGGCAGATCCGTTCTCAAAGACTGGAAGGTGATTCTCATCGCTGTCTTATCCTTCTTCGCCTTCTTTTTCCAGTGGAACTTTGTTCTGATCTTTGTCTTCGCCGCCATTGCCGGCCTTCTCTTGCGTCTTAAGAAACCCCAGACCAAGGCCGCGCCCTCTGGAAGGGCCTCTTTGGAAGTGGTGAAGGGAAAAGAGTACCTTGTTGTTGCTCTCCTGGCTGCCTTTATTTGCCTGGCGTTGGCGCTCTCTTATCTCGTGGACCCCAAAATTACGGCCCTCTCTCTCAATCTTTCCAAGATCGGTGCATTGGCCTTCGGTGGCGGTTTCCCCGCCATCCCTCTTATCCAGTATGAGATGGTAGATCGATTTCAGTGGCTCACCACAAAAGAGTTTTTGGATGGAATCGCACTGGGTCAAGTGACTCCCGGCCCCATCCTGATCACAGCCACTTTCATCGGCTATAAGGTTTCCAACGTATTAGGAGCAACAATGGCGACGCTGGGAATCTTCTTTCCGTCCTTCTTTATTTTGGTCCTCCTCATTCCTTACCATGATCGATTGAAAGGAATTGAGAAGGTCCAGATGATGGAACAAGGTATTCTTGGATCATTTATCGGAATGTTAGCGTTAGTCCTTTTTAATTTTGGAAGGACCTCCCTTGTGGATATTCCAAGAATTCTGATGGCTGCAGCGGCTTTCTTTGCCATTTATAAAAAGATCAGCCTTCCTTACATCCTCCTGACGGGTGGCATGCTTTCCATCCTTATTTATGGCTTCCTCTTTTGATTCCTGTGGCACGATGAGAGAGCCGGACATGTAATGTCCTGGTATTCGTCGATATCTTGACAATATGCTTTTTTTAGCATATCGTATGGTTAATTCTTTTTGGGGGAGGTCTTGAATGGAAATCAAAGCGAAATTCTGGATCGAAAATAAAGGTGAAGTGGTGCTTGGAGGTGGCAAAACGGCATTACTTGGGGCTGTTGATCGGCTGGGTTCTATTCAAGCTGCGGCCGATGAATTTGGGATGTCTTATCGACATGCCTGGGGTGCGATTAAAAAAATCGAGAAGAGGGCTGGGTTCAAAATTGTGGATACGAAATTGGGTGGTAAGGAAGGAGGGGAGCCCAATTAACTCAGCAGGGAAAGACCTTTGTTGACCGAGTAGATTCGTTATTAAGTGATCTCAACAGAATGGTGGAGAAGAGATTTAAACAGAAGTCTGGAAAACGCTCATTATTATAAAGTGGAATATCATGCGCTTGTGGGGAAATGATTACAACAAAATGGAGTTTGCCGGGGCCTTCGGCGATTGGGGACATTGATCCCTTTTGTCGTGGGATACATCACCCTGAATAAAATGGACCCGCTGGGCATTCTGGTGGCCTTCGGTATCTTTAAAATTTTTGTGGGCCTTTATTTCAAAACTCCTGTTCCCATTCAACCCATGAAGGCGATCGGAGGAATGGCCATCGCCCATGCCGGGTCTATTACTCCTGGAATGATCTGGGGATCAGGAATCTTTACAGGTATCTTCTGGCTTTTCATGGGATTAACAGGAGCGATTACCTGGATTGAAAAAGTCACCACAAAACCAGTGGTTCGAGGCATCATGCTGGGGTTGGGTCTGAGTTTTATTGTAGAAGGCTTGGGGATGATGAGAAGTCAACCCTTCGTTGCTATTGGAGGTGTGGTTCTGACTCTCCTCCTTTCTCGGAGTCAGCGTCTCCCAGCCATGTTGGCGCTCCTGGGATATGGGATCATCTTTGCCTTTATTCAAAAGCCGGATTTATTTGGAGAGCTTTCCCATCTCTCCATTCGATTCCGCTTGCCTGAATTGACATTTGGAAGAATTTCATGGAAAGAGCTTCTTTCTGGTTTCGTTCTCTTAGGACTCCCCCAAGCTCCTCTCACTCTCGGTAATGCAATCATTGCAACCGTAGCAGAGAACAATGCCTACTTTCCAGATCGGAAGGTGACAGCTAAGACGATCAGCATCGATCATGGGATCATGAACTTGATCAGCACCTTCATCGGAGGCATCCCCATGTGCCATGGAGCAGGGGGAATGGCTGGTCACATACGATTTGGTGCCAGAACGGGAGGGGCTTTGGTGATATTGGGTGTGATGGTGCTTCTCATCGGTCTTTTTTTAAGCGATTCAGTCACTCTTCTACTTCAAATTTTCCCTCGCCCTATCCTGGGGGTTATCCTCTTTTTCGCAGGCGTGGAATCGCATTAGTCGTTAAGGATATCAAGCTAAAAAAACAAAACCTTTTTGTCCTTCTTGTCACTACTGGGACTGCCATGTGGAATATGGGAGTGGCGTATTTGGCTGGACTGATGCTTTATTATGGTCTCCAACGTCGTTGGTTCAAAGTGTAAGCAAAATTTAATTACCACTTCAATGTCGTGAGTACACCATAATGATCTGAAGGAGAAAGTCCATCCATCGGCGTCATGACCGCACGACTTTCCAGGATGTGATCATGGGGAATGTGGTTGTTTACTAGGATAAAATCAATTCTGTATGGATGAGAACCATGGTAGGCATGCAAAGTACCATAGGGGTCTTTTACTATCTCTGCTGGGCGGTAGTTTGGGTTATGCTTAGGATCCCAGGTCACACCCTCTTCATTGGTATTTTTAAACCTGAAACTATCCACCCACTTGCCTCCTGCGAAAAGGGGTTCCAGCTCACCACTCTCCGAGGTTGTGTTGAAATCTCCAAGAATGATCGCAGGCATACCTGGTGGTAATGTCTTTCTCAATAAAGCTTGATAAAATTGGATATCCTCGACTTTTCGCCGCTCCATATCTTTTCGGCATTTTTTCGCCTCATCTACTTTTTCTGTTGTCATTTCTTGGGCCAAACGTTTAAACATTGCTTCCAGCACTGTGCCCTTGAATGGGCCTTCGTGAAGGTGAACGTTATATACATAGAGAGGCCTGCCATGAATGACTACTCGGCCGAGGAGGGCTTGGGTGATTTCCCCGAAGTGAAGACAAAGCCAATTCGTTGCAATACCCTGTCCTCCAAGACGCTCTTTATCCAGGTCTTCAATGGTCCAGGGTTTTTTAACCAAGATCGCTTGACCTTCACGCATGTTTGTTGGAATACCAAGGGAGCCAAACCGGATTCCCCCGAGAGCAACGCGGTAGATGACCTGGTAATCTAAATCCTTCGCCAAACGCTTTGCATAATGGGGAAGGAGATTTGCTTCCTGAATAGCGATGATATCTGGGCCAAGCTTGCGTATTTCTGATACCAACAATTCATAACGCCCTTGGAGGTTATTCGGATACTGTCCCATCTTGAAAAACCCTTTATAAGTGAGACCAGACCAGACATTGATGGTGAGAATCCGAATCTCCCTTTGAAATATTGACAAAAGACCAAGGGGTTGCAAAGTTTTTGGGCTTCTCGCTGGAGGTGAAATTCTGGTACAACTTAATGGGAAAATTACGGTCAGCAGTAAAACCATTGAAATTGACCATTTAATAGAAAAGAATTTCATTTTGCTAAACTATTCAAAGATGTTTCAAGTTTTTAAAATGCTCTCACAGATTCATTTTATTGTCAAACAGGGTTTCCATTTACCATACAAAGGCTCGGGTGTCCTTGCCTAAGATTCCATAGGTCACAAACAAGCCCAAACCGGCATAAAGGCTACCATCAGTGGAAGTTGAATGATGTCTGCGAGAGGATGATCAAAGATCGATCTTTCTTCTTTCGCATTGAAGACGTTCGTTCAGGCAGTTTTACCTCAGCCGTGAACTTTCCATATTCATATTAGTATTTCCTGTCCTCTGAGCTTCACAGATATTTATATGAAGCCATCCTATGACGAATGACAAAATCAATACCAGACTGAGTATCTTTTTGATTGTTAGAGTGTTCATCTTTTTCCCTCCTTTGTAATAGTTTAAAAACGCCTTGACCTTATATAAAGCAAGCCTTATGCCGAGCTGATTAGGTGGCTTTAATAGCCGACAACCTTTCGTTTGTATTCAATTATTTTTGAAATCATGGTTCAGGGATAAGTGAGAGATGTGCATCGGCTTTCGCAGCCTAAAGGGCAGGGTGGGAATTGAATTGCACAATCAAAAGAATAAAAAGATTTCAATGGGGGACTTAAGTTTTAGCTGGTCCAAGATAATTTTATAAAATGAATAGCACTT
>CAWFSX010000006.1:0-40685 GCA_963818595.1 uncultured delta proteobacterium
ATGAGAGAATTGAAGATGGCTTATACGGCGCCCGCGCCCTTGAAATCATAAAGAGAATTATGGAAGATCCTGGCGAATCAACTTCGACGTTAGGTCGGCACAATTAACGCCGTTTTCAAAGCCAAAATGGTAAACGGGGCATCATTTAGATTGTAAGAATATCACAAGCTCGCGGTGTCAAGTTCTTCCTCCTGAAAGAGTGATTCTGAAAATTAACCCATTAAGACAAGACTTCAAGTAATAATCGTCAAAAGATAATTTTCACAAATTCATTTTGGATACCACATTTCTTGACATCTCGTGCCTAAGTGAATATTTTTATTTCGGAGAGAATAACATAGGGTCTTTTGTTAAATCATATTGGTTTTTTAAAAAGGGAGGGTTGGATATGGAAAAGATGGAAGTGAAAAGCCTCAGCAAGCCGGATGAAGTGAGGACTTTTGATAAAGGGAAATTGGAGCTTGTAAAGATAGGAGGAGCTGTGATTGGGAAGGCAACCTTCCAACCTGGATGGAGGTGGTCTGATTCTGTAAGGCCTCTGGTTAAAACAAAAAGTTGCGAGGCACCTCATTTCCAGTATCATATCTCTGGAACTTTAAGAGTGAAGATGGACGATGGCACTGTAGTAGATTGTAAGGCTGGCGATGTGTCTCTGCTGCCGACAGGCCATGACGCTTGGGTTGTTGGGAATGAACCGGTGGTTGTGGTTGATTTTCAGGGTATGGTGGATTACGCTAAGGAAGTAATTAAAAAATAAGAATAACTAAATTCCACCTCCACAATTTTATTCTGGATATTGACAATCAGATCTTTTTTCATGCATTTATATTCAATTAGCTCTCCATTAAAAGAATAAGAGAAATTTTTATCTATTATTGTTAGAGACTTTATAAAAGGGGTGGTTCTATGATTCGAAGACCTATCAGGCTATTGTTTGCGATCTTAGTTGGTACCGTTTTGCTTTTCTCTGTGAGTGAAGGTCGAGGAGACAATGGGCTGGAGCATCAAGCAATTCAGATACCACCGATTAGTCTTGGCACTTCGGGTAGCAACATTTACGACTATAGCCGCAGATATTGTTGTAGCGGGACACTGGGAGCCCTCGTACGAAAAGGTTCTACCTATTATATTCTGAGCAACAACCATGTGCTTGCGCAGGTCAACAAGGGGGAGGTAGGTGAGGAGATCAGCCAGCCCGGGCTCATCGACTATAACTGTGGGGCCTACCAGATTGTTGCCCATCTAAGTGATTTTGTTCCTATCTCCTTCGCCAGGCGAACGACGAACGTGGTCGACGCTGCCATCGCGGAGATTGTTCCCTGGAAAGTGAGAATGAACGGCGATATTCTGGACATTGGCCAGATCAGCGGCTCCACTGTGCCACCTTCGATCGGGCTTGCCGTCCAGAAGAGTGGCCGGACCACGGGCCATACCTTGGGGACAATCGCTGCCATCGACGTGACCGTCTCCGTAAAATATTCCACTGAGTGTGGCTCCCGCAGGGGGAAGAAGGCGACATTCGTCAATCAAATTCTCATCAATGATGCGAGCTTCAGCTCGGGCGGCGACTCCGGTTCCCTCGTCGTGACCCAGGATACAATCCCAAGAGCATTGGGACTACTTTTTGCCGGCAGTGAGACGACGACGGTTTGCAACCCGATCGACGATGTGCTTGATGCTCTCGGGATTTCGCTCGTCGGTACGGACTCTATTGCTGAAGGTTCATCGAACCTTTCCGGACAGATGAGTGCAACTGAGGTTGCGGTTGCGAGGGCCGTGAAGGCGCGCCATGAAGGGGCTATCTTTTCGAGCCACTCGGCGGTGTGCGGCGTGGGTATCGGCCACGGCGCAGGCAGGCGGGCCGTAATACAGGTTTACGCAGAGCGTGACCTCCTCGGTGTGCGGCGCGCCATCCCACATATGCTCGATGGTGTTTCCGTCGAGGTTATCGAGACCGGCGAGATCATCGCGTACTAAACGGTTAGACATTTGAGCATTATTAGTTGGAAGGGCCGTGCAAGATTCCAAATGCAGATCCGCATCTGCATCGAAGATTAAAATCGAGGGTAGGGTCAAAAAAAGACTTTGCTCTTTTTATTTTGTGCAATTCAAACTTGCTCCTGATAATCATTAATCTTCAGGCATTACTCCAATTGAACATTAGTAAGTGCTATTCATTTTATAAAATTATCTTGGACCAGCTAAAACTTAAGTCCCCCATTGAAATCTTTTTATTCTTTTGATTGTGCAATTCAATTCCCACCCTGCCCTTTAGGCTGTGAAAGCCGATGCACATCTCTCACTTATCCCTGAACCATGATTTCAAAAATAATTGAATACAAACGAAAGGTTGTCGGCTATTAAAGCCACCTAATCAGCTCGGCATAAGGCTTGCTTTATATAAGGTCAAGGCGTTTTTAAACTATTACAAAGGAGGGAAAAAGATGAACACTCTAACAATCAAAAAGATACTCAGTCTGGTATTGATTTTGTCATTCGTCATAGGATGGCTTCATATAAATATCTGTGAAGCTCAAGAAGGACAGGAAATTATTAATATGAATATGGAAAGTTCACAGGCTGAGGTAAAACTGCCTGAACAAACATCTTCAGATGCGAAAGAAGAAAGATCGATACTTGATCATCCTCTCGCAGACATCATTCAACTTCCACTGATGGTAGCCTTTATGCCGGTTTGGGCTTGTTTATTCTTGACCTATGGAATCTTAGGCAAGGACACCCGAGCCTTTGTATGGTAAATGGAAACCCTGTTTGACAATAAAATGAATCTGTGAGAGCATTTTAAAAACTTGAAACATCTTTGAATAGTTTAGCAAAATGAAATTCTTTTCTATTAAATGGTCAATTTCAATGGTTTTACTGCTGACCGTAATTTTCCCATTAAGTTGTACCAAGAATTTCACCTCCAGCGAGAAGCCCAAAAACTTTCAACCCCTTGAGTCTTCAATATTTCAAAGGGAGATTCGGATTCTCACCATCAATGTCTGGTCTGGTTTGACTTATAAAGGGTTTTTTAAGATGGGACGGTATCCGGATAACCTCCAAGGGCGTTATGAGTTGTTGGTATCAGAAATACGCAAGCTTGCCCCAGATATCATCGCTATTCAGGAAGCAAATCTTCTTCCCCATTATGCAAAGCGTTTGGCGAAGGATTTAGATTACGAGGTTATCTACCGCGTTGCTCTCGGGGGAATCCGGTTTGGCTCCCTTGGTATTCCAACAAACATGCGTGAAGGTCAAGCGATCTTGGTTAAAAAACCCTGGACCATTGAAGACCTCGATAAAAAGCGTCTTGGAGGACAGGGTATTGCAACGAATTGGCTTTGTCTCCACTTCGGGGAAATCACCCAAGCCCTCCTCGGCCGAGTGGTCATTCATGGCAGGCCTCTCTATGTATATAACGTTCACCTTCACGAAGGCCCATTCAAGGGCACAGTGCTGGAAGCAATGTTTAAACGTTTGGCCCAAGAAATGACAACAGAAAAAGTAGATGAGGCGAAAAAAATTGACCGAGAAAGATATGGAGCGGCGAAAAGTCGAGATATCCAATCTTATCAAGTTTGTTGAAAAGACATTACCACCAGGTATGCCTGCGATCATTCTTGGAGATTTCAACACAACCTCGGAGAGTGGTGAGCTTGAGCCCCTTTTCGCAGGAGGCAAGTGGGTGGATAGTTTCAGGTTTAAAAATACCAATGAAGAGGGTGTGACCTGGGATCCTAAGCATAACCCAAACTACCGCCCAGCAGAGATAGTAAAAGACCCCTATGGTACTTTGCATGCCTACCATGGTTCTCATCCATACAGAATTGATTTTATCCTAGTAAACAACCACATTCCCCATGATCACATCCTGGAAAGTCGTGTGGTCATGACGCCGATGGATGGACTTTCTCCTTCAGATCATTACGGTGTACTCACGACATTGAAGTGGTAATTAAATTTTGCTTACACTTTGAACCAACGACGTTGGAGACCATAATAAAGCATCAGTCCAGCCAAATACGCCACTCCCATATTCCACATGGCAGTCCCAGTAGTGACGAGAAGGACAAAAAGGTTTTGTTTTTTTAGCTTGATATCCTTAACGACTAATGCGAGTTCCACGCCTGCGAAAAAGAGGATAACCCCCAGGATAGGGCGAGGAAAAATTTGAAGTAGAAGAGTGACTGAATCGCTTAAAAAAAGACCGATGAGAAGCACCATCACACCCAATATCACCAAAGCCCCTCCCGTTCTGGCACCAAATCGTATGTGACCAGCCATTCCCCCTGCTCCATGGCACATGGGGATGCCTCCGATGAAGGTGCTGATCAAGTTCATGATCCCATGATCGATGCTGATCGTCTTAGCCGTCACCTTCCGATCTGGAAAGTAGGCATTGTTCTCTGCGACGGTTGCAATGATTGCATTACCGAGAGTGAGAGGAGCTTGGGGGAGTCCTAAGAGAACGAAACCAGAAAGAAGCTCTTTCCATGAAATTCTTCCAAATGTCAATTCAGGCAACCGGAATCGAATGGAGAGATGGGAAAGCTCTCCAAATAAATCCGGCTTTTGAATAAAAGCAAAGATGGTCCCATATCCCAAGAGCGCCAACATGGCTGGGAGACGCTGACTCCTAGAAAGGAGGAGAGTCAGAACCACACCTCCGATAGCAACGAAGGGTTGACTTCTCATCATCCCCAAGCCTTCTACAATAAAACTCAGACCCAACCCCAGCATGATGCCTCGAACCACTGGTTTTGTGGTGACTTTTTCAATCCAGGTAATCGCTCCCGTAATCCCCATGAGAAGCCAGAAAATACCTGTAAAGATTCCTGATCCCCAGATCATTCCAGGAGTAATAGACCCGGCATGGGCGATGGCCATTCCTCCGATCGCCTTCATGGGTTGAATGGGAACAGGAGTTTTGAAATAAAGGCCCACAAAAATTTTAAAGATACCAAAAGCCACCAGGATGCCCAGCGGATCCATTTTATTCAGGGTGATGTATCCCACGACAAAAGGGATCAATGTCCCCAAATCGCCGAAGGCCCCGGCAAACTCCATTTTGTTGTAATCATTTCCCCACAAGCGCATGATATCCCACTTTATAATAATGAGCGTTTTCCAGACTTCTGTTTAAATCTCTTCTCCACCATTCTGTTGAGATCACTTAATAACGAATCTACTCGGTCAACAAAGGTCTTTCCCTGCTGAGTTAATTGGGCTCCCCCTCCTTCCTTACCACCCAATTTCGTATCGACAATTTTGAACCCAGCCCTCTTCTCGATTTTTTTAATCGCACCCCAGGCATGTCGATAAGACATCCCAAATTCATCGGCCGCAGCTTGAATAGAACCCAGCCGATCAACAGCCCCAAGTAATGCCGTTTTGCCGCCTCCAAGCACCACTTCACCTTTATTTTCGATCCAGAATTTCGCTTTGATTTCCATTCAAGACCTCCCCCAAAAAGAATGAACCATACGATATGCTAAAAAAAGCATATTGTCAATAAAAATTCCACGAATTCGATTATAGTATTCGTTTATGGGAAGTAGTCGATAACGAGTACGCCGAATGCTCACCTTACGATAATTGGGGAGGATGATGATTACCGGTAGATGGGGACTGTATTCGCCCTTGACAAATTATGAGCATATGCTTATAATTAAGTCTGAAGGGAGGAATTTGAATGGCCAGGCCAAGAAATTGCAGGCGGGTGAGTTCCATGCCTAAAAGTGACTACTTTAAGCCAAGGGGTATCCCCCTTTCTATGTTGGAAGAAGTCATTCTAACGGTTGACGAGTTTGAGGCCATCAAACTTGCTGACCTTGAAAATTTGTACCAAGAGCAGGCAGCGGAAAAGATGAACGTCTCCCGTCAAACCTTTGGGAGGATTATCGACTCTGCGCACAAGAAGGTGGCGGACGCTTTGGTTAAAGGGAAAGCATTGAAGATTGAAGGAGGTGAGTTTGAGATGGCAGCCATGAGAAAATTTAGATGTTACGATTGCCAACACTCCTGGGAGCTACCTTACGGAACAGGCAGACCGGAAAACTGTCCTTCCTGCAAGAGTGGTAACATCCGGAGAGCAGAAAAGAGATAGAGGATCTGCCAGGGAGATTGGAAGAGGACAGGGAGGGTGTTGCCGTGGAATCGAACAAAAACGGTAACCGCGCGAGAAATATAAAGCAAGCATTACGAAGCGGCTCGGAAGCCAACAGAGATAATACTAATAAGAAAGGAGAAACTCATGAAGGTAGGTTTTGCAGTTCACAGCGATCAGGGGATAGAAAGCAAGGTCTATGATCATTTTGGCTCAGCACCGGCATTTATCATTGTCGACACTGAGACAAAAGATCCAATCAGGGTGAATAACAAGGATCTGAATCACGTCCACGGTGCCTGCAATCCGATCATGGCCCTTGATGGCCATAGCGTTAATGCGATGGTTGTCGGTGGAATAGGAGCCGGTGCCATTAACAAGTTAAATTCCATGGGTGTGAAAGTCTATGCGGCAGCTGCTTCAACCGTTGAAGAGAATTTGAACTTGTTGATTGAAAATAAGCTTCAAGAACTTTCCGTAAATAATGCCTGCCGAGCTCACCAGGGAGAATGCGAACATTAGAAAGGAACCTGAAAGAAAATAGAAAAGATTATATCGAAGGTATTGAAAATGCAAACAAGATAACTTTGAGCCTGCTTTTGCTGTGAAAAAGCAGAAACGTGAAGGAGAAGATATGCCGATTTACGAGTACCGTTGTGAGAGGTGTGGTCAAGTGAATGAATTTCTGATTCTCACAAAACAGGAGCAGGTGCACTGCAAGCAATGCGGTGGCGAGGATTTAACGAGGCTGCTCTCTGCCCACAATACGTCCAGCAGCTCATCACGGAGATTGCCCGAGCCCGGTTCAGGAGGCTGTTGCGGGACACCTAATTCATGCGGCACACCGGGGAGCTGTTGTTCCGGGTAGGTGGCGTTTCTTCAATGTCTCTGGCGAGACGGAGTTTTAAAGATGCAGGGCTGCAGGGTAAGGATTCTATCAAATGCTATGTTTAAGGGAATTAAAAGAGAAAACCATAAATAAGGATGGATAGCACCCCACCCGCCAGGAGGATGTAAGAAAGGCTGACCTTTTTATAAATGGCAAAGAAAGCCGCTGCAGCCATGAGAATTCTTGGAATATCCACAAGGGAGGTCCTTCCAAAATTAAAAAGGACTAACGCTAACATTCCGATAAATGATCCAAGAATACCTTGTTCCATCATCTGGACCTTCTCAATTCCTTTCAATCGATCATGGTAAGGAATGAGGAGGACCAAAATAAAGAAGGACGGAAAGAAGATTCCCAGCGTCGCCATTGTTGCTCCTAATACGTTGGAAACCTTATAGCCGATGAAAGTGGCTGTGATCAGGATGGGGCCGGGAGTCACTTGACCCAGTGCGATTCCATCCAAAAACTCTTTTGTGGTGAGCCACTGAAATCGATCTACCATCTCATACTGGATAAGAGGGATGGCGGGGAAACCGCCACCGAAGGCCAATGCACCGATCTTGGAAAGATTGAGAGAGAGGGCCGTAATTTTGGGGTCCACGAGATAAGAGAGCGCCAACGCCAGGCAAATAAAGGCAGCCAGGAGAGCAACAACAAGGTACTCTTTTCCCTTCACCACTTCCAAAGAGGCCCTTCCAGAGGGCGCGGCCTTGGTCTGGGGTTTCTTAAGACGCAAAAGAAGACCGGCAACGGCAGCAAAGACAAAAATCAGAACAAAGTTCCACTGGAAAAAGAAGGCGAAGAAGGATAAGACAGCGATGAGAATCACCTTCCAGTCTTTGAGAACGGATCTGCCAAAGGTGATGCAGGCATTGAGAATGATGGCCACTACAATTGCCCCCAATCCCTTGAAAAGGGCTTGAACAAACCAGAGACTATGATATCTGAAATAGATGGCGGAAAGAATCAAGGATTGCGATAAATGCCGGCAGGACAAAAGCCACTGCCGCTGTAAGGGCCCCCCAGATTCCCCTGACCCGATACCCGACATACGTCACGATCTGGATCATGGTCGCTCCCGGGATCAACTGGCAGAGGGCCACTCCTCGCATAAACTCCCCCTCTTTAACCCAGCTGGTATCGATTTACAGTTGTCTCCTTGATTTGGCTGATCATCGCTGGGCCGCCATAGGCCGTGGCCCCAAGCTTAAGCACTCTTGTGAATAGAAACCTCAATGAGGTCATCAGTCACTCCAGTTTTACTCAATGTGTCTAAGGTTGGAAACTTTTTGATGGGATCAGCAAATTACAGTTGTCTTAATATTTCGGCAGGCTTCATCCTAGCCGTCCGTTTTCCCATGATATAACTTGCAAAGCCCCCCGCAGCAAGAGATGAGGGAATGGAAAGGACAGTGATTGCTACATTGGGCTTGCTTACAATGAGTGAAAGGGCCCCCGCTCGCTAATCTGTGAGCCATGTTCAAGGGGGTCATCCCAAGTAGAATGGGGATGAGAAGGATTGCGGGAATAAGAATTAGTAGTTTGTGTCTGCCTAACATTGGATACCTCTATCAATTAAACCTGACCTTAATTTAAAGCAACTTTAATGCCAAAATTTGAAACGTCTTTGGAGGGAGATTGAATCTTCAGGAATCACAAGGGGTTGGCAAAATTTTGGAAAGCTTGAAATTTCTTTGAAGAACTAAGTTCTCTCGACAACGGTGTCGAAGGCAGTTTCCGCCAAATCGCTAACTTTCATTTTAATATCAAGCATTCAAATCCTTTCGACAAAACTGTCGTCTCCATCGGTCCATGTTTAAATCATGAACTTTGATAACTGTCAAGTATTACAATATTCTTTAAGCCCCTGTGTTTCTGACCTCATTCCTCCACCGGATCATTACGGTGTGTTTACGACATTGAAGTGGTAAATCCTTGAATTGACCTTTCGATTCCTTTATGATTAGGAATAATGAAAGGCTTTTTCAATCAACTTCTTCGGATCAATCTCTCCAAACAAAAGTTTACAGTCGAGCCCATTCCTGAATCCATTCTCCGATCCTATCTTGGTGGAAAGGGTTTAGGGTCCTATCTCCTCCTGAAAGAAAATCCACCCCGTATCGATCCCTTCTCACCTCAAAATCGCCTCATCTTCACCCTGGGTCCCTTGGCGGATACCCCTTTTTATGGCTCCAGCCGATATGCCGTCTTTACCAAATCTCCTCAGACGGGAATCTATTCTGAATCTTATTCTGGAGGAAAGATCACCCTCTCCTTCAGTCGGACGGGTTATGATGCCATCATTATCGAAGGAAAATCGAGTGATCCCATCTTTCTCGAGATCAGTGATAAAGAGGTCCTCTTCCATCCAGCCTCTGACCTCTGGGGAAAAGAGACTTATGAGGCAGAAGAGGCAATCCTTAAAAAGGTTGGCGAGGATTCGAGTGCTTTGGTCATTGGCCCGGCTGGAGAAAATCTGGCCAAATTTGCGGTGATTCTATCTGAACATTGGCGTTCCTTCGGCAGAGCAGGCATTGGTGCCGTGATGGGATCAAAGAAGTTGAAGGGGATCGTCTTTCATGGGAAGAAACACAGGAAGGTGGCCGATCCATCCTCGTTGAAAAGACTGGCTCAGGTGTTTAGAGATCGGGTCAGTGATCAATCAATCGTTTCTATGTATAAAAAATATGGAACCCCTATGCTGGTCTCCATTATGAACACCATTGGTGCCTTCCCTACTCAATATTGGTCTAAAGGGACTGTAGAGGACTGGGAAGGAATCAGCGCTGAAAGTCTCCTCGAACGCTGCAATGTGGTCTCCTCAGCATGCCCCCGTTGCTTTATGGCCTGTGGAAAAATCTCTGAGGTCAAAGAGGGAAGACATCGAGGTCTTCGTATCATGGGCCCTCAATACGAAACCATTTATGCCTTTGGGGGACTCTGCATGGTTAAGTCTATCGAGGAGATTATCTATCTCAATGATCTATGCGATCGTCTGGGAATGGATACCATTACCGCAGGAAACTTAGCTGCGTTTGCCATCGAGGCGGCGAAAAGAAAGAAGCTCAAAGAGAATCTCCAATATGGAGATGTGGATGGAATCGCTGAGATCTTAACCAAGATTGCATACAGAAAAGGAGTGGGTCGCATCTTATCCGAAGGAGTCCGTCATGCCGCGAAGGTCTGGGGAATGGAGGAGAGGGCCATTCACGTGAAGGGCTTGGAGCCAGCGGGCTTCGATCCCAGAGTACTGAAAGGAATGGGGCTTGCTTATGCCACCTCGGATCGGGGAGCATGCCATCTCAGGGCGACCTTCTATAAGTCCGAACTGTCTGGTCAGATTGACCCTGATCAAATAAAGGGGAAAGCAAAACTTTTTGTGGATTATGAGGATAAGATGACCCTTTTCGACGCCCTGATCCTCTGCCGGTTTTATCGAGATTTAATCACCTGGAAGGACCTTCAAGAGATTGTAAAATCCGCCTCCAATCTTTCACTCAAAAAGAAAGAACTGAAGGCCATGGCCTCCGAGATTATCAATCTTGCTCGCACTTTCAATCAGCAAGAAGGAGTAACGAAGAAAGAGGATAAACTGCCTCGTCGATTTTTTCGAGAAGTCATTCAAGGAACGGGGAAAACAATCCGATCTGAAGACCTCGATTTCATGTTGAAGGAGTATTACCAATTAAGAGGGTGGAAATAGAATCTTTACCCCGTTAGAGATTTATCTCTAAACGGGGCGAACACGGGTTTAATGCCCCATGTTAGTCTTTCCGTTAGAAGGCCCAATTCTTCTAACGGGGTTTACTCACCGTCCCCAACATGCTAATATAACCTACAAAAGGATGACAGAGATGAAAAAGTGGAACGTGGGGATCCTGATCTTTAACGATGTTGAGGTGTTGGACTTTGCAGGGCCTTTCGAGGTTTTCTCCCGCACGAGACTCGTACCGGGCCTTGAATCGCGCCGCTCAGAAGAGAGCGCACCTTTCCGTGTCTTCACAGTCGCCAAGACTTCAACTCCTGTCACCACTACAGGAGGTTTGCAGATCATCCCTGAATTTATGTTCAGCAATGCCCCTCCCATCGATCTTTTGGTCGTGCCAGGCGGATTGGGAACGCGGCCCCTTCTTTCAGATCAGGAGACGCTTGGTTGGATCAAACAGGTTGCGGCAAAAGCAAAGAAGGTAACGTCGGTCTGTACTGGTTCTCTCCTTCTCGCTAAATCCGATCTTTTAAACAACTGTCGTGCGACAACCCACTGGGGGGCCCTGGATATTTTACAGTCGTTGAACAAAAGCGTGAAAGTCGAACGGGACCGGAGAGTGGTGGATGACGGGATCATCACCTCAGCAGGCGTTGCCTCAGGCATAGACATGGCGTTCTATGTTGTGGAAACCCTCTTCGGCCGGGAGGTCGCTGATGAAACTGCTCGATATATAGAGTTCCGTCGAACTGAACTGTAAGCATATGATACGTCTCCGAAGCCTAAAAGCGAAGATCCTTCTCAGCGTCATCATCGTGGTCGTGGTGATCGAAGGAATCTTTCTTTATCTTAATATCAGATCACTTTCGCGGCAGATTCTCGATAAAACGGAAGAGGAAGCCTTTAACCTGAGCGAAACCATCCGTCTCAGTATTCGCAATGCTATGATCAAGGACCGAAGAGATGAATATCAGAGAATCATCGACGATGTAGCCCAAAGAAAAGGAATTGCTGAGGTTAGAATTTTCAATAAACAGGGTGAAATCACCGTGTCCTCGGATAAGACCAAAGTGGGAACAGTCGTTGATAAACAGGCAGAGGCCTGCTATGGATGTCACCGGGAAGGATGAGGCAAAGGTCCTCCTCCCATCAGACAGCAAGACCCGCATTTATCATACAGAAAAACAGAGCCTCCTGGGTTTGATCAATCCTATTTATAATGAACCCTCCTGTTACCCTTGCCACCCTAAAACGACAAATGTCCTTGGGGTTTTGGACACGATGATCAGCCTCGAAGGTTTTGAAAAAGAAAGAGCACAAATTTATAACCGGATGATGATTTCAGGAATTGTCAGTATCATTGTCCTAAGTTTCTTATTGAGCCTTTTGCTCACTCGGGTTGTGAACCGTCCCATCGATAAACTCCTGGCTGCGACAAAGGAGGCAGCCCATGGAAATCTAAATCAAACGGTGTCCATACGGTCTCATGATGAACTCGGAGAACTTTCGGGGTCGTTTAACAATATGATTGCAGAACTGAAGCGGTCCCGTGATGCCATTGAAGAATGGACTCAAACCCTGGAGCATCGAGTTCAGGAAAGAACTCAGGAACTTCAGCGGATCCAAGATCAACTCGTCCGTGCGGGTAAAATGGTTGCTCTGGGCGAACTGGCAGCTGGGGTAGCTCACGAGATTAATAACCCTCTCACCGGAGTCCTCACCTTCAGCTCCTTGATGCTTAAAAAGGTGGACGAAAACAATCCTTGGAAAAAAGATTTAGAGAACATTGTCCAACAAACCACTCGATGTCGAAACATTGTGAGGGGACTTTTGGACTTTGCTCGCCAAAGGAAACCGGATAAGAAACAGTGGAATATCCACACCCTCATTGACCAAACGGTCACCCTGGTCGAAAATCAAGCCCGTTTCCAGAATATTAAAATTATCAAAGAATTTAAAACCGATATGCCAATGCTCTTCATCGATGGCGACCAGATTCAGCAGGTGTTCATGAACATCATTATTAACGCTGCCGATGCCATGACAGGGGATGGGGGAACATTGACCATTAAAACAAACATGAAGGATGGAATAGCTGAAGTCTCTTTTACGGATACAGGATGTGGGATGTCAAAGGAACATCTCTCCAAGCTTTTTGCCCCCTTCTTCACAACGAAAGAGACGGGAAAGGAACGGGGTTGGGATTGGCGATCAGTTACGGAATCGTTCAAAGCCATAATGGTGAGATTGATGTGGAGAGCGAGGTGGGAAAGGGATCCTCTTTCCGGATTAAACTTCCCATTGAAAAACAAGATGGGGAGTTAGGGAGATCGGGAGAAAGGGAGAAATTGATAGCGTCGGCATTTATTGCCGACGACTTCTACCCAGATATGCGCCCCCAATAAATGAGGGCGCTACTGCTATTTCACGTTCTTCACAAATTCAGCCAAGCGATTTTCAGCATCTTCTTCTTTTTCAAAACCTACCACACCCAGGAGATAAAACCCTTTCTGAAGAACAATGACCTTCCCCTGATAGGGGTCCTCCCCCTTCAAAGCTCTCATTCCAGACTGAATTAAATTTTCTGAAGAGATCTTCCCTTTTTTGGAGAGATCCTCTTTATAAATCTTCAGAGCATTGGTCGCCTCCTGAGAATCTTTAAAAACAGCTAAGAAAAGATGGTCTTTCCTCCCGTTTCTCCCTTGTCTTTAGCCTCAGCCTTATCCTTAACCTCAGCCTCCTCGACATAAGTTGCCCGAAAGCCCTTTTTTAAAAATTTATGTCCCAAAAGTCCCTCCGGAAAATATTGAATAGAACCTGACTTGAGTCCATTTTTGGGAAAGTAACTCATCTCTTTTGGAGGAGGTGATGAGTCCAATATCTTTGATGAGATGAGCTTGGAAAATTGTCTCAGGGAATCGGGATTCGATTCTGTAGCATACAACAACACAAAAAACTTACCCTTGTAAAAAAGGGCGGTATGGTCATCGAGGTAGGAATCCAATCCAAATCCCCCTGGACGATCCTCATTTCTAAATCTTGAGAAGACTCCAAAAGCTTGAACCACATTCCCCATATCATAAATATCTACTTCGATCTGATTTTCGCTTCGCTCCTTGTTTTGATAAATGGCAAAAACCGACTTTTGAAATCCGTATTTCAAAAAGAGCTCTGCCTGACCGTTGATATGTTCAAAGAGGGTCTTCTTGTTATAGGTTTGAGGGCCGTGGATCAGGGTCCATTCTTTTGGTAGATCTTTCTTCGGGATGAGGGATTCTAAAGGGGTCGCTCCTGAAGAAGCCTCGCACCATACCAACACCCCCATCAAAAGAAAAAGAATCATCACCATTCTATGAAGCATTGCCTTATCTCCTTAAATTTTAAGTCCGAACTCCCTGCCTGCCGCAGGCAGGTGAACTAAAACCTCTTGCGCCATTCGGATCTGCGCTTTCATATCCAGCCCTCTCCTGCAAACCACCGAGCAGGATGGACACTCTGAACAATGTTGAATGTTCTGTGTCGTAATGGTCTGTAACGACTCTCGGAAAAGAGAATCGTTCTCATATCCATCGTGATACATCACGGTCCTTAACAGATCACCACGGGACACCCCGTAGGGGCACTCCCCAACACATCCCCCACACAGGGTACAAATTCTTCCCTGAAGGAAAGATTGATATTGCTTGAGTTCATCTAAATCCTTTTTTGAAAGGGAAGTCCCCATGACCACCGCACACTCATCGATCTGTTCAATGGTGGTTACCCCGGGAACAGCGCAGGATACACTCTGATCCATGAGCACATATTTGAGCGCCGCCTGGTGAGGGCTCAGGCCTCCCATCTTCGCTTTCTTGTAGCCCCCCGCCTGGGTCTTCATCGCCACAATGCCTATCCCTGATTTGGCAGCCAAGGCCACGGCTTCTTTCAAATCCTTTGAATGGGTAAAGTTATAAGAGACCAAAGCGACATCATGAAAATTCGATTTCGCTGCTTCTCTCAAAAGAGAGGCCATGTGGCTGTGGGTGGAAAACCCAGTGAAACGAACTTTTCCTTCTTTTTTCATCTTCGACATGAATTCGAAGAGATTGGGATCGGAGACTTCTTCTGGAGAGGAGTGACCATGCCATACCAGGACATCAATATAGTCAGTCTGGAGCCTGCGCAGGCTCCTTTCCACAGAGGCCCGCATCTTTTTTTCATCATGGGCATGGACTTTTGTCTGAATAAAAATTTTATTCCTTTTTCCTTTAAACGCTTTGGCCGACCATCTCCTCATTTCGGCCCCGCATATAGCAGTCCGCGGTATCGTAGAAATTGATCCCGAGGTCAAAGGCTCGAAGCAGCACGGCGGGATCGCTGCAGTTCATCACCCCCATACTCACGGTGGTCACCTTCAGCCCTGTCTTGCCGAGGGTTCGGTATTCAAGAACGGGTTTCTTTTCTGCATGGGCAAACGGAAGGCTCCCTAATAAATGACCTGACGCCACCCCCAAAAAAGCGGAGGACATGTTCTTCATGAATTTTCTTCTTCCCATCTTTTCTGAAAGCATTAACACCCCCATGAGAAAAAATGTTTTTGTCACTAATTATTACCCTAATTGATCTGATTTTCAACGGCGATGGTTTGATATTTCCAGATTCTGGAATGGCGAGGCAATATCCGATGATATCTTTGGAGAGGTTCGTATTCCTTCCGTAGGTATGGTCCTGCCCAAAAGGCTTGCCCCCGAATTTGGGACTTCCCTATCGTCTCATTTCATTGGCTTTCTTTGATATCAAGGATGATCTCACCGGCGATCCTGGCTGCAATGCCGCACACCTCTGGACACCCCTTCCGGCCGTGGCCACCCATTTTGAGGAAGGCCTCATACTCCTCTGGAACGAAGAGTCGGTAAGCTCTCCCGTATCGGATTTTATGAATCTCCCAGCAAAGGGTATGTCCGATTCGTTCCTTAAAGAGATCGTAAACCTTGGTTGCTACCCCGATCGCTTTCCGGTATTGTTCTAAATCTTCAAGCCTCTCCCTGCCAACCAGCGAGCCGATCGCCATAATGGCACCCGTAAGTGCCCCGCAAGTCTCTCCCTGCCTAGCCACACCCCCAGCCAGGGCACTTCCGGCTTTAAAGACTTCTTTGCTTCCAACATTTAGCTTTTCCTGCAGAGCTGCAAGAACGGCTTGCGTTCAGCCAACGTAGTTCATATCATTTTGAAGCGCCAGTTCAGAGATTTCATCAAGAAGTTTTTTTCGATTTACCATGACTTTTCCTCCTGAGGCAGATTTTCTTATTCTTCTATATTCATGTTTTTCACAAGAATTTCAAGATTGATGGGAGTAAATAAAAAACCCGCTTGGGCGGCAACCCCTTACAAGATGCCGAACCGCCGATCCGGCAGAAATGCTTCCAAAACTTTATCCAGTGGGCGCTCGAAAGTTATGGGTAACAATCAATTACGCTTTACTCAGCCTTGTTAGAGTTGTTTTATCCCGGTAGATAACATTGAGAGGTAGCGCTATGAAGTTTTTCCGGCATCCCCGCCAGATGTCTAAAATCTCCAGAGACTGAGGGATTATCCTGAGCTTTTGCCAAAGTCCAGGGAGTTGGATTTTTCTATTGTGTTTAACTTATTCTCCATTGATCATGGCGTAACCTGCTTTTTTCCATGCCTCAACACCCCCTCCGAGGCAGCTCACGTTCTTGTAACCCATGGCGATGACCTTCACTGCCTGACCGGCAGCCGTCCCTTCATTAGGTCAGCCTCAGTAGAAAACGATCTTCTGATCCTTTATAAGGGAGGGGAGCTTGGACTTGAACTCGTTGAGTGAAATGGCTCCCTGAAGCTGCATCTTTCTGAACTTTGCCTCGTCCTCATAGGCACAGACGAGCAAGGCTTTCCCCAATATCAACTTCTGATGAACTTCTTCTGGGGTAATGCGTTTAGGCTCTGTCACCTTAGTTCTCCATTATGCCCTTTCGCCTTTTAATGTTTTTTTATCGTATCCCCACCCCTAAAATTAACCACTGGGCAATATTTTTTCAACTCCCTCTTCCCCAAGATTGTGGGAAACAGTCAAAGAAATAGAAATGATTATTGATTATTCAATTTTTTTGAATTATGATTTTTTGCAACACCTTAGCTCTTTGAAAAAACTGATCTAATCCCCCTTCATCCCCCTTTGTCAAAAGGGGAAATGTTTCTCCTCCCTTTGGAAAAGGGAGGTTGGGAGGGATTTTACAAGACGATTTCAAACAACTAAATTGATATGATTTTTCAAAACAAGAGGATCCTTATGAAAGAATATACGGATAAACACGCCCGTTCGGGGATTGAAACCCCGCTACCAAAAATTGAATGCTTTAAAAATCAATTTAAAAAGTATGCGATCACCATCTCCATCCCGGAATACACCTCGATCTGTCCTAAATCCGGATTGCCGGATTTCGGAACAATTACCATTCGCTACATTCCAGACAAATGGTGTGTGGAATTAAAATCTTTGAAGACATATATCCTCGCCTATCGTAACTTGGGAATCTTCTACGAAAATGCAGTGAACCGAATCCTCAGAGATTTCGTCAGGGCCTCCAAACCCATTCAGGCGGCTGTCACAGGAGAATTTAATGTCCGGGGAGGGATGAAAAGTGTGATTGAGGCCTCCTACCCTCCAAAGACCCTGCAAAAGAAAAGGTAAGACCCGACCACGGGCAGCGGGGCTTTCTAATGGGGTAAATGATGGCAGAGGCTAAAAAAGTCCTTTTTATCTGCACCGGAAATTCTGCTCGCAGTCAGATGGCTGAGGGGTTGTTGAAGGCTCTCGGTTCTAGGGAATGGAAGGCTCAGAGCGGAGGGATCTTTCCATCCTATGTCCATCCCTTAGCCATTCGGGCAATGGAGGAGATCGGAATCGATATTTCCAAGCAGACTTCAAAATCCATCGACCGATTTGTCAAAAAGAAATTCGATTATATTATCACCCTTTGTGACGATGCAGCTAAATCTTGTCCTCATTTCCCAGGTGCGGGGAAACGTTTGCCATTGGCCTTTTGAAGACCCGGCGGCGGCCATCGGAACCGTTGAAGAAAGATTGGCGGTATTTCGAAAAGTAAGGGATAAACTCAAAATAAAAATTGAAGAATTTTTAAGGTCTGGACCCTCTGAAGTTCTTGATCCGATCGCTTCATTTAAATTTTAAGCTTCGGCCTTTTTCAGCAACCTCTCCCAATCCCTTTCCACATTCTTTTGAATCACTTCCATTTCAGAATCGGTCAGGTGGCTGAAGCGGCCTTGAAGTTTTAAATACTCTTTTACGGGAACGACATGGGATTCTTCCTGAATGGTATAGGATATCCCGTTCTCGATTTCATAAAGAGGAAAGATCCTTGACCGGACAGCAAGCCTTGATATCTTGATGGTCAGCTCTGAAGGGATTTTCCAACCCGGGGGGCAGGGAGAGAGGAGATGGATGAATCGGGTCCCCCGAATTCTCTTTGCCTTCTCTATCTTTCTTAAGAAGTCTTCTGGATAGGCAATGGTAGCCGTCGCCGCATAAGGGATATGATGGTCGGCCATGATGGCCATAATGTCTTTCTTCGGGTTTTCTTTGGGCTGCATGACCGGGGTGGTCGTTGTCCAAGCGAACATGGGTGTGGCGGAGCTTCGTTGTGTACCTGTGTTCATGTAACCCTCATTGTCATTACAGATATAAAGGAAATCTTCATTTCGCTCTGCAGCACCCGAGAGGGCTTGAAGTCCGATGTCAAAAGTTCCCCCATCACCAGCCCATACTGCCACCAATGTCTCATGATCACCCCGAACATCTAAAGCTGCTCTGACCCCTGAGGCAGTGGCTCCGCCTGTGACAAAACCTGCATGAAGAACTGGAATTCGGAGACTGGAGTAGGGCCAAAACCCTGGGACAATGGACCAGCAAGAGGCAGGAAAGACCATGACCGTCTTCTCTCCGAGGGCCTTCAGGGTAAGCCGCATACTCACGGCTGCCCCACATCCAGCACAGGCGAGATGGCCATGACCAAGATTTTCTGAAAGAGGTATCTCTCGTTTTCTTCATCCTTTCCTCACACCGAAAAATGTAAATTTGGAACAAAGGGTTTTAACAATTTTGAATTTTGCAATTTAAAATTTCCATTTTGCAATTATGTTTATCTCTTAAGACCCAACCATAAAATCTCCTCTTCAGGCCGGGGATGCTCCACCGTGTACCGAATAGCCTCTTCAATGAGTTCCGGAGTGATGTCCCTCCCACCCAATCCCGAAATGAAACCGAAGACCTGGGGTCTCTCCTCTTTAGAGTATAAGGAGGCTCTCAATTCCTGGGCAAAGATGCCTCCCACTCCCGCCGAGAGATTTCTATCAATGACCGCTAACTTCTTTGCTCCTTTAATTTCCTCATAAATTTCTTTGGAAGGAAAGGGTCGAAATCTCTTGATCTTTATTCCGGCGACGCTGACTCCTTTTCCAATCAGTTTCGGGATGACCATTCTTGAGGTGCTGGTCACCGTACCAGAGGTCATCAGAAGAATCTCGGCGTCCTCTTTTCCATATCTTTCAATCGCAGCATAACCGCGACCAAATCGGGATCTGAATTCGTCGTCCACCTTTTTGGCAATCTCTGGAACCTGCTCCATCGCCTTTTGAATTTTGTATCGAAATTCTAAAAAATGTTCCGGTGTGGCGATCACTGAAAAGGCCATCGGTTCCTGAGTATCGATGGGATACTCCGGAAGGTAAGAGGGTAAGAATGAATCAACCTCCTCCATTGTGGGAATCTCTACAGGCTCGGAGGTATGGGAGAGGACATAAGCATCGAGGACCACCATCACGGGAAGCTTGACCGATTCCGCAATGCGATAAGCCTGAAGCATGGTATCGAGGACCTCTTGATTATTTTCACAATAGAGTTGGATCCACCCCGTATCCCGTTGAGAGAGGGAGTCGCTCTGATCACTCCAGATATTCCATGGTGGGCCGATGGCCCGATTGACATTCACCAGCACAATAGGAAGACGAGCACCGGACGCCCAATGGAGCATCTCATGCATATAAGCCAATCCGTGAGAGGAGGTGGCCGTAAAGCATCTCACCCCTCCGGTGGAGGCTCCTATCAAAGCGGCCATGGCAGAATGTTCAGATTCCACTTTTAAGAATCGGGTATTCAAGCGACCGCTTGCGATGAGCTCTGAAAGTTCTTCAACGATTGTCGTCTGGGGAGTGATGGGATAGGCGGAGATGACATCGACGCGGCATAAGATCACTCCGTAGGCCACCGCTTGATTTCCTGTGATGACCCTTTTCATCTCTCCTCCTCCTTTAAAGAAATGGCTCCTCGGGGACATTCAGTAAAACAGATTCCGCAGCCTTTACAAAAATCGTAATCCACCTGATGGGAGAGAATGTCTTCTGTCTTTGAGGATGGAAGCATCGGGGCAGAAGACATAACAGTTCTCACATCCATTACAGGTCCCACAACTGAAACATCTTTCTGCTTCTTCTAAGGCGATGCTCTGTGGGAAGGTGGCGGTCACCTCTCCAAACCCTTTAACCCTTCCTTTGACCGGACCTATAGATTCCCTATGTCTTTTTGAGAGTTCGAAGTAGTCTGTATTTAATTCTTCAAAGGTGACGACATGGGGATTCATCGGTCTGGCTTCAGGATGGAGATGTCTGAAGATCGAGATGGATGGACCCTCTCCTATAAGAATTTGACGGATCGCCTCCTCCGTATCTTCGCCTTTGAGGTAACAATCGATCGCCAAGGCTGCCTTTTTGCCTGAACCAATGGCATGGGCTACTGTTCGCTGGTTTGACGTGAGATCTCCTCCGGCAAAGACCCCCTTGATACCTGTGCTTCCATCTCTCTGTGTGAGAACGATCCCTTCTCTCTTCTCCATCCCTTTCGGAAGAAAGGAGATCTCAATCTCCTCTCCTGCTGCAATGATCACATCATCTGCTTCGATGAAAAAATTGGAATTGGATATGGGAACAGGCCTTCTCCGACCGCTCTCATCCTTCTCTCCCAGCTCCATTCGCAGACATTCCAGACGTTTCAGGCCATCTTTTTGTTGAATGCGGATCGGATTGACCAGATATCTTATCTTCACCCCCTCTTCCATGGCTTCCACCATCTCATCTTCAAAAGCGGGCATCTCCTCCTTTGAACGTCGGTAAAGAATGGTCGGCTTTCTTTCCCAGTCGGAGGACCGATCGTGCCACATCGATAGCGGTATTTCCTCCACCGATGATAGCGATCTTATCCCCTAACTTTAATTTCTTCCCACAGATTGATCTTTCTTAGGAGATCAAGACCGCTCAAGACACGCTTCGTTTTCTCACCGGGAATATGAAGGCCTCTGCTTTGATGGGCCCCGGTGGCAATAAAGATGGCTTGATAATCTTTTAAGTCATCCCATGTTAAATTTTCACCCAAAGGGATCCCTGTCCGAATCTCCACCCCTAATGCCTCAATATTTGAAATTTCCCTGTCTAAAACATCCTTGGGCAATCGATAGGAGGGGATTCCACTTCTCAACATACCCCCTGATAAGGATGAAGATTCAAAGACAGTAACATCGTAATGAAGCTTTGCCAGATGATATGCACAACTCATCCCCGCAGGCCCGGATCCAATAATGGCCACTTTCCCTTTCCTTACGCCTGGACCCTTTTCTATCTTCTTGCCCAGATTGGAAGCGAAATCTGAGACGAACCTCTCCAAGGCGTGGATGGCAATCGGCTCATCATAGTCACCCCGATTACATTTCGACTCGCAGGGATGGAAAACAGACTCTGCCACAGATTCCTGGAAAAGGATTTTCCTCCTTGATCAAATTCCAGGCCCCTTCAAAATCTCCTTGTGCGATCTTCTGTATAAATGTAACGATATCATTTCCCGCCGGGCAGGCTGCACTGCAGGGAGGTGTCTTGTCTTCATAAAAAGGACGCTGGGCCCTCCATGCCCCTGTTTTATTCCAATCCATACTCCCCAAGGAAATGGAGATCATCGGCATGTCAGAGGCGCCCTTAAAAGTAAACTGTTTTGCCATTTGGATTATCCTATGACTTCAAAAGGATTTCGACGAGGGCGATACGCGTAAGCAAGCTGAAATTTGCTCAGTTTCTTGGGTTTCTCGGGTAAACATCATAAAATCCAAAGAACTGAACAATCCGAGTATACCTCATTCCTGACTCTGATGCTCATAGCTGCGAAATCGCGTATGCCACCTGAAACCTCACCTCTTGATAGGCTTCTCTTGCAGCCTTCACGTTCTCATTCTTCTTTCCTGGAACCTCTTCACGAATGGCCAGAGCAATGGAATCGATCCCAACAAGGCCTGTCACCTTTGAAAAGGCTCCTAAGATGGCAGTATTGACAATCGGGTTTGTTCGTGAACCCAAGCCATTCCGGATGGCAATGGAGGTGGCGTCGACAGTCGCCGTTCGAAAACCTTTCAGGTGATTAAATTCCTCAGGAGGCTGATGTGAATTGATGATGACCCATCCATTCTGTTTCAGCCCTGATGTAACATCAATCGCACCGATCAGCGTGGGATCAAGAACAACGATATGATCGGGTTCATAGATATTAACCCTTAAATAGATGGTTTCTTGATCCACCCTCAAGAATGCCATGACAGGTGCCCCTCGCCTTTCCACTCCAAAGGCAGGGAAGGACTGGACATAGAAGTTTTCATGAAAGAAGGCGACGGCAAGCACTTTAGATGCCACCTGAGCCCCCTGACCACCCCTTCCATGAAATCGAATCTCAATCATTGACCAATCCAAAGGAATAATGGAATAATGGAATAATGGAACATTGGGTAAACAACAAACACCTTCATTGACATCTTTTCCCCATTATTCCAATATTTTTTATTCCATTACCCCATCATTCCGCTACTCCAACACTCCGAATAAACTAAATTATAACCCTAATGTCAATCCATTAAAAGTCAACCTTCACCAAATCCTCTTTCAGGGGTTTGAGATGACAGGTTTCATTCATGAGAGAAAGAATGTATTTCCCATTTTTGTATTGGATCAGGTTGATGGCCGTTGTATCCTGGGTGATCTGCCAGAAATGGGAGTTGTCCAAACCCAAAATTCCACAAATCAGCACCTTGTTGACGACACGGTGGGAAACAAGGACAAGGGTCTTTCCGGAATGGCTTCGGATCACCTCTTCCAGTGAAGCCATCGCCCTCGCTCTGACGTCATCTAAACTCTCCCCTCCTGGAAGCCTGACCCGATGGGGCGTCTTCCCTCCACAGTCGGTAGGTTTCTTTATCATTTCTCTGAATCTCTTTATGTGAACGACTCTCCCAATTTCCGAAACTTAGATCGATGATCCCCTCCAGAGGTTCGACTTTTAAGTTGTGAAGCTGAGCAATCTTACGGGCCGTCTCCCAGGCTCTGGATAGAGGACTTGAGTAAACCCCACAGATTTCCATCCCCTTGAAATATTCCGCTGCCAACTCGGCTTGTCTCAGTCCGGTTTCATCGAGGGGGACATCTGTTCTCCCCCGGAAGATTTCTTCTCTATTCCATGCGGTTTGGCCATGACGGACAAGATAGATGGAGGTCATCATTGATTCCTTTTCTTGAAAATGGTCGACTTAAAATTTCTGAGTTATCCATACCATTTTCTGAGGCTAAAAGGCAATATTTTTTGGACCATACGATACCTCATCATCGGCCGTCGAGCGATCATCCTGTATGGCGGGCCGGTCCTCACAGCAGACTACGATTTTTGGATCCATCCGGCGGATAAGAAAAAAACCCTTTCCTTGCTTTCAGATGAACTTGGTTTCGAGCTTTCCGACGCCCCAGATACGAAAAAGCCGATCGTGAGCGGCTTTTCAGGGATGAAAAAATTTGATTTCTTTTTCGAAAAGAGCGTTAAAAATATTGAAGATCGAGACGATTGAGTTTGAAGAGTGCCACAAGAATTCCGTCCTTAAGGAGGACCCGGCAGGAGAGGCCAGGCTTTCGAATTCCTGCCATTGATGATCTCATCCGGTTCAAAAAGGTTAGACGCCCCAATGTGAAAGACGAACAGGACATTGAATACCTTCTTAAAGCGAAGCGCCTCTTCAGAAAAACCAGGAATTAACCCACAACCAATGCAAATACATTGTTTAGTCCTTCCTGTAATGTCTTCTTATACATTTTTGCCCCACCATTCAACATTTGAAGTAGTAATCGATAAAACAAAGTTACATATTGAATCACGAAACATGGGAAATAATTCTTGTTGAAGTTTCCAATCAAAATTAGTAGACTCTTATCAAATATAGGGTTTTACCAACCTCCCAACTAACCTTTGGGGGATTCCATGACCACACAAGAAGTTAAACGTAAGCTCACTGCAATTCTCAATGCGGATGTGAAGGGTTACAGCCGTCTCATGGGAGAGGATGAGAACGGAACCGTCCGTACCCTTAATGCTACAAAGAGCTAATGACTGGCCTCATTCAGCATCATCATGGTCGAGTGGTGGATGCTCCGGAGATAATGTTCTTGCTGAGTTTGGAAGTGTAGTGGATGCGGTTGAGTGTGCGGTTGAGATTCAGAAGGAACTTAAAACCCGAAATGCTGAGCTTCCTGAAAATCGAAAGATGGAATTTCGGATGGTGTCAACCTTGGGGATGTGATTGAGGATGGAGAACGGATCTTGGGAGACGGGGTTAATATGCTGCCCGCTTGGAGGGCTTATCTGAAGCAGGAGGCATCTGTATCTCTGGAAGGCTTTATGACCAGGTCAGGAATCAAATTAGACTTGGATATGAATATCTTGGCGAACATACCGTCAAGAATATCGCAGATCGCCGGTACGGGTGTATCAAGTTCTGATGGAGCCTGAGGCAGCGGCAAGGTAATTGGCGAGAAAAAGGCTAAACCGAGACAATGGCTGAGGGCTGCGATTGGTTTGGTGGTCGTTGTAATTGTGGTAATTGCTGCTATTGCAATTTGGAAATATTACACTCCTCCTACTCCCAAGATGGAAGTTGCCTCAAAAGAAAAGATGGCATTTCCTCTGCCTGATAAGCCCTCTATGCGCCGTGTTGCCATTCGCCAACATGAGTGAGGACCCAAGGAGCAGGAGTATTTCAGTGACTGGCATAACCGAGGAGATCATCACCGCCCTTTCTAAGAGCCCAGCAAGCTGTTTGTGATTGCACGTCACTCCACGTTTACTTACAAGGGGAAGCTGGTGAAAGTTCGGCAGGTGGCCGAAGAGTTAGGTGTCCGGTATGTGCTCGAAGGCAGTGTTCGCAAATCAGAAGACCGCGTTCGCATCACTGCTCAGCTGATTGACGCCCTCAAGGGGAATCATCTGTGGGCGGAGCGGTATGACAGAACGATGAAAGACATATTGGCCATCCAAGACGAGATTACGAAGAAGATTGTAACAGCTTTGCAGGTTAAATTGACCGAGGGGGAGCAAGCAATCATCTACGCAAAAGGAACGGACAATCTTGAAGCCTTTTTGAAGATTATGGAGGCTAACTGGCTGCTTGTTCAAAGTACCAACGGAGGGGTTATCAAAGCTCGGCAGTTGTCGGAGGAAGCCATTTCGGTCGATCCAAACTATGCATCAGCAGATAGCACTTAGGGGGTTACACTAAGGAAAAATGGCTCGGGTTGAGCCAACCTCCAAAAGATTCCGGCACGCACGCTATTGGACAGTTTCAAACGGCAATCGCCTTAGATAGCAAAGGTTTTTGCTCGCGTACGACTGGGCTATATATATGCAGCAATGATTCGGCAGCATGATAAGGGGATTTCTGAGGGAGAAAAAGCCCTCGCCCTTGCGCCCAATTCGGCTGATGTTGTGAATATTTATGCCATTATTTTGACCTACGCAGGGAGATGGCATGAAGCGATCCCGCTATACAGAGAGGCATTACGGCTCAATCCCAAACCACCTAACAATTACTACCGTCATTTTGCGGTAGCCCTTCGCGCAGCTGGGCAATATGATGAAGCAATTTCTCTACTGAAGAAAGCGATCGAGCAAGAGCCAAATGATTCTCTTGCATATCTCGTCCTGACTACCGTCTATAGTTATGCAGGTAGGGAAGAGGAGGCTGGCGCGGCCACCAGAGGGGTCTTCGCATTCACCCAAAATTCCTCTTGAACGCTTCCCAAGGAACGCACAGAGATCTGGCGATCGTTGAGCATTAGAGAAAGTACGAAGCCCGCGCAAGGCAGGGATTGATGTGAGGGTAATGGAATTTTCAACAAAACCCCCTCTTCATTAAATCATGCACATTTCTACCAGTAATCGTTGACACTGGTGAATACCTTGGACCGCAGAGTAGTAGGTGTTATTCATACACACCTTTTTTAAAGCTAATTCCCATAACACTCAAGGTTAGACTTTGTTAAAAATATCAATATTTCAACCCTTAATGGTTAGGCTTAACCCCAGATGGTTTAAAAAGCACCACATATCTCCTGTTGTTTTTTGTTCTTGACAGGCAAATCCGTTTTTTATATATAAAATCTAACCTAAAGTGAGTTCTTACCATTTTATCTAATCCTTGGCATCAAAAAGAATGTTGGTTTATGACTAAGGTGCTGTTTTCAATTTAGAAGGAGGAAATTTCAATGAAAAAGAAGAGAACTCCATATGTGGGAAGTCGTTTATTCAATTTATCTCTTTCAGCATTCATTTTCTTTCTGCTCTTATCAATAACCTCTGGCTGGGCTCAGGAATCCCGTTTGCACCAGATCATTCAGAAAAAGGAGATTCGAGTCGGTACCTCAGGAGATTATCCACCCTTCTCCTATTTGAATCCTCAGACGAACCAATACGAAGGCATGGACATTGCCTTGGCTCACAAATTAGGAGAGGCTTTAGAGGCCAAGGTGATCTTTGTCCGGTTCAAGTGGCCAGAGCTAAATGCAGACTTAATGGCAGACAAATTTGACATTGCCATGGGAGGCATTGGCCGCAATGTAGCACGTGGGAAAATTTTCGCTTACTCCAATTCCTATATGACTTTTGGAACCTGTCCGCTCGTGCGGAAAGGAAACGAGGGGAAATATCCCGACTTTGCAGCCATTGACAAATCCGGGGTAAAGGTGATTCTGAACCAAGGAGGTATCAATGACCGATATTTCACTCCATTGCTGAAACAGGCCACCATCCTGCGTCATAACAAGAACGAGGAGATTGCCTTAAAGGTCAAGGATGGAACAGCCGATGTCTGGATCACGGATAATGTGGAAGCCCTTTACTATGCTCAGAAGTTTCCGGAGTTAGTAGCAGTCAATCCCAAAAAAACATTTACCGTAGGCACAAAAGGCTATATGATTCGCCAGGGAGACCAGATCTTCCTAAACTGGCTTAATCTTTGGTTAGACCAGATGTTCCTCCAGGAAGAGGTCCAGAAATTGGAACAACAGTGGCTTGGAACGATCATGCGTTAAGGAATTCCTTTTTGATAGTCCCCATTTCTAACCATAATCATTAACTTACAGTACTGTCTCATGGTGCAAAGTTGTAGACTCTTCAATTTAGGGTTTCTCCAAATATCTTCATCTCTTGCATCCAATTAAGGTCCTCTCTCAATTCCTGGAGTTTCTTTAGTCGTAGATTCTTACATGTTTAAGTCTGAGAATTTTCTTCTAATATTTATATAAATCCTCCCTCTCCCCCTACCTACCGGCCCCGGTCCCAACCAGGGGCGGAGCAGGCAGGCACTGGGGAGAGGGGAAGGGTGAGGGGAATTATTCACTAATAGGTGAAATGCCGAAAAGGAGACTTTCTTAGACAATGGAGGGGCGACTTTTCAGAATAGGTCTCTTCCAGGCCTTTTTAAAAAAATAGTCCAAAACCTTTTTTGAACTTTCCATTTTTGAAATAGATGGCCTTCTATTAGAGTCCTTTCTCAGACTGAAAAAGGACCTTTCTTCGTAAAGTAATGAAATCAAATCGATCCAAGTTATTCCATCCACCTCATCCTCAATCTTAACCTTTTCTTTTAACGTCTGATATAATTCTTTCCATGTCATCCCTTCCTCTAACTCTTTTTTGTCCATCTTCCCCTTGATAAAATTAATGACTCTCGCCAGGCGAAAGAGCGTCAACAAATCAAGCCGACTAAATTCCTTCGTTTCGATCGGGAAAGCGCTTGACCGCCACTGGCAAAGGTGGGAAGGCAGAATACCCTCTCTTTTGCATCTCTCAAAAAGAGGAGTGTTAGGGGTGGGGTAATAGACACTGGGACCGATGAGGACCTTTTTTCCCATCAAGTAGATGAGGGTATCTCCCATCTCTTCAATGGTTTGGCCAGGCATTCCCAGGATGGCGTAGGCGATCACGTTAAGATTAACTTGTTCTGACTTCTCGATAATTTTATCAAATTCTGTTGTTCCTTTAGGTCTTCCCATTTTCTCTTTTGTTAAAGGACTGGTACTGACAAAAGAAAGATTGATCGTTTTAAATCCTGATCTTTTCATCAATGTTAAAAGCTCTTCATCCAGAGAGGCAAAAGAAATACCGTTCATTGCAGAAAGTTCGAGTTTTCCTTCTCCAAAATTTTCGATCACAAGACTCATCAATCTCTTTGCTCGTTCCTGATCAAAGGTGAAATTGTCATCCTCGATATCAAAGGCCTGGATATCATATCGTTCTCGGCATTCGATCATCTCTTTAAGTATGGCCTCTGGAGTTCGAGTCCTGAAAGAGGTCCCCATCACAAGATGAGCTGAGCAGTAGGCACATCTGTGCGGGCACCCCCTGCTGGTGATGATCATCGTGGATCGTTTCTTTCTCATACGATACCGGTCCGGATCAAACAGTTCTCTTGCAGGATGAGGGAGGGAATCGAGATCCTTTATAAAGGTTTGGAGAGGGTTAATTCTTAGCCCATCCTTCAGTCGATACCCTATCCCATCCATTTCTGCGATCTTTTTGAAATCTTTCTCTGCAATCTTTTCTATTAAAACCGGGAAACGAATTTCGCCCTCACCTAAAACGGCATAATCGACAAAAGGACTTTGCAGAACACCCTCTGGGTCGCAACTGACATGGGCTCCTCCCATCACAACCATTTTCTTTTGGTCCCATTCTTTGATGATCCGAGCAATCTTTAATGCTTCTCCATGATAGGGGGTAAAAGAGGAAGAAATTCCAAAAGCATCAGCCTTCGAATCTTTGATCTTCTGTCCGATCTCTTTCCACCCCATTCCGAAATGGTAATAACCTGTATAGAGCTTGAACGGACTTCGATCATGAAAGGGATAAAAATCTCGAAGGTAAGAAAGCTCAGGGGGAATGGAAATGGACGATTTCCTCTCTGTCTGACAATCGAGGATCTCGACTTCATGGCCCTGTGCCTTCAATGAAGCGGCAAGATAAGCCAGCCCAATCGGCTGTGTCCGTATGGAGGTTTGATAAAAATCCTGAATAGGGGGTTGAATGAGGAGAATCTTCATTATCTTATAGGGTGGTCAGGAAATTATATTAAACCAGAGGCCAATTGTCTAATTCAGTTGTCTGAGAAAGATGACAATTTATCATTTAAACGCCAATCTTTGACACTACGGATTCAATCTACAAACAATATCCTCCCTCGCCCCAATAAAAATGACCAATGAGTTTCAGAAGTTATATTGATGCTGTCACCTTGCTCATATGGCACATAAAATGCACACGTCGTTACAAAGTATACTCAGTTTACAAAGTTTACAGGAGGAGTACAGAGAGGCCACCACCATGGTGATGGATAAAAGTTCACAAAAAGGTCTCAGAAACGGATGGACAAGGGCTACATTCATCTTAAGGAATGATTACTTAGAGAAGGTTAAGGCATTAGCTTATTGGGAGAGAAAGAAAGTAAAAGAGGTAATCGATGAGGCTTTAGAAGCTTATTTAAAAGGGAAAAAAACCAAATTACGGAGAGGGCAAGGTCAATAATCTTACCTTTCTGTGAACGATTGCAGATTTCCGTCCTATGAAATTCAGTTCATCAATTTGCGTCATCATTATTCTTCTCCTATCGTGGCTGCCGTCAGCTCGGGGAGAAGAAAGGATTCCCATTCTTCTCTATCATCGCTTCGGGCCTGTAGCCGCTGACAGCATGACCGTTACCACTGACGCTTTTGAGTCTCAAATGAAATATCTTAAAGAAAATGGCTTTACTGTGATAAGGCTCAGGCAACTGGTGGATTACTATCTTGGCAAAAAGCAGTCACTTCCTCCCCGCTCATTAGTGATCACCTTTAGACGATGGCCACAAATCGGTCTACACAGATTTTCTTCCTATTCTAAAAAAATATCAGATTCCCAGCAACCCTTTTCTTATACCCTTCTGCCTTATCCAACGCATCCTATGCAATGACATGGGATCAACTCCGAGAGATGAAAGAAACAGGGCTTCTCGATCTCCAATCTCACACCTTTTGGCATCCTAATTTCAAAAATGAGAAAAAGAGATTAAAACCTGCTGAATATGAAAATTTTGTAGAGATGCAGTTAAGAAAATCAAAAGAAAAACTGGAAAAAGAGCTCAATGTCAAAGTAGACATGTTGGCATGGCCCTTTGGCATCTATGATGAGGAGCTTGTGAATAAGGCAATCGAAGCAGGATATGTGGCTGCATTGTCCATGGATCGGCGGCATGCAAGCATTTCTGATAACATGATGACCCTTCCCCGTTATCTTATTGGCAATACAGACCATCTCTCCCGCTGCAGACTTTAATGAAGCTCCCGTTCGAAGGGTAGTACATTCTGAAGGTTTTTTGTGGAGTGGAAAAGAATTTCCCAAACAGGCTATCCCGGAGGGAATTTGCTGTTTTCCAAAGACAATCAAAAATCTCTCTTTGCAAGGAGCCCCAAAAATGGTTCTTATCTCATTGGTCGGAAAAAGTTGTTTTTACCTGGATCCCTTAGCCAGGATATTTCAGGTCATAAAACCTTTGATTTGTTATAGAATAAAAACTTCGATCTTTGCCATGATTCTATCGGTGACTTTTTTTTGGTTGATCCCTGAGTATGCCATGGGGTTTGCCACCGGCAAAGTCGTAGACCTTTTTACCAAAAGGCCTATTGGGGGAGCACTTATTACGTCCAGTAAGGATATTGAGCGGACGAATGAAAATGGCATATTTCATATCAACACGACTAAAGAAAAGGTTGGCATCAAGGCTCATGGATATATTGGAACCAAGCAGGCCTTCACCATTCCACTCATAAACATCCCTCAAGAGATCAAACTGGCGCCCTTCAACCCGAAAGGTCTCTATCTCTCCTTTTATGGGATAGGAGACAGAACTTTGCGAGAATCTGCAATCAGACTGATAGAAGAAACGGAACTTAATGCCCTGGTGATCGATGTGAAAGGAGACAGAGGCATGATCCCTTATAAAAGTTCCATCCCTCTTGCTTCAGAAGTCGGAGCTCAACAGATCATCACGGTGAAAGACATGAACGGCCTGATGAAATCTTTGAAGGAAAAGGGCATCTATACCATTGCTCGGATTGTTGTATTCAAAGACAACCCCCTTGCTTTGAAGATGGCTGATTTATCCGTGAAGACTCAGAGTGGACAGTTATGGCGTGATCGGGAAAATCTCGCATGGGTGGATCCATTCAAAAAGGAGGTGTGGGACTACAACATTCAGATCGCCATGGAAGCCGCTCAGATTGGGTTTGATGAGATACAATTCGACTACGTCCGCTTCCCTGACACATCCGGACTTCGATTTTCTATGTCTAACACAGAAGAGAACAGGGTGAGGGCCATCTCAGGGTTTCTCAGGGAGGCGAAAGAAAGATTGATGCCTTACAATGTGTTTCTTTCTGCAGATATCTTCGGTTATGTATGCTGGAATCTGAATGATACCGAAATTGGACAAAGACTCGAAGATCTTGTATCCCTCGTTGACTATGTGTGTCCCATGCTCTATCCTTCAGGGTTTCAGTATGGAATACCGGGTTATAGAATGCCTGTTGCACACCCTCACGAAATTGTTTATCTTACTCTTAAACGGGCCCAAGAACGCACACGTCTACCGTCCATCCGTTTCAGACCTTGGCTGCAGGCCTTTAGAGATTATGCCTTCGACAGGAGGGTCTTTAGAGGTAAAGAATTGGAGGATCAGATCAATGCGGCAAAAGAATTTGGTTCCCAAGGCTGGATGCTCTGGAATCCCCAGAATAATTATTTTGAGGATGGACTGAAAAAGATAACGCCCGTTGGGATAAGATACGCATCTCCCCTCCAAAACCGAATGAGAAGAGAATAAAGATCTAAGACGAGAGAAACAGACAACCTTTAAAAGGAAAAGACTGTGAAACATTTTATAAGGCCTCTCCTTGCATTGGTGGTGTTTCTACTGATTGGACAGATTTTGCCGATACCCCCGATGGCCCAGGATAAGTTGGGCCCCGCTCAAGAATTGAAGAGAGAAAAACTTGGACCTATCGAGGAAGCCATAAAGAGGGCAATTCGTGCTGGCAACATTCCCGGGGCAGTGATTCTGATCGGGAACCAGGAAAAGGTTATTTATCGCCGGGCTTTTGGTCATTGCGCCCTCGTCCCCCAAAAGCTGCCGATGACGATCGATACGATCTTTGATATCGCTTCTCTCACAAAGGTGGTAGCCACGACCACTGCTGTGATGCAACTGGTTGAAAAAGAGAAACTGAATCTCCAAGACCCCGTATCCAAATACTGGCCCGAATTTGAAACCAACGGAAAGGAAGGGATCACCCTACATCAGTTGCTTACGCATTATTCGGGGCTCAAACCGGGACTCGACCTTAAACCAGAATGGTCGGGTTACGACACAGCCCTCAGCATGATCATTTCAGAGAAACCTGTTGCTCCTCCAGGGACACAATTTATCTACAGTGACATCAACTTCCAAATCCTAGGCGAGCTTGTTCACCGTATTTCCGGTCAGCCCCTCGATCTTTATTGCTCGGAGCATATCTTTAGGCCACTGGGAATGAAAAATACTGGCTTCAAGCCTTCGCCTGCACTGCGTAAAAGAATTGCACCCACACAGTATGAGCACAAAAAAAGTCGAAAAATGCTCTGGGGAGAGGTTCACGATCCTGCATCTCGTAAGATGGGCGGTGTCGCCGGCCACGCCGGCCTTTTCTCAACCGCTGACGATCTTTCCTTCTTCTGCCAAATGCTTCTGGGTGGGGGCAAGATCGACAATGTGTATATCATGAGCCCCCTCATGGTTGAGAAGATGACCACACCCCAAACACCACCCGATAAAATGGTTGCCCGAGGGCTCGGCTGGAATATCGACTCACCCTTTGCTTCCAATCAGAGTGAATGGCTTCGAGTGGGTTCTTATGGTCACACAGGTTTCACGGGAACATCGATCTGGATTGATCCGGTTTCCAGAATTTATGTCATCCTCCTGACCAATCAGGTTCACCCAAAGGGGAAGGGCAATGTGAAACCACTGCGGTCACAGGTCGCGACACTCGTGTCAGACGCACTCGGACCGGTTTCGATCAATGAGAACCTGTCCAGCCAGCCCTCTCTTCAAAGCTATGATGAATCAACGAAGAGTGACTGGAACCATCTCAACCAGGATGGGAAGGTACAGACAGGCATTGATGCTCTAAAAAGTGAAAATTTCGCTTCCCTAAAAGGGCTCCGGCTCGGACTCATCACCAACCATTCGGGCATCGATTCGACAGGACAGCGCACCCTGGACCTCATCTATAGAGCATCGGGCTTGAAACTAAAGGCGATCTTCAGTCCTGAACATGGCCTTTTAGGCGAAAAGGACGAGACCGTCCCTTCTTCAACCGAACCTCTCACAGGCCTTCCGGTTTACAGTCTATACGGGAAGGTTAAGCGTCCTACAGACAAAATGCTTAAAGGTCTCGATGCCCTCGTTTTTGACATTCAGGATGCGGGAGTCCGTTTTTACACCTACATCACCACAATGGGCTATGCAATGGAAGCCGCAGCGAGGAAGAGAATCCCGTTTTACGTCCTCGACCGGCCAAATCCAATCACCGCATCCTTCGTCCAGGGCCCCATCCTGGACAGGGACTTGAGATCATTCACAGGTTATTTTCTCCTACCTATCCGTCATGGCATGACGGTTGGTGAACTGGCTGAAATGTTCAACGCTGAGAAAAAGATGGGTGTCACATTACACGTGATTAAAATGCGCGGATATAAACGAACCGACTGGTACGACGAGACCGGACTGCAATGGGTGAAACCATCGCCAAACTTAAGAACTCTAACAGGAGCTATTCTCTATCCGGGTGTGGCGATGGTAGAGGACTCCAATGTGAGTGTGGGTCGGGGAACGGATATGCCTTTTGAACTTCTCGGTGCTCCCTGGATCAATGGTAAAGAACTCGCTGTCTACCTGAACAACCGTCAAATTCATGGTGTTCACTTTTCACCAGTGGATTTTACACCCATGAGCCATCCATTTAAGAATGAAGTGTGTCAGGGTGTCCAGATTGCCCTGATTGATCGACAGGCACTCGATACCCCTGCCTTGGGAGTAGAGATTGCCAGCGCACTTCACCAGCTCTACCCCAAAGAGTTTCGGGTTGATAAGACACTTGGACCCATTGGATCGCGCAAGGTTTTGCAAGCTGTTAAGGATGGCCAGGACCCTCACTCCATCGTTCGGAGCTGGCAGCACCCTCTTGAAGAATTTTGCAAGCTCCGGTCAAAATACTTGCTCTATTAAGAAGGCATCCATACCATACCTTTCAAAATATGAGGACAAAAATTTTGAGTTGAATAATTCATTATAAAGTTGAATACTGTTGGATGATAATCCACAAAGATGAGAGATGACGACTCAAACGATGCCAAAGATATTAACCCGTGATTTTGTCCTCGTTTTTTTGGCCCAATTCGCTTTTACCTCCGTTTTCCATATCCTGATTCCCACTCTCCCAATCTACCTTTCAAGATTGGGATCTACGGAGACAGAGATTGGTGTTCTCATTGGAATCTTCTTCTTCTCCTCTTTATTTTTAAGGCCATTTATTGGAAGAGCCCTTTTAAAAACCCACGAAAAAACCTTTATGATCGCTGGTGCCCTTCTCTTTGCCCTCACTTCCGTTGCCTATCTTTTCGCTCCCCCTTTTTGGCCTCTTTTGATCGTGAGGATCTTTCAAGGAATTGGATTCGCATTTTTCCAAACTGCCTCACTGACATTGATCGTCAATATCAGCTCAGAGGCCCACCGGGGGCGAAGCCTCAGTTATTTTTATCTGGCCATCAACCTCTCCGGTGCCTTAGGTCCTTCCCTCGGAATGTTCCTGATCAATCACTTTAGTTTCACTGCCCTCTTCTGGGTCTGTTTAGGTCTATCGTTAGGCTCATTATTCATTACTCATAGATTGGGAAGGAGACAAATCGCTCCATTGCCGGATTCTACCAGCGAGGACAGTTTTTTACTTAGTCGGAAAGCGTTCCACCGTCTATCATTAGTTCCCTTTCTCTCTTCATCTGGGGAGCTCTAACTGCCTTTTTCCCTCTTTATGCAGTAGATCAAGGCGTTACCAATCCCGGGCTTTTCTTTACCACTATGGCCATTATGCTTATTTTGGGCCGTGCTTTGGGTGGGAAGCTATTGGATCTCTATAGCAGAGAAAAAATTATCCTGCCTTGCCTTACCACTTATATCATTTCGATGGTCATCCTCGCTTTTTCCAAAACGTTACCCATGTTTATTCTTGTTGCAGTGATTTGGGGAATTGGGCATGCCTTTCTCATGCCCTCTTTGGTGGTCTATGCTCTTGAGCGTGTGGGTTCTTCTCCAGGTCCAGCGATGGGGACGTTCACAGCCATCACGGATTTGGGAGTAAGCTTGGGCCCAGTGATCATGGGCATCATCATTCATACGGCCGGCTATCCTATCATGTTCCTCTGTTTAGCCCTCACTGGCGTCATCAATCTCTGTTATTTCTATTTTTTCGTGAGAAAAAAGGAATGACCCTTTCATGATGTATATCTTCCCCAGTAATCATTACCCTCCATAGCTATCTTGGAGTGAGACTTTGTAGTCAACGAAACAGTCCCCTTTTCAACTACTCCTTACTGAAATTCTGATTTTTGAAAATCTTGCCTCCATACAACACTTCAAGTAGTAACAAACGGAACGAACTCGGGGTTTTGGTTTGTTTTTCATATCGAAGCCTTTTGCGAGACGCACATCTTGGCAAGCTATTCTGCTCTTGTTAAGCTGATGACTCAAGACGGAGAAATGGGAGGATAGAAAAGGCACTCAGAAGCAGGTAACGAAGGTCATTGGATCGAAGCTGATTATGTTAGGCCCCAGGAAAGGCAAAAAAGTGACGATGCTTAATTTGGCCCACACGATGACGTACTGCTTTAAATAAAGGGAGGTCGGGTTCCCCACCTTGTGGTTCACGCAAGCCCGTTTCACCCCCGAAACGTAGCAATGATACTGAAGAAGACCCAGCCTTCCCTCTTTAATTTGTAATTTCATTATTTGCCTCGTAGGTATCTGTCCAAGTTATGCGGAGATCTTCGAGGTCGGAAAACAAAATCAAATTGAGAGTTATAAAGTTTGTTGGGATTAGAAGCCTTTGCCAAGAATTTTCAGGTGGAAAATAATTTCGAATGGGAGATGACTTAGAATTGCATTCGCATAATCTCTTCATATGCGGTAATAATTTTATTTCTGACCTGGAGGAACAGTCTAAAAGAGATACCGGCCTTTTCCATTACAATCATTGCCTGATGAATGTCAATCTTTCCCAAAAGCATCTGCTCAACGTTTCGATTTGACTCGGCTGCCAGTTCGTTTACTTCGTTCACTGATCTAGTTAAAATTTCTTTGAAATCAGAGATAGGATCGTGGCGTACTTGTTCCCGATTGATAATTTTTTCCGAAGGAAACAGTGAAACATCCTTAATGTCCGTTACGTTCATAAGATTTCCCTGGCAATAACTTTAAGAATCTTTTAGGAAAATTAATACGCAGGAAACATGCCAACCACAAACAACAAACAAAATCTAAATAATGCTAGATAATTATGAGATATGCTGAAAGAAAAACGGACTTAAAAACGTCAAATTTATTTGTTAATCGTCAATCTTTTGACCGACCGTTTTAAAATAAGGAAGGCCGGATGCCTACCTTATGGTTCACCGAACTCCTTTTCACCCCCAAGGGTCGTAATTACATCCAAACATCCAATCTTCCTGCTTTAATGTAAGACCCCTGCTGTTATGTGTTGTTGTTGTGAGGCTCTTGACAGTGACATGTGACCATGTTAAATTTCTCTCACTATGCGATGGAGATTGATTAGTAATATCCTTGTTGTTCTTGTTATTATCTCTTCCCTTTTAGGGTCACATGACTTTTCCCCATTGGGAAATATCCCCGAGTCTGGATCTCAAAGTCCCTGTGATACAAGCCAACGTGATCCTCGCGACGCCCGAATGCCCCAATTGCGTATCCATAGAGGACTCCATCGATCCATTTCTCCCCGAGGATCCAGAAACCTATCAGCTAATGGCTGCTGTCACCTTTAATCCCTATAGCCCCCAGGGTTCTACTTGATCAGGGGTTTGTAACGTCAATATTCCGTCCGCCTATATCCATCCTTTAAATTTCTTATAAGCCCAAGAACCTTCTCTATTCTAAATCCAACTTCTTTGGTCGTCCTTTATGGAAGGAGGGACGAAAGATGTCTGAACAAATAAAAAATACCTTGAACCGAACAAAGGAAAACGTTAAGCAATACCCCCTCTTTTGGAATTCGGAGGAGTATTTGGAATTCCGAAAAGGGAAATTTATATTGGGGGTTTTCAAAAGATGGTTCGAGGAAAGGGCAATAGATAAATGCCTCAAAAACCTTGATGATATCCACACCGTATGTGATCTTCCATGCGGGACTGGGAAACGTTGTTCCCATATTGGCATAAAAAGGGATACAAGGTGATTGGTGCGGACCTCTCCAATCCAATGGTTGAGAGTGCAAGGAAGATGTTCAAGTCTTTGAGCCTGGACGGCAGGGTAATGAAATGCAATGCTTTCACCCTAAGCGATTCCTTAAAAGAAGGTGAGGCCAATTTAATTGCCTCGATCAGGTTTTTTTACTATTTTGAAAAGAGTAAAAGGATTGAACTGCTTAAGATCATGGGTGAAGTATCCAGAAAATATCTGCTGGTGCAGTATAAGACCACGGAAACCAGAAAGGAAAGCAAACCATAGAGAAAATAGGTTCAGGCAAAGCCTCTTTTCATAAAAAGTTCTGCTCCCGTGAGGAAATCCTGGCGGAATTAGCAGTTGCCTGTCTGGATTGTATAAAAATTGTGTCGATATCCCAGGCTTCTGACAAGATTTTTGTGATGGCCAGAAATCGTAAATAGAGACAACTCTATCTTCTAAATATGCAATATTTCTACCCGATATCTGCAGTTTGGGCAACTATCGGCCGAATAATCAATTCGCACATTTGTCCACATGCAAAGGCGGTGGCACTGACTATGGAGCGATTCATCTTCACCGTGGCTTGATGCGGACATGGTGTCGAATCTGACCGAACAAAAAAAGCAAGGGGAGTATGAATAATTTCCCCATTCTTTACGTCTAATGCTCATAAAGAGGCTACAGTAAAAATGTTTCATGGAGTGTTCTTTTTCCAGAGGAAAAATCTAAAATGTGGTTAAATACTTAAAGAGGGTGAAATGAATGAATCAATATCTGGATAAAGGGGGTTAGTAAATTTAGTCAAACGTACTGGGGCTTGGATTAGTGACAAGTGTGTGAGGGCAAAAGTTACTCAAGGTTTAAAATCATTTTAGCTCGAAAGGAGGAGATCATGAAAAGGTTCGTAATTCTCATGATTGTTATGATGTTCATGATTATTCCGTCTGTCGCAATGGCAGATGATCATGGAGAGGCGAAGGCGGGGAGGTTATTTCTCTTCCAGAAATGCGACAAGAGTTTGATAGGCAACCCAGGTTACGATTCATCCGGTTGTCCAAAAATTGGGACGGGTCCGTGGCTCTCCAAGGGTAAAGGTCACGATGATGACGACCATCATGGGTACTCCAAAGGTAAGGGTCACGATGATGACGATGATGATGACCATCACGACCGTCACGATCATGACGACGATGACGATGATTAGAAATCCTTAAACTGGATTGGGAAAAAGAAGTTCTTAAAGAAGTAGATCTGAATACACTTAAAAATAGGGAAAGGCAGGGTCAAGAATGATCCTGCTTTTTTTTGGCAAAGATTTCTCTCTGTAATCATTAAATTACAGAGGGATGCGTGTGTACATATAAGTAGGTGGAGTTCGCAACCCCTTTTCCGAAGATAACTTCCTGTACTCGAGAATCAAACAATTAAGCCGGACATGCTCTATTGCAATTGGTAATCGGTAGGGGATATATACGAACCAGTCCCTTGGGACATGATCTAAAACCTCCCTTTGTTTCTTTAGATCATGTCTTTCCGTCAGATAAAAAAGGTGTGCGCTTCTAAACTTTAAATCTATGAAAACCTGAGCACTTTTAAATTTTAAATGTCCCGTGTCGACATCCCAATTTTTCTTGTTGGCTTCCAGTTTCGTTTCTGATATATTCCATCCTTCGTAGAGAAAGTCCCGATTCCACCATTCTTTTTTGCATAAAAGGGGGTAAGAATATGGCCTTAAATAAAAAGAAGAAAAAGACCCTCTCGCTTTCATCGAGATATAAGATAGTACAATTAATAGAGGATTCAGATGGAAATTTAAGACCCGTTAGACCAGAGGACCTCTATATAGATAATCATCCCGGGGTTAGAGATGCTTTCAAAATGATTTACGAATGGCAGAAAGCAAAATATCTTGAATCAAAGCGTGAGAGAATTAGTAAAGACACCATCAGCGAGGCAGATAAAGAATTGAAGCCTTTATGAGGGGGTAAAACCCATGGAACCTAAAACCTGAAAGCATAGACATTTGGAATTTGGGGTGACGAAGTCCAATTTTATCCGTTGAGATATTTCAGTAAAGCTGGTAAAGTATAATGAGAAAATTGAGAAGATGAACCCAGAGAGTGGTAGAGGAGGTTATGAAAATGAAGACATCTGCCAAGAAGGTTTCAGATATGACCGTGGATGAACTCAAGTCCGTCATCCACGAGGTGATAACCGAGGACATGGGGGCCTGGCGGGAGACATTTGAAATCATGGCTGACAAAAAATTGATGAGACAGATCAGACAGGCCGATTTGGACTGGGCATCAGGCGCCAAAGACTCCTATGTGTCATGGGATGGAAGGATGAAAAGGCACTCAGAAGCAGGTAACGAAGGTCATTGGATCGAAGCTGATTATGTTAGGCCCCAGGAAGGACAAAAAGGACGAAGATGCTGAATAATGTCTCCGAGTGATGTGTAGATGAAAATAACGAAAAAGATGGGAGAAAAATGATGCAAGGAAATTCCAGCCTTTCCCATCACTTTGCGATCATAAATCAATTTCATGACAAAGAGGAGGCCTACCGAGGATACGTAACGAAGAACCAGAGACTGCCATAGGGGGATTTGTCCCCGGAAAAGAAGGTTAGCAGGATTAAACCAGAAAGAAAAATAAGAGTCAAACCATGAAATGGAGCAATCTGTTTTGTTGACAAGAGACTTTTATTTCCCACCCTCCCATTGACTTCTTTCCTGCCTGCTGTTTTGCGTTTATAAATGGGACATCCACTGTAAGCAGAGACTGATAAGCAAAACAGTTTCATATGGGCCGAACTTGGAACATAGCCGAGGCCGATCTCTGGGTCCGCAAATTTTTAGAGGATTTCCCGGAGCCAGACCTATATAAAGAGGGTAAGGTTGGGCAATGAGTCTCCTAAGAGTCTTTCAATGAAAGGTGCCTTTGCTTGCCACCATTAAACATCTTGAGCCCTTCAAACCAGATGATACTCAACACCCCGGCAGCCAGGCAGATAACTATGTCAATAAGGTGTAATGCC
>CAWFSX010000007.1:0-24287 GCA_963818595.1 uncultured delta proteobacterium
ACCCCGTATATCCCCGTCCTAAAGGACCGGGCTTTTCTTTGTCTTTAGATCTGAAATTGCCTTCATCCCCAGTCTGAGGATTGGGGCTTTCAGGATTATACGGGGTAAATATATGATGGTCTCGTAAAAAGTCCCCAAAGTGGTCATTGCGAGCGAAGCCCTGCACCGCATGCCTCCCTGCGGAAGGCAGGGTGTACAGGGCGAAGCGATGCAATCTCGTATTACTCCCCCCAATCTTCAGAGAGAATATTTACCCCCCCCTGATTATTATCGAATAAAATATCAAAAAATGTCCCTCCGAAGTTTACCCTATTCAATCATTGAGTGAAGGATTTTTGTTCTGAGAAAGGAATCCTGTAAAAACTTGTAAAGGAAGTTTACAACTTTTAAATGTGTAAATTTATCATAGGTATTACTTAGTTAGGCTATAAATATAAAACTTCTGTTGGAAAACTTTATACTTTTAACATTTACTAAAAACCTTAGTCTGGGGAAAACTCAATAATATCAATGTATTATAATTATAAAGATTTTGGCAATAAAATTGCTTGATTTTTAATAGGATATTTGTCGAAGCCATTTGTTTTTTCCTTGTAATAGGTAATTCACATGAAGAAATTCCTCAGTTATGCGTTATCTATTTGTGAAAGTTGATAATTGAAACTTAAATAGAGGGTGACCCCTATGGTAGCTTATGAATTCTATTGGCGTGACACAGTAAAAGGATACGAGTTAATAGGGATCTTACCAGAGAGGAGAAAAGACCCGGGAAGAATATCGGAAGAATCCATTATGAATTGGGGGAAAATGATTTTAGGTAAACAGGCAGATGAAAATGATATTTTTTTTATTAAGGTGACCATCGATAAAACGTCAGGCGACATTCTGAGATTTAAGGAATATTAAGGAATAATTGAGATAATTTAAAAATAGCAAAGGCAGAATCAAGAAATGGTTCTGCCTTTTTTTAGTATTTAGATGTTCATTATGCTACAGTTATACCCCTCTTTGGTGGCAAAGAGGGGCAAGGGGAAATTTTCTCAGGATAATTTTAAAATCCCCCTTTATCCCCCTTTGCTAAAGGGGGATAAAAACACCTGTAACTGAGCCATTACCTTACGATTACCAGCCCCCCCATTGTTCTCTTAAATGCTAAAGGCAGGGCAAATGGCTCTGCCTTTTAATGGGTGACACCACCCCCTCCTAAAGGTTTCTTATTTTATGCTTGAATGAAGTAGGTTATTATGGTATGATTTATTCATACTTTAATAAGGAGGCGGTTTGACATGGCAAAGGCTGTAAAGAAGACCATATCCTTACCTTTTGAGTTAGCAAAAGAGGTTGAGGAGATGGCACGTGAAGAACGGAAAACGCTGAGTGCGGTTATTCAGGATGCCTTGAAGGCTTCGAGGAAGGAGAGGCTGAAAAAAGAGTTCTATCAAATTCAAAGATACTGGAGTTCGAAGGCTAAAGATAAGGGGATTTTAACCGAAAAAGATCTGAAGTGGTATCTTAACCAATGAGAGTGGTATTTGATACCAACATATTTGTCTCTGCCTTCATCATTCCGGGAAGTCTGGCGGAAAAGGCAGTTCTCAAAATCATTGAAGGGGAAGACATTCTGCTTCTATCCAAGGAAATCCTTGACGAACTTCTTTCCACGCTTTCGACCAAATTTAGCCGAGATAAAGAAGAGATTAGCCGTGTGGCAGTAATTCTGTCAGAGATAGTCGAATGGGTTAGGCCAACTCTACGGATGAGTGCATTAAAAGATGAGCCAGACAATAGAATTCTTGAATGTGCCGTTTTTGGGAAGGCTGACATCATCGTGACCGGAGACAAAGAAATGCTTCGACTAAGAAAATATGAAACAACTAAGATAGTCAGCTTGAAAGCCTATCTTGAATCTTAGTGAAGCTGTTTTTTTCGGCCCTTTAGTATTCCAACAGCTAAAAAACCGTTGGTCCTATCTGGCTACCCAAATCAACCAGTTTCTATATTTTGTGTAGATGGTTTTTGAATCAAGAGGGATGATCTATCCACGTCGAGGAAGGAAAAGAAGTGGGTTCTTGCAATAACACATTGGTTATATGGCGTATATTCCAATATGGTTATAGGATGAGAGAGATTGCAGAGTATTTGGGTGTTCATTATGCTACGATAAGCAGTGCGGTGATGCAGGGTGGAGCAACAGAAGAAATGAAATTAAAAAGTAGGATTGCAAGACCCCATAAACGAAGGGCGGGGCCATTTCTGGCCCCGCCCTGACACCAGGTTATGGAGTATATGTGACTGGCCTGTACTGCTTTATGGGGTAGGTCCTGGCACACACTGACGATTAACAACAACACATGTGGTGCATGTAACACAAGATTTGCCACCAGCCGTGTTAATCCAACAGTATTTGCATGACCCGGGAGGTAGAGTCAATTGCCCCGGGGAAAGACGTAAGGTGTTTCTGCGTCGACCAAGAGCGGAGTTAGCTCTTCTGCAGGGGTAGAAATGGGACATTTTTCCACGTCACCATCGATTAAATTAATTGTACCCGGTATAACCTTCCCCTCAGAGTTGACTCTAAAAGCTACTACACAATCCCCCGCCCTGTATGTCTGCTCGTCAGCTACAGCTTGATTCTGTTGAAGAACCACGTTGTCTGCTCCCGCGAGCGCGCAACGCCCCGCCACTGGTAACCATATTGTTTTCCCAAACAAGGTAGTAGAAATCTTGCCTACGTAGCCTGCCGTTAATGTTCCAGGTGTGACGTTTACTGGTGTAAAATAGTCCGCATCGAATATCGTACCACGACGCTGGAAATTTAAGAAAGCGCTCCCCTTCGGCGACGATTGGAATAATCTTAGAAACCTGGGCATTGGGAGTCGATAGAACTGAGAACTGTTATGTCGCTGTCAACAGAGACCAGTGCCTCTATGGGAGTTACATTAGTAAATGTCCATCGATATTGCCATTGTAGGCATGGGTTTTGTGTACCCGGGCAAAATGTGGAAATGGGAAACTGGTCAGCGAGACCACTTAAACCCGGACCGGCCTCAATTTTAATGTTCTTTGTTCCATCGGTCCAGACATTTATCGTACATTCACGGGGCGGCGTGGCAACTCCTGGGGATGGAAGGTGAGGTGGTAACAATCTCTGTCGCTCTGACCCCGGAGGCTGCAAGCAGCAAAGCAATGCAACTACTATTGAAAATAATAAGTATGTTCTCTTCATCTTAGCCCTCCTTTCAATAAATAGCTTATAAACTTCAAGTTTACACGAACAATAGATTCCTTTAATCACTTCCCTATCGCATATGTATCGTCACCTCCTTCCAAACAGCAGTTACCTTCCTGTTTTTATGGAAGGGCCAGCGTGACTTTGCCATAGATGAATCTGTCTGGTTGTACAATTGGGTTACGAAGGTCTGTTTCATGATACTTGAAATGTTTGTTAAAAAGGTTTGTCGCTCCGACCGAGATAAAACCATACCGCTTCGGCAGGCGGTAACTGATTGCGGCATCGACTACCCAGAATTCATCTTGACCGGACTCAAAGGAACCACCTCCCCGTCGCATGAAATCACCGTCTTGGTTGAAGTAAGTTGCTTTCAGCGAAGCACTCAATCCCGAAGGGTGGAAAAATTTCACTCCAAGAGGAACCCGATGTGTCTTTACTTCCTTGAATGAATCCGCGACAGAATTCATCATTTCTAAATCGCTCATACTGATATTCCGCGCTGAATGCCAAGCCATGGATGGGGTGTCCAGAAAAGGTAAGCACGACCCAGATATTCCTTTCCATCCCCGCGTCGAACTGTATCTGGTTACGTTTCTGAATTCACATACTCTCGAAACGGAATCTCCAGATCCCTCTTGGAAAATTCCACTCCTCCGTATATACTTTTGGAGAATTTCTGATCTACGGCTACGCCATAGCGCCATGATTCTGTTGCATTGACGTCATCAAAGAACTGGTTGAAGCCTGCAACCTGGGTTGGCTCAAGGGTCTGGTTCGTAATCAGCGTTCTCTTCAAAACCCTGAAAACAGCGCCGCGAAGTGTGGTATCTGGAAACGGATTCCAGGTAATTCCGAATTTCGGGTTGAACTGGTTTCTTGACTCTGAATTTGCGACTATCCGTGTGGAAGAAGTCACCACTTGCGCCAAGAGTGAACGTCACATTTTTTAGGAGGTTGATGTAGGAATATAGATAGAGATTGGTGTGTCGGACATTTTCGGAGAGTGGTATCCTGGGAAGTGGGGGATCCGAACATAGGGTCGAACTCTAAGATAAGCTTTTCTTTCGCATCTATGTGGAAATATCCTACGCCGCTGGTAATGGTTAATGTATTTCGAGCGGAACAGATGTTGAAGCTCACCGCTAAAAGCATCGTTGATCAGGGAACTTATCATCGATTGAGGTAATAAAAGGATCAGTCGGTCTGTCCTGCGAACCGCTGATCTCTATGTTGATACATGAAATTGCCGAGGAGATCAGAACCTGGTGAAAAGGCGTGATGGAAACCAAGGCGGATAGGAGTTGGTTTCATCTTTTTCATTGGAGGTTCCGGCTAAAATCATCAGGAAAGAACCTGAGCTCAAGATCCCCATTCTTGGTATCTCTGTATCTAAATTCACCTTGAATGCTCGTTTCGGGAAAGAGGTTATATTGTAGAAAGGCGTTAAAAATGTTGTCCTTAAGATCATTGTTTTCACGGAATCCATTTGTCTTAAAGTAGTACTGACCAATGCTGAAGGAGGCCTTATCATAGATTCCGGAGGCAACAACTTCTTCACCAAATGTGGCGTTATTACCCACAATGCCACTTGCCTGAAGGGCTAAACGATTCCGGTTGAACAGGGGATTGAATTCATTAAAGGAGAGGTCCGAAGGACCTCCACCACTGATGACGAACAGATTGCTTTCTGCAAGGTGAGGCTGAATCGGGGTGATGTTAAGGGGCTGAAGAAGTTGAGACTGGAGCAGTTCACTCACCCTTGCAATCTCGTGGCGGGGTAAAGCAGAATAGGTGTCGGCCAGAAACCTGTGGCCGGAAAAGTCAGCCGGATCGGTATTGACCGATTTCCAGCCCTCAACCAGAGCACGCTGCTGAAAGCCAAGGTCATTGTAAATTCGAGCCTGGCTTGCGCTCCGTGCTGCCAGGTCCGCATCGAGCAACAGCTTCGAACGGTAGACCGCTCGGTTGTCATTTAATTCGATTGCTTTTTGTAAATCATGCAATGCCTCAACAGGCCGGTTCGTTGTCTGCTTTTCGATGGCATCGTAGAAATAAGGAGTTGGGTCTGAGGGGTCAAGCTTCTTGGCCATCTCAAACTGGTCTGTTGCAAGCTTGTCCTGTGTCTTTTCATAGTAAGCTTTACCCAGATAGCTTCGGATAAGAGAATTGTCAGGATCAAGGCTGACGGCAATCTCAAGATCCCTTGTTCCCTCCATGAGACCACTGTCAACCATCTTCATCAAATCTTGTTCCCACTTCGGGAAGCCACCCTCACGGATCTTTGCCAATCCCAAGACCGAGCCTCGGGAGTGGGTCTGCCTGATCCAGCTCAATCGCCTTTTCGAAAGGCTTTCTTTGAATCTTTGATCTTGACCTGTGTCAGGTAAGCAAAGCCCAGAACGGTCTGCGTCCTTGACAGGTCTGGATTCAGGCTAACTGCCTTTTGTGCCGCCTCAAGGGCTTTGTTAAGCTCGCCGAACATCAGCCAGACCTCAGCCAGCCTTGCCCAGGCCAGGGCATTTTCCGGATTTAATTTCACCGCCTCTTCCAGGCTGGCTCGTGCACCTTCGAGGTCGAAATTCGCCTGCTGGGCATAGGAGAGAGCAATCCGTGCTGAAGCGGACTTTGGATCAGCCTCAACAGCCTTTTTTGCGAGAGTCAAGCGCTTTATCCTTTTCATTTTGTGTGACTGCAATGATGGATTGAAGTGCCAAGGCATCGCTGTTATTGGGTGCGATACTGAGTGCCTTATCGAGGTCTGCTTTTGCTTCATCGACTCGGCCAACGGCAAGCAGCAAAGAGGCACGATAGGTGAACAGACGCGGTTCACGCACATTTTCAGGGAATCTGCGGATGCTTTCAAAGGCTGCTGTAAAATCGCCCTTCATGTAGGCCTCTGCGGATTTCTTGATCATGGCCTGGTCCTTTCAGGAAGAGCCTGAAAATCGGCAGGACGATAATAGAAGACAGGCGGATAATAGAGCGTCCACTGGACGGCATCTCGAGGCTTTACCACGACACGCAACTCAGGCGCTTTGCCTTTCTCGGCCACTGCCGATTGACCGCTGACGATCGTCAGCTTACCGGCTTCGTTCGAGGCTAACACCTTTCCTTCAAATACCGACAGGAAGGTTTTGTCATCATCGACTCTTACGAAAAATTCTGTTCCCTCGATACCAGCGTTTACAAAGGCTGTATTCACATCCAGGTTCTTGGGAGCGCGGCTGAAGAAATGTGCCGCCCCCTTGAGGAGTTCTACGACGGAGGTCTTTTCCTCTTTCATTCCTCTGAGGGTGAGCGTCGTGTTCTGATCAAGACGAAGGACTGGCTGATTGATCAGGGCAATGTCTGCCCGGCTTCTGTCCAGTACCCGTATGGTATCGCCGGGACAGTAGGTATTGTTTAGTTTAGCAGGTTGCCACTGCGTCTCGCCCGCCATTCTCACCTGAACGGTCCCCTGGATTGAAACGACCTTGCCAGCCCATTGCTTACACCTCTCTTCAGGATAAGCACAGGGGGATAACAAGACAATAATGATGATGAATATTAAAAGGCCTAAAAAGTATGAGGGAATTTTTCATTGCCAACCTCCTTTCTTGGATTTCATGCCAAATCGCTTAACGTGACGATGCTGGTATCGAAGCCTGGAAGCTCGTGTGGTACGGTTACGCTCGAAGAACTAAGATCGATGAACAAGCCTCTTATCAACGTTCGGCAACGATACCCTTAGTTAGACTTCTATTTCTTATCCATGCGAACCACTCCATCCCATGATTCTCCGGGTGGATTCTGTTTATAGTCTTCGCAAAGCTTCATGTAGAAGCGTGAAGGACCATCTTCTCCTAACTTTTCAAGGATTCGGAAAATTTTTCTCTCGCCTCATCCCAGGATTGCCTTTTGAAAGCACCCAGGGCCTCAGCAAAGATCGCACAAGCACTTTTCACTTTTTCTTCGGCCTCTTCCTTACGACCCAATAATTCATGAACCACAACAGGTTTAATCTTTCCGGCCAGCCTGAATTTTCCAACCTCTCTTGTCAGGAAACCATTCAGTTGATGAACCATCTCCTCCGATACCAGTAACCCTGTCCTCAGTTGTTTATTGAGGCTATTCGATTCTCGATGCAGTGTTGACGATATCACCCATGGGGGTATACTCATAATGGTCCAGAGCCCCGATGTGTCCGAGCAAAATTTGACCGCAGTGCAGGCCGATGCGTGTCTTGAGATTGGGAAATTCCGATGATTCGTAAAACAGCTTTAACTCCTTCTTGATATCGATGGCCGCCGAACAAGCCTTCTCCTTGGCAGTGGCCTCAGAGCTCGTCGTTGCCCATAATGCCAACATCGAATCACCAATCACACCGGACACATACCCACCATTTGTTTTTACGGGTTTGAACATGGTTTCATAGTACCGGTTCATCAATCGGCCTAACTCCACTGGATCCATCGTCTCCGATAAGGTGGTGTACTGCTGCCACATCCGTGAAAAGGCAGATCCCGTAGACGACTTGAGCCTCTGTCTCGACGTGGACAATGTCCTTCGCAATCTGCTCGACAACTTCCCTGGGGAGATGGTATCCAAGGGCCTTCTTGATGTTCTGGCGTTCTTTATTGACATCCACATAATTCCAGACAAGGCCTCCAAAAAAGGCAAGGGGGGCCTGGAAAAGTAAGGGAGTCACAACGGGATACCAGCTATCGTTGGCCTTGAATTGATACTTCGCCAGAAAGAGATAGACGAATGCTCAACCCGACGACACTCAATGCGGAGACGAGCAATGGGGAGCATACGACAAATGATGCCCAAGAGGATACCCCAGATAAGGATCATGACGAATTAAGAAATGTAAGCTGGGCGGCTTCAAAGGCTTATCTTCCAAAAGGTTTAAGAAGGCGGTGGCAGCAATTTCTACCCCACTGATAAATATGCCGTTTGCCTGTGAAAAGACCGTGTAAAAGCTGTCTTTTCTTTCTGCGAGCAGTACTTCCGAGAGTCCCACAAACACAGCCTTATCTTTAAGGTTTATCTTCTTTTCGCCCACTGTTCCATTACGGAGTTGCAGCGCCTGATAGTACGGAATGGTAGTGATCGTTCGAGGGGGTCCGTAGTAGTTGACATATCGACTACTGGGACCCTCGTACATGTTGAATGAGAGATTTGATCCATTTGATGCTTTTTCGCATCGGCAGATAAGGTCTTTGAATTTTCCAATTCCTTGAGCATTCTTTCTGCAATCAGAGGATCGCTTTCAAAAATCTCCCTGATCTCTCTGATCAACCCTTTGACGTTTCCTGTCTTGATGACTGCGTCACGATCAGGCGGCAATTTTCTGGCCTGATTTGGAGCTGACTTTTTCCAATAGATGGATAAACTCGTCATATACCTGCTAAAGTGAAAAGCTGGAATACGACGACCGGCAACGTCGGCGAATCTCCTGCACCTGTCTGGAATGTCCAATACTGGTTCACCTTGAAGGGTATTCTGGGTAAGACAAAAGGCGCTGTGGCAGCAGCAGGGTCCGAAAAGAGATCAAGGGGTTTCACTATTTTCACAATGCTGTGAACATCTGCATAAGAGCTCCCTTTGTTCGATAAGGGAATCTCCTTGGCTTTGAGGGGTTCACAGAGCACCACATTGCCAGCCTTGCTGATGGCCTTTGCAAACAATTGGTCATCCTCAGGAGAACGGGGCTCTATGAAATGGACGTCAAAGGCAATGACTTTAGCACCTTCTCTCACCAGATTTTCAATTAAACGTGCATGGATGTGAACGGGGCCATTTATCCGGGTTGTCAGGCAGGTTGAGATTCTCAGAGGATTCCTTGTCTATGCTCACTATGACGACATCAGGAGGATGTTTGTTTTTCCCCTCTCAGCTTGAACAACAAACCGAGACCCATGTTTTCATCAAGGCTAAGCCCAAAGGGAAGGACACTGATGATGAGTCCCACGATGCCTATGAAAAAACCTAAGATGATTGCTTTAGATAAACGAGATGACATAAATCAATACAACTTCCTTAATGTGTTGAAAAATCCTCATCAGGCCTGTCATCATGGGGAGAGGCATCAGGCTTAGATTCGAATCCAACTTAATGTGTTTTTCGTCCCCTTCCTTTTCTTCGCTTGGGTCTCCCCATTTTGTACTGGATTCAAGATTTCCCATAGCTCATAGAGGTTGGTGAATGCTTTCTTTCCGTTGACTCCAGGCTCTTCTACCACTCCGACAAGGACACGCGGATTATCTTCCCCTCTACGGTAAATACGAACCAGATAGCTATTCATGCAAACCTCCAACACTTAGCGAATGATACGAATGACACCGAATTACACTAATGAATAAGTGAGTCATAAAAATTTAACTCCATCTATATCACAGGGAGGTAACCAAAAGGTAACCAAAATAATTGGATAGAAATTCTTGAAAATCTCGTTATGTTATTGATAATAAATAGAAATTAACGAATGGAGAAAGTTTTCCTGCTAATTTTTTTAATTTTTAATTTTTGAGTCCAAAATAAAGCTGTCAATTCAGGTAAAATCACGACAAAAAGCAAAGAGAAAGATAGGGAGATAGGGAGATGGGGTAATGGAAATGAAGCCTTTTTTAAACGTTATTGGCTTATCGAACTCACCGTTTAGTATAAAATTAAAGCAGAAGGATAGTGATGGATGGACAATAGAAATTAATAACGTTTAACGCTTTCACGTCGTCCAGTTTTCAACCTTCAACCCATCAATATCATGAAAGTCGCTATCCCGACTTATGAGTGTTGCATCTAATGCTAAGGCAGTCGCTGCAATCCAAAGATCATTCTCATCAAGGATTAATCCTTTCCGCTGACGGGTGATTTTTATTTTTGCGTAATAATCGCCCGCTTCTTCCGGAATAGGTTCACAAGGAAGGATATTAAAGATTTTGGCAGCCTTGACCTCCAACTCCTCTCGCCGTTTACCTTCAACCAGACGTCCGATACCATAAAGAATTTCTCCTCTCACCACTGAACAGATAACTATACGATCATCAGTGGGGGAGATCGTTGCAAGATGGGCATCAAGTCCGGGATGCTCACGCATTAAGTCGCTGAAGGCAGTCGTGTCAAAAAGGAAATTCATTTGTTATGTCCCGTCGAACACACTTTCCTGGTGTACAGGTAGTCTGCCTTGTTCAATCGCTCGTTCCAGTTCGTCCACGTCTCCCCACTCTAAATGAGGCTCTTCATGCATCACCTGTCGAATCGCAACTGCGGAACCGATATGAAGTTGCAGTTCCAGCGGCTTAACCGAAACCTGGACTGCTTGTCCCTTGGGGTATGGTAAGGGTTCCTCAAGCTTTATCGTTTTTCCGTTTGCTATGCCTTTGTAGATCATTACGTCCACCTCCTTTATTAAGGATACATAAAAATCGATAGAATGGCAACTGCAAAAATAGATACCGAAGCATCCCGAATTCCGTGATAACGACGAAGAAAGACCACCTTCGAAAGTTTTAGGAGCCGTGCGGTCATGAAGTTGGAGGAACAAAAGAAATGAAATTCAAAATGTTGGATTGCAAGACCTGGATTGCAAGACCTGGATTGCAAGACCTGATAACCCCTCTTGTCTTTTCTCCGTTTTCAAAATCACGCAAAGCGCCTGCCTGCGTTCAAAAGCCCAACTTCGGCGGGTAAACATAGCGCAAAGCGTAAAATAAGTTGGAAACAGGTATCAGGCTTTAAACGTTGCTTGCAACTGCAAAAGGCATTTGATATGATTCTTTTAATGAGGTGATTTGCATTGAGAATAGAGTATGACAAAGAAGCCGATGCCTTGTATATCCAGTTGAGGGAAGCATCTGTGGAGGACAATATTGACATTGAGGAGGGAGTCACGGTCGATCTCGACGAAAAGAGACACATCGTGGGTATCGAAATCCTCGATACCAGCAAAAAATTATCTCTTGAAGATCTTGTAAACATAACCATTCAGAATCTTCCCGTTGAAAAGGTTGAGTCTGTAGCGGTATGACTTAGGACTGGTTGACTTTTTCTTAAATATCCATTAAGGTTTTTATAGAATCCGTTATTTTGATAACCCAATGATCCGTTGGAGACAGCGATGGACAAAGATGACCTCTGGATTGTCGAGCATTTTAGTGAGCTTGTGGATAAGTATGCAGGCAAGGCTATTGCTGTAGTCAATGAGCAACTCGTTGCCGTAGCTGAAAATGAGTTCGATGTCGAGTTGATGGCTAAAGAAAAATACCCCGATAAGATCCCTTCAGTGCTACGGTTCCTCGTGAAGAAGATATGGCATGTCTCTTATAGAATTTCCTTACATTTTCCATAAAGGTTACTCAATGCCAATCATTCCTGTTACCATTCTTTGACCAGTTTCAGGTCTGTTTCAACGATCATATCCGCAAGGTCACCTTCCAGAAGATATAGCTTTTCTTTCTATCCAAACGTAAAGCGCCTGCCAGCGATAGGCGGGCATAGCGAAAATAAAAAAAGCCTGGCTTTGAAATTAACTTGATGCCAGGCTTTTAAGATTCCCCCCATTAAATTAGTAATCAGTTGACGGTTAGAAAATAACCTCTTTGAAAATCCCTCCCGGCCTCCCTTTTGCCCTCCGGGTCAGAGACCGCTCTGGGTCGGAGACCAAAGGGAGGGGTTGATTTATACTTAAAATTTAATTGATTTCCTTATATCACAGCGAGGTAACAAAAATAGTTGGGTAAGAATTTTTGAAACCTTGATATGTTATTGAATTTAAATCTCAATAACATTGGGGTGTAATTGGATCTATATAGTTTTCAGTTTCTTAGAGAGAAATAACTTACATCGGGCGCTTCTTATCACTCTTGATACTGAAACAAAGTTTAAAAAAGAAAAACTTTCGGTAGACGCAATTCCGTATTGGAGATATTGGAGCATTTTTGAAAATATGAATTTAAGTTGATCTATTCATAGGTCGGGAAAGAGATGAGCAAGAAATTAGAAGTGGGTGATGTGACCGTGACAAAGAAAAGTAGATTGGGCTTTTAGCATTACCATGAACTACAGAGCAACTTATATTCGGGGTGAATCCAGTATAGTCATTACAAGCGTTGGAACACACAAAGAGATCTTGGGAATCTAAACCTCCTCAACAGAAGTATTTGTTATTCCTGAGGAATCTTCTGAGCTTTCTCCCACTCCTGCTCCAAGCCGTATTTTTTAATTTTCTCAAGAAGTTGATCGAAGTCAATTCGATCATGGGAGATCGTGAGAATGCTGGCAATATCCCGTAAGTGTTTTTCTGATTTACCTTCGCGAAAGTATTCGAGTTTCCTTAAAATGACGTATTCTGGAGGTGCCACCCAAATCGGTTCCCCTTCAATGGTGAATTCCCTTCGATTTGACATTGCCCAGTGGTGCAGTTCATCCTGCCCCACCATGTAGCAATCTGCCTTGAATCCTGTTTTAAGATGGATGATATTAAAATGACCTCTTGAGTGGCGCTTGATCTCCATCTCAATGCTTTCACCAGGGGGACAATAAAATTCTTTGGAAGCGAAACTTTTTCTAAATCCTTCAATATTCTCTGTTTTTAATTCGATGATCAGGTCGATATCCTGTGTTAAACGTGGCTCTCCATATATAATCACAGCAACCGCTCCAGTGACCATGTAACGGACACCTATCTTATTCAGGCGTGAGATAAATATTTGAAAGAGATTAGGTTCTTGCATAGAGGAAAATTTCTCGGACTTTTTTTTGAATTTCTTTTTTGGTCCAATTCGGATGCTCATGATGAAGGGCGGCCGCCTTCAATTGCTTGGCCGAATAATAAAGCCTTAATGCTATCTTAAGCTTCTCCTCGGGAGTCATGGATTGATAGATTTTTTTCTGTAAAGCAATCATTTCTTCCCTCCTCCCTCCATCTTCTTATCTCATACCCCTTATGGATTGTCAAATGAGAAGCCGAGGGAATTATTTTTGTGAGGTCAGCAGGCTATCCAGGGCTTCCTTAAACATGGGATAGGGTTGGGCTCCACGAATCAATTTTAGGACCTTTATTTTCGAAGCCTCCCCCTCTGAAATTCCTATGAGAAAGGTGGAGTACCCCTGACTCCAGCTCTCTGTCCTTCCATTAGATGTCTTTGCGAATTTCATTGGCATATTTTCCACTATCCATACATTCCTGAAACTTTAATGGATCCAGACTGAGTGTCGTGGCATGACGAAACAGATCAGCTGTCTCCAAGGCTGTGGAGTTCGCAAAGAGTTGATCGTGCATCTCCCAGTATTTTCCCTGTTCGCCTGCACATCGGCTCGCTTCGGCTGCCTTCAGTGCATTTTTATGAATGGATTCTAAGGGAAAGTCGAAAAAGAGATATTTGACCTTGCCGGTGTCGATATATTCTTTTTCGATTTGTGGCCACGTCTCACGGACGTGGCGGGCACAGAAGGGTCACTGATATTCTGAGAACTCCATCAGAATGAGCTTTGCATTCTTATCGCCTTTAAAGGGTCTACCCGAGATATCGATAAAAAGGTTTTGGGGAACTTCTTCCAGGAGGCCACGTGCCCGCAATACGCTCTTAATCTCCTGAAGGTCCTTTTGAATGGCCTTCTGACTTTCTTTAAGGTCTTCCATCTCTTTCTTCAAATTCTTCAACTCATCACTGGTTTGAGCCAAACCAGGTCGTATGAAAAGGAAGAATGATTAGAATCACACCGAGAATGATATTGAAATAGCTCTTTTTCATCGTTTACCTCCGTTAGAAAGCCCGCTGCTGCAGCGGGGATGAACCCCGTAAGACCTCTGGCCTCTTACAGGGTGAAGGTAATTTCCTTATAGGAACGAACCCCATTAGAGAATTATATATCAAGAGTCTTAGAATTTATCTCTAACATTTTGCCCCCTCACCCTTCCCCTCTCCCCGTTGGGGAGAGGGAGATTGAATAGACATAAGCATTGAAAAATCTCCCCCCACCCCTCTTTGCCAAAGAGGGGTAATCCCTTCCCTTAGGCCTTCTTATCCTAATATCTTACTTTTTTTATCTGAATCCTTTCGTTTGGCAGTTTGAGAGGTCTCGGTTTTTTCCAATATTTTATTGTGAATGGCATCCGTGGTAGCATCCGGTGTTGGTTTTGAGCTCTTTCTTGAGGAGCCTTCTTGCATGCTTCATAAGTCTTCAAGGCATCATTGTACAGACCTTTAGTGGAATAAAGAGTCATCAATTTCTGATAGGATTCCTCTAAAAGAGGGTCTGCTTGAATGACCTTTTTAAAACAATCAACCGCTTTTTTCGAATGAACCCTGCCTGCTCATGGAGATGTGCGGTTTGATGAAGTAATTCAATATATTTATTCCTCAACTCCTCTCTTTTCTTATCGGCCCAGGGAGAATAAAGATCCTCTGGAAGAAAATCTCCTTTGTACATTTCCAAGGCCTCTGTAAAGAAAGAGAGGGCCTTTTCTCCTCACCCCTTTTTTCCATCTCTTCCCCTTGTTTGATCAGAGCGAGAAACTGATTGATATCGACCTGACATAGCTCCTGGTCCAGGAGGATTAGATTGTCATGAAGGTGGATATAGGAGGACCCGAACTCATGTGAGATATTTGGTTCCAATGATTTTCGTAGCCGTTGTAGCGTGGTTTTAAAATTCTTTTCTGCCCGCTTGGGCTTCTCTTCCGGCCAAAGGTCTTCAATGAGAATTTCTTTTGGAATACTTGCCGTTCCCCGCGATACAATGGCCTTCAAAAGTTGTTTTGGCTGTTGTCGATCCCATTCCTTTTCCTCGATGAGAGAATCTCCACGAAATACTCTGAAACCGCCTAAGGTCTCAATTCGAAGGTGAGGAACCTTGAGCGGTGGATCGTTCTCCTGATCTCCCAGACCTTGTTTTGGATCGCGGGATCGGAATGATTGGACAGTTTTTTTAACTCCTCCTCTGTGGCAGGGGAAAGATGGACGGTAAGAAGTTGTTTAATATAATCGATGGCTTCTTCAACCTTTAATTCTAAGGCCAATAGACATGCTTTCATGAGGTAATTTTTACCTAACGAGTAAAAATACCTATATTTCTTTTCTGCCGCCATCTTGAATCCTGCCCGGAGATGAAGGGCTGCCTCTTCTCTCTTTTTTTGATCCCATTTCAGGAAGGCGAGACACCAATGAGTCTCTACCAATGAGTTGTAACTCGAGATGGATGAAAAGTATTGCAGGGCCTCGTTGAGTTCCTTTTCCCCCTTTTCAACTTCTTTGATCTCATGGCAGATCAGGCCTGAAATAATCTTGACACGGTTAAGATGGTATCTTGACGGAGCTTCTTTTGATAAGGCTTCGATGGATTGATCAATGGCCTCCTTTGCTTTTTTAAAATCTTTCTGATGGAGATAAATCAATCCTAACAATCTGAAGGCCAACCCTTTCAGGAAAGCTATTTTTCAAAGATCGCGTCGTACTGACATAGCGATTTCCGATTTGTTCTGCATCGATCAGATCTCCCCGTACGAGTCTTAAATATCCTGTGATTTCATAGACCCATGGAGCCATAGAAATAAAACCATATTTCTCGATTCCCATCTGAAGTGTTTTAGAAAGACGTATAAGCTTTTTCAAAATCACCCTGGGAAATTGATAGAACACAATTGACCATCGTGCCCATCGTTTTCAGTTCTTTATGGTGTTCAATTTTTTCGGCAAGGGTTTCTAATTTTTGATACGCCTCCTCTGCGCGAGAGAATTCTCCAACACAGATAAAGCCCACGGCGGATGAGACCAAGGCATAGGCTTGAAGGGGAATGTCATGAATCTCTTTGGAAATTAAATAAGCATTCTCACAAGCCTGGAGTCCTTTTCGGATATCGCCTTCCGCTAAAAGATAGGCCTGACCGGTGCAATACCACAGGGTTGCCCTTTCATACGTATAGGCTTCACCCTCTGCGGATCCTAATAAGACCTCGGCCTCCTTGATCAACGGATGGATGGGAAAAAGGTGTATGCCTGTCTGGACGATGGTTGAAATCAATTGTGCAAGGGAGATCAGTTCCCCTTTTGTCTCCCCGTTTTCTTTAAAAAGTTGATAGGCCTTCTGAAAGGAGATCACATTCTCCTGCCCTGCCATAAACTGTTTCGCCATCGTCCGATAAAGAAGGAGCCATGGATTTTTTTGCAAGAGGTCTTCTGGAAGGGCATCGATCCAGGAGGCCAAATCACTTTTTCTTCCTTTTCTTAAAAAGTCCATCCCCAATGGTTCAATCAGGGAGATGGCCTGGGGATAAGCTTTTGCCTCGAGGAAATACTTGATCGCATTTTCTAAATTCACCCTTTTGTTTATAAAGGTTTCCTATTTTTAAAATTAGACGAGGACCGTTCTTCGGCGGTCGTGTCTGCGAGATATTTGGCTTTTAGGAAATTTCTGAACATATGGTGATATCGAAATAGCCAACCCTTCTTCTCATCATAAAAGGACTGCACAAAAAGATTTTTTCTTGTATGGTCGCGAAGGATTTCCTCTGCATTTTCTATTTCAAATAACTCTTTCGCAAAATCGGGTTCGATGATATCCATCATGGATGATTTGAGAAGAAATTGCTGGACCTCTTTCGGCTGGGAAGATAAGATCTCTTTGCCAAAATATTGAAAAATATCTTTATTAAAATAGTCAGGTAGTTCTTGGGCAATGATACTTTTCTCTTGAGAAGCCCGAGAGTCGAAGAAGAGATTCAGAAAGCAGGATCAACCCGCCGATCCATCCCTCCGTGGCGGTATAAATTTTTCTTATTTGATCCTCATCCAATGATATGTTTTTTATCTTTCTGAAAAAATTCCTTGACTTCATGTTGTGTAAAGGCGAGGTCCTCATTCGACAGGACCAGAGCTTCTTGCCTGATTTTGAGGTGTTGAAATTCCAAGGATAAGGGAGGCATTCCTCTGGATAACATGATGAAGTGAACATTCGGAGGTAGGTCTTCCATCAAGGCCTGTAAACATTGAAAGGGAAGGGCATCCTGAAAGAGTCGATCTAACCCATCGAAAACGAGTTGAATGGAATGTGGAACATTTTTGGAAATAAAATCAGCGCCTTCTCGAAAAAGAGGGATCATTGCGACGTCGAACTCATCATCCCATTGGATTCATAGAGGAGAGGGGAGAGGTCGATATCTTTCAATACATGCTGCAGGGATTGGACAATGAGATGAAAAAGGTTGATGGGGTCGGAATCCGATTGATCCAAGTTTAGCCAAGCGGAAGGGATTTTAGAGGTTTTCACATAGGAGGCGACCAGAGTCGTTTTACCCTTGAGCGGCCTGGCCCAGAATGAGGATTAATTTTTTATCCTTATTTTTTTCGAGCAGATCGAGGAGACGTGATCGATATAAAATGGGGGGCAAATAAGGAGGCGAGATCTTTGAGAGATGCTGACGATGTCTTCATCTGGAATCCCCTAGGTCTCTCCAAGAAGCCTATCCAATATAGCATAATGACTTGAATAATCAATAAGAATCTAGAGATTTCCTGAAAAAGTAAGAAATCTCTGATTAGACCGATTATGAAACGATTACACCGATTAGAAATCTATTGAAAATGAAAGAAAAATCTGTGTAATCATTTTTTGAAATCTGAGTAATCAGAGGACTCTGGCAGAGCGTTTTTCAGAGACCTCCTATTTTTTACTTGACATAATGAGATGTTTTTCCTATAGGTAAATAAGGAAAAGATGTCTCAAAAAAACCTCATCCAAACCAAGTTCCTTCATAAAGAGCGTCGTAAAGGCGAACGGAGAGAAGACCGTTCGGCGAAGCGAAGATCAGGTGCGGGAGGCAGGCCTAAAACACAAAGGTCCGCAAACTTCATTCCTTGCTCGAGCTGGGTCAACTGATCGGTCTGGATCTTCAACTCAATGAAATGCTCTTGCAGATCTCCCAGAAGGCCTGTGAGGTCATGGAGGCAGACCGATGTAGCATTTTTCTCCTGACCCCAATACGGATGAACTCTGGTCAACGGTGGCCCTGGGAATGGCAGGGGAAGTCATCCGAATCCCATCCAGCACTGGGTTGGCAGGGAATTGCTTCCAGACCGGGGAGAACGATTAATTTAGAGGATGCTTATACCGATGAGCGGTTTAATAAAGAAGTGGATTCCCATACAGGTTATCACACGAAAAGTGTCCTTTGTATGCCTCTTTACAACCGAGAAGGCTCGAGATTGGGAATCATCCAGCTCCTCAATAAGAAAGACGGGGTTTTTACAAACGAAGATGAGACCTTTCTCCAGACCTTTGGAAACAATGCCTCGGTTTTTATCGAAATGGCCCAGCTTCAAAAGGCCCGGATCGATGCTCTGGAGCAATCGCGAAAAGAACTCGAACGATTAAACAGAGCAAAAAGCAAGGCTCTCGATCATCTCTCTCACGAACTGAGAACTCCCCTTGCCGTGATCCAGGGGAATATTCGGCATTTTTAAGCGGAAAGCCCAAGCACAAACCCCTCCCCTGATCAGGGAAGAAGTTTTCGAATCCTTGGAGAAAAACTTGAATCGTCTCTCTGACATTCAACAAGAGACGGATCAGATTATCCGGACTTACCAAGAAATTAGAGATAGGGACCTCGACTTGAAGAATCTCGATATCCATCGTTCCATTTCCCGAGAAACCATTGAGCTTTACCCCTTTACGGAACGCCTCCTGGAGGATATTAAGAAGAGGGCTCAATCATCGAGACCTTCGAGATCGAACTGGATGGGGAAAAGGATCTCACGTTACGGATGGATTCACACATCCTGAAGGAATCTCTCGTTGGACTTTTGAAGAATGCGATTGAGAATACCCCTGATGAGGGAATGATTAGGGTTATTTTGGAGAAGAAAGCTCAGTGGGTCCAGTTCAAAGTGATGGATTTTGGGATTGGGATCACCAAAGAGAACCAGGGACATCTTTACGATGGGTTGTTCCATACACAAGATACGGAGCTCTATACTTCTAAGAAGCCTTATGATTTCGGTGCAGGCGGGAAGGGACTGGATCTCCTTCGGATCAAAACCTATGGACATCGTTTCGGTTTCGATATTTCCGAGGGGACCCAACGATGCATTTACCTTCCAACGGACCGTGATCTTTGTCCAGGGAAGATCTCTTTATGTCCTCACTGTCACACACGGGAAGATTGCTTGAAATCAGGAGGAAGTACCTTCTGCGTCTCTTTTTCCAGTTGAGAGGAGAGAATTTTCTGAGAGGATTTAAATTCAAGAAAGATCATTCAAGAGAAGGAAAAACCCGGCAACCACGAGAAGGCGAACGAGAAAGAACGTTTGTTCGATCTTCTCATTCACGACCTCACAAGTCCTTTATCCATCGTTTCAACTACGGCAGACAATCTCCTTCAAAAATCAGATCGCTATGGAGCCCTCACCGATCAACAGAAACGAATGGTCGATCGTATTTCGAGAAATATCCACAAGGCACAGAAATTACTTCAAGAAATGATCGAAATCCTTCGCTCAGAAGAGGGGATATTTCAAAAAGAATATTTTTCCATCGAAGATACGGTCAGAGAATCCCTCATGGATGCTCTCGAGATCACTCTGCCCCATGCGGTGGAGAAGCTTTGTCAGTTTAAAAGTCCCGAGGAGTTCCGAAGCCTTCTCAATACCCATCGCATTTTTGTTGAGGTGAAAGGAAGGTATTGCACCTCTCCTTTCTGTCATGATCAAAAAAAGATTCAACAGGTCCTTCGTAACCTGATGAGTAATGCCCTGAAATACAGGCGAGAACGGATGGGGGTGACGATCAGCGGTGAGATGGATCTACTTGTTTCGGTTGAAGATGATGGCATCGGTATCCCCGCAGAGGAACAAGAGGCGATCTTCAAACGTTTTGTTCGGCTGAATGATAAAAGAAATGCTCATATTCAAGGACTCGGGCTCGGCCTGACAGGCGTCAAGACTCTCGGTAGAGGCCATGGGGGGAGACATTACGTTGGAAAGTCAAGAAGGAGTTGGGACACGGTTTATCGTCCGAATTCCTCCCATTCCATCTTAAATTATTTTATGATTGTCGAACCATTACGATGTCTTAGGTTAGGGTTAGGCACAAAGCATGAAAATTGATCAAGTTCTCAGGTTTCGGTTATGGTGACGAAGCCCGTTTCGTAATTCGGTAACGGTTACGTAAAAAGAATTAAAAGACGAGAAACGTAGCCTTTTATAAACGATACGGGCCTCGTTACCCTTACCCCTAGACTTTATTTTCTAACTAACAGAGGAGGAGACATCATGGCGGAATCGATTCTGAACGGTTTGAGAATTTTAGCAGTGGATGATGAACCCGATGTCTTAGTTGTTTTGCAAGATGAAATTTTGGGAGCCGCCCCGAAATGTAAATTCGAAAAGGCCACCACCTATGAGGAGGCTGCCAACAAGTTAGAATCTCAGACCTATGATATCGTGATTCTGGACATCATGGGAGTTCGCGGGTTTGACTTATTAGATTTGGCTGTGAAAAGAAATTTTCGTGTTGCGATGCTCACGGCACATGCTCTCACGCCGGAGGCTCTCAAACGGTCCTTTGAAAAGAAGGCTCGGGCTTACCTCCCGAAAGAGAAATTAGGGGAGATTGTCCCTTTTTTAGAAGATGTTATGAAATATGAGTATTTACCTGGATGGAAGCGCCTTTTGGAAAAGTTGAAGGGATTCTTCGATAATAAATTTGAGTCAGACTGGGAGAAGAAGACTGGCTTGCAATGGCAAGAGTGGCACAAATGGGAATAGCGGAGGCCGATGGAATGATGGAATATTGGAAGAGTGGAATGATGGGTAGTTTGCTATTCCCTAATCGTCGTTTTATGTCATGCGTTAGTTAAGGAAAATAGGTGACATTATGGCAGAGTCTATTTTAAATGGAAAATGGATATTGGGTGTGGATGATGAGCCCGACGTCTTGGAAGTCTTAGAAGAAGAGATCCTTGCGGCAGCCCCCAAATGTAAGTTCGATAAGGCGATCTCTTACTTCGAGGCTTACAAAAAGTTGGGGGCCAAGAATTATGATATCGTGATCTTGGATATCATGGGAGTCCGCGGCTTCAATCTCTTAAACCTTGCCGTAAACCGTCACCTTCTGGTCACCATGCTGACGGCCCATTCCCTGAATCCAGAATCTTTAAAACGCTCTATTGAAAAGGAGGCCCGGGCTTACCTCCCCAAGGAAAAACTGGGAGAGATCGTTCCTTTTTTAGAAGGGGTACTGGAAGAAACAGAGTTTTTATATGGATGGGGTCGTTTGATGAAGCAATTAGGCGGATATTTCAACTCACGATGGGGAAAGTCCTGGAAGAAGTCTGAAGCGGCGTTCTGGAAGGATTTCGAGAAGAAAGTTTCTAAAATAGGACAGTGAATTGAATTTTTTTGAACCCACGTGATGAATGTCATAGGCTCGGATTCTAAATAGGAAAGGAGGCGTCCCTATGCCCGAATCTATTTTAAATGGAAAATTAATACTGGCTGTAGACGACGAACCCGATATTTTGGAAGTTCTTGAAGATGAAATCCTGGGTTACGCCCCAAACTGTAAAATCGAAAAGGTCACGACTTATCAGGAGGCCAGCAAAAAGTTAGAATCTCAGAACTATGATGCGGTGATCCTTGATATTATGGGAGTGAGAGGGTTCGACCTTTTGGAGCAAGCGGTGAAGCGTAACTTTCAGACGGCCATGCTGACAGCCCATTCCCTCAATCCAGAATCTCTGAAACGTTCCATCGAAATGGGGGCCTGCGCTTACCTCCCCAAGGAAAAACTGGAGGAGATTGTCCCTTTCTTGGAGGATATTTTGGAGTCGGCCGATGGTTCAACTGTTTGGGGGCGCCTTATGGGTAAATTAGAAGGATATTTCACAAGCCGCTGGGGAGAATTATGGAAGAAGTCCGAGGAGAAATTCTGGAAAGATTTTGATAAAAAGACAAAGGCTAAATAGTGAGGATGGGTAAGAGATGATAAAGGGTGGATGATTGAGATAGAGAATCCATGAACCGTTGATCCGGTTTGAGGGAAAAGGAGGAGGCAAGATGGCGGAATCTATTTTAAATGGAAAATCGATACTGGCTGTGGATGACGAACCGGATGTGTTAGCTGTCTTAGAAGAAGAAATAAGGGAAGCCTGCCCTGATAGTAGATTTGACAAAGCGAGAACCTATGAAGATGCCGTGGCGAGGATGATTTCTCTGACCTACGATATCGTCATTCTCGACATCATGGGAGTTCGAGGCTTCGACCTTCTGGAATTGGCTGTAAGCCGGAACTTCCCGGTGGCCATGCTGACCGCCCATGCACTTACCCCTGAATCTCTGAAGCGTTCTTTTGAAATGGGAGCCAGGGCGTACCTCCCCAAGGAGAAGTTGGGAGAAATTGTTCCTTTCCTGGAGGATGTGCTCAAGTATGAATATCTCCCTGGGTGGAAGCGCCTCCTGGAGAAGCTGGGAGGATTTTTTAATGAGCGGTGGGGAAAATATTGGAAAAAGTCTGAAGAGAAATTCTGGAAGGAGTTTGACGAAAAAACAGTTCAAGACAAGAAATGAACCCCGTATATCCCTGCCCTAAAGGACGGGGTTTTTCTTCATCTTTTTTATACTTGAAATTGCCTTCATCCCCGGTCTGAAGGCCGGGGCTTTCGGGATTATACGGGGTGAAAGAATAGGATATGAAAATTAAGGTTCTCGGCTGCTCCGGGGCAGAGTTTCCTGGACATCGGCCACCCAGCTTTTTATTGGATGGGAAAATCTTATTTGATACGGGAAGTCTAACCAATATTCTTGATATCGAAGGCCAATTGAAAATCAAAGATATCTTCATCACCCATTCCCATCTTGACCATATCTTGGGAATTCCATTTCTTGCAGACAACCTCATTTTTAGGAAAAAAAGGCACAGGGTGAATATCTTTAGCATCCCTTCTGTGATTAAGACCATTCGAAAGAGTCTTTTGGATGGCTCGGTCTGGCCTGATTTTACAGTCATTCCTAATACGCATGAGGGGATTTTAAACCTGATCGAATTAAAGTCCGGTCATTCCATCAAGATAGATGATTATACGATCACTGCGTACCCAGTCCATCATTCAGTTCCCGCTACCGGATATCTGGTGGAGGACGGAAAAAAGAGGCGATTCTTTTATACCGGCGATACAGGACCTACGGATAGCACCTGGGTAAAAATGGAGGGGATTCAGCTCCACAGCCTCTTCATCGAGGTTTCTTTTCCGAGTCGAATGGAAGAAATTGCATTGAGAACAGGGCATCTCACTCCTCGGTTATTAAGAAAAGAACTCTTAAAAATAAAACCTTACCCAGAAAGAATCTTTATCATTCATATCAAACCCCAATATTCCAAGGCGGTCACAGCCGAACTCCAAAAACTTAACATCAAGAGTCTCAGATTATTAAAAGACGGTCAGACCATTACCCTCTAACCTATACCCCATTGTCAACTTCACCTTTTTGGCACTCCTGCCCCATATAAAGTACGGGGTAAACTCCGGTGGGAGCACAGTAATGTCAAAAGCTTATGGATTCCTGCTTTCGCAGGAATGACATTTTTAGAGGTACCCTTCACTTTTAACATTCCTGCTTCTTGAGAAAAGGGAGAGGGACACCTTTTCGGTAAACCAGAGCTTCGCAAGAAGCGATCAAACGGTTTTGGTCATCGTACAACTTGATATCATAGACGGCGGTCTTTTGAGTCTTGCTAAATTCTCGTGCCTCGGCAATGAGCCTGCTCTCCGGAGATGGGGAGGAGATGTAAGTGATATTCATATTCAAGGCCACGGCCACCGTCCCATGGGAGTTCGAAGCCGTCTCAAAGGCCTCGTCGATCAGGGCAAAGATTGCTCCACCATGGGCTGTGCCCAGAAAGTTTTCCATATCTGGAGTGAATTTCATTCCCACCTTGGAATATCCCTCCCTCAGCTCTAAAAGTTTGATCCCGAACTTTTGAGCAAAAGGCTCCTTTCCCACTTTTTGGAAGATTGCTTCTCTCACCTTCTCGTCCATAAGTTCCCTTTTCTATAAAACCTATTTTTAATGAGAGTTTA
>CAWFSX010000008.1:0-43256 GCA_963818595.1 uncultured delta proteobacterium
AAGAGGGGTGTTATCCTCTTGGGAGATTTTTGGGCAAAATCAAATCCCAATTGAAAGGAGGACACACCCCCATGTCAGGATTTTTGTGGAAGGCAACCGTTCCTAATGTAAATCGAGCGCTGAAAGAAATCAATGCATTTCAGTGGGAAGGAGACTATCGCATGAAACGGCGAATCGTCTCAAGGCGCTCTTAGAGGAGAGGATGGATAGGAATTGGAGCAATATTTGGGGCGAGCCAAACACGAACGGTGGGAGAAGGGAGACCTGGAGGATTATCGGAATGGGTCCTATCTTCGTCACTTTTTAACGGAAATAGGAGATCTTATTGTTCAGATTCCACGGAGTCGGAAGGGATTTGTATCGAGGGGTTAGAGGCTTATAAGAGGCGGTCACGCTCGGTTGATCAGCTGATCATGGCTTGTTTTGTATTAGGGATCAGTACGAGGAAGGTCTCCACGGCCTTGTTTTCTCTTTGGGAGAACGGGTTTCGGCATCGACCGTGAGTCAAGTGGCGAAACTTTGGATGGGGAAGTGAAGCGGTATCACGAGAGGAAATTGAGTGATGGGTATCGGTTTTTATCTTTGACGGAGTAGTGCTCAAGCAGAGGGGGGCGGCGAAGGTTCAGAAGAAGATCATCCTAAGCGCTTATGGGGAGACGTGGGAAGGGAAGAAAGAGATGATCGATTTTCTCTTGGCCACTTCAGAATCACAGAATGCCTGGGAGGGGTTTAGGAGGGATATTTACGGGCGGGGGTTAGAGGGGAAAGGGTGTGAAATGATCACGACCGATGGAGGCAACGGGCTTCGGAATGCTTTGGAAGTGGTCTATCCTCGGATTCCCCGGCAACACTGTTGGGCTCATAAGACGCGCAATGTTTTGGACAAGGTCAAGAAGGCGGATCAGGAGAAGGTCAAAAAGGATCTTAATCGGATCTCTCATGCGAAGAATCGGCAGGCAGCCACCCAGGCTTATTGGTCGTTTTGTCAGAAGTATCGGAAGGCCTATCCAGGGGCAGTAAAGAGCTTAGAGTCAGAGATTGATGATTTGCTCTCTTTTTATCAGGTGAAGCTTTCTGCAAAGGAGAGACAGGGGCTGGATGCCCAGGAGCTTCAGAAAGCCCAGATGGCCTTGTGGCGGAAGATTCGCACCACCAATCTTATAGAAAGAGCGTTTCGAGAAGTAAAGAGAAGGACCAGACCTATGGGTGTCTTTGGTAACAGAAACAGTATGGAACGGATTCTCTATGCTGTTTTCTTTCACTTGAATTCTAAAGGCCAAGAGATCCCCTCTTTGCTTTTTACACAAAACGCTTGACATAACCTTTACAAAAATATGATTTGACAAGGGCTGCAAAATGTAATACATTGTTAGACATGAAATCTGCTACACTGACAATCAGATTAGATAAAGACCTTGATGTTTTACTGTCTAAAGCCAGTAAGCGGTCTGGGAGAAACCGCAGTGAAATTGCCCGAGAGGCCCTGCGTCGTCAGCTCCGACTTCAACAATTTGAGGAATTGAGGAAGAGGATCATGCCCTTCGCCGAGGCACGGGGTTTTTTGACGGATGAAGATATCTTCTCACAGATATCATGAAGGTCTTTCTCGACACTAATGTGTTGGTAAGTGCAATGGCCACAAGAGGCCTTTGTGCCGATGTATTGAGAGAAATTCTTACTTCCCATCAATTAGTTGTTTCTGTTCCACTGTTCAATGAGCTAAAACGAGTCTTACGGGAAAAGCTTCAAATTCCAGGTGAGCTCATTGATGATGCAATAGAAATACTCCAACAGGATGCTCATTTCGCAACTCCTTCAACACTTTCAGATGTTAAGATCCGGGATAAAGATGACCTTATGATCCTCTCATCTGCATTGAATGGAAATGCTGATCTGTTGGTCACCGGGGATAAGGAGCTTCTCGATTTGGGCAAAATAGAAGACATGGAGATAGTCTCTCCCAGGGGATTTTGGGAAAGGATGCGAACCCAGCCATCGCGTCTACCCGACAAGGGATAGAAGTAGGCGTTGAGGATCAGGCTTCCTTATTGACTTAGAATATAAAGAAGAACTATGACATAACTCACTCCGATGGACGGCTGGTAGCCGCCGCTGATTTCGGTCGTTAACATAAGTGAGAGGAAATTATGCGATCCCTGAAGATTCACACACTTGAGAAAGGTTGGTACGACAAGGACGAGGTATTGCTCCATGCCGCCTTCCAGCTTCTCATAGATTTTATTGAGCAAGAGAAACCAGACAAGATTGTTGACTGGAATGTAGATGAATTACATAGAAAAGCTTGGAAAGAAATCAAATCACTCTATAACTGGTGGAAAAAAGAGCGTCCAGCACGGAAAAGCCCACTCGATAATAATAGGCTAAGGCATCCTCCTTTGAAATTAGAAAAGATTCCAGGTTCTGATTTATGTAAGATGGTCGAACCTGACAAAAAGAAATACGCAAGTTATTATCGTGCATTGGGGAAACATTGGAAGCTTGAGCAAAAGTGGGAAGAAGAAGATCAATGCAATCTTCATAGGTTAATCGATATCAGGAAATTTCTATGGACATAGAAGATGCCAACAACCCCGCTCAGCCCGAGCCTTTGATTCCTGATCTTAGAAATCGGTCCAAAATGAGGCAATCAGAGAATTTCAGGATTTTTTCAGAAATTAAAAAAAACGCTTGACAAACCAAAAAAGGACGTTATAATTTTGGAAGTTTAGTTTATTAAACTTATTTCTTCTTATAATGTCTAACAGATTACTAAACAAATTTCTTTTTATACCATTCTTGTAGGTTTTATGAAGATTGGAGAACGCATTCGGAATTTGAGACAATCGAGCAATCTGACCCAGGAGGAACTCGCGGAGCGGGCCAACCTGACCAAGGGGTTCATCTCTCAGATTGAGCGCGATTTGACATCCATCTCCCTGGACAGCCTCACCCAGATTCTGGAGGCTTTGGATGAAAATATCTCGGATTTCTTCCGGGAGACCTCAGAGGAGAAGATCATTTACCGGGAGAAGGACCGAGTAGCAATTGACAAAGAAAAGATCGAGAAATTTGAGCTTCTGGTCCCGGGTTCGACGAATCGGCGGTTGGAACCCATCCTTCTGACCCTCCGGAAAGGGGAGTCGACGCCGAAAGAGAAGGCACATGAAGGGGAAGAATTCGGTTTGGTCCTCCGGGGGAGGATCAACCTTCGTTTTGGAAGAGAGATTCTGAAACTGAAAAAAGGGGAATGCTTTTACCTTTCAGCAGAAAAGGAGCATTGGCTCCATAACAGCGGCTCCAAGGAGGCAGTGATCCTATGGATCAGCTCACCCCCTTCCTTTTGAATTTACCGAGCTCGATGTTTTAAGGAAGGAAGGGCATCACAAACCCCATATGCCTTTACTTATACGAGAGATGATGGAGAAGCGCCATGATCTTTAAGATCCCAACCCTATACTTTCTGGTTTCTGGAGTTTCTGATGGCTACACACCTCTGAATGCCTTTGATGGAGCCCTCCTTCAGGCGGGCATCGGGAACACGAACATCGTCAAGATGTCGAGTATCGTCCCACCCCACTGCAAACGGATTGCCCCCATCCCTCTTCCCCCAGGGTCACTAGTCCCAGCAGCCTATGCCGCCATCACCAGCGATGTGCCCGGAGAGATCATTTCGGCCGGCGTCGCCGTAGCTCTTCCAGAGGATGAAAATCAGAACGGGTTGATCATGGAATATTCGGCCAAAGGAGAGCGACTCAAGATTGAGGAAACTGTCCGGAATATGGCCATCGAGGGGATGAAGCTTCGAGGGTGGAAGATCAAAGACCTTCAAACGGTCGTTAGTGAATATCGGGTGAAAAGGGTCGGGGCGACCCTTGCGGCTGTCATCCTTTGGGGGGAATAAAGCAGTGATGAATTATGAGTTAAAACTTATGAATGATAAGTTGTGAATGATGAATGACGGCTGAATGAATTTTTTGATTCAAAATATGAAACTCTGAATTTTCAATTCTAAACTCTACACCCTAAACTCCAATTAATGAAACTTCCTTTTATAGAAACTAACTTCATCTCAGCGAATTCCTCCTTTGAAAAAAGCAGTGGAGTGATTCTCGGTTGCCCCTATGATGGATCAGCCTCTTTCCGTCCGGGCGCCCGTTTTGGGCCATCGGCGATACGGAGAGCTTCGTGGGGAATTGAAACCTTCAGCCCCTATTTTCAAAGAGACTTGATTCAGTATTCTATCCATGATATGGGAGACCTGGAATTACCTTTAGGAGAGAAAAAAATATCTCTGGGTTTAATTCGGAAGGTTCTCGGAAAAATCCTTTCTGAGAAAAAATTCCCTATTCTCCTGGGAGGAGATCATCTGATCACCCTTCCCATTATAGAAGAAATCCTCTCAATTTACTCTTCACTTCACATTGTTCACATTGACGCCCACACAGATTTAAGAGAAGAATATCTGGGCGAATCCCTTTGCCACAGTACCGTGATGAAAAGGGTGCTCGATCGCTTAGGTGAGGGCAAATTGTTTCAAATTGGAATTCGATCTGGAACAGAGGAGGAATTTAAATTAGCCAGAAAGATGAAATCCATCGTCCCCCTTGATCCGAGTGCTTTGAATTCAATGGTCAAGCGCCTCAGAAACCAACCTGTCTACATCACCCTCGATCTCGATGTGATCGATCCAAGTCTTCTTCCGGGTGTCGGAACACCGGAGCCTGGAGGTATCACCTTCCAGCTATTCATCTCCCTCCTTAAAAAACTGCAGGCTCTCCATGTGATTGGATTTGATATCGTGGAGCTGACACCGGATTATGATCAGACTCAAATCTCCTCGATTACCGCTTCGGTTATTTTAAGGGAAATGATCCTCACCTTCTGCCCTAAAAGACATTGAAATGGCACTCTTCCCCTCTCCCTTGACAGGAGAGCCTGCCTGCCGGTAGGAAGGGGAGGGGGCGAAGGAGCGTGTGTAAGAATCTAAAAATCAAAAAGGAAAGGGAAAATGCTCGAGAAGAAGTTATGGAATGAAAAGATGGAAACCCTTGACCGAGAACAAGTCGAAAGGGTCCGCCTCAGAAAATTACGAAAACAGCTAAAATATTGCTATACCCATTCTGATTTTTACAAGAGAAAGTTTGACGAGGTGGGTTTCTTGCCTGGGGATATAAAGACCTGGGAAGATTTCAGGAAGATCCCACCCTTAATGGACAAGGAAGAAGAAAGAAAGAGTCAACAGGAATCGATTGACCGTTTTGGCCATCCTTTCGGAATCCATTTATGTTGCCCCAAAGAAAAAATCATCATGGCCAAAACAACAGGTGGGACAACCGGCCTCCCCACCTTCAGCTATTCCTTCACCCAACACGATTATGATCGATGGAACGAAGGAACAGCCCGAGGATACTGGTTAGCCGGACTCAGGCCTGGAGATCGAGTCCTCTTCTGTTTCCCGCTCAGTGGAGGATGGGCAGGAAGTATCGTTAAAACGCCGCTTCAATATATGGGTATTCTATGTTTAGATATCGGTGCTGAAACCCCTGTAGAAAAAATTGTGGAATATGCAAAGATAACCCGGCCTAATGTCTTAATGTCTACCCCCTCTTTCGCAGAGGCGCTGATCGAAACCTATCCCAAATTGACGGGAAACCCAGTCTTAGAACTCGGGATCAAGAAACTTCTGCTCAGCGGTGAACCCGGAGTCGCCATTCCTTCGATCCGAAAAAGGATGGAAGAGGCTTTCGGGGGTAAATGGAATGATTATTTGATGATCAATAGCGAAGGTTTCTCCAGCTCCTGCACGGCAAACGAATACCAGGGTCTTCACGAGGTGGCCCTGGATTTGAGTATCTGGTCAGACGATTTGATCGATCCGGATACAAAAAAACCGATCGAGGTAAAAGACGGTGCTATTGGGGAAGGGTTGATTACCTCCCTCGACCGAGAAGGATTACCTCTGATAAAATATAAGTTGGGAGATGTGATTCAGGTTTTTACTAAATCCTGTCATTGCAAGTATCCAGGTCCTGGAAATCGGATTAAGCATATTGGGAGGTTGAGCGATCGTCTATTTGTTGAAGGGGTTGGAGTTTTTCCAATCGCTGTCCGGGATGTGGTGACTTCTTTCATTCCAAGAGTCACGGGAGCAATGCGGATCGTCCTGACAGAACCTCCTCCTAATATCTCTCCTCCATTGAAGATAAAAGTGGAATATGGTCAGGGTGTGGAACTTAATCAATTATCTGATTTAGCCAAAGAGATCGAAGAGAGGATGTTTCAATTCTATAAGGTCCGACCAAAGGTCGAGTTCGTCCCCCCTGAAGCCTTAGGAAGAGTCACAAAGAAAACGCCGATGTTTGAAGAACGCTATCAATAATGTGCCCCCTATTAAAATGAAATTTTGGCTGCAGCTTTCACACACCTACACAATAGCCAAGTAAAGCTTACTGAAGACTTACGATTGAAATAAACTTTCAAAGGCAGGCCAATTCTGACCTGCCTTTGAAAGTTGTTTCAGTAGATAAAGAGTGAGGCCTGGGAGGTCAGCTCATTCGCCCACGCGGATCAAGACGCGCGAGGTATTGCACTTTGTGTGGAAAACAACGCCGTTGTAAAGGGTGAGCACCGTGTCGCCCGGCTCTACGGTGCCAAATATCATGGTCTTGTGGTCCTGAGAGAACCTACCCGAATCCGAAAATGTGCCGCCCGTGTACGTGTACACGACAAAGTCTGTGCCTGGAGATTTCCATAAGCCCGTTCCGGGTACTGCATCCATGGTGATCGTGCCGTTATCCGCGACCTCATAGGTGAAGTCCCACGACATGTCAAAGAAACCCTCGCTCGGAGCCGGAGAAAAGCCTATCATGACGAATTTACCTTGCACTGTTCCCGTACCGTCACCATTGAAAGTGTAAATGCTCAGCTGAGTTGTCGTACCGCTAGTAATTCTGATGCTACCATCAGGATTAGGTATATAATTGTTACAGCTAACCACGCTTGTGGCGGCATACTCCCCATGGATGGCCTTCCAGTCGTTCTCCCCCCCATGTTTGCCCTTCCCGTCTTTTGCCATGGCCGCCGATATAAACGTCGCTACTGTGGCTATAACCACAAATACAGCCAGTTTCTTCATACTTCCTTTCATATGACCCTCCTTTCAGCTGCTCATTGCAGCCACCTCAATACATGTTGTTCCACCTTTCTAAATAATAGCCCCCCTCCCCGATTCGATTCGCCCATAGGACATCACCTCCTTTCAAGCTGATAGAAAAGGTCTGCTTGTTTACGGTTCCCCGATAGTGCGAATGTAATAGGGTCTAGTCTCAACTTTTGACAGAATGTTGTTGATTGTTTGAGACCTGATCCTTTAATCTGACCCTTCTATTTCAACTCGAAAGAGATTAATTCAATCTTTGCATATTCGAGTCCTCCCCAGAAATCACTACGTTCCCATGCCTGTTTAATAAAGATTTTAGCGTCGGGAGAATACCAATAATATGATACTCCACTGGTATCCTTTCCATACGCTAAGTGCGCTTCAGGTGTTAATAGCACCGTGGAATCACTTTTTACTTTATATGCCTTAAATTTCCCTGCAGGTACTTCAACATCCTCAATTCCCACAACAGAAAGCTCAATAAGGAAATCATTACTTCTTCGGGAAGGAAAAGTAAAGGCTGTATAGCGGTAGCTCCATTTCTTTCCTAGGTACAGAGGGAAGTCAGAGGATTTTCTAATTACTTCTCTTGCCACCTTATCCTCCTTTCCGTCTCTAACTGCCTTGACACAATTCATATTTATTTTGCTATGAAAGAGCTTCCATTCACCCTTTCGACTCCCTCCAGGGACAACACTTGAAAAAATATAGACGTCCTTTTCTTCACCGATTAGTTCCCTTGTGAACTCCCACCCATTATCAGCTTTTGAAGTCCACTTACTTCCTATATTGATAACCGGTGTTTCTACCCTCTCCTGCCCCCATACCATTGTTGCCAGCAGCAACCCCACCAAGTTTAAAAATACAATCTTTTTCATCGCGGCCACCTCCTTTTTGTTAAAATCGCATCTCAAGATCCCATCCCTCAAGAAAAAAGAATCGTGTTTAATAAGCTAACTCAGTTTTTAGCCACCATTCACAGGCTTTTACCCACCCGTCTTCAGGCACATTAAGGTTTTTTATATCATTCTTATAGGGATTAAAGTCGTCTCTCTCTGGTGTCCTCAGCTTAATGAAACCATCTTGAACGGTAGTCAGTTGACTTAGCAAATACCCACCAGTTGTCGGCCTTCCATCTATGTCGTAAGTATCATGAGCACAATCAGACATAAATACCAGCAGGCATAATCCAAAAAATAATATTCTCAATTTTGTGAACATTTTAAAAAGACGCTTATAAAGAATGTTTAAGGTCCACCACATGGGAATTTGGACCAGACCGATATATTCTTAAGGTTTTAATGTTATTTGATAATTTAACTTCCATTGGGACCCTTCTCGAAATGGTTAATGAGGTTCTTGTTCTAAATACCCATCATTTTGAGATTGACACTATTTTAGGGATGTGATATGGTTTGTGACGGTACGTACCGTCACATTTTTTTAATTACTTCCTGACCTGATAAAATCTCCTGTGTTTTCAAGGAGATTTGGGGAGGTGGAAAAACGGCGGAAAATACCAAACCTCACCCCATCACAATCGATCTCAATCAGTTCAAGCTTCATATTGAACTCAGGAATAGAATTGAACTGACCCTTCATTTCAACTCACCTTCCCGAAAGTTCTACCTCTCCGTGATTGCCTTTGTCGTTAACGAGATGAAAAGACAGGGGAAAATCACATCCATCCCCCTGGAAGGACACCATGACCTTCTTGCTTTACTGAACGAAACCATTGGAGGTTCTGCCGGATCGTCAGAGGAAGAAAACTTGCTGTCAAGAATCTACAGGAAATGGCAACATGCCCTGCCCAACCTGGAAGAGGCCCCGCTTTTCACGGTCCTTGGAAGGAAAAAGGGATATGAGGAAGGGATTGGCAAAACCTATCACTTTACCGAGACTGAAAAAGATATTTGGGCAAATCTTTTTGAGTACAAAGGGAGCCATGAGAATGTCAGGCTGAAGTTCGCCATAGACAAAATAGGAGCAACCTTAAATGACATCGTCATCATCTACGAGGACTCCTTGGACGCCGATGCCTGGGAAAGGTTCATATCCAGTCTCAAAGAGAAGGAGGGAGAAAAACAGAAGGTAGAACCTGACAGCCGTGTTTCAGAAGAGCCTGAGGTTTCAGTTCCTCAGTTGGAAAAGAGGAGGATAGTATTGCCGAGCCGGTATCGGTGGCCGGCGCTGATTGCGGCGATTGTAGTGGTTGTGGGAGCTGCTGCCATAGCGATCTGGGGACTTTACATTCGCGATACTCCTCAGCCCGAGAGGACTCCCCCTGAGAGGACTCCCAAAGAAAAGATTGCCTCCCTCGAGCATGAGAAGCCCTTAGCGGTCGTGCCTCCTTCAACGGAGGCTCCTGACAGGGGAAAGATGATTGTAGAAGTTGCTCCTAAAAAAAAGGGTGAACCCCCTTCATCCGAAAAAGTATCAAAACCTGTGACTCCTCCACCTCCTAAAGAGGAGGTTGCCTCCAAAGAGAAGATTGCTTTTCCCTTGCCCGATGTGCCCTCTATTGCCGTGCTTCCCTTTACCAACATGAGTGACGACCCGCAGCAGGAATATTTCAGCGATGGGATTTCCGACGACATCATCACTGATCTGGCTAAGCTTTCCGGCCTGATTGTCATCGCCAGGAGCTCCAGTTTCACCTATAAGGGGAAGACAATAGGCGTACAGCAAATCGGGCAGGATCTCAAGGTACGCTATCTGCTTGAGGGGAGTGTTCGCAAAGCCGGGGATCGGGTGAGGATCAATGCCCAGTTGGTAGAAACCTCAACTGGCCAGCACTTGTGGGCTGAACGCTATGAAGGCAAGATGGATGACATCTTTGCCTTGCAAGACGGCATTACCCGAAATATCGTCTCTGCCCTCGCACTGAAATTGACAGCGAGCGAGCAGGAAGCTTTGGCTGACAAAGGGACGGACAATCTCCTGGCATACGATCATTATCTCAAAGGCTGGGAGAATTACCGTCAGCAAACCGATGAGAGCTTCGCCAGGGCGAAATTCCATCTGGAGAAGGCCATAGAACTGGACCCTGAATTTTCAAGAGCAAACGCAGCTCTGGCTATCATGTATTGGAGAGCAGTAGAAACCGCGGGGTTCAGGCAAGGTCTGGGGCTGAATCACTGGACAAAAATAATGCAGGCGTCATTGAAGTCCCGCGACCTGTTGCAAAAGGCCATGAAAAAGCCAACGGCCCTCGCTCACGGGTTGATGTCTCAATTTTATCTTAATATGTTTTTACACAATGAAGCCCTCGCTGAGATTGAACGGGCCATAGCGATGGTCCCCAATAGTCCGACACTCTATTCCTGGAGGTCAAAAATACTTTGGCTTATGGGAAAAGATAGGGAAGCGATCGAATCCGCAAAAAGAGCGATGAGGTTGGATCCGAACAATCCAATCGGATACTTGATTACCTTAGCAGTGGCATACCTGCCTGATGGAGATCTTCATGAAAGCCTGACACTGCTGGAAAGGGCAAAGATGCTTAACCCGGAATACACTACATATGTCGCACTTTTACAATCGATCATATATGGCCTTCAGGGTCGAACCGAAGAGGCCCGTGCCGCGTTCGAATTTTTTAGAAAATATAAAACTGATGTATCGTGTCCAATTTTTGGTCTACAAAGGCTCGTGACTGGCTTCCCCTTTACGGATCTTAAAAAATCAGATCGCATCGCCGAGGCCTTAGGAAAGGCCGGAGCCCCGGGTAATTCCACTGATTACTGCAAGGTTTCGAGGAGTAACCTTCTTAAAGGCCCGGAGATCAAAAATCTACTCTTTGACCATAAAATAACCGGAATCGACTCGTTAACAGGTGAACAATTCTGGCAGGAATGGGATAGAAACGGGGAATCCATTTCTGTTAGTAGTGCAATCCGTGACAAGGGCAAATGGTGGATTGAAGGCGATGTGCTTTACGGCCGGCTTGAGAAGCTTACTGGTGGCCTCTTATTCAGCGAGACAATATTCCGTAATCCGGATGGAACTAAGGAGCAAATGAACCAATATTTCTTTGTGAATCATGCCAGGATCATTTATTATTTTTCACGTGCCGATTGAACAAGTAGAGTAAATTCGCAAGGCATCATAGACGGAGGAAATTTAGCCATGCATAGATTTGCCAATTCCTAAGGTTGAAATGTTCCCTGTTAAGGAAGATTCTCCAGATCGTCCAAATCTTTATGTCTGCCAAAGGCCTTCTTGTTGATTTTCAGATGTCTTAGGCTAATCAGATTCACTTCTACTCCGTCGAGTTCGTCCTTCACTCGTTCAGGATAGCACTCCTCAAAGCTTACTCCCGAAATGGTTGTCAAAATCTCAATCCTCACCGGTGGCACACCCATCCGAATGATCTGGTTTGGCTTCAAAAACAATTCCATCGACAAATCAGGAACATTAAATCCAAATTGTTTCAGATGAGCTACGACCTTTTCAGCATTTTCCGGATTCATCGCGATCCAGAAATCCATATCAGCGGTGGCACGTGGATAGCCATGATAGCCCACAGCGTAACCACCGATTAGCAGATACTCAATCTGTTGTGCGTTGAGTAATTTCAAAAACTCTTTGAAGTCGGGTGGTAGATGGATCGTAGCCATAGATGATCTGCCGCATGAATTCTACGGCGGCCAGACGTTCATAGGGGGTTTTTGACAACCAATAGGATTTCTCGTCAGACTCTTCAAAGAGAGACATGACGATGAAAGCCTCCCTCTTAACCTTAGCAGAATCAAGCATATTCATAATATAAATATATCAGAAAGATGGGCAGGTAAAAGTAAAATTACAACTTTGGTACAAAGCAGCTGTAGGCATTATTTCTATACGAGACTTTCTACTTAGATCCATCCTTCAATCTGATACACCTGCCTATCAAGTCAGGCAGGCATTATTCCAACATACTCCCTCTGTTACATCCTGTCCTTTTTCTTTCATCAAACGGACCATTAAGTCTTTGTAGGTTTTCGGTGGGATGACTTTTCTCTCCCTTTCCACCATCTTCATGGCACCGCTGGGACAGAAGTGGGCACAGACACCGCATCCGATGCAGAACTCTTCATTCACTACAGGATAATCTCCCTCCATCTTGATGGCTTTAATTTGGCAATGATCCACACACGCTTCACATCCGTTACATTCTTCTTCATCAAGTCTCGCAATATAATTGGTGGTCGTCACTGCATGTTTTAGATGCTGCTGGGTAATTCCATGGAGAAATCCGCAACAGCAACCACAACAGTTGCAGATAAACGTTGTCTCGTTGAGGACATTATCTCCGATATGAACCAACCCATAATCCTCTGCTTTCTTCAGGACATCCAGCAGTTCACTTACAGAGGCCCTTCTCGCAAATCCTTGTTCCACCACAAAGTCAGAAGCCTTCCCCAGAGTCATGCAGATATCATCAATGGGAGCGGAACAATTTTTCCCCAGATGCCATGCCTCATGTCTGCAATAACATTTGGTCAAACTCCCCCGTCCAGCCATTTTGATTTGTTCGGCAGCCTCATCAAATCGAAGAATCTCACTTTTCACTTTGGGAAGATTGTCACTATAGACGTAGGTCCGGCCTCGGCTTGTCCCGGGTGAAAAGAATTCCTGGATAAATTCAGGCGTGTTCTTATAAGCATGCATCAGTTCGGCCAATCGCTTCATGGGAAGGGATTCACTGGCTCGCATGAAGGTGAACTCGAAGAAACCGACAAAAGCGGCGGAAAGAAGGTACCTTGTCTGCCCATCTTTTGAGGTGGTAACGACCAATCCCTTCTTCATCATCCCTTTTAAGATTCCCTCCAACTCATCTTTATCTTTTCCCACTGCCTTCTGAAGTTCCTCGATGGTTACTACTCCCAAAGGGAATCCGGCTCCAACTTCGGCCTCTTTCTCTGTAAACAGGATCGACAAGATTTCATAGATCGAAGTGTGCTCTGGAAGCCCAATTGGATTTTTATCAAGCCTTTTTCGCAATTGCCTAAGTATTTCGTCTTTCCCTGCAAGATGACCCATATGATCCTCCTTCTCAAATCGCATAGCGCATGGGGCATAGCGCAAAGCGTGATTCTCAATATCCTTTCCTGCGGTCAACGAGCCCGTGTCAATGACTCTCCTCTCACCCAGCGTTCGTAATTTCTGACGAACTCTTCACAGATCTCCTCCGGAAGGCTGATGCCTGAAACATGGGGAGTAATGATGACATTCTCCAAACCCCAGAGCTTGCTCTTAGAAGGCAGGGGTTCCTTTTCAAAGACATCGAGCACGGCCCGGATTCGTTCCTGTTTGAAGGACTTTTTCAAGGCCTTCTCATCAATCGTCTTTCCTCTTCCCATACTGAAGAGAAAAGCTCCTTCCTTCATCAAGCTGAGCTCCCTTTCTCCCAGAAGATGATAAGTCTCTGGCGTAAGGGGAAGAACATTGATGAGGTAATCCACCTGTGGAATCATCTTCCTGAGATCATCTGGTCTAAAAACCTGATCTACATTCTCCACCGGTTCGGGAATTCTTTTTACACCGAGGACGTTCATCCCGAACTGTTTCCCTCGTTTGGCAATCTCTTTGCCGACCGAGCCCAAACCCAGAATCCCCATCACCTTCCCTCTTAAACGCTCAGGCCTCTTCTGATCCCAGACCCTCTTTTTCTGATCCTCAAAATATTTCGCCACATCCCGGCTAAAATAGAGAAGATAGGCGAAGACATATTCGGCCATCATCTCTCCGTAAACTGTTGCTTTGGTGAGAATTACTTTTTCGGAAGATGAGGGTTTTTGATGAGGTCTTCATTTCCTGCAGCCATTGACGAAAACCAATTCAGATCGTCTGGCCCGTTTCAGCAGTTCATCAGGGATTTTCCACGAGAGAATGATTTCAGCCTCTTTGACAAAATCAAGAGTGCCTCCTTTGGACGCGACAGCCGAATGGATTTTCAACTGGGGTAATTTTTTGGAAAGTATCCCTTCATAGATTTTTGAATCGGAGTGATAGATGAGAAGTTTATGGAAAGTTCTTGATGGCATAGGATACTTCCTTTTTATATCTTAAGATGAAATGAAAAATCAATGTCAATTGACAAACTTTATCGCTCCCAATAAAATGAAATCCTTCTTGCTTACCAGAGGCGGGAACTAGAAAAGGAGTAATCCAATGATCAAACCTTGGAAATGCATTCGATCTGGACCTTCCCAATCCTTCCGTGTCTTCTCCATCCGAACGGATACAACCCTCTCTCCCCGAACAGGGAAAGAACATGACTTCTATGTCATCGAATCAAGGGACTGGATCAACATCATCCCCCTCACCGATGATCATCAGGTGGTCATGGTCAGGCAATACCGCCATGGCTCCAGAGAAGTGACCCTCGAAATACCCGGAGGGTTGGTGGACCCTGGTGATACTCCTGAAAAAGCGGCGGCTCGAGAATTATTAGAGGAGACAGGTTATCAGGCAAAGAAGTGGATGAAAATCGGGGTGGTCAATCCCAATCCGGCTCTCTTCAATAATCGCTGCCATACTTTTCTGGCTCGAAATATCAATAGGGTCACGGATCCTAAGCCCGATCAGACAGAAGATATTGAGGTGGTTCTTGTCCCCTTGGCGAAAATTCCTGAGTTAATTTTAAAAGGGAAGATTGACCATGCCATGGTGATCACTGCATTCACCTGGTACTTTCTCCAATACCCAGAAGGATTGACAAAACCTTGACGCCTCTTAGCATCCTCCTTATTCTCATTTCAGCTATTCTCCACTCTTCCTGGAATTTCTATTCAAAAAGGGGAAATTGGCCTTTAGAATTTTTTTTCTGGGTCTTCCTTTGGGGGTCCCTTCTCTATCTTCCCTTTTTCATTGGCCTGACATCTTTCCCCGCTCTGCTCTTTGAAGCTCCTCTTCGGCTCTGGCTTCTGAGTTTTGCTTCAGGTTTGATCCAGACGATTTACTTCATCTGTCTGATTAAGGCTTATCGTGTAGGGGACCTCTCCATTGTCTATCCCATCTCTCGATCCGCTCCTCTTTACACTCTCCTCTGGGCTACTCTCTTTATTGGAGAAATTCTCTCTCTCAAAGGAGTCCTCGGAATCGGTCTGGTGACTTTGGGTATTTTTGTAATTTCAATGAGAGGTTTCCATTTGAAAAGTTTTTCTCCCCAATCCCAAAAACCTTTCTCATCCCTACCTTATCTTCTCGCTTTCATCGCCGCCGTGTCCGGTTCCATCTATTCGGTATTGGATAAAGTGGTCGTCCAAATCCTTCATCCCGTCTTTTACACCTGGCTCATCAACCTCTGGATGTCCATTGATGTTGGAATTTATCTCCTTTTTCACCGAGAAGCACCCCTCTTAAAGGTCTGGAAGGAATCGAAGAAGGAGATTTTCACCATTGTTTTCCTCCAAAATATTGGCTATGGGTGTTTTCTGATGGCTTTAACAATGAGTAAGGTGAGTTATGTGGTGGCCTTTCGTCAGATGAGCGCCCTCTTTGGAGCAGGGATGGGAATACTTCTTCTTAAAGAAAGCCAGTGGAAGACGCGGATGGCAGGTGCCTTGATTCTCACATTGGGTTTGATTCTGATTGCCTTCGCAAAATGAATTCAACTCAGAGTTCAGAGTCTTAGAGTTTAGAATTTAGAGTTAAGATTTCTCAATCTGCTATTTTCTTTGACTTAATAACCTCTTGATCACCTCGACCGCTTGAAAGGCAGACCCTGCATAACCATCGGCTCCAATCTTATCCGCCCACTCTTTCGTCACCGGCCCTCCTCCAATAATCACAAAGTACTTCTTACGCAGGTTCATCTCCTTGAGAATGTCAATCACCTCTTTCTGGTATGGCATGGTCGTCGTCATCAGTGAAGAGAGGCCGATAACATCGGCTTTTACTTTTTCAGCCTCTTCAACAAATTTCAAGGATGGATTATCGACTCCTATATCGACCACCTCGAACCCATTCGCCTCCAGAACCACGGCCACAATATTTTTGCCAATGCCGTGAACGTCGCCATTCACTGTTCCGATCAGAACAGTCCCCGCCCTGGCAACCTGTTTTTTCTGAGCCTCCATGGCGGGCTTCAGGATCTCGATGGCACGATTAAACGCATCTGCAGCGATCAGCAGGTCCGGGAGAAAAATTTCTCCCTTCTCAAATCGCTCTCCAAGAACGATCATCCCCTTTGAAAGTCCCTGTTCGACCGCTTTCAAAGGATCCATTTGACTACGGAGGACTTCATGAGCATATTCTTTCGCTTTGTCCTCATCACCCTCAATGATCGCCATCGACAAATTTCCCAGAATCTCTTTCTGATCCATCCGTCCTTTTCCTCCTCCATCCGTGCTGATACTTTTACGTCAGAGGAATTCCCATCCTCGCCAATTCCTCTTTCACCTCATCATATAGCCGTACATAGTCTTCACCAGGTTTCCCAGAGATGACGTCGTAGCAATCCTGGTACCGGCTTCCTGAAGGGGCTGCTTCGATCTGGGATTCATATTTTTCCAGAAGCCGACTCACCAGCCCATTCGCCTGCTGTCGATTGACTTGGGCAGCTGCCTTGGCCATCTCAACCCCAAATTTGCACTCCATCGGGGTGAACCCATCAATCTTTACCGCCTTGGCTGGATGGGGCGTCTGGACCGATGGGGCTCCTGATGCAATGGCACAGAGCAGATAGGCTGCCGCCTCATAAAAATACATCTTTGTATTGGGGCCACCAGCCATGTATCCAAGCCATATCACCGGCATTCGAATATTTCGGCTTGTTGCCTGGCAGCTGGTAGAAACAGTCCAGAGAACATCCCGGGGGGTGGAACAGCCATATTTGAAATGAATCGGAAAAATAAGCTGGTAGTTCCCTTTTTGAACCAGAAGACCCATGAGGATGTAAGCAGTGCTGACTACGGCCGTTCCCGCTGCCCCTCCGCAGTAACCTCCCAGAATAGGGCCTGTTTCGGCTCCAATGTTGGCTCCCCAGTTAAGAAGATAGGCCACCTTATTCATCGTCCCAAAATCAATTTTCATCTCTGATATCGCCCCGCACAACCAGCCATCTGTAGGCCGAAGCCCGAACTGAGGGGCGCTTGCCGCAATGGTCGTCACGGCAGCGGCAGCGGTTGAAATGAGATTCATGATCGGCAATCCTGGCCGTCCCGCCCGCCTGAGGGCCTCCCGACCAATCTTGACTCCTCGAATGGCCGCATAAAGTTCTGCCGGAGACCCGGCCAACACTGGAATTCCACGAATGCTGTCAAGGGCAGGGATGCTGATCGAGTTTACCTCTGCTATCGATGCATAGCCTTCGATTTTGTTGGTGGCCATCTCTTCAGATGTCGTCACAATCCCAGACCCTACATGGAGCCATGGAACCTTTCGCTCATCCGGCTTTCTCATACCAAAGACTCCAGCCTCCTTGCCCTCACCAGCAAAGCATTTGCCAGGGGCCTCACTTACTGCTTCAAGAATCTCCTTTTGGGTGAACTGGATGATCCGATTGGTGTTCTGACAATAAACCCCAACCTGACTTAAAAAATCCACAGCTGCTTTATAAAGGTTGTCTGCTGCCTTATCATCAGAAGGCACGGGAGTCTCCTTGTCATACTGAATCCCATAGGCCTTGACCACGTTTTTCAGCCTTCGGGATAAAGACCTTCATGTCAAAATCCTTTTCACTCATGATAGGCCCTTTGAGCGCCCGCTCATAAACTTCCAAAAAATTAATCATCTCCCTGCTCTCCTTTCGATTGCAGAAACTTTTTTTCTTTTTGGGTAAATAAGAATCGTTTTAGGTGAGGGACAGAGTTTCAATTTCTCATCAGAACATGGATGTTTTCAGGAATGGATAGATAGATTTTTTCATTGGTTTTGAAAATCCCTGTCTCTCGGGGATTCGAATGGTCAATAATAATCTTTTCTCCTTTGACCTGCACGGTGTATTTGGTCAAGGATCCGACATACATGCCAATCTCCACCTCTCCCTGGAAGGTGTTATTTCCCTTCAAGGGTTCAGATCCGGAGATATCGATGGTTTCGGGCCGGATCACCAGTTTCACAGAATCCCCTACATTAAGATTTCTTTCTGGAATAAATTGAATTTCTCCAATGGGAGTAGAAGCTGTGGCTCTATTAAACCCTATATCTACCATCTCTATTTTGCCATCTAAGAAGTTAACATATCCCACAAAACTGGCGATGAACTCATTGTTTGGCTTCTCGTAGATCTCGACTGGGGAACCGACTTGCTGGATGACTCCTTCCTTCATGACAATAATCCGATCCGAAATGCTCATGGCCTCAAATTGATCATGGGTCACAAAGATCGTAGTGATCTTCAACCGTTCCTGCAGTTTCCGAATTTCTCCTCGCATGGTTAGCCTCAGGTTCGCATCTAGATTTGAGAGAGGCTCGTCCAATAGCAAAACTTTGGGCTCAAGGCTCAGTGCCCGAGCCAATGCAACCCGCTGTTGCTGGCCACCACTGAGCTTGTCGATCATCCTTCCTCCGAGCCCTTCTAACTGCACCAATTTGAGTAATTCCTCAACCCTCTCATGAATCTTTCCTTTCTTCCACTTCTTGATTTTTAATCCATAGCTGACATTATCCGCTACCGTCATATGAGGAAACAATGCATAATTTTGAAAACATATCCTGGTATCTCTTAAATTAGGAGGCAGGTGGTGGATTCTTTGTCCATCCAGAATCACTTCCCCGGAATCGAGGTTGGTAAACCCACCAATAATTCGTAACAGAGTGGTCTTCCCACATCCGCTCGGCCCAACGAATGTCACCAACTCACCTTTGGTGACTTCCATGGAAATGCCCTTTAGAACTTCAAGGCGATCATAGAATTTATGGATATCGTTAAGAATCAGCATAGGTATGGAAGGATTAGTATTCATACCATTAAACTCCCTTTTTCTGCGATATATCGAATCCTGTTTTCTTAGTTAAATAATTAAGAATGATCATACAGATAATGACAATGACCACTAATTTCATGGTCGTTGCGGAGGCCACCCCTATCTCACCATAGACCGCTGCATCAAAGATTTTTACGGCAGCCAGTTCAAAACCTGGGCTCACGAGGAAAACCACGGCGCTCAAGGATACAATAGTCGTCATGAAGGTGTATATAAATCCGGCGATAAAAGCAGGGAACATGAGCGGTAACACGATTTTATAGAAGGTGGTCATAAAATTAGCCCCCAGGTCTGAAGAGGCTTCTTCGATCTCAATATTGATCTGGTGCAGTTTGCTGATTCCCGCTTCTACACCTACGGCAAGAAAACGGAACACACAGTTGAGAGCAATGATCATAATTCCTCCGGTAAGTTTAAAGGGAGGGGCGTTAAAAGCCAATAGGTAACCTATTCCGATGACCGTACCGGGTAGTGCAAATCCCGAGAGGGAGATCATCTCAATAAAGTTCCGGCCGAAAAACTTCCCCCGGACGATAACATAGGCCAACAGTGTCCCAATGATGGCGCCGATAAATGCGGCGATCAGAGAGACCTTAATACTGTTATAAATGGCCAGATTGGAATCGAAATTTTTGATATGCGTAAGAACAATTTGATTGTTGATCCCTAGGATCTTGGTAAAAGAGGCAACCAGGACCATCGCAAAAGAGATGACAATGGCTAACCCAGCAACGCAGCTGATGAGGAGAAAAGGGATTTGGACAAAAGGAGTCATTTTCCTGGGTTCTGAGGCTACAGGTTTTCCACCAATCGTGGTAAACTTTTTTCCCGTAAGCATATAATTATGTAAAAAGAAAATGATGATGCAGGGAATAATGAGCACGACGGATAAAACGCTTCCCATCTCAAAGTCGCCTTCACCGATGATCATGGTGTAGGTATCCGGAGCCAGAAAAGGTGTTCGTCCACCCAAAATGGCCGCATTCCCAAATTCGGCAATGGTCATCACAAAAACCAGTAGACCGGCCTTTAGAATACCTGGTGCGAGTAGGGGAATGGTAATGGTGCGAATGATTCTAACCTCCGAGGCTCCTAAATCGTAAGCACTCTCTTCTAAGTTGGGGTTAAGAGATCGGAGGGTATTTTCGATCATCAAGTAAGCTAAAGGGATAAAGGCAAGAGTTTGGGCCACCACGACTCCAGTAAAGCCATAGAGACTCCATTTGATGCCGAAGGCTTTAGTCATGATTCCGTTGTGACCAAAAAGGATAATGAGCGAAATGGCAAAGAGGTAAGGAGGAGCGATCAGTGGCATCATCGAAAGGATTTTTAAAGGTTTCCGCAGGCTGAGAGGACCCCGTGTCGTCAGGTAAGCCAAGCAGAAACCAACGACCAGGCAAACAACCGTATTGATGAAACCGAGCAATAAGGTATTGGTGAGAGACCGGAAATAATAGCCTTTTGTAAAAAACTTAAGATAATAGGATATCGTCAATCCTTGAGGGCCTTTGATGCTTTTAATCAGCACGGCGAGGATCGGGTAGAGAAGAAAGATGGCAAGAAGCAGAAACAAAATGGCTGCGAGGATGTTAATCAGTTCTGCATTGACAAAGGTCTTCAGTCTCTCCCAGAGACTGGATTGGGGTACAGAGTAGCTTTCTACTTTTGCCATCTTCCCTCTTCTTCGAACGTGCCTTCTTACTTGAATTCTGTTCTAAACTTTTCTTTCCAGACATCGTTCCACTTGGGCCGCATCTCTGCAGCCCATCCTAGATCCAACTTGATGTATTTAGGAGTGATTTTGCCATAAAGTTTATTGTCCGCAGGACGGGGCGTCATGTAACCGATCCCAGCCATCATGTCACTCAATTCCTGGCTTCCCAAGGCATCAATGACTTTCTTACAGGCATCCATCATTTTTGTTCCTTTGAAAATGAGGGCAAAGGTCCCATCGTAGCCAGTTCCCTCTTCCGGAATACTCCAAATCAGTGGATAACCCTCGTCTATCCTCTTTTTGACATTTTCATCGGAAGTAATTCCCAGTAAGAATTCTCCCCTGCCCACTAAATCGGTGGGGGCATTTCCACTTCGGGTATAATGGTGGATGTTCTTGTCCAATGCCTGCCATAAACTTCCACCCCTCCTCCTCTCCGTAGAGGGCCAAGAAGGAAAACCGCATCATGTTTGCTGTGCCTGAACTTAATGGTGAAGGCATCACGATCTGGTCCTTCCATTTGGGGTCTAAAAGATCCTTCCAACTCTTGGGCATGGTGTATCCTTTTTCTTTTAACTTGTCTTTATTGCCGACCAGGACGAATGAGAAATTTGATATATTAAACCAGTATCCCTCGGGATCGACAAACACAGGATTCACTCCACTCCACCCAGTTGATTTATAAGGAACGGACCACCCATTCTTCTTTGCCATAAAGGCAAGCGGAGAGCCACAGCCTGTTATCATGTCTGCATTGAAATTGGGCGCTTCGGACTTCACCTTGGCTTCAATCTCTCCAAAAGACTGGAAGGTCTGAAGGATCTGAATCCCTGTCTTTGCCTTGACAAATTCTACCACTTTGACATTATTCTCCGGTGACAAACCCATGTAAGCTTTTACCGTTTGTGCATGAACATCGCTCAACATAAATGCTGTAAAAAGAATTGAAATCAAAACCATGAACGCTAATCTCCCTTTCATAAACTCCCTCCTTTCAAATTTTAATTTTCTATTTTAAAAATCCTTTTTAATCACCTCCCTTCTCAAAATATACTATCAGTATTACCAAAAAAGTCAAAGCAATCCCCTAACCTGGTTAAGGGTAGATCCCCCTCAGTTTTTGGGCTTCAGCTACCCTCCCAATCCCAAGAACAAGCGCTGCCGTCCTCATCGGAATCTTCTTGGCGAGTGAAATTTCTAAAACCTCTTTAAAACTTCGTTGCATGATCCGGGTCAACCGCTCCGACACCTCCTCTTCACTCCAGAGGAGCTCTTGAAGATTCTGAACCCATTCGAAGTAGGAGACCGTCACCCCTCCTGCATTGGCCAAGATATCCGGGACAGTGAATACTCCCTTGTCATCCAAAATCTCATCAGCTTCTGTCGTCGTGGGTCCATTGGCTCCCTCCGCAATAATTTTTGCTTTGATGCGAGGTGCATTCTTCTCCGTAATCTGATTTTCCAGAGCAGCAGGAACCAGAATGTCGCAATCCAGTTCCAAAAGTTCTTCATTGGTGATCTCTTCTCCGCCTCGAGCCTCTGGAGTGATGACACAAGCATATCGCTTTTTGCAGTCCAACACTTGTTGAACATTGAGCCCCTTCTTATTATACAATCCTCCTTTTGAATCACTGATGGCAATCACCTTGGCTCCGAATCGATCAAAATATTGGGCAGCAATCCCTCCTGCGTTACCACAACCTTGGATGGCTACGGTGGCTCCTTCCATAGGCTTCTTCAAATGTTTGAGCGCCTCAAGGGCGGTGATCATCACCCCGCGACCAGTGGCTTCAAACCTTCCCAAGGACCCCCCTAGCTCAATCGGTTTGCCTGTCACCACTCCCGGTACAGAATAGCCTTTTAAGATACTATAGGTGTCCATGATCCAGGCCATCACCTGGGGGTTCGTATTGACATCTGGAGCAGGAATATCCCGCTCTGGACCGATCATTATGGAAATCTCCCAGGTAAATCTTCGCGTCATATGCTCAATCTCATTCTGTGACATCTCTTTGGGATTACATTGAACTCCCCCCTTAGCTCCTCCAAAGGGGATGTTGACCACTGCCGTCTTCCACGTCATCCACATCGCAAGAGCCCTCACTTCGTCGAGGTCGACGTCGGGATGGTATCTTATCCCCCCTTTGGCTGGCCCCCTTCCAATATTATGTTGGACCCGATACCCTGTGAATATCTTGACTGCCCCATCGTCCATTTTGACAGGAAAGTGGACGATCAACTCCCTTTTCGTGCTTTTCAGTTTTTCGATCAATCCAGAATCGAGATTCAAATATTTAGTAGCAATATCCACTTGCTTTTGGGCGACTTCAAAAGGATTGATCTTATCTTTCTCGCTTTTTTTGTTTTTCTTGTCTTTCTCTTCTTTTTTCATAAGACCCTCTCTTTCTTTCTTGATGAAGCAATTGATTAAATAGTCATGGGTTCAAGGTTTTTTTAAGACTTAAACAATCTCCCCAGCATTCATTCAAAAAGAAGGAATATCTCTTTTTAATAATTCTTCTGGATTTCACTGGGCCCCTTGAATCCTTGACCTCTTGAATCCTTTTGGTTACGTGTGTTTCATCACGATACTTGAAATGATATTGGCGGCTTCATCCCCACGGTCGGCGGCATTGCTGAGATGGCGATAAATCTCACGCATCTTGAGCATATAAGCGGTATCCGTCCCCTTAAACAGGTTTGCCAAGGCCAAATATAAGCCTTCTCTATTTTTTGGTTCTCATAAGCTTTTGCCTTTACGGCATGCTCCGAAGCAATCTTCGGATAATCCCTCAAGATCTTCACCGCATCATTCAGCTCTCTCGCTGCCTTCCGAAGAATGTTCACCATCTCTTTGATGTGTTCATCACCTTCAACTTCGTAAATCTCCATCTCATCCACATTCGTATTCGCATAGTCTGCGACATCATCGATCGCTCGGGAAATGGCATAGATATCTTCTCAATCCAGAGGAGTAACAAATGTTTCATCCAGTTCTTGGATAAGAATCCGTCTCAGTTCATCTGCCTCCCGTTCGATATTACGGACGACGTTGGCATTCTCGTGGGTGCCATTCTCTGCGTAAACTCAGAGAGCTTCCAGACCCTCCACCGTCTTAGAAGACTGACGGGAGAGGAGGTCGAAGAACCGGCTTTCCCCATTCGTAAAGGGTTTCTTACTTTTGAAAATATTCCATGCCATCTCCTTCTCCTTTTTTTTCAAAACTTGGGGTGGATCAGTCGAATCAGAAAGAAACTCAATCCTGCCATTACGGCTGAGGCCGGGATGGTGATAAACCAAGCGACAATGATATTCTTGGCCACTCCCCAACGGACGGCTGAAATCCTCTGTCCAGCCCCTACCCCCATGATGCTGGATGAGACGACATGGGTCGTTGAAACGGGTCCTCCAAGCAGGGCGGCTCCCAGGATGACTACTGCTGAAGAAGTCTGGGCACAGAAGGCATGGACTGCCCTCAAACGATAAATTTTTGAACCCACCGTTTTAATGATTCGCCATCCTCCGCTCGCCGTCCCAAGAGCAATGGCTGCCGCACAACTGGCAACGACCCAAAAAGGGATGTAAAAGGATGGCAAAATTCCAAGGAGGACCAGGGACATTGAAATCACTCCCATCGATTTCTGGGCGTCATTGGCCCCATGGCTAAGGGAAAGGGCAATGGAGGAAAGGATCTGCATCCGGTTGAAGAAATATTTCGCTCGAGGCGTTGCACCCCGAAAAAAGTAAAGGGTCCTTTTCAAAAAGAATATACCAAAAAGTAGACCTAACATAGGAGAGATAATTAATGAGGCGATCACATAGAGGAGTCCCTTCCACAGTATCTTGTCCGGCCCATAGGCCACCAGGACCGCCCCGATCAACCCTCCAACCAAGGCATGGGAGGAACTCGAAGGAAGTCCAAAAAACCAGGTAATCAGGTTCCAGGCAATCGCGCCAATAAGGGCCGCGGCGATGAGGGTGATGGAGAGCTCCATCGTTTTGGCTTCGAAGGTTGACACATCGATAATTCCCTTCCCAATCATTTGAGCCACAGCTGTGCCAAAAAGGAAAGGACCAACAAAATGGGCGAGAGCGGCTAACCCTAAGGCCATCTTGGGGGTCATTGCCCCTGTAACAATGATGGTGGCTACCACATTGGACGAATCGTGAAAACCGTTAGAGTAATCGAAGAAGAGTGCCAAGCCAACGATGATAACGGCGTAAATCAAGATCAAACTTTCGATGGAAAACCTCCTTGTTTCAAAGTTCAGAGACTCCTCTTTTTCAATACCTTCCTGCTGATCTCGAGCATTTTTTCTATATCCTCATCGGTATGGGCAAGGGAGAGATAGAGTTTTGTTCCCATCGGATTCAAAAAGATCCCGTTCTTAAATAATCCCAGAACGAATTTCCTTCCCTTTTCCCGGTCAGCCTCAAAGGCTGTCCTGTAATCGACGACGGGTTTTTCAGTGAATAGAACTTGACAGAGAGGTCCATCTCCTAACACCTGACCAGAAATACCTAATTCTTTGAGCAGACCTTTAATCCCGCTTCTCAGTGTCTTTCCCATCGCATGAAGCCTCTTATAGGTTCCCTGCTTACGGAGCTCTTTGAGAGTGGCGAGGCTGGCCGCTGCAGAGACCGGATTCCCTGCCAGGGTGGAGGCAAACCAGACATATCGTTCTTTACCAAAATTCGATTCGGTACAGAGGTCAAGAATGTCTGCTCTTCCACAAATGGCACCGATTGGGATATCCCCCTCCCATCGCTTTCCCAAAGGCTGCGAGATCCGGAGTGACACCATAATATTCCTGGGCACCTCCATAAGCCAGACGGAATCCTGTGACGACTTCATCAAAGATAAGGAGAATCCCTCTCTCCCTGGTCATTTCGTGGATTCCTTCTAAAAAACCTTTCATGGGAGGTGTACACCGCTGTAAAGGCTCCATGATGACACAGGCGATCTCGTCCCCGTATTGATCAATAATTCTGCGGGTGGTTTTCAAATCGTTAAAGGGGGCGATGAGAACTTCTTCTTGAATCTTTTTGAAAGTGCCGGCAGAGGTGGGTTCAGGGGTAGGAAAAGGGAGGAGCTTATGCGGAAAAAGGCTCATGACGCCTATATCATGAGCTCCATGATAAGCTCCTTCAAATTTTAAGACCCTCGGCCTCCCTGTATAGGCTTTGGCAAACCGGATGGCGTAAAAAGTGGCTTCTGTCCCGGAGGCGGCAAATCGGATTTTTTCAGCACAGGGGATCGCTTTCACCAGCTCCTGTGCTAACTCCAAAGCGGTTTCGCTCACATAGGAAAAACTGGATCCCCTTCCAATCTGCTTTCTTACCGCTTCCGTCACGGCTGGGTGAGCGTGTCCAAGGATCACGGACCCCCAGGAAAGGGAATAGTCAATAAATTCCTTTCCAAACACATCGTATAGCTTCGAACCCTTGCCGTGGGATAGGACAGTGGAAAATTCCCTGGGTAAGTTAAATTCTCCAAGAGACCCGCCCGGGAAGAAAAGAAAGGAAAGATCTACAGGCCCCATTTTATTCTCTCCCACCGTTTATGGAAAAACTTTAGGAATGCACCTTACCCCTTTCTGTTTACATAGGAATGATTAGGGGAAAGGAAATATAAAATGGTCTTACTTTGAAATCGCCTCATCCACCCAATGGATTGCTTTGTCTATTTTGTTTAACCCCTCCATGAGCTGGTCTTCGGTGATACAAAGAGGAGGTGCAATGAAGATCACATTCCAACGAGAGTATCCCAAAACACCGTTTTCTTTCAATTGATTGAGCACCGCAGCGATGGCCGGATCTTTCTTCTCGTAATTCTCAACCGTCCAGGGGACAATAGGTTCACGGGTTTTCTTATCCTTCACAAACTCAATAGCGGCAAAGAGCCCTAATCCCCGGACATCGCCAATGCTGGGATGTTTTGCCTTCATCTTTTCAAGCTCTGCCATTAACTTCAATCCCAAAACCCTGGAATTTTCAATCAACCCTTCTTCTTTATAGACTTGGATGGCTGCGATGGCTGCCGCACAGGAGATGGGGTTTCCATACTGGGTGAGCCCCCCATAATACATATGGTCATCCATATATTCTGCAATCTCCTCATTAACCACAGTAGCTCCCAATGGCAAGGCTGCTGAATTGATCCCCTTCGCAAGGGTCATAATATCGGGAACCACTTTCCAGTTCTCACAGGCAAACCACTTCCCCGTTCTCCCAAAACCGGTCATCACTTCATCGGTGATCAGAAGGATCTTATACTCATCGCAAATCTGCCGGAGGCGCTGCATATAACCATCCGGTGGAACGATTCGACAGTTACTCCCTGTAATGGGCTCTACGATGATGGCAGCAATCAGCTTCGGTCCTTCCACTTCGATCACTTCCCGAATCTGATCGGCACAGAAGACATTGCATTCGGGATAAGTCTTACCAAAAAAACATCGATAGCATAGAGGATCCCAGATGTGAACCACACCAGGAATGGTGGGTTCATTCGCGAGCCTACGTGGATCCCCAGTAATCGCCATGGCTCCGTAAGTGGCGCCATGGAAAGATCGCCATCGGGAGATGAGCTTGGGTCTTCCCGTAAAAGCCTTGGCAATTTTTATCGCATTCTCGTTGGCCACTCCACCCCCACAGGAGAGAAAGCTCTTGACTAAGTCTCCAGGGGTAATCTCGGCCAAAATTCGGCATAACTCTCCACGGGTTTCATTGGCCATACTGGGAGAGACATAGCAGAGTTTCTCCGCCTGTTCACGGATCGCTGCAATGATCTTGGGATGCTGGTGACCCGCATTGACATTAAACAACTGGGAAGCGAAGTCCAGATATCTTTTCCCCTTGTCATCCCAAAAGACTGCTCCTTCACCGCCAGCAATGATAAATGGTTTAAAATCCTTCTGGGCCATCCAACTGTGCAATACGTATTTCTTCTCATTCTCTGCAATTCTCGATGCATCCATCTTTTTCCCCTTTCTCGAGATTTCTGAATAAGCTCAGAAATCTCTGATTTCACAGATTATGAAGCGATTACACAGATAAGGAAGGCATTAAAAATAGAGAAAATCTGTTTAATCATTTTTTGAAATCTGTGTAATCAAGAGAGCTTAACATCGTTTTTCAGAGCTCTCTTCTTATAGAAACTCTTTTTCGATCAATTCCGGAAGATCTGCCACACTCGGGAGGACATGGGTATGCCAGTATTTTCCCCAGTCCGTCACCGGGCGGGGGCCACTGAGGACGCCGATCACACCCTTGCAGCCCGCATTCCGACCTTCCAGCATGTCAGCAGGTGTGTCTCCAATCTTAATCACTTCGTGAACGCTCTGAATATTCAATTGGGTCATGGCATAAAAGATCATAAAGGGTGCAGGACGCCCAATTTCGCCGGGAATATGCTCCACATCTACAGAGATATCGACCAGACCGTCTCTGACCCACCCCAACCCCTCCATAATGGCTTCCGTGATGACCCGGTGAAACCCTGTATCGGTGGCCACTTTAATCCCGTGTTGGTGGCACCATCGAAAAGTATCCGATGCCCCAGGGACTTCCTTGCACTGCTTTCGATAATACTCAAGCATGATTTCCTGATACCGGTCAAAGACTTTTTTGGCGAGTTCATAGGTATCAGGATCTTTGATTCGTTCGAAATCTTCTATCTCGATCTTCTTTCCCCTCTCCCGCGCAATGAGGAATTGATAGAGATGAATCTTATTGGTTCCCATATGAAGGAGAATTTCTTCGGGAGTGGTCTTCAATTTGAACTCCTGAGCCGCCAGATAGAGACAATCCCTCACCCCTGTGTCATCGTAGACCGTCGTTCCGGAAAGATCAAACATGACCATGCTAATTTTTCCCATGGGTTAGGCCTCCTCCAAAATTTTTTGACCACACTCTGTTTGAAAACCTTGCAATGATCCAGCACCCCTTTTAAACAAATGCCTTTTTCAACCTTAACGTTGATAATAAAACACCGACACAGACTCGGCGGGGACACTGTAAGAGCCTTGTAGCGGAACCTTTTGAATGTCAAGCATTGGGGTCCACCAACTTTGTTTGAGTTCACTTTTGGTAAAGGCCTCTGTGACCCATTCAATTCCAATAAAACCCGCATTACAAGGGTCTGAAAGTGTTCCCGGCGGGTCTGCTTAATGCAGTTTAATACACCTGTAAGGTAAATTTTACAAAAAAAACAACATGCTTGATTTTTATAAAGCTTTGTTCTACCTTAAGCAATGTAATAAATTTTATATTTTGGATAAAAAAAAGTTATACCAAATGAATTTCAACCAATTAAAAACTTTCTATTTTGCCGTGAAATATGGAAGTTATAGCGCAGCAGCGGAGGCTTTATATATCACCCAGCCGGCTATAACAAAACAAATTCAACAGCTTGAGGCCACCTATGGAATAAAGTTTCTCAACCGATTCGGGAAAAAAATGGTACTGACCGATGCCGGTGAGGTCCTTTATGATTTTGCAGACAAAATCTTCCAGATGGAGAGCCAAGCCGAAGAGAGCCTTCGTGATTTTCAGCAACGTAAAAGCGGACGCCTCCGAATTCATGCCAGTGAAAGCTTTGGGGCCTACTATCTCCCCTTCATCATCAACATTTTTAGAAAAAAATATCCAAACATTCACATCTCGGTTAATATTTTCCCCAATCAGGAGGTGATTGAGAACACAATCAAACTGGAAAATGATCTGGGATTTATCTCTTATCCCTTTGAACACAAGAAATTAGTGATCCAGGAGGTATTAGAGGATAGACTCGTCCTCATTGTCCCTCCTTCTCATCCTTTTTCCCGGTTGAAACTTCTTGACCCTCAAAAACTTGATGGGCAATCCATCGTCATGCATGAAAGGGGATCTGCGACTCGAGATATCGTGGATACTTTTATCCAAAGAAATAATCTTTCTGTACTGATAGCCCTCGAGCTCTCTAATAATGAGGCCATCAAGAGGGCCGTTGAAGAAGGGGCGGGCGTCTCCCTAATTTCAGAACATGTCGTCAGTGAGGAGGTCAAGAGGAAAAAGTTAAAATCGATCCCCCTCACTGACCCCACCATGAAACGAAAGTTTTATCTTATCCACCACAAGGATAAATACCTCTCTCATCCCTTACAAATGTTTCTTTACATGGTCAATCAATGGGCATTAGAATATGCTAAAAGTTGATTTTAAATCTCCCTGAAACTCCCAATCCCTTGATTTCTCATTGTAGAAGTTATCCAATCAGTCCAACCTTTTTAGCATCATCAAGAAGTTGTTTGGCCTTGTTATAAATAGGAGGATCAACAAACTCTCCTTCCAATGCAATAGCCCCTATCCCCTTCTCTTTTGCCTGTTCAAATGCATCGACAATTTTCTTCGCCCTGTCGATCTCCTCTTGAGTGGGTGAGAAGATCTCATTTACGGATTCAACCTGTGAAGGATGGATACAGAATTTTCCTCGGAAACCAAGTTGTCTCGACCGCAGGGCCTCCGCCTTCAGACCTTCCGCATCTTTGACGTCGATGATATAGGGAGCATCGATGGGAGTGACCCCCGCAAGGCGACACGACAAGACGAGAGAAGACCGGGCAAACAGGAGTTCCTCACCCGTCTTGGTCAGTTTGGCACCCAGGTCCAAAGTGAGATCACCAGCGCCAAAAGCGATGCCAAGAATTCTCGGTGTACTGGCCCCAATCTCCCGCACCCTTGAGAGTCCAAGGGCGGTCTCAATCATTAGAACCAAGCGAATCTGGCCTTCTGGAATGGATTTTTTTCTTTCAAGGTCTGCCAGTTTATGATCTACTTTCTGAAGGGCCTCTGGTTTTTCAGCTTTCGGGACGACCACCCCATAAACGGAAGCTTCTGACACTTTCTCAATGTCCTCATCAAAAAAAGACGTATCCACTCCATTCACCCTGACGAATAAATTTTTTCGGCTCGCTGTCTTTAGAAATGTTCCCACCTGATCCCTTACGGTTTCCTTTTGAGAGGGAGTCACTGCATCTTCGAGATCGATAATCACAGCGTCAGCCGAGGAAGCGATGGCCTTCTCTATCCTGTCAATCCGATTTCCTGGAACAAAGAGAAAAGATCGAAGGATCATGCTTGACCTCCTTTCATCAAGGATAACATACAATGGTTGGATGCAGGGTTGAGAAGTGATTTCTTCCTAGAAAAATTAAAATATTCATAAAAAACGGGGGATGCCAACCTGGTTGCTCATCTTCAAAATCCGGTGTGGCCATACCCCTCTTACACTTTAGAACTAAACAGAATTACCCATCAATGGAATAATAAACGTTTCAAAGGTGGTTGGGTATGCAGAAAAACCTTTACAGCGGCACCTTTAAACGTTTTGCTACTCAGTTTCCAAGCCTATTACAAAGGTCCTCTCATGTGACATCGCCCGTTCCCCATAACATAGTAAAAAACCGCTTGGTAAAGGTTTAGAAGCACACCCAACTACCTTTGCAATCCAATATCTGATTAATCCTTTCCCCACTTTTTGAAATAATCTCCAAAGAGTTCCTCATCAGGGGGAATGTATTCTTCAACAGGAACCGAAAGCCAGGTATAGTTGAGGAAATTTCTGTAATTGATGTTCTCACTGATCATGTTGCCTGCCCAGGTTCCGCAACCCAGACTTTCCGTCCAAATCTGACCATTGTACCAGCTTCCCGTATTGACCAGGCAATGGGGCATATTGCACTCCACTCTTCCCACTTTTGCCCTGATGGCAAGTTCCTCCATACGCTCCTGACCGGTTGCTGTGGAGGGAAACGGAATGACCAATGCCTGAGAACTCAAGGATCTTTTCAAGACGGTTGAGCATTTCATTCCAATCATTCCATTTCCATACGGTCAGAACAAGGCTCAACTTTCTCTCCAGAGAACCTGTCTTCAGGACCAATCTTCTCGCCCATCACCATCAAAAACTTCGTTCCGGCAGGGGGTTTGATCCCCGCAGCCTCTGCAATGATGGGAACCGATCTGCCAAAGATATCTCGGTTAATGGTCTTTCCATCTGGCCAGAGGGCTTTTCTTACTTTTTCTCGTTCTTCGGTCGTGCAAAGGTATCCACCCTCTTTCTTCAAGAGGTCCATGAACTTGTCATAAATAGGCTCGTAAATAGCGACCGCATTTTCTGAAGAACATGAGGTGGAGTTATTGGCCGTTTTGGAACGCATGATCTTGTTGGCTGCCGCAGGCAGATCTGCTGTGTCATCGACGATGGAGACGACATTCCCAGCTCCTACGGTATGAGCAGGCTTACCAGCCGCATAGACCACCTTGATCAGGGCGGCTCCACCCGTTGCCATGACAAAATCGACATTCTTCATCAGCTCCTGTGTTTTTTCATTCGATGGATATTGGATGCATTGAAACAGGTCCTCAGGAGCGCCAACTTTTTTAAGGGCCTTCCGGGCGATTTCCACCGCCATATAGGAACATTGCTTGGTCCTTGGATGGGGGGAGCAGATCATTGCATTTCTGGTCTTTAAAAGACTGAGGCCGATGGTACAAACAGTTCCTTCGGGATTGGTCATGGGAACGACATTTGCCACCACACCCATGGGTTTGGCATAGATCTTCAACCCTCTTTTTTTATCTTCTCTTACCAACCCACAGGTCTTCACCCCTCTGAATTCGTTGATGGTCCCTCGCACCTTGCTTCTGATTTTATTAATCTTATCTTCATAGACACCGATGAGGCCTTCATCCACAGCAGACTTGGCCATGGCCTTGACGTTTTCGTCTTTCTGCCATTCCCAACCCACGGCAGCACACATCTCGTCGATCTTCTCCTGGGGCCAGTACTCTACGATTTCAAAAGCCTTCTTTGCCCTCCGGTACATTTCCTGAATATTATCATTATGGTCTTGTGCCATCTCTATCTAACCTCCTTTTCTTAAAATTAAATTTTAGCTCTTCAAAAAAGGTTAATCCCTCCTCATTTCCCTTTATAAAAGGGAGGGAATTAGGGTCTCCCCCTTTGGACGAAGGCAGGGGATTAAGGGGGATTTTAATTCTACGTGATGAAATTTTTTCATAAATCTACTTGATACAGTAATTTATTCTTTTCGATCTTCTGGCTTTGGAACCGGTCTGTCTGGAGGACCATCATAATATTTGGGACCCTGGATGGAGAGGTCGAGAAGGTTGATCATTTTCGTCGTACGGGAGGCCCTCCAGGCTTTTTCTCGGGTCATCTCCTCCATGGCATGGGCTGCACAACTGAATCCGCGGCAGAGAACTCCAATGGCCCAGGCAGCAAGGGGACTGAATCCCAGGTCCATAAAGACGGAGTTGCCACCACCGATGACGTTGGTCCAGACCTTCTTCCCATTGATCCTCTCAAAGGCCTTCTCAATCTCGATCTGCAAATCATGGAACTTTCCGGCTACTCCCAATTCTCTCGCCATCTTCATGATCCGGATGGCCCTTGGATCGCCGTGGATATGCTGGGGCTGTCCCAGGCCCATAATAATCTTCCCTTTATGATCCTTGACCAATTGCTCAGCAATCTGTGTGAGGGTCCAACCATTTTTCTCACCCATTTCCATGTATTTATGGACCATGATCCCATGCAGGTGCCCTGGACCATGAGCCTCGCCAAAGGTCATGATTCCAGCAGCAATGGCTGCATTGAGGGCTGGCCTTCCGGAGGCACAACATCTCGCAGTCAGCGTCGAGGGAGACATGGCATGCTCCATGAACTCGACCATGAAGAAGTTGAGCATCTTCTCTTCGTTCTTCTTGGGAAGCCTGCCCTGGAAAAGCAAGAAAACGACTGCTGCGAAGCTCCACCCTGCCTCTGCCATCTCTGTCGTATCGTATCCCCGCAGGACGATCTTATCCGCGGTCTTGTAGGAAATCGAACTTTGCCAATGAAAGGGTTCCCTTCCTGTCTGATCATATTGATCTCCCCATTGATCATCTGCCATCTTTTCCTTCTCCTTTCTCAAATTTGGGTTAAAAATAACATTTGCCATTTATAAAACGTCCTTTAATATGAGTCAAACTAATAATTTTTATATTTTTGATAAAAATAAGTTATGTATTGAGGGGAGGAAGGGAATTAAAAAACTATCAGGAACCATTTCGATTCCGTCGAAATATTTGATGAGCTAACTGGAGTCCTAAGATCGTGGTGGCATCCCGAATCTCTCCTTTTTCGATCATCTTCATCGCCTGATCGAAGGAGATAATATGGGTGGTCAGAATTTCATCCTCATCCAATTTCTGTTCACATGGGGTAAGCTCTTTAGCTAAAAACAGGTGGGTTCGTTCATCACTATACCAGGGAGCGATCAAGGATCTCGCCCAGCTTTTCAAATCTTCTACCAAGAAGTCCACATTCTTCCTCCAGCTCCCTCTTTGCACAGGTTAAGGGGTCTTCTCCCGGGAGCATCGTTCCGGACGGAATCTCCCATATAAAATCTTTGAGAATGGGACGGTACTGGTGAATGAGAACTACTGAATTTTCATCCATCAAAGGAATCACTCCCGAAGATCCAGGATGGTGGATAAATTCAGCCATCATCTTTTTTCCATTCGGCAAAGTGGTTTCTTCTCGGTATAGGTCGAACACCCTTCCGTGGTAGATGACTTCTTTCATCTCCCTATCCCTCCTTGTTTAGGGTCCCTCCCCTTTAACTTTCTATCTCATTCTTTAACCTTTTTAAATCAAGGGTTATCCGGTCTCCTCAGATATCGGCTCAAAGGAAGGGTGAATAAAACCATCAAGGCCGTGCTCATGATAGTAAATGAGAGGCTCAGGAATTGAGCAAGAAAACCAAAAAATATTGGGGATATCGCCCCGCAACCCAGGGTGATAGCGTAGTATAACCCATATCCCCGGGACCGTGATTCAGGAGAGATGATCTCTGCCACGGTGGCGTAAAGCACAGAGGAGGTCCCGTTCAATACAATTCCAATTAATGGAAGGATGATCCAGATTACCGAAGGGGAAAAAAATGTTAAAGAGAGAATCCCTGCAGCAGTCAAGACTTCTGTACCCACCACCATAGGGATGATTCCAAGCCGCTCGGCAAGAACACCGCAGACAAACTTCCCCACCGCCCCGCCTGCAAAAATAAGAGTCAGGGCAAAACTGACTTGAGCCCCTGGAATCCCTTTCTGTATAAGCAAAAAAGGGAGAAAGGTGAGTAAGGCTGCACGCGTCGAGATATCAATGACCCCAATGGTCAGAAGAGCTGAGAAGCTGCTTCGGTTACGTATCCCCCAACCACCCCCTTCCAGCATTAACTCTTTCCGAGGCTGTGGTAATGGATGAACTTCCCTCTCCTTCCTGACTAAAGTCCAGAGAATGGCTCCTGCCAACAATCCACCAATGGAAAGAACGAAAACCGCCTGCCTCCAGTCCCAGAGGCTAATCATCACAGCCACTAAAAAAGGCAAGCATACCTTACCCATATCGCCGGAAAAATTATAGGTTCCCATCGCTGTCCGGCGTCCAGAAACTTCGAAGACTCTGGAAAGAATGGAAGAGCTTAAGCCGTGCTGACCTGCAGCAGTTCCTTTTGCAAAAATGAGGGATAATAAAATTGCCGGGAAAGTATAAACCTTGCTCATCATTAAGAATCCGCCGGCCAGACCAAAAGTTCCGGCAAGAATCACTGTCAACTCTCCGATCCTCTCTCCCAGAAGACTTAAAGGGAACTGAAGAAGGCTCATCGATGATGAAACTCCTTTAAGTAAGCCCACTTGGCTTAATGAAAGGTTCAACTCGGCAGCGATGAAAGGAAGAAGGAGGTAGAGGGAATCTGAAAATCCATCGTCAAGGAAATGGAAGGCGCTAAAGAAAAAAAGAGATTGGGCTTGTCTGCCTTTTTCGGTTTTATTAAAAATAGGATGCCTCCTGTACTCGTTTTAATCTTATTTCATCTCTATTCCGAGTTCCTTCATCACCTTTTTACATCTTTCAAGGCGGCCCCCTTCTATCTCAACTCCATGGAGATAGGCGTCTAAAGAATCCACGTCTCTCAAAAGTTCAACAAAGGGATCATTAGAATTTAATTCTTTCTCACTATGCTGAACCACTGCCTTGACGACGGCCTCCATCTCTTCCTCGGTCACTTTAGTAAGTTTCGTTCCTAATTCTCGGTTGTATCTTCCTAAGAAATCATAGACATAGGGAGGAGCGGCTTCAGCATGACCTCTGTGCTTTTTGGTCATGACCACACCAATATCATGAAGCGCTGCGGCAATCCCCGCTAATTCAGGGTCTATCCCACGATGTATAGCTAATAATTTTGCAAGTTGGGAACTCGAATACATATGCATGAGGCTCCATCGGATAGGAAGATCCCTCCCCTCATCGGTCAGGTCTTTCATCTCTAAGAGAAGCATCGTAAGAATACGATTCAGCCGCCTCACAGGCAGTCTCTCTTGGATGGCATTCTTCTTCTCATTTCCCATCATATTTTCTCCTCATGACAACATGATATGATCTGCCCATTTTTTCCCTTCGTCTCAGAAGGGGAAAAATGTTTTTAGATATAGAATCACGACAATGAATACCAAAGCGGGAATCAAATTGCCCACCCTGATTTTTTGCAATCCAAGAATATTGATGCCAATTCCCATCACAATGATCCCCCCGACAGAAGTGAGCTCTCTTATCATTTCAGGAGTGAAGACGGACTGAAGTTTCCATGCCAGTAAGGTGAGACTTCCCTGATAGAGCAGGACTGGGACCGAAGAACCCAGGACACCGTAACCCATTCCAGCGGCAAAAGGGATGGAGATGATTCCATCCATCATTGCTTTGGTGATCAGGATCGAATGGTCACCTTTTAGTCCATCCGTAATACTTCCCACGATTGCCATGGAACCCACACAGAATAACAAGCTCGCATAGATGAATCCCTTGGCAGGACTTCCCTCTGTGATATGAAGTTTCTTCTCCAGCCAAACTCCCAGCCTCTCCAAACGGTCTTCAATGTTGATCCATTCTCCTAAAATGGCTCCCGCAGCTAAACTGATTAAAACGAGGATAAGTTCGCGACCCTGGATCGCCATGCTTAGCCCGACCACCAAAGTAAAAAGGCCTAATACCTGTAAAGTCGTCTGGGCGATCCGTTCTGGAAATCTTTTCCGAAATAATAATCCCAATGTCCCACCGACGAGTATGGCTAAAGCGTTTATAATCGTACCCATAAAAATCCTTTTCCTCCGACGTAAGAAAATATTAAGATTTATCTCCTCATTAAATCTTCCTTGATATCAAACTTCGTTTCTTTAGTCTCTTGTAGGCCTAGAATATCAAATTGTTAGACCTGGGGGTTAATTCAAGTTTTAAAGTGTTCTTAATAACACCCTCTGAACACCGCACATCTGTTTCTTTCATACATTTGAAGCATCTGTTTCTTTATCGTATTTATGGTTATAATCTTTTTAAGGTATGATAATATATTTCATTTTGATCCTTTAATCCGGCAAATCTATTGTTTCGAAATATCTATTATACAATCTCATATTATTTCTTGACCGAAAACTTCATCACACACTCCTTACTTTTTCAAGACAATTCTTTTCTGGTCTCTTTCAAGACCTGAAACCTATTAAATAATTTGATTTCACTATCTCGTAACATCAATCCTCCAGAATTTCGTTTACATCACTTAGAAGCGCTGTATTTTTCATAAATGTCTCTCAGGAATTCATAACTTTGTTCACCAGCACTCAGACTCCCCGGTAGATTTCTTTATTTTCATCTCCTTTCAGACCCAAGTTGTCTTCCCTTGCTATTTCTCGCCTCTTTGATTGCCCTACTTATGTTCTTTTGTTTTACCCCTTTGGATCTCAATTTCCCTCCGATTCTACTCCAAAGGTTGTCAATATAATTGCCAATATCCCTTTCTTTGATGTACTTCTCCATCAACTCCCTTACCATCTGGCTGGCCGTCTTACCTTCCATTCTGGCAAGTCGGCTGAATCTTTCTTTCGCTTCAGGAGCTATTCTTATTACCATTTGTGTCTCCATTTTTTATCTCCTGGATCTACATAAGAGATTGTTTATATTGTATATCTACGGTTTGAATTGTCAATTTTTTATTCCGCAAGACTCAACTCAATTTAACAATAATCTGGATTGTGGTAAAATAGAATTAACAATTTTCTTTGGGAAAGGGGAAATCCATGAAGGTGATTTTCCATCCAAGATTTTATGAGGTCTATACTTCCGATCCAGCAGCGGCTCCAGGAAGGATGGAACCCATGGTGAAGGCATTAGAGAAAGAGTTTGAATTCATTGAGCCGGAACCTGCCTCAGTAAGAGATTTGGAGAGGGTCCATGGAAAGAATCATATTCAATTTGTCAAAGGGGATTCTCAGGTCTATGAAATCGGTCTCCTCGCCGCTGGGGGAGCCATTTTGGCAGCGGAAATGGCTTTTGAAGGCCAACCCGCTTTCGGGTTGATCCGACCTCCGGGACACCATGCCAGCCCCCATTCCTGTTGGGGATTTTGTTACTTCAATAATATTGCCATTGCCATCAAAAGGCTCATCAGTGAGGAGAAGATCAAAAACGCCCTTATTCTCGATTTTGATCTTCATTACGGGGATGGCACATCTAATACCTTCAGTGGCTCGCCATCGGTGAGTTATTTTCATCCTGAAGGAATTCGTAGGGAGGGATTCTTAGAAGAGGTGAAACAATGCCTCCAGACAGAAAAACCCTACGACATCATCGCCATCTCCGCAGGATTTGACCGCCACGAAGAGGACTGGGGAGGTCTTCTTAAAACCGAGGACTATTCCACCATCGGGAAATGGGCCAAAGAAGCCTCCCTTGAACATTGTCAAGGAAGGCGATTTGGCGTCCTCGAAGGAGGCTATAACCATTCTGTTCTCGGAAGAAATGTGAGGAGTTTTCTTCAGGGATTGAGAGATTGATATCCCTCTTTGGTGATCATTCCAAAAGAGAATGGACCACTTACCTCTCCCTTACTTTTCAATTGCTCCATTCCCTCTGTCATCTTTTTTAGGATTTCTTTTAATGGAGCGCTCTCTTTACACATCTTGTTTAGCTGAAACTCCAAGCCCATCCTCCTCGGCAGGGAGAAGGCGTTCGAAATCTCATCCCCGTCGAGCTGGGGAAGTTTCTTTTTGGTCCAGAGGAAATAAAGTCGAAATGGCATCTTTTGATCCCGTTCTGTCCTCCCGGCCAGGACGAAGGAAACCTGATGGATTGGATCAACAGGGATCAATTCACACTTCTTTCTCATAAATCGGTCATACTCCGTCGAGAGATAGGCGAGGGCTGCTCCATAAACGTCCTGTACATCGTTTAGCTTCTCCCCTAAAAGAAAATCTTTTAGAGCATTCCCCATATCTCTCCCTTCGGCTGCCCCAGCTAACATAAGGGCAGTGTGGGATGTAAGCGGGAGAAGGCGATTCACGTCTAACTGAATCTCCTTGCCTAACTCATCCAGCTGCGTCGCTCGATTCTCACCTGCCAATACAATTCCATTGACATTTTGTGCAACAATAATCTGTGACATTGGCATTCCTCCTTTACCCCGTTAGAAGTAATGCCCCACTGCTCCCTCCGGGCCAGAGGCCCTCTGGGCCGGCGGCTGCAGCGGAGTTACATTTTTGGAATAATTCCGGGTTCCGCCCCGTAGGGGGTTCCACCCCGGAGGGCGGGGTTTAATGCCCCGCTGGAATTTCTAACGGGGTTTACATAAAAAGAATATCTTCCATCCAAAGAAATTTCAATAGAAAAATTTGAAAAAATATTCAAGACTTGCTAAAGTGGTTTAGCCTTATTTCACTCTGAAAATGTCGGGAAAAAGATGAAGAAACAATTGCTCATTATTGCCACCCTAGATACAAAGGGGAGGGAAGCAGCCTATGTAAAGGACTGCGTACAAAAACTCGGTATCCATCCTATGCTTATGGATGTCGGAACCCTGGGGGAACCTTTAACCCCTCCTGACATGACAAGGGAAGAAGTTGTAGCGGCGGCAGGGTATCGTTGGGGAAATTTAGTCAAAGAAAAAAGTCGCTCCCTCGCTTTTAAAGCCGTCCAAGAAGGCGGAGCGATCCTGGCAAGAGGTCTGTTTGAGAAAGGAAAACTCCATGGGGTATTTGGGATGGGAGGTGGAACAGGGACAGCGATCGTGACCCATATTATGCGTTCCCTCCCTTTTGGCTTACCCAAAGTCGTTCTCTCCACAGTGGCCTCCAGGGATATCAAGGAATATATCGGAACGAAAGATATTGTCATGTTTCATTCAGTCGCCGATATTTTGGGTTTCAATGAATTCATGCGTCTGATGCTTGGACAGGTTGCTTATGCCGTATGCGGAATGATGGAAAAAGGCAGTGAGATTAATAAAGAAAAACCGATGGTCGCTGTAACTGCTTATGGCATCAATTCAGTTTGCGCGATGAATGCGGAACCTCTGCTTCAAGAAAGAGGATACGAAATGATTGCTTTTCATGCCAATGGATGCGGTGGCATGGCTATGGAGGAATTCATTGCCCAAGGATTGGTCACTGGTGTGCTCGATTTTACGACTCACGAAATAGCGGATGAAATGTTTGGGGGATATTGTAAAGGGATCGGACCGATGCGATTGGAGACAGCAGGCCGGTTTGGAGTCCCTCTGGTTGTCGTACCAGGGGGGTTGGATAACGCCGTTTTCAGTCCTTTTTATCCCATGCCGGACCAACTCAAAGGAAGAAAGATTCATTCCCATGATATCCGATTCTGTGTTCGTATGGAATCTGAAGAGATGAAACAATTTGCTCAAATCATCGGAGAAAAATTGAATCGATCAAAGGGACCCACTTATGTGCTTATTCCAAAAAGAGGGTGGTCGGAAGCTGACAAAGCCGGAATGGAGCTTTACGACCCAAAGGTGGATCAGATTTTTGTGGAAGAGTTAAGAAAAATACTTACCTCTAAAGTTCCTATTGAAGAAATCGACCTCCATATCAGTGAACCTGCTTTTGCTTTAAGAGCAGTGGAAGTTTTAAATAATATGATACAGACCCATCGCCCCTGAATCGAATGAATATTCCATAGATAAAGGTATAGCCCTGGGAGGGTCCTCCCAGGGCTATTTTTTTATGCAGCTTGATTAGGGGGTGGTGTTCCAGGCGGGTTGGGAAGTGTTAGCGGCCATCTCAACCAAAAAGCATTATGGGCGATGAGAGCAGGCCCAACAATACAGAGGTTGAGGTAAATGATGAGGATATTTATATCCGCAGGAAGTTTCGCAGCCGCCACGGCGCTGGCTGCAGAGCAAAGGATCCACCTTACGATGATGATCCAGATAACAATGATGATGCACTGAACAATAAATGCCGAAACGGCTCTTTTAGCAAAGGTGTATTTCGTAACTCCCCAGAACTGGAAATGCCAGGAGTGAGCCAATGACCAGAAGATGAGAGAGGAACCCACCGCAGCAAAAGAGAAGGTTGGACTGAGGCCTAGGCCCAAGCTCCCTTTCCAGAAGATGTATCCTAAAAGGTGAGCAAGAATAGTCTGACCAACGGCCGCACCAGGGTGACCCCATTTGCCGAAGGGCCATCCTTGCGTGGTAAAGACGGGCTGAAGACAAAGAACCAGGCAATGGACCAGACGAGGTATCCTGTTAACCAGTTCACATTGAGGGGTCCTTTATGATTGATTGGAGTATCCGCAAGGGGTGTTCCTTCAAGATTGGTTAACAAATTCCAGATCAGGATGGAGACGACCATGACAATAATGAAACTGATCGCCATCGTTCCCCAGGGATGGACTTTACCTTTAAAAGGCCATCCTCCCCAAACCACTCCGTAAAGAAGGGTAGCCCAGAACCCGATGACTCCAAACCAAAGATAAAGTGGGCCAATTGGCCATTGGGGATAGATAAACTTCATAAAAAGCAATATGACAAAAGTGAAAATGGCCCAGAGGATGGTCATTCCAATTCCCGCAGCAAAACGGGATTTGGCAGGCGTCCAATTACCGGCCGGAGGTGCCCATGGCCAATTATCACCCAAAAGGACTAAATGACCGAGGACAATGAGCATAATGAGTGTTGCGGGGATAATTTTCAGAACAATAGATGCTGGAGAGATGCAGTATACGAATATGACAATCCCTATAACAGCAAAAATAATAAATTGAATTAATCCTCCCCCTCTTCCGAGGGGACCGATGCCGATCTTTTCTGGTGGTTTTTCATTTCCCATAAAATTTACCTCCTTCTATGACGAGAAGATTTTATCTCCCCGACATTTCAAAAATCTGACCTTTTTTCCGCTAACACTAAATTGATTTTTTATAATACTTTATCGGAGTGATCTAGGGCGAGTTAGACTTCCTTAGTCAGTGTGCCTAAGAACTAATTTTTATACGGGTTAAGGCCTTCTCCATTAGAAGTTCGTAAGCGCTTTTTTTTCCAAGGACTGGCTCTTTTTTCTTCTGGCTCCACACGGTTTCCGGTCGGCTTTGTACCATGTATATATTAAAAGGAAAAGGGTTATGTTTATCAATGGCCCATTCGATGTCCTGAGAACAACCATAGTACTCTTCAATCCTTTTTGCATATCTCGCCAGTTCAAGGATTTCTTGATCTTCAATACATGGGATTTCCCGCCGTTCGGGGGGAGTATCCACATGGATAACTCCCCCTCTCACAGGATCATAGATACATTCACATTCTTTCAAAGAGACCATTCTTTCTATCACCATGATCACCTTGTCCACAACAAATTTATCCGGATTACAAATCCCTGAAACGACGGTCTCCCCCAATCCCCAATTCCCTTCGATGACCACTTTCGATGGATCTCCATTGGTGGGATTCAGGGTAAACATCACGCCTGCGGCTCTGGCATCCACGATCTTCTGGACACCCACGCTGATCAACACCTTCTCATGAGGGAACCCCATTTTTATTCGATAAGAAATCGCTCGAGGGGTGAACAGGCTCGACATACATAATTTAATTTTTTCTAGGACTTCATCACGACCCTGCACCCATAGGAAGGTATCCTGCTGTCCAGCGAAACTTGCTCCAGGTAAATCTTCGGCTGTGGCGCTGGAACGTATTGCAACGGGAAGATCGGGAACGTCAAACACTTGAGCTAAGACTTGATAGTTAGAACTTATTTCCTCCTCAATTCTCTTTGGCAACGAGGCCTCAGCCATGAGCTGCCGGATTACTTTACTGGCGTTTTCCAAGGAGGCGACATCCTGAAGGTCAGTTCGGGATAAAATCTCTTCAATCTTTTCTTTCAACCCACCTCCGCTGAGAAATTCACTATAAACCTCTGTCGTGACTGAAAAACCGGGGGGAACTGGGATATCGGCTTTGATCAACTCACCGAGGCTGGCATTTTTCCCTCCAACAAGTCCAATGGCCTCTTTCCCAGCCTTATCAAACCACAATGTATAAGGCACGATAAACTCCAATTTTAGATTGCG
>CAWFSX010000009.1:0-19655 GCA_963818595.1 uncultured delta proteobacterium
TAAATACCCCTTGAATCCATCTGTTTGCTTTTCTCATGCCAATGGAGTCTTCTTTTAGTAGCCATTCCACATCCATCCCTGAGCAAAAACTATCACCCTTTCCAGAGAGAATAAGGGTTCTAATTTTGTCATTTTCTTCTATTTCTTCGAGTGTATTTTTAAGTTCAAAAAGTAGGTCATAAGATAATGCATTTTTTTTCTTTTCATTGGACATTTCCACAATGGCAATATTTTTTTCTATTCTAGAAAAAACAAATTTTCGGTCCATTTCCTTATCTCCTTATCATTGTTTTTTTCACTGATTTTCATTTTTTGTAACGTTCTCCATGAAACTACTTCTTCCTACTGCTCTTCTCACAGAATTAGCAGTGCTTTATATCACTACGGATTTTCATCTACATGTTTTTTGAGATTCGGTAGACGCTCCCTTTCGCTTTCGCCTAAATAAAGTTTCTAGGTTAGATTCTTAGCAAAAAAACCCTCCCCCATGAAAAATAACTTATGCATCATGAAGGGAGGGGCAAGAAACTACTTTTGTTTTAAATTCAATTTAGTTAATCCCCAATCTGTAATTGGTTCGTAATATCCTGTTTTAGAATTTGCTTTCACAACTCGCATGGCCGTCATTGGACAATGGTCATTTTGAGAATATGAAATGGAGCCCGTGAGACCCTCGGTACTAAAATCTTTCAAAGATTCAATGGCACTTCTTAATTTTTCCCTAGTTAAATCTTTCCCAGCGTTTTTAGTTCCCTCACCCAAGATTAGGGCGTTCACGTAAGATAGAATGTAGTACTTAGGCGGAACTTTTTCGACTGGATTCCTTTTATCTCTATTCCGAATTAATTTTGCCATTCCGGGGATGTTTGCTTCATTGGGCAACGCGGTGTATTCACTGCAAATTATAAAAGTTTTCAGCCGCATCGCCACTCACTTTTATGACTTCTTCTAACCTTGTATTGGCGACGGCAATATCGGAATTGTGAGACCCAGTTTTTTGGCCTCTTTCAAAGCATGATGGAGTGGGAAGGAATAGCGAGATGATAAGGAAATCGGGATTGGCCTTCTTTATTGAGAACCTGAGAGCTTATGTCCATGGCCCCCCTTGTATGCTTCTCGCGGCGACGACGTTCAGTTTATACTTTTCTACTGCGGCCTTGAACCCTACGTGGCCATCTTGTCCAAAGTCGTCGTCTTGATAAAAGAAGGCTACTTTGGGGTCTTTGGCTTTAAGGGTGAATAAAATGTATTCGATGTTTAAAATATTTGGGTCGGCATAAAATGGCCCAAATGAAAAAATATTTCTCGGTGGTTTAGGTTGAAAAATTCCATAGGCAGCAATAGGAGCCATGGAAGGTAACTTCTCTCTTTTCTACAGTTGGAGCAACTGCTGACGTAATTGGTGTTCCAGAAGTTGAGGCACAAGCAAATATTTTATCCCTATCAATCAACTTTTTGAGAGAGGCGATTGCCTGAGGTGGTTCATATTTATCATCCTCGCTTATGACTTCAATCTTCCTACCATAAATACCTCCTTGGTCATTGATGGAAGCGAAATAATCTTTCACCGCGTCCGCTATCGGAATACCTACCATGGCAATTGGACCTGTTAAAGGAGAGAGTGTTCCAATAATAATTTTATCCTTTGTAACCCCTGGTTCGTCCGCTGCAGAAATAGTTTTTACCAATGATCCGTAAATTACAACCATGAAACATGAAAAAATAACAAAAAGTTTTATCTTTACCTTCATCTTTTCTACCTCCTTTTCTAGTTTAGAAAACACCTTTGAATCAAATTCACCCCCTTTCCTCTTTTAATTTCCTAAATTGAAAATCTTTAATGGGTATAAGGCCACATTCTCCAGTAAACGTTTATATTATTCCAGATACCGTTTCAGCCCTTTTGGTTCGATTATTACAAACAACATTATAATTAGTCCGTAAAGAATCAGATTTATATCGGCAAGCTCTTTCTGCGACTATGGGATAACTGCCTCTTAGAAGATCAGGTATAAGTTTTAAAAATTCGGGCAGGACTGTCATGAAAACCGCTCCAAATATTGAACCTAAAATGGAACCCAGTCCCCCAATAATAATCATCGCTAAATATTGAACCGAAACTAAAAGTTCGAAATGAGTGGGACCTATATATTGGATATAATGAGCGTGGAGAAAAAAGACCTCCAGCCATACCTGCGTAAAAAGAGCTTACAGCAAAACTAGAGAGCTTATATCGGTATAAATCAATTCCTATTGTCTCCGCTGCAATATCTCTATCCCTTATGGCTATCCAGGCTCTCCCTGGTTTTGATCTAACCAGGATTTCTAGCGAATATTATTGCAAAAGCGGTGAGAGGAAAAACTAGAAAGAAAAACTTTTTGTCTGTGTCAAAGTTTATCCCGAAAATATTCGCAGGGCTAACTTCCATCCCTTGTGCCCCATTTGTAAGGCTGATCCAAGAATTGGCTAAATGCTCAACAATAAACCCAAAGGCAAACGTTGTGATTGCTAAATATAAGCCCTTTAATTTTAGAGAGGGAATTCCAACCAAAAGACCAGCAATAGTAGATATTAAACCGGCAAGTGGCAAAGCTACAAGAAATGGGAACCCACTCTTCGTTAATATTGCACTCGAATATGCACCAATTGCCAGAAACCCTGCCTGGCCGACAGAGATTTGACCCGTAAATCCCGTTAGTAAATTGATACCCAATGAACCTATTGTCGCAATTGCAGAAAGATTAATAATATAGATAGAATATTTGTCAGCTATTAGAACAAAACCAATCAGTGAAATAACAAAAATTCCTATGCATACCTTTATAAGAGTGGTTTGTAGTAAAGCTATATCCTCCGCGTAAGATGTTTTAAAATCACCGCTTCGCATTCTGAATTACCTTTCTAATCAAACTCGTTCTATTTCCTCTTTTCCGAAAAGTCCGTAAGGCCTAATCATCATAATCATAATTAAAATAACAAAAGCAGTAATCTCCTTCACCCCTCCTCCGACAAGTGGATCGATGTATCCTCCGGCAAGGTTCTCAACAACTCCGATGATGATACCGCCTAAAATTGCCCCTGGTATACTGTCTAGGCCCCCTAATACAACCGCCGGAAATACTTTTATCCCTACGAAACTAGAGGACGGATGCAGAATTGTAATACTGCTTAGTAATATACCCCCAATAGATGCAACAATCGCCGAAATAGCCCAGGACAATCCAAAAATTCTTCTGACGCTTATTCCCATGAGAAGAGAGGCATCTTGGTCATTCGCAACCGCTCTCATGGCAATCCCCATTACAGAAAACTTAAAAAAAAGAGCAAATATAACAATTAAGACTCCGGTTATTATAATTGTGGCGAGATGTACTGGGGAGATAACAATTCCAGCAAAAGATATTGGATTCTCCGAAACGAAAGCAGGAAATTTTTTAATCATGTATCCCCATAATAAACCCATCACCCCTTTTAGAAAAATACTCAGCCCCACTGTTACCATGATTACCGAGAAAATGGGTTCTCCAACCAGCGGTTTAAAGAACAACTCCTCGGTAATCATGCCAATAAGTGCCGTTGTCACAAATGTGAGCAAAAAAGCCCAAATAGTAGGAATATGGAGTTGGACGATAAAAAAATAGCATATAAAAGCACCCAAGGTCATCAGTTCACCTTGAGCAAAATTAAAAACGTCCGTTGCTTTATAGATGATAACGAAGCCAAGAGCGACAATTGCGTAAACGCTTCCAACGGCTAAACCACTCAAAACAAGCTGGAGAAAATTACCAATTCCTTCCGAGATCATTATTCTTTTCTCTTTTTTGGATTAATCGAATAAGAACAAAGAACCTCATACACTCACTTGTACATTTTGCTAATAATATCCTTATATTTTTCTTCAATAATTTTTCTTCTAACCTTTTGAGTTGCAGTTAATTCATCATCATCCTGATCCAGTTCCTTATCCAGGATAGTGAATTTCTTGATTGTTTCAACCTGTGCAAACTTTTTGTTAACTTCTTTTGTTATCTGCGACACCAATTCAAAAACTTCTGCTTTCTGTGAGAGATCTTTGAAAGTTGTGTAGGCAATGTGATTGTCTTCAGCCCATTTCCCTACATTATCGTATTCAACCAAAATCAGTGCCGCTAAATATTTTCTCCCATCTCCAATAACGACTGCATCTTTAATATACGGACTTGCCTTAAATTCATTTTCAATTTCTTGGGGTGAAATATTTTTCCCTCCCGAGGTTATGATAATATCTTTTTTTCTATCTGTAATTTTGAGATGACCATCCTCCGTTAATTTTCCAACATCTCCAGAATACAACCAGCCATCTTTAATTGTTTTTGCAGTAGCTTCTGGATCCCGATAATAACCCTGAAACACACCCCCACTTCTAAAAATTAGTTCCCCATCATCAGCGATTTCAAGTTCAACACCAGGTGAGATTTTTCCAACTGTCCCAATTTTTATGTCATCTCCTTGATGGACACTGCAGATCCCAGTGGACTCTGTTAATCCATAAAGATCTCTAACTTTTAAACCTATGGAATGAAAGAACCGACTTACTTCAGGAGGTGTAGGTGCTCCACCAGTGTAAAGATTTCTTGCTTTATTCAAACCCAATATCTTTTGCAATGGCCGAAAATGAATCAAATAAGCAATAAAATATAAGATTCTCCAACGCCAAATTGATTTTTACCCTCTCTCTTTCTTTCCATAATAAGCCCTGCCAATTTCTAAGCACCGTTTATCGACTAATCGCTTAAACCAAGTTGCATCCCTCATCCGCATAATGTGGCTTGAATGCACTTTTTCCCAGATTCGTGGCACAGCGAAAAATACGGTAGGGGCAATTTCCCTTAAGTTTTCCTGAACAGTATCTATACTCTCAGCAAAATTTACTGTTATTCCGCCCACGATTAACGGGTAAAATACCGAAAAAGACCTTTCAGCAATATGGCAGAGTGGCAGATAAGAAACAATTACGTCATCTTCTCTAAGGGGTGTAGCCGCTACAAAATTTTTGGCACTAGCTATAGCATTTCTATGTGAAATCATAGCACCCTTTGGTTTTCCCGTTGTTCCGGAAGTGTAAACCATAAGAGCTGTATCTTCGGGATCAGTTTCATCGACTAATCTCTCAAATAAATTAGGATCTTTTTTATCAATTTCTCTTCCCAGTTTTAAAACCTCTTCAAAATTCATGATCAATGGATTGGTGTATTTCCTTAGTCCTTTCATATCAATAACAATTATTTTTTTTAGTTCTGAAAGCCGATCTAAAACTTCTAAGACCTTATCTGTTTGCTCCTGATCACCAACTACAACAAACTTGGATTGTGAATGGTCTAAGATATATTCAACCTGAGAGGCAACATTGGTAGGATAAATCCCTACAACTATACCCCCGACGGATTGTGTTCCGATATCGGCATAGAGCCACTCCGGATTATTTTCAGAGAGAATCGAAATCCTATCTCCTTTTTTTAAACCGAGGGCTATCATCCCAAGGCTAGAAAGTTTTACATTTTTGTAATATTGTCGCCAAGTAATGTTCTGCCATATTCCAAGATCCTTTTCCCTAAGAGCAATTCTGTCTCCATATTTTTCTGCAGAACGCCTTAAGAGTTTAGGAATAGTTTGGTTTTCCATGGCTTGTTTCTCTAAATCAGTCACGCTAAAAATCACTACCTATTTTTATCTTTGTTCCTCACCAAGGTATGCTTCAATGACTTTTGAATTAGTTTGTATATCCTCAGGTGTCCCTTGAGCAATTTTGTAACCAAAATCAATACATGCTACTCTCGTAGAAATGTCCATAACGACTCGCAAGTCATGCTCGATCAACACAATGGTTGTCCCAAACTCCTCATTTACATCTAAGATAAACCGAACAATATCTTCTGTTTCCTCCAGATTCATACCCGCTGTGGGTTCGTCCAACAGCAATACCTTTGGGTCCATGGCTAATGCTCTTCCAAGTTCCACTCTCTTTTGGAGACCATATGGAAGTTCACCAACCATTTTTTTACGAATTGACTCAATTTCCAAAAAATCGATAATTTCTTCTGTTTTTAGGCGATGCTGTATTTCCTCTTTTAAAGTTTTCCCAATAAAAATTCCTCCCGAAAAAATTCCGCTTTTCAGAAACCGATGCCTCCCCAACATAATATTATCTATAACTGTCATGTTCTTAAATAATTCGATATTTTGAAATGTTCTACCTATGCCTAAGGCAGATCTTTTAGATGGTTCCAAGGGAGCCAAATCCACGTTTTCGAAAACCATCCTCCCTTTTTGGGGTTTATAAAGCCCATTAATGCAATTCAAAATACACGTCTTACCTGCTCCATTCGGTCCTATTATGGAAAAAATTTCCCCCTTATGAATTTTTAAACTTATATCTGATAGCGCTTGAATTCCACCAAAATTTAAGGACAAACCAGCTGTAATAAGTTGAGGTGGTATTTCAAAAGCTTTTTCAGGACAACCATCTCTTTCTTCTTTTGTAGTGTTTGACATCTGCAAAACTTTTCTTGCCTCCTTCCTCGGTAATTCCTAGATAAAACTCCATGACGTCTTCATTCTTTTTTAATTTTTCACACGAGTCATCCATTACCATTCTTCCGTTTTCCATAATATATCCATGACTCGCGATATTTAAAGCCATATTAGCATTTTGCTCAACTAATAATATTGAAATAGACTGATTTTTATTGATATTCTCTATAATTCTAAAAATTTCTCGCACAATAATGGGCGCCAACCCTAATGAGGGCTCATCGAGCATTAAGAGGCTAGGTTGCCCCATCAACGCACGACCAATCGTTAGCATTTGTTGTTCACCTCCACTGAGATAACCTGCTTTTAAAAATAGCCTCTTTCTTAATACAGGAAAATACTCTAAGACTTTTTCAAGATCATTTTTGATTCCTTTGCTATCTTTTCGAGTAAAAGCTCCAACCCTTAAATTTTCATATGCAGTCAAATCAATAAATACTCTTCTACCCTCCGGAACCTGGCAAATTCCCATCTTTACAATGCCTTCAGGACTTTCGCCATCGATTCTTTTCCCTTTATAAGATATAGTTCCCCTTTCTATTTCTCCGTCTTGCGACTTTAATAGACCTGATATGGATTTAATTACCGTACTTTTTCCTGCTCCATTGGCTCCGAGCAATGTAACGATCTCGCCTTCAGGGACGCTTAAGGAAATTCCTTTCACTGCAAGAATTATGTCGTTATAAATAACTTCTATATTATTCACAGTCAGCATTTTCATCCGTCCTTTATTTTCCTTTAAAATAGATCGCCAGAAATTTAAGTCTCTCCAACGCAGTAACAGAATGCGGATATCTTGCGTCAAAATATAAGGAATCACCTTGATTTAGTTTTACGAGGCGACCATTATGTTCAATAGTGCATTTACCCTTGATTATAAATACCCATTCATGACCCTCATTCGTGTGCTCGTCAACAAATTTTCCAGTTTTTGCTTCGCAAAAACTAACTGTGACTTTTTCATCTATTAAACCCCTTGGTGCAAGAATCCTTAGCTTAAGACTAGAACTTTGTGTTTTACTTTGATCTTTTGCCTTTATATGCACTAGAGAGTCTTGTTTATCTTTAATAAAAGAAATTATAGGTTTTTTTAAATGATAGGCAATTTCGGAAAGGAGAACTACGGAGGGACTGGTTTGGCCTTTTTCGATCCTGTGTAAGGTCATTGGGCTGATATGAACCCTCTCGGCAGTTTTTTTAAAGACCACCCCAGGGCTATCCTGTCTTCTCGAATCTTTCCTCCAATTTCTTTCATAGACCTTAACGAAAATTATTAATAATTTATGATATTGATTCCGACGCCCATATCAGTTTTTTTGTTTTTATATCACATTTTATATAATGTCAAGTGTTTTTCCTCTTTTCCCGCTACAAGAAAGCTTCCCTTCCGGTAACCAGAATTTGCCACAACAACTCTTTTGACGGATCTAAGAAGGAGATTCCTAAGTGCCTGGCTGGAAATTCTGAACTCTTACACAATCCCTATTGGTATGAATGTTTCTGCCAGTAATCGTTACCTTTTAGAGCTATCTTAGAGTGAACATTCGTAGGTGGAAACTGTATTTTTTAATCATTCAATGGGATTGTTCTCTGTCTCCTTAAGTTTCATTTTTATCTATCAACAATGATATTAATTGGCTTTTTGTTTGAGGTACCTTGGGCAATTACAATCCCAGGAAGGCTTTTTTGATGATTTCGGCGTTTAATAATTCCTTGCCGGTTCCCTGGTGGATGGTTCGTCCAGTTTGAAGGACATAGCCACGGTCGGATAATTCAAGGGATTCCCGAACATTCTGTTCAACGAGTAGGATCGTCTTCCCAGCTTCTTTTAATTTGGCCACAGCCTCCAGCATCTCATCCACCAGTTTTGGCATCAGACCTAAGGAGGGCTCATCGAGCATGAGGAGTTTTGGATTGGACATCAATCCCCTTCCAATGGCGAGCATCTGTTGCTCTCCGCCGCTGAGGGTCCCACCTTGCTGGAGACGTCTCTCGGCCAATCGGGGGAAGAGTTGATAAACATACTCCAGATTCTTTTTGACCGCCTCATCATCATTGAGAATGTAAGCTCCCAATTCCAGATTTTCATGAACCGTAAGGGGGCCAAAGATTAAACGTGCCTCCGGGACGTAGGTGATTCCTTTTCCGACGATATCGGCTGTGGAAAGGTGAGAGATCTCTTGATTCTCAAACTGGATCGAACCCTTGGAAGGATGGAGGGCGCCAGCGATGGCTTTGAGAAGAGTTGATTTCCCTGCACCGTTTGCACCCACCACTGAGACCAGTTCTCCCCGGTTCACCTCAAGGGAGACATTGTGAATGACGGGGACGCCACTGTACCGGACTTCGATCTCAGAGACCTTTAGCATACTTCTCCCCCAGATAGGCTTTAATCACCCGTTCATTCTTCACAATATCCTTCGGCAATCCTTCGGCAATTTTTTCACCGCCATCGAGAACGATGACCCGTTGGGAGATGGGCATAACCACCTCCATGACATGTTCGATGAGAAAGAGGGTAATCTTCTTTTCCTGGTGGATCTTTTTCAAAAGGTCCACCATCTCTTCCGTTTCTTTAGGGTTGAGACCGGAGGCTACTTCATCCAGCATCAGGAGCTCTGGTTGGGTGGCTAAGGCCCTCGCCAGTCCTATCTTCTTCTGGCTGGCGATAGGCAATTCATTAAGATGATAGGTCTTCACACTTTCCAATCCCAGAAAGCCCAGGATCGCTGCGGCCTCGACTTTTGCAAAATGGCGATCATCGGTCCTGCAAAAGGCACCGACCATCACATTTTCAAGAACGTTCATTCCAGCGGTGACCTTCATGATCTGGAATGTCCTCCCAATCCCTTCACGGTTCGTCATAAAGGGTTTGAATCCGGTGATCTCCTTTCCTTTGAAGATCACCTTCCCGGAATTGGGTTTATGATAACCAACAATGCAGTTAAAAAGGGTCGTTTTCCCAGCGCCATTCGGACCGATCAAACCGATGATTTCACCGTGATTGATTTGGAAAGAGACCTGGTTATTGGCCACCACACCTCCAAAGTCTTTGACAAGGTCGGTCACTTCAAGAAAGGCCACGCTACGTACCTCTTTTTCGAAACTGTTCAATGATGCCCCAGATCCCTCGAGGTTGATAGGCAGAGACAATCATGATCAGCGCAGAGTAAATCATAAAGTCAACTCCGATCAACCCTTTCTGCGCACCCAGCCAACTTCCGAGAAAGCGGTCAAGGGGGACTAAAAAAGCTGAGCCGATGATGGGTCCCCACATGGAACCCGCTCCTCCCAGCATCGACATTAAAGCAATCTTGATGGAAAGGTCTAAATCCATCACCGAATACGGATCAATATAAAGATTGTAAACAGCTAAGAATCCACCCCCCACCGCCACAAAGGCTGAGGCAATGGAGTAGGCCTTGATCTTACACCAGCGGGCATCAATCCCCAGGCTTTCAGCAGCCTCTTCATCCTCCTTGATCATCCGGAGTTGATAACCCAGCTTTGATTTTCGAAACCAGTTCATATAAAAAATGGCGACATAAAAGAGGACCATGATGAAATAAAAATAATAGGTATCCGACTTAAATTGCATATAAAGAAAGTCAGGGTGCTCATGAATGGGAAGTTCTATCCCCTTGGCAGCTCCGACCAATTTCCAGTTGATGAAGATGTCCTGGAGCACGAGAGAGGTGCAGATAGTGGCGATGGCAAAGTAGTGGCCTTTCAATCGGAAGAGGGGATACCCGATTATGAACGAATACCCTATGGCGATGAGAACCCCGATTGGCATGGAGACCCAGAAAGGAATCTTCCACCAGACCATCATCAGGGCCACGGTATAGGCTCCAATCCCCACATATTGAGCCTTGCCCAGCTCCACCTGACCACCGTAACCACCGATGGTATTCCATCCCATCCCGAAAAGGGAGAAAAGGAGGAACTGGATCATCACGACCTTGACAAAGGACCCAGCCCCGAGCCAGGGAAAGATGAGAAGGAAGAGGCTGAAAATAGCAAAACCAACCTTTTCCGGTTTTGAAAAATCCCTGAAGTCGAAGGCATCTTTTAATGTTTCCATCCAAACAATCCCTGGGGTCTCAAAACGACGATAATAAAGTAGGCGAAATAGACCAATGTGAATTTAAAATGGGGACCTAAAAAATCCCAACCGATCAGATGACCGAAGACTGGAAATAGCATTTCAATCATCCCGATGAGGACTCCTGCGAAGAATGCTCCCTTGATGCTTCCAAATCCACCCATGGCAACAGAGGCAAAAGCGATCATGACAAAGAGTAGTCCAATCGTAGGATAAACATACCAGAAATTAACGAGTAACCCTCCTGCAATACCCACCGTTCCACCCCCGATCATCCAGGCAAAGGCATTCATCCGATCGGTCCGAATTCCCATGTAGGCCGCCGCTTCCTTATTGAGTGCCGTCGCCCTGAGGGCCTTTCCCAGTTTGGTTCGATGGAGAAGGTAGTAAACGAGAAGAAATGCAAGAAGGCTGAGAATGGCTGTGGAGAGTTTGGTCCAATCGAAGATGAATGGACCCAACGGAGAGGCTCTTTCCTACGAGCAATCCTTTCTGGATGATCCGATAATCGGTTCCAAAAAGGAATTGGGCGAGATATCTTAAGAAGAGCATCAATCCAAAGGTCCCAAAGAGTTGAGCAATCATCGGACCTCGAAGTAAGGTATTTGACCAACCAGTAATAGGAGGCCAATCCGAGGAGCATCCCTACGATTGCAGAGGCAGGAAGGGTGATGAGGGGATCGATGTGAAGAAGGAGGCTGGTCCAGTAAGCCGTATACATCCCGATCATCAGGAATTCACCATGGGCGAAATTGACGATGTCCATCACGCCAAAGATGATGGTGAGGCCGAGGGCCACCAGAGCAAAAAGAAGGCCCATCAGGATTCCCTGAAGGAGTGCATCGAGAACAATCATAAAAACTTACCTTAAGTAATAAAGATTCAGTGATCAGTGATCAGTAATCAGTTTTCAGAATTTTTTATCTTAATCACTGACCACTGATCACTCATCACTTGATGATCTGTTATTTCCATCCCGGGAAGGGATAGATCATGTTGGCTGTGGCAAGATCGAAGGGATAAACGATCTCAAGATCGATTTTTCCCTTCTTTCCATTGATACTGCCCGATCAAGCCTTTGCCTTTGATGTTCTGGCCGGTGGCATCAAATTTGACCCCCTCCCAGGGCATGACCAACTCATACCCTGGGATGTTGATCTCATTGCATGCCTTCTGAATCGCCTTTGGATCGGTTGAACCGGCCCGGTTCAAGACATAGGCCCACGTCTGAACTCCAACAACCGAACGACCGGTTGCTCCTGTCAGATCGTCACCATATTTCTTCTTATAGAGGTCATTGATCTGGCCAGCCACCTTCTTCACCTTGGCTAGTTTGTCGATAAAGACCGTTCGTGTCAGGACGCCATTGATATCGGCTCCAAGGGTCTTGTGGAAGTCAGCCATTTCAAACCCGGCATTCTGTCCCCAGAAGAACCGGGGCGCGGCCTTCATCCCCTTCAGGGTTCGAATCATGAGGAGCGAATCTGAAAGATAAGAGGCAAAGAGCATGCAGTCCGGTTTTGCAGCAACCAGAGCCTGTGCTTCAGAGGTCAAGTCAGGGGAATTCGCATTATAGAGCATCCCTTTCACAATATTAAAACCGTACTCTTTGGCAAAGGTCTCAATGACCTTACCTACACTGGCCCCCCACTCCGTGTTCTCACAGGCATAGGCGAGGTTTTTAAGCTGATCCTTGGGAATGGACTTGACCCCTTTCACTTTGCCCTCTGTCAATCCCTTCAGGAGTTCAAAGAGGTCTTTGGTAAAGTATTCATCGTGAGGTGTGGTACGCCAGAACCATTTGAACCCTCTTCGGGTGAGATCCGGAGAGGTGGAGGAGTCATTGATCATGGGGATTCCATACCGTTCAGCCACAGCACTGACGGTCTTGGTCACGGAACTATGGTAGGCACCCATCAAACCAACGACCTTATCATCGAGAATGAGGCGTTTGGCCAAGTCTGCCCCACGGTCCGGTTCTCCTCGATGGTCAGCAAAGATCAGTTTGATCTTGGCACCACCTAAGTTTGGAATTCCTCCCCATTTTGTCATGAGAATATCGATATCAGGATTTTTATTGTTGACCAGTTGTTCTGCTGTCAATTCCGCAGCCCTTTGTAGATCCCTTCCGATCGTTGCGGCTGCACCGGAGAGGGGATAGAGCACACCGATCTTGATCTCCTTTTCAGCAGCAAAAAGAGTGGGAGAAATCATCAAAAAAGATAAGAAGAATATGGAGAAAAAAATGTAAAATCTCTTGGTTCTTTTCATATAGACCTCCTTCTTAAATAAGTTAGCATTTCTTAAGGTTCAGTATTAGCAATGGGTTTTTTGTTCACCTCCTTTTTTTGACTCCCTTCATCTTCCCAATAGATCGTGATTTTATCCACTCAAACCAAGGATGTCAACAGTTCAATTTTTGGTGTCAATTTGCGGGTTGCCTTTGTTCTGCTTTCTTTGTAAGATGAAGACCTATCAAGGGGTTCCAATGACGGATTTACATCGATTGATCAAAAAAAAAGAATTGGTTGACTTAACAATCCGGTTGGTTCAAATCCCCACAGAAAATCCACCGGGAAATGAAAAGACCGCCGTGCCATTTTTGAAACCTATTCTTTCAAAGATGGGATTCAAAGTCAAAACCCTTCTCTCTCCAAAAGGAAGATGGAATATCATCGCTGAAAGAAGATGGGGAAAGGGTGGTCGAACACTCATCTTCAATGGCCATCTCGATGTGGTCCCTGCAGGAGACCCTTCTCAATGGAAATATCCTCCTTTCCAGGGAAAACTCGCACAAGGGAAGGATTTATGGCCGTGGGGCATCGGATATGAAGAGTGGGATTGCTTCTTTCATTCATGCCCTCTCCATGATTGACCGTTCGAAAATCCATCTCCATCAAGGCGCTGTCATACTCCATCTTGTCTCCGATGAAGAATCTCATGGCCATCACGGCATGGGGTTTTTAACCCAAAAGGGAGGGATTCAAGGGGATGCAGCTCTCGTAGGAGAACCTACAGACCTTTATCCAGTGATCGCCCATAAGGGAGCTCTTTGGCTCAAGATTTCCACACTTGGAAAATCAGCCCATGGCTCAAGGCCCGATTTGGGAGTGAATGCGATCGAGAAGATGATGAAGCTGATCGATCAATTAAATTCCATTTCTTTGGAAAAGGAACATCCCTTGCTGGGGAAGCCAACCCTCAATGTCGGAACGATTCAAGGCGGGACGAAGATCAATATCGTCCCTGACCGATGTGAGATTGAAGTGGATCGGAGAATGTTGCCCAGCGAAAAGAAGGAAGAAGTTTTAAGAGAGATTAAAGAAATCTTAGATTCCCTTCGGTTCCAAGATCCCCTCTTCCAGTATCAAATGGAAGAGATTGATTTTGCCGAGCCCTCTGAAGTCAATCCCGAAGAGGAAATTGTCAGAATGGGTGTGGAGGCCATCCAGGAGGTGACGGGAGAGAAGCCGACAGCTGAGAGCGTTCTCCGGGTTTACGGATTCCCGTTTCTATATCAACCAATGCCACATACCGACACTCATCTTAGGGCCGGGAGGGACGGATCAGATTCATACAACCAATGAGTCAGTGGAGGTGGATGCTCTTGGTCCAGGCTGCCCATATCTATGCACTGATCGTCATCAACTATTTATCGAGAAAAAGATGAAACTCGATCTCCAAAAAATTTTAAAGGAATTGCAACCCTACCGGGAAAGGAAGGTTGTGATCGATCCGAAGCATGCTGCCCTCCTCGTCATTGATATGCAGAACTATTTTCAACAAATTATTCAACCTGTCTTGGAAAATATCTCAGGAGTGATTCAATCCTGCAGACAAAAAAATATTCCGATCGTCTTCACACAGCATGGTCACACCGATCCTCCTTCCGATGGAGGAGTCCTTGGAGCAGTGGTGGGGCGAGGTGATCCTCCATGGGACAAAGGATTGGAAATTTATCCCAGAGATGAAGATCGAGTCAAAAGATATCATTCTGCCTAAGAAACGCTACAGCGCTTTCTTTGAGACCGAACTGGATACAATCCTTCGATCGAAAGGAATCCAAGACCTGATCATCTCAGGAGTGATGACAAACCTTTGTTGTGAAACTACGGCACGGGATGCCTTTATGAGGGATTATAAAGTCTTTTTTCTGATTGACGGGACTGCCACTGGAAAGGAGGAGCACCATCTCGCTACATTGAAGAATTTGGGCTACGGCTTTACCTACCTGATGACCTGTGAGGAATTAATCCAAAATTTAAAATCTAAATGAGAGTTTCTTACCTTTATCTCAACACAGACACCTTCCATCATTTTTTCTTGGGGACGGCGATACGATTTTTTAATGTCTTCTCAACCTTCTTCAACACCTCCTCGAAGATGGTAAGGGCGGTGTCGGCTTCTTTCTGGTGATGATCAGGGGCGGGATGAACCGAATCACATTCTCCCCGCATCCTAAGATGAGAAGCCCTTTTTCAAAACAGGCTTGAATGATCCGACTTCTTTCTTCGATCGCCTTCTCCTTCGTCTCCCGGTCTTTAACCAGTTCTATTCCGATCATCAAGCCCTTTCCCCTCACATCGCCGATCAGATCGAATCGTTTCTGAAGCTCCTTCAGTTTTTCGAGGATGTATTCCCCCATGCGTGCAGCATTTTCGATGAGTCCTTCTTCAAGGAGTTCGATCGTGGTGAGGGCGGCCTGGCAACTGATGGGGTTTCCGCCAAAGGTGCTCGCATGAGAACCAGGGACCCAGTCCATCACCTCGCTCTGAGAGACCGTGGCCCCCAGAGGCATCCCTGAGGCGATTCCCTTTGCCAAGGCGATGATATCCGGTGACGACACCCCAGTGTTCAATCGCCATCATCTTCCCTGTCCTTCCCATCCCGGTCTGAACCTCATCGGCAACGAAGAGAATTCCGAACTCCTTTGCCAGGTCAAAAAGTTTTTGATGAAATTCCGGGGGAGGAACGATATAGCCACCTTCTCCTTGAATCGGTTCAACGAAGATGGCGGCCACCTCTTCCGGAGGAATACTCCGTTTGAAGAGGTCTTCACGAATCCACTCCACACAGGCAAGACTGCATCCCGGATATTCCTGATGATGATAAGGACAGCGATAACAGTACGCATAAGGGACATGGGTCACCCCGGGGACAAGGGGAGAAAATCCCTTTTCGTGAATCACCTTGCTGGCTGTCAAAGAGAGGGCGCCCATGGTCCGTCCATGAAAAGCGCCGAGGAAAGCCAAAATTCGGGGTCGTTTGGTATGATACCGTGCCAGTTTCAGGGCAGCTTCAATGGCTTCTGCGCCGGAATTACCAAAGAAGACCCTCTTCTCTTTTGGTCCGGGAGTGATTTCAGAAAGCTTGGCAGCAAGGGTCGATTGGAGACTCATAGTAGAAATCGCTGCCAGACATATGGATGAGTTGCTCGGCCTGGCGATGGATGGCCTCCACCACTCTCGGATGGCAGTGGCCGGTATTGCAGACGGCAATCCCTGAGGTAAAATCGAGAAATCGATTCGAATCGACATCCTCCACCCAGACCCCTCTGGCTCTCTTGACGACGAGGGGATAGACACGGGTGTAGGATTGAGAGACAAATTTCTGATCCTTTCTCAAGACCTTTCTTCGCTTCTGGCCCAGGAAGTTTTGTAATCATGGAAGGAGATGAAGCTTTTTCTTTGCCATATTTTCCCTTTCTGCAAGACTCTTATTCGAATCATAGGCAGTTTTTACCAGCAAGTCAATCAAATTTTTTATGAGCAGTAATTGGAATGGAAAGGCATCCTTGGAGTTGACAAAAGGGGGTAAATTTTTAGAAGAAAGGAAACCCTGATTAGTTTGATAAAAGGTAGGCCAAATTGTCTAGGATGGTGGTGAAAAAGACATCCTTCACCACAAATCCCTCAGGGACTGTAATCTGAGCTGGCGCAAAGTTAAGAATTCCTCTTACTCTCCGCCTCCACCAAGAGATTGGCCACGCTCTGAGCCTCTGAAGGAGGGGTGGCGATGAGACCAATTTCAATCTTTCTTTCCTTTGCGACTTCTTTGATTCGGTTGATATGAAGGACTTCCACAGGCTTACCTAACTTTTCTGAGACCCTACCGATCACTTTTGGCGGATCGATATCGAAGGCCGCAACGATCTTATAATTCTGCTTTAGAAAATCCTTATAAGATAGGAGGGCAGAGCCCAAATTTCCAATGCCAATCACCGCCATCCTCCATTCTTTGTTCGATCCCAATATCTTCTTAATATCATTGAGTAGATCTTTCACATAATAACCCACGCCTCGAATCCCAAACTCACCGAAATAGGCCAGGTCTTTTCTCACCTGAGCGGCATTCACCATGCATTTGTTGGCCAGTTGGGCAGAGGAGACAACCTTCTCTCCTTTTTCTTCCATTTCTTCGAAGCATCTTGAATATCTCGATAATCTCCTAATGGTTGCCTCAGGTATTTTGGATATTTCAATTTTGTGACTCCTTTCACAAATATATGTGAAAAAATTTATTAAATTCTAATCCTTTGTCAAGTCTTTCTGTTTATTCAGTATTGTCATGACTACAAATAGCGCACTTCTATCTTGATATAACTCTGGCCTTCTAACGATTAAATTTGATTTCTATTTACAAGATTTAAACTTCCTACTTTTTTTTGGCCAACTGTTTGATCGCCTCATCCAGTCGATGATTGGCAAATTCTAATAACTCTTCTGTATATTCCAGATTGTGGACTCCATTTCCTTTTTTTGCCAAATTATAATTAAACTCTGCCTCTCCAAACAGTTTTCGATAGACAAAGGTATGACCTCCACGGACGATCAATCCGTCTCGATCTCCTCCCTGACCTTATCGATCTTTGGGAGCCACCTTCTTTAACAATCCTCAGAGGTTGTTTTCCATCGTGACTGCCATCTCTCCATAACTCTGGTCATGGCATTCGATACATCGTTTCTTAATGGCATCGAAGGTATCCTTCTTTTTTGCAGCCACACCACGATGGCAATCGATACATTCGACCACATCCAGCTTATTGCTCGGTCTCTCCTTAACACCAATGCCCCCTTTCCCCTGAATCAGTCTTTTGACCGAGACATGGCAGTCTTCACATTTGACCTTCTTGATCTCTTTTCCATGATGGCAGTCTGCACAATTCTTCTGAAAGGTCTTTCCGTGATTCTCACGGGAGAATGGCAGTCTGAACATTTCAGCCCATTACCGGCCACATGGGTTTCATGAGAAAATTTGATGTCGTTGAAGGGAACGGTTCGCTTTTCCATTCCCACATGGCAGAGGGTCGTACAGGTCATCTGGGTCTTAAACTCCTTTGGGTTTGTAATTTTTATCAAGGACTGCCAAGGCCTGTTCGGTCTTATTGTTGGCCGCATTGAGGAGTTTGAAGGCATATTCGATATTGTGAACACCCTTGCCCAGAAGGACAAAGCTGTAATTGTGGCGAGCCTCATTGAGGAGGTTTTGGGCCTTCTTAAACTCCGGAGACCTCCCCTTGCTCTTTTCAACATCGTATAACACCTTCTGAACATTGAAGATCCGCTGATTGGTCTCATTCTCCGCTTTTGAAAGAAGGGTCTTCCAATGCTTTAAGGTCTCATCAAATCCTTCACCATGGCAATCCACGCAGGCTTCCCCGATCGCCTTTTCAACATATTTCGTGGTATGAAGGGCGGCCTGGCTCTCCTCTCCCTTTCGATGGCAGGCGACACAGTCGACATTCGTCGTAAACATGAGGCTGGGAGAGTCAGGAACTCCAATCCCCCCACTCCCGCGGTATAACTCTCTCGGCCCCAGATGGATCTCCTTGCTGTGGCACTTATCACAAACTGTGGGAGAATGGACAAGGGTAAGAATCGGTCCGATCTCATGCCGAATGGGGGTGTGGCAATCTGAACATTCGATCTTGTGGTCGGTGACATGTTTCTTGTGCATGAATTGAGAGGTATATTTGGTGCTCAGTATTTCAGGTTCGTTATGGCACTCGACACATTTTCCCTCAGGGATGTGGCCGTCTCCTTGAACCACATTGAGATGGCACTTTTCACAGGCCACGCCTCTTGCAATATATTTCCGATGATTGAAACTCCAGCCTTTGACTTTAATATCCCCTTTGGGTTCGACATGGCAAGAGGTACAACCTCCTATAGCACAGGAAATGCACTCCTCCTCACCTCTTGGGCCAGCCTCGATAATAGTGACAGATGAAGCAGTTGGTTTCGTGAACGGTGAGGTGGGCTCCCTGGACGAGCTGAGCATGGCAGGTTGTACATCGGAGTTTCATCCCCCTTCTCAACTCACCCAGATGGTTCCCATGGGAGAACGCCACATTCTTATAGACCATATCCCCCTGCAGATCCTCGATCTTATGACATCCCTTTTGCAGACAATTTCCATCATCCACTTCATAATGGAGTTTCCTGATGCCTTTGCCGATTAGGAAATAGGTCAACCCGAGCTGGAGGTCTGCCCCTTTGCCTTTGAGATGGTTCAAAAGGCCTGGCCTGCGGTGACAACTGAGGCAAGCCACTTTGTTGTGGGAGGAGGTCTTCCAGGATTCAACATATTCCTTCATATTGTGGCAGAGACCACAGAAGGAAGGGCTTTCCGAAAATCTGAAAATGGCTACGAAGAAGAGGATCGAAAAGAAGAAAAAGAAACCGTAGAGTGCCTTCTTTTTCCTTTCGGAAAACCATGGGAGTATCTTGGAAGGAAGGCGGAATAAAGGCTTCATCTCTCGTTGAGCCTTAATGTTAAGAAGGAGGACTTCACGGGGATCTTCGTATGGCATTTCGTGCAGGATTCAGGCCCCCTTCAATCGCCTCTTCATGGCATTCAATGCAGGTTAACCTCCGGGGACGGTTTGCTCCCGCCTCAAATTTTTCGTGGGCGATACTTCTGTGACAATCAATACACATCAGCTTCGACTCCTCGATATGGAGTTTGTGGGCAATCTTC
>CAWFSX010000010.1:0-22944 GCA_963818595.1 uncultured delta proteobacterium
CCCATCATCGGCTCAGCTTTTTAGTCCCCCTTGACCGCTTTCTCGGAAGTTGGCTGGGTGCGCAGAAAGGGTTGATCGGAGTTGACTTTATGATTTACTCTGCGCTGATCATGATTGTCTCTGCCTATCAACCTCGAGGGATCTGGGGCATCATTGAACAGTTTCGAAAAAGAGGTACGTAGCGTGGCCTTTCTTGAAGTGACCGACCTTGTCAAAGACTTTGGAGGTGTGGTGGCCAATAACCAGGTCTCTTTCCAAATCAATCACGGTGAAATCATCGGTTTGATCGGTCCGAATGGCGCTGGGAAGACGACTCTTTTTAACTGCATTGTTGGTTATCATAAACCCAATTCCGGGAAGGTGATCTTCAAAGGAAAGGAGATCACCGGATTGAGAAACCCTTTATGACGAACCGTGAAGGGATTGGGAGGACATTCCGAATCATGAAGGTCACCGCTGGAATGAACGTTCTTGAAAATGTGATGGTCGGTGCCTTTTGCAGGACCGATGATCGCCATTTTGCAAAAGTCGAGGCCGCAGCGATCCTGGGCTTTCTGGGATTGGAAAGTGTGAAGACCTATCATCTTAATGAATTGCCTATCGCCAGCCAGAAGAAGATAGGACTGGCGAGGGCCTTAGCCACCCAACCAGAGCTCCTGATGCTGGATGAAGTAGCCTCCGGTCTCAACCCTAAAGAAACGGAAGAGATGGTGGACCTTTTGAAAAAGATCCACCAGGAAAAGAAGATTACCCTCTTTCTCATCGAACATGTCATGGAGGTGGTTATGCCCATCTCCCAACGGGTCATCGTTCTCGATGGCGGTGAAAAAATTGCAGAAGGATTGCCGAAGGATATTGTGAAGAATGAACGGGTGATTAAAGCCTATCTGGGGGAGAAGTATGCTAAAGGTCTCTGAGATCGAAGTCCGGTACAGTGGCGTCCCCGTCATTCACAATGTCTCCCTTGAGGTGAACCGGGGAGAACTGGTCTCAGTGGTGGGTGCAAACGGTGCAGGGAAATCAACTCTTCTCAAAGCCATCGCTGGCGCCCTCCATCCCTCCAAGGGTTCGATCCAGTTTGAGAATCAAGAGATTTCTCACCTTTCCACAGCCGATATCGTCGGAAAAGGAATCACCTACGTCCCGGAGGCACGTTTAATCTTTGGTTCCCTTACGGTTCATGAAAATCTGGAATTGGGAGCCTACATTCTCGATGATGATGAGGCGGTCAAAAAGAATCTGGAGTATGTTTATCAACTCTTCCCGATTGGCTGAGAGACGTCTCCAGCAAGGTGGGACACCTCAGCGGCGGAGAGCAACAGATGCTCGCCATAGGGAGGGGATTGATGTCCAATCCTAAACTCCTCATGCTCGATGAGCCCTCTTTAGGTCTGATGCCAAAACTGGTAGATGAGATGCTGGAGGCTGTTGCCAAATTAAAAGAAGCTGGGAAGACGATCTACTCGTTGAGCAGAATGTTCGGGAATCCCTTGAATTATCCGACCGTGGCTATGTCCTTCAAACTGGACGAACTATCCACCATGGAACGGGCAAGGAATTATTAAACGCCGAAATCATCAAAAAAGCCTTCCTGGGATTATAATTGCCCAAGGTACCTCAAACAAAAAGCCAATTAATATCATTGTTGATAGATAAAAATGAAACTTAAGGAGATAGAGAACAATCCCATTGAATGATTAAAAAATACAGTTTCCACCTACGAATGTTCACTCTAAGATAGCTCTAAAAGGTAACGATTACTGGCAGAAACATTCATACCAATAGGGATTGTGTAAGAGTTCAGAATTTCCAGCCAGGCACTTAGGAATCTCCTTCTTAGATCCGTCAAAAGAGTTGTTGTGGCAAATTCTGGTTACCGGAAGGGAAGCTTTCTTGTAGCGGGAAAAGAGGAAAAACACTTGACATTATATAAAATGTGATATAAAAACAAAAAATCTGATATGGGCGTCGGAACCAATATCATAAATTATTAATAATTTTCGTTAAGGTCTATGAAAGAAATTGGAGGAAAAATTCGAGAAGACAGGATAGCCCTGGGGTGGTCTTTAAAAAAACTAGCCGAGAGGGTTCATATCAGCCCAATGACCTTACACAGGATCGAAAAAGGCCAAACCAGTCCCTCCGTAGTTCTCCTTTCCGAAATTGCCTATCATTTAAAAAAACCTATAATTTCTTTTATTAAAGATAAACAAGACTGTCTAGTACACATAAGGGTAAAAGATCAAAGTAAAACACAAAGTTCTAGTCTTAAGCTAAGGATTCTTGCACCAAGGGGTTTAATAGATGAAAAAGTCACAGTTAGTTTTTGCGAAGCAAAAACTGGAAAATTTGTTGACGAGCACACGAATGAGGGTCATGAATGGGTATTCATAATCAAGGGTAAATGCATTATTGAACATAATGGTCGCCTTGTGAAACTAAATGAAGGTGATTCCCTATATTTCGACGCAAGATATCCACATTCTGTTACTGCATTGGAGAGAGTTAAATTTCTGGCGATCTATTTTAAAGGAAAATAAAGGACGGATGAAAATGCTGACTGTAAATAATATAGAAGTTATTTACAACGACATAATTCTTGCAGTGAAAGGAATCTCCTTAAGCGTCCCTGAAGGCGGGATCGTTACATTGCTCGGAGCCAATGGAGCAGGAAAAAGTACGGTAATTAAATCCATATCAGGTCTATTAAAGTCCCAAGACGGAGAAATAGAAAGGGGAACTATATCTTATAAAGGGAAAAGAATCGATGGCGAAAGTCCTGAAGGCATTGTAAAGATGGGAATTTGCCAGGTTCCGGAGGGTAGAAGAGTATTTATTGATTTGACCGCATATGAAAATTTAAGGGTTGGAGCTTTTACTCGAAAAGATAGCAAAGGAATCAAAAATGATCTTGAAAAAGTCTTAGAGTATTTTCCTGTATTAAGAAAAAGGCTATTTTTAAAAGCAGGTTATCTTAGTGGAGGTGAACAGCAAATGCTGACGATTGGTCGTGCGTTGATGGGGCAACCTAGCCTCTTAATGCTCGATGAGCCCTCATTAGGGTTAGCGCCCATTATTGTTCGGGAAATTTTTGGAATTATAGAGAATATCAATAAAAATCAGTCTATTTCAATATTATTAGTTGAGCAAAATGCTAATATGGCTTTAAATATCGCGAGTCATGGATATATTATGGAAAACGGAAGAATGGTAATGGATGATTCGTGTGAAAAATTAAAAAAGAATGAAGACGTCATGGAGTTTTATCTAGGAATTACCGAGGAAGGAGGCAAGAAAAGTTTTGCAGATGTCAAACACTACAAAAGAAGAAAGAGATGGTTGTCCTGAAAAAGCTTTTGAAATACCACCTCAACTTATTACGGCTGGTTTGTCCTTAAATTTTGGTGGAATTCAGGCACTATCAGATATAAGTTTAAAAATTCATAAGGGGGAAATTTTTTCTATAATAGGACCGAATGGAGCAGGTAAGACGTGTATTTTGAATTGCATTAATGGGCTTTATAAACCCCAAAAAGGGAGGATGGTTTTCGAAAACGTGGATTTGGCTCCCTTGGAACCATCTAAAAGATCTGCCTTAGGCATAGGTAGAACATTTCAAAATATCGAATTATTTAAGAACATGACAGTTATAGATAATGTTATGTTGGGGAGGCATCGGTTTCTGAAAAGCGGAATTTTTTCGGGAGGAATTTTTATTGGGAAAACTTTAAAAGAGGAAATACAGCATCGCCTAAAAACAGAAGAAATTATCGATTTTTTGGAAATTGAGTCAATTCGTAAAAAAATGGTTGGTGAACTTCCATATGGTCTTCAAAAGAGAGTGGAACTTGGGAGAGCATTAGCCATGGACCCAAAGGTATTGCTGTTGGACGAACCCACAGCGGGTATGAATCTGGAGGAAACAGAAGATATTGTTCGGTTTATCTTAGATGTAAATGAGGAGTTTGGGATAACCATTGTGTTGATTGAGCATGATTTGCGAGTCGTTATGGACATTTCTACGAGAGTAGCATGTATTGATTTTGGTTACAAAATTGCTCAGGGAACACCTGAGGATATACAAAATAATTCAAAAGTTATTGAAGCATACCTTGGTGAAGAACAAAGATAAAAATAGGTAGTGATTTTTAGCGTGACTGATTTAGAGAAACAAGCCATGGAAAACCAAACCATTCCTAAACTCTTAAGGCGTTCTGCAGAAAAATATGGAGACAGAATTGCCCTTAGGGAAAAGGATCTTGGAATATGGCAGAACATTACTTGGCGACAATATTATAAAAATGTAAAACTTTTTAGCCTTGGGATGATAGCCCTCGGTTTAAAAAAAGGAGATAGGATTTCGATTCTCTCTGAAAATAATCCGGAATGGCTCTATGCCGATATCGGAACACAATCCGTCGGAGGTATAGTTGTAGGGATTTATCCTACCAATGTTGCCTCTCAAGTTGAATATATCTTAGACCATTCACAAGCCAAGTTTGTTTTAGTTGGTGATCAGGAGCAAACAGATAAGGTCTTTGAAGTTTTAGATCGGCTTCCAGAATTAAAAAAAATAATTGTTATTGATATGAAAGGACTAAGGAAATACACCAGTCCATTGATCATGAATTTTGGAAGAGGTTTTAAAAATCGGAAGAGAAATTGATAAAAAAGATCCTAATTTATTTGAGAGATTAGTCGATAAAACTGATCCTGAAGATACAGCTCTTATGGTTTACACTTCCGGAACAACGGGAAAACCAAAGGGGGCTATGATTTCACATAGAAATGCTATAACTAGTGCCGAAAATTTTGTAACGGCTACACCCCTTAGAGAAGATGACGTAATTGTTTCTTATCTACCACTCTGCCATATTGCTGAAAGGTCTTTTTCGGTATTTTACCCGTTAATCGTAGGCGGAATAACAGTAAATTTTGCTGAGAGTATAGATACTGTTCAAGAAAACTTAAGGGAAATTGCCCCTACCGTATTTTTTGCTGTGCCACGAATTGGGAAAAAGTGCATTCAAGCCACATTATGCGGATGAGGGATGCAACTTGGGTTAAGCGATTAGTCGATAAACGGTGCTTAGAAATTGGCAGGGCTTATTATGGAAAGAAAGAGAGTAGGATAAAAATCAATTTGGGTTGGAGAATCTTATATTTTATTGCTTATTTGATTCATTTTCGGCCATTGCAAAAGATATTGGGTTTGAATAAAGCAAGAAACCTTTACACTGGTGGAGCACCTACACCTCCTGAAGTAAGTCGGTTCTTTCATTCCATAGGTTTAAAAGTTAGAGATCTTTATGGATTAACAGAGTCCACTGGGATCTGCAGTGTCCATCAAGGAGATGACATAAAAATTGGGACAGTTGGAAAAATCTCACCTGGTGTTGAACTTGAAATCGCTGATGATGGGGAACTACTTTTTAGAAGTGGGGGTGTGTTTCAGGGTTATTACCGGGATCCAGAAGCTACTGGAAAAACAGTTAAAGATGGCTGGTTGTATTCTGGAGATGTTGGAAAATTAACAGAGGATGGTCATCTTAAAATTACGGATAGAAAAAAAGATATTATCATAACCTCGGGAGGAAAAAATATTTCACCCCAAGAAATTGAAAATGAATTTAAGGCAAGTCCGTATATTAAAGATGCAGTCGTTATTGGAGATGGGAGAAAATATTTAGCAGCACTGATTTTGGTTGAATACGATAATGTAGGGAAATGGGCTGAAGACAATCACATTGCCTACACAACTTTTAAAGATCTCTCACAGAAAGCAGAAGTTTTTGAATTGGTGTCGCAGATAACAAAAGAAGTTAACAAAAAGTTTGCACAGGTTGAAACAATTAAGAAATTCACTATCCTGGATAAGGAACTGGATCAGGATGATGATGAATTAACTGCAACTCAAAAGGTTAGAAGAAAAATTATTGAAGAAAAATATAAGGATATTATTAACAAAATGTACAAGTGAGTGTATGAGGTTCTTTGTTCTTATTCGATTAATCCAAAAAAGAGAAAAGAATAATGATCTCAGAAGGAATTGGTAATTTTCTCCAGCTTGTTTTAAGTGGTTTAGCCGTTGGGAGCGTTTACGCAATTGTCGCTCTTGGCTTCGTTATTATCTATAAAGCAACGGACGTTTTTAATTTTGCTCAAGGTGAACTGATGACCTTGGGTGCTTTTATATGCTATTTTTTTATCGTCCAACTCCATATTCCTACTATTTGGGCTTTTTTGCTCACATTTGTGACAACGGCACTTATTGGCAGATTACCGAGGAGTTGTTCTTTAAACCCCTGGTTGGAGAACCCATTTTCTCGGTAATCATGGTGACGTGGGACTGAGTATTTTTCTAAAAGGGGTGGTAGGTTTATTATGGGGATACATGATTCAAAAAATTTCCTACCTTCGTTTCGGAGAATCCAATATCTTTTGCTGGAATTGTTATCTCCCCAGTACATCTCGCCACAATTATAATAACCGGAATCTTAATTGTTATATTTGCTCTTTTTTTTAAGTTTTCTGTAATGGGGATTGCCATGAGAGCGGTTCGCGAATGACCAAGATGCCTCTCTTCTCATGGGAATAAGCGTCAGAAGAATTTTTGGATTGTCCTGGGCTATTTCGGCGATTGTTGCATCTATTGGGGGTATATTACTAAGCAGTATTACAATTCTGCATCCGTCCTCAAGTTTCGTAGGGATAAAAGTATTTCCGGCGGTTGTATTAGGGGGACTGGATAGTATACCAGGGGCAATTTTAGGTGGTATCATCATTGGAGTTGTTGAGAACCTTGCCGGAGGATACATCGACCCACTTGTCGGAGGAGGGGTGAAGGAGATTACTGCTTTTGTTATTTTAATTATGATTATGATGATTAGGCCTTTCGGACTTTTCGGAAAAGAGGAAATAGAACGAGTTTGATTAGAAAGGTAATTCAGAATGCGAAGCGGTGATTTTAAAACATCTTACGCGGAGGATATAGCTTTACTACAAACCACTCTTATAAAGGTATGCATAGGAATTTTTGTTATTTCACTGATTGGTTTTGTTCTAATAGCTGACAAATATTCTATCTATATTATTAATCTTTCTGCAATTGCGACAATAGGTTCATTGGGTATCAATTTACTAACGGGATTTACGGGTCAAATCTCTGTCGGCCATGCAGGGTTTCTGGCAATTGGTGCATATTCGAGTGCAATATTAACGAAGAGTGGGTTCCCATTTCTTGTAGCTTTGCCACTTGCCGGTTTAATATCTACTATTGCTGGTCTTTTGGTTGGAATTCCCTCTCTAAAATTAAAGGGCTTATATTTAGCAATCACAACATTTGCCTTTGGGTTTATTGTTGAGCATTTAGCCAATTCTTGGATCAGCCTTACAAATGGGGCACAAGGGATGGAAGTTAGCCCTGCGAATATTTTCGGGATAAACTTTGACACAGACAAAAAGTTTTTCTTTCTAGTTTTTCCTCTCACCGCTTTTGCAATAATATTCGCTAGAAATCTGGTTAGATCAAAAACAGGGAGAGCCTGGATAGCCATAAGGGATAGAGATATTGCAGCGGAGACAATAGGAATTGATTTATACCGATATAAGCTCTCTAGCTTTGCTGTAAGCTCTTTTTACGCAGGTATAGCTGGAGGTCTTATTGCTCATTATATCCAATATATAGGTCCCACTCATTTCGAACTTTTAGTTTCGGTTCAATATTTAGCGATGATTATTATTGGGGGACTGGGTTCCATTTTAGGTTCAATATTTGGAGCGGTTTTCATGACAGTCCTGCCCGAATTTTTAAAACTTATACCTGATCTTCTAAGAGGCAGTTATCCCATAGTCGCAGAAAAGTTTGCCGATATAAATCTGATTCTTTACGGACTAATTATAATGTTGTTTGTAATAATCGAACCAAAAGGGCTAAATGGTATTGGAATAATGTAAAGGTTTACTGGAGAATGTGGCCTTATACCCATTAAAGATTTTCAATTTAGGAAATTAAAAGAGGAAAGGGGGTGAATTTGATTCAAAGGTGTTTTCTAAACTAGAAAAGGAGGCAGAAAAGATGAAAGTAAAGATAAAACTTTTTGTTATTTTTTCATGTTTCATGGTTGTAATTTACGGATCATTGGTAAAAACTATTTCTGCAGCGGACGAACCAGGGGTTACAAAGGATAAAATTATTATTGGAACACTCTCTCCTTTAACAGGTCCAATTGCCATGGTAGGTATTCCGATAGCGGACGCGGTGAAAGATTATTTTGCTTCCATCAATGACCAAGGAGGTATTTATGGTAGGAAAATTGAAGTCATAAGCGAGGATGATAAATATGAACCACCTCAGGCAATCGCTTCTCTTAAAAAGTTGATTGATAGGGATAAAATATTTGCTTGTGCCTCAACTTCTGGAACACCAATTACGTCAGCAGTTGCCCCAACTGTAGAAAGAGAGAAGTTACCTTCCATGGCTCCTATTCCAGCCTATGGAATTTTTGAACCTAAACCACCAAAATATATCTTTGCATATGGTCCCTTTTATGCAGACCAAGTTATTTTCAATATCGAATACATTTTATTCACCCTTAAAGCGAGAGACCCTAAGTTGGCCTTTTTTTATCAAGATGACGATTTTGGACAAGACGGCTATAGAGGGTTCAAGGCAGCAGTTGAAAAGTATAAACTTAACGTTGTTGCTACAGAGAAGTATACAAGAGGGGCTATTGACATAAGTTCTCAGGTTCTTAATATAAAGAGGGCGAATCCAGATTTCCTTATCATCACTGCCATTCCTTCGCACTCCATTATGCTTTTGAAAGAGGCAAAAAAACTGGGTTTAACAATTCCCATATTCAGTTGTGCCAATGCAAGGTTAGAAGAAGTGATAAAGGTTTCTGGAGATGCAGCGGATATTTATCATTGTGCTGAATATACTGCCTTGCCTAATGAAACAAATGTCCCTGGTATGGCAAAATTAATTCGGAATAGAGATAAAAGGAATCCAGTCGAAAAAGTTCCGCCTAAGTACTACATTCTATCTTACGTGAACGCCCTAATCTTGGGTGAGGGAATTAAAAACGCTGGGAAAGATTTAACTAGGGAAAAATTAAGAAGTGCCATTGAATCTTTGAAAGATTTTAGTACCGAGGGTCTCACGGGCTCCATTTCATATTCTCAAAATGACCATTGTCCAATGACGGCCATGCGAGTTGTGAAAGCAAATTCTAAAACAGGATATTACGAACCAATTACAGATTGGGGATTAACTAAATTGAATTTAAAACAAAAGTAGTTTCTTGCCCCTCCCTTCATGATGCATAAGTTATTTTTCATGGGGGAGGGTTTTTTTGCTAAGAATCTAACCTAGAAACTTTATTTAGGCGAAAGCGAAAGGAGAGCGTCTACCGAATCTCAAAAAACATGTAGATGAAAATCCGTAGTGATATAAAGCACTGCTAATTCTGTGAGAAGAGCAGTAGGAAGAAGTAGTTTCATGGAGAACGTTACAAAAAATGAAAATCAGTGAAAAAAACAATGATAAGGAGATAAGGAAATGGACCGAAAATTTGTTTTTTCTAGAATAGAAAAAAATATTGCCATTGTGGAAATGTCCAATGAAAAGAAAAAAAATGCATTATCTTATGACCTACTTTTTGAACTTAAAAATACACTCGAAGAAATAGAAGAAAATGACAAAATTAGAACCCTTATTCTCTCTGGAAAGGGTGATAGTTTTTGCTCAGGGATGGATGTGGAATGGCTACTTAAAGAAGACTCCATTGGCATGAGAAAAGCAAACAGATGGATTCAAGGGGTATTTAGTTACCTTGAACACTATAAGAAACCAATAATTGCAGCGTTAAATGGAATGACATTGGGAGCTGGACTAATGTTGGCACTGGATTGTGACCTAAGAATAGCTTCTGATAATGCCCTTTTAGGACTTCCGGAGATTAAAATAGGAATTCCCCTTTTCCTTGGTGGTACTAAAATCCTCCAACATTATCTTGGCATTGGAAAGATAAAAGAGCTTTCTTTTTTAGGTAATCTAATTGATGCACATAAGGGAATGGAATTGGGGTTAATTAATAAGGTTACCAATAAAAAAGAGTTAATGGAAGAATCAATACGTCTTGCTCATGAAATAAGCTTGTTGAGCCCTATTGCTTTAGAAATGTTGAAAGGTTCTTTAAATGCTAGTTATGAGATGAGTGAGAAAGCGTTGTTGGGTTATGAATTGGATAGTCTGGGATTCTACTGGGGGACCGAGGATAGAAAAGAGGGATTCAGATCATTTCTGGAAAAAAGGAAGCCAAATTTTAAAGGAATTTAAGATAATTTAAATTTAAGCAATAAAGAAGTACCCATTTAGCATACCCTCTTGTTTTTCCCTTGATTATTAAATATTAAAACCAATTTTTTGCCCATATTCAACTTCAATCTCTTTATTGCATCCCATTTTATTGACATGGATTCCCCCCCTAAAAGAATCAATACCTACAGAAAATTATAAAGGCAGAAATGAAAAAGGCCTCTAACAAACAGGGAAAAATTCCCCAGAGCCTTCAAACTGGATCCTTTTGAAAACTCCGTTTCTTAACAAAAACAAAAGGGCGAGGTTAGATTTGGATTGTTGGTCTTATGAAAACTCTATAGTTTTGACAAAAATCTCTTAATTTTGAATGGGAACTTCAATAAGAATTATTGATTACTCCGATGAAAGATTATCTGATGGAACAAAAATGTAAAACCAATGTTAAAGGAAGGAGCTTGCAACAGAACTTCTGCCAAGGAGAAGCAAAAAGTGCCAGGCCTTGGGGCATTTTGACGTCATGATTTTTAAATGGTATAAGGTCATATGAAAATAACAAAAAGGTCTACTGTCTATTTTGATCCTGACCTGTATAAAGCCCTAAAAATTAAGGCGGCCCAGTATGACAAATCTTTGTCTGAGCTAATCAATCAGGCCATCCGCTGGAGTCTTGTCGAGGACGCTGAAGATAATGAGACCAATCACATCTAAAGCCTTACTGAAAGATCTGCGGGAACTAATCGCAGCGGCGCGGCAGGGTGTGGCGCAGCAGGTCAACTCGGCTCTGGTACTGCTTTACTGGCGCGTGGGTAAACGCATCCGCCAGGACATCCTCAAAGAGAAGCGAGGGGGATATGGGGAACAAATTGTCTCCGCAGTGAGTAGAGAATTAGCTGCTGAGTTTGGTCAAGGATTCTCGGAAAAGAATCTCTGGCACATGATTCGTTTCGTCGAGGTTTTCCCGGAAGAACAGATTGTCTCCGCACTGCGGAGAGAATTGTGTTGGACACATTTCAAGCAAATCATTTACCTCGACGATCCGCTCAAGCAGGATTTCTACGCCGAGATGTGCCGTATCGAACAATGGAGCAAATTGGTGACGGGTTCATATTTTGTTAAAAGCCAAAGCCTTTTGTTGACTTTTCAAGTACCCGCTGTACAATTTAATCAGGAAAGGAGGGATCGACTATGGCGAAGGCAAGAAAAGCAAAAGAGATTAGTTTTACTATGCCAAACAAGGTAGGATTGCTTTCTGAAGTCACCACCGCTATCGCAGGGGCAAAGATCAATATTACTGCCATCTGTGCTTATGGGATGGGAAATACGGCGTATTTTATGCTGACCACTAACAGTAATGCAAAAGTGAAGAAAGCCCTTGCGACATTGGGAGTCATCATTGAAGAAAGGGATGTCGTAGAAGTAGAAGTTCCAGACAAACCAGGAGAATTGCAAAAGATTGCAAAAAGGATCGCCATTGCAGGTATTGATATTGAGTATATGTATGCAACCGCCAGTGCAGGTAAAAAGGAGACCTGCATTTTTATGACAGCAGACAATCCTGAAGGCGATTAAAGTCATCAATAAATAGAGTATTACTAATGAACATTCAAATCCGTCCAGCCAGACCTGAAGATGCTCAATTCCTCGCTTGGGTGATACTCACTTCGGGGCGGGCGCATGTAAAGCGCGGAATATGGGAGGTAATCCTCGGTGGAATGGAAGAGGAGAATTTGGTTTTTCTTAAAAGGTTAACCATCACCAGAACACCTCATTTGTTCCATTACACATGCTTTATTGTTGCTGAGGTTGATGGTCGTCTTGTGGCCGCATTGGGTGGATATGATCCAAAGGTTTTAGGATACCCTGCACTCAGGCAGGCTGTTGTCGAAGTCTCACAAGAAATGGGTTTCTCAGGGCCAGACAAAGCAGCCATGAAACGGTCAGAGAGAGTGCTCTGCTGTATTCCAGATGAAGTTGAAGGAGCTTGGGTTATTGATAGTGTGGCCACTGTCCCGGAATTTCGGAGAAAAGGGATTGTAAACAAGCTGCTCGAGGAAATACTTGAGAAGGGCAGAAAACAGGGATTTCGCCGAGCGCAAATCAACATGTACATCGGTAATATCCCTGCACAAAGAGCTTATGAAAAACACGGTTTCAAAGTCGTTGATGAAAAACGTCATCCCGATTTCGAAGCTGAGATTGCCTCCCCAGGTATGGTCCGGCTTTTGCGCGATCTTTGAAAGAAGTCAATAAGATTTTAATTGAATCGATTAATATCCCTCATCCTAACCGTCCCCTTTACACCTTCGGCTTTTAATGCTATGGATTTTTCATGCAAAGATTCCAGGGGATGCTCTTTGTTGTCATTTCGGCGATTGCATTTGGAGCGATACCTGTCTTTGCAAGAGCGGCTTATGACGCCGGTTCCGATCCGATCAGCGTACTCTTCTTTCGATTTTCAATTGCCTCTATCATCATGATTCCTTTCATCGCTGTTCAAAAAATTCCATTTCCGCGTGGCAGATTCCTTCTCGGGCTAATGCTCATGGGTGGAATCGGTTATGTTGGTCAATCTTTTTGTTATTTCACAGCCCTGACCATGGCATCCGCTGGCTTGGTGGCCATCCTGCTCTACCTTTATCCCGCCATTGTGGTCATTCTTTCAAGCTTGCTCTTCAAAGAACGTATTACTGGGCTCAAAGTTTCGGCCCTGATTCTTGCGCTGACCGGAACGGTGCTAACGATCGGATTAGGTGGCGGAGGAAGCCTACTCGGTATTGCATTGGCTATGACCGCCCCCTTTATCTACTCGGCGTATATTCTCGCTGGAAGTAAAATCACAAAAGAGGTAGAAATTTTATCATCATCAACCGTGGTGATGATTTCTGCGAGTTTCGTATTTGGAGCCTTCATCGCAGTTAAAGGATTGAATATGCCACAGACCTTGGTGGGTTGGGGAGGCATCCTCGCGATTGCCCTTATCTCCACAGTGATTGCTATCATCGCATTTTTTGCAGGTCTTAAGCGAGTAGGGCCAACCAATGCGTCCATGCTGTCAACCTTTGAACCAGTGACCACTGTCGTTCTTGCTGCCATCGTTTTTGGAGAAGAAATTGGCTTTATGAGAGTGGTCGGCGGTTTTCTCATTCTCATGGCCGTGATCCTATTGGCAAAAAGTGAATTTAGAAATAAGTCTTAAAAGTCATATCTTCATGTATCATTTTTTTAGGTCCTCTCATGTTTAAATGCAATAAAAATTGGTGACAAATGAAGCTGTGACCCTTTGCTTGTTGCTTAGGTCTTTTTTTTCTGTTATAGTTTTTGGACTTTATGAATAAAATCAGCACATTAAATCCCAAACAAATCCGACTCCTCATCCGGAAAAGGAAGTGGGACAAACCCACGGCAGGGCTGGCCATGGGTTATGCTCAGGCCAATCTGGTCATCCTCCCTGAGAAATATGCTTTTGACTTTCTCCTCTTCTGCCAGAGGAATCCAAAACCCTGTCCCTTACTCGAGGTTTTAGAACCTGGAAAATTTAAAACAGAGCTTATGGCTTCCGATGCGGATATCCGAACGGATATTCCCCGTTATTATATCTACCGGAGAGGGGAGTTAGAAGCGACAGTAAAGGAGATTAAAAATCTCTGGGAAAAAGATTTTGTCACCTTTCTTTTAGGTTGTAGTTTTTCTTTTGAAGAAGCAATGCTTCGGGCTAAGATTCCTGTTCGTCATATTGAAGAGAATAAGAATGTTCCGATGTACATTAGCTCCATCCCTTGTAGACCTGCCGGACTCTTTTATGGCCCGATGGTCGTATCCATGAGACCTCTTCCTCCAGATAAAATTGTACCTGCGGTGAAAATCACTTCCCGTTACGCCTCTGTCCATGGGGCACCTGTTCACATCGGAAACCCTTCAGAGATTGGAATCAAAAATATGAAGAGACCTGATTTTGGGGACCCGGTGACCATCAAGAGGGGAGAAGTCCCGGTCTTTTGGGCCTGCGGTGTCACGCCCCAAGCTGTTGCCATGAAGGCTAAACCCGATCTCTGCATCACGCACACTCCTGGTCATATGTTCATCTCCGACCTATTTAATGAAGAGTTGGCCCTTCTTTAGATTGAATGGCCCCTGCACAATGATCTGTGAAACCCTTTCAACCCTTTATAAATCTGAAATGATCGTATATAATTTGAATCCAATTCTTAGGTGAAGTCGGGAGGTAATGTTCATGGAGAAGAAGGAGCTTTACGAAAAGTTTAAGCAATATATCGTTCCCTGTGTGGCAAATTACTATGAAGAGCCCCTCATTCTGGATCGGGGAAGGGGAAATACCTCTATGACATCGATGGGAAAGAATATCTCGATTTTTTTGGGGGTATTGTCACGGTCAGCGTGGGGCATTGCGATGAAGAGATTACTTCCAAAACCATCGATCAAATGAGAAAACTCCAGCATACGTCCACCTTATATCAGAATGTCCAGACGATCTGCCTCGCTGAAAAGTTAGCCAAGATCACACCCGGCAAGTTACAGAAATCCTTCTTTACCAGTAGCGGAACAGAGGCGATTGAAACAGCCATTCTCCTTGCCCAACTCTATACGAATAGCCATGAGATCATTGCCCTTCGACACGGTTACAGTGGAGCATCACTCTTAGCCATGAATATCACAGCCCATGGAAATTACCGCCTTGTGGAAACCCTCGTTCCGGGCATCAAGCATGCTCACAACGCCTATTGTTTTCGATGCGCTTTTGGAAAGGAATACCCACACTGCGATCTCGATTGTGCGAGGGATGTGAAAGAATTGATCGAGACCACCACTTCCAGGCATCCGGCCGCTTTTCTTGCGGAACCCATTCAAGGGGTGGGGGGATTTATTACTCCTCCCAAGGAATATTTTAAAGAGGTCGTTTCCATCGTAAAAAAATATGGGGGACTTTTCATCTGTGATGAAGTTCAAACAGGTTGGGGAAGGACAGGAGGAAAGATGTTCGGGATCGAACATTGGGAGGTTGAACCTGATATAATGGTGATGGCCAAAGGAGCAGCCAACGGGGCCCCTGTCGGTCTAACCATTGCCACACCTGAGGTGGGAGATTCTCTCAAAGGATCCCATCTCTCCACTTTTGGTGGGAATCCAGTCACTGCCGCAGCGATCCTTGCGACCATCGATGTGATTGAGAAAAGGAAACTTGCTGAGAATGCCGAGAGGATGGGGATGTATTTAAGAGAGCGGTTGAATGGATTGAAGGAAAAATACCGAGTCATCGGTGAAGTTCGTGGGATGGGTTTGATCCAGGGTATGGAGATTGTGAAAACGAAGAAGGAGCCCGCCCCGGATTTTGTCGCTTATATCTTCGAAAGCACAAAAGAAAAAGGGCTCCTTATTGGAAAGGGTGGTCTCTATGGAAATGTCATCCGGATCACCCCTCCGTTAACTGTTGAGAAGAGTGAGATTGACCGGGCCATTCAAATCATGGATCAAGCTTTTGAGAAAGTTCGAGCTACTCAAGCGGTTTGACAATCGGAGATGATTCATATAGGATTTTAGAAAGGTTCTTTGTAATAAAAAGAAGTTGTCATTGCGAGGAGTCCCTATATTGTGGGACGACAAAGCAATCCCTTGAGATTGCTTCGCTCCGCCCTGTACACCATGCGGTGCAGGGCTCCGCTTGCAATGACCCCATAAAGAATGAAAAATCAATGAAACGGAGGAGGACAGAGAGATGAAAAGATTTTTATTTTTTTGCTGATCTTTTTAACCTTGACCATTTTAACTACAATAACTTATGCCCAACAGCCAGTCCGTGGAGGATCTCTGACCATTGCTCAAGGGGTGGAACCTCCGGGATTGGATCCAACGACAGCCACCTCGGCAGCCATCCCTCGTGTGGTTTATAGCAATGTATTGGAGGGCTTGTTGAAGATTGATCGAAATGGAAAGATTGTTCCAGCCTTGGCCAAGGATTATAAGATTTCGAAGGATGGTAAAGAAGTATCCTTTGTTCTGAAGAAAGGGGTCAAGTTTCACGATGGGAAAGCCTTTGACGCCGAGGATGTGAAGTTCACCTTTGATCGGCTGATGGATCCTAAAACCGGTACAGCTCACCCCGAATATTATAAGGATATTGATTCGGTTCAGGTGGTGGGCAGCCACACCGTTAAGATCAAGCTGAAGGATGTCAATTCCATGCTCCTTTTTAATCTTGCCCGGCCAGATTCGATTATTGTCAATAAACAGGCTGTGGATAAGATTAAAAGTGCACCGGTTGGAACGGGTCCATTCAAGTTTGTGGAATGGGTTCGAGGGGATCACATCACTCTGACTAAATTTGATGAATACCACCAGAAAGGCATTCCATACCTCGACAAAGTCAACTTCAAATTTATCGGAGATCCAAGTGCACAGATTGCCAGCCTCAAGGCGGGTGATATCGATTCCATTGCTTACGACGTCAGTCCTGAAAATGCACTCCTTCTTGAGAAGGATCCAAGGTTTAAAGTTCTCAATGGATACACGACCACTGAGGTCATTCTCTCCACCAATCATTCAAGAAAACCCTTTAATGATGTCCGTGTGACGAAGAGCGATGGCTTACGCCATTGATCGAAATGCTTTGATTAAAGGAGCGATGTCTGGTTATGGTATTCCTATTGGAAGTCATATGGACCCAGGCAACCCCTATTATATTGACCTCACCTCTACGTATGCTTATAACCCTGAGAAGGCAAAACAGCTTCTCGCCGAGGCGGGATACCCAAATGGGTTTGAAGCGGTCATCAAACTGCCCGAACGATTTGCCTACGCGAAACGGACAGGGGAGATCATTGCAGATATGCTCTCCCAGGTGGGAATCAAATTGAAGATCGAGTTGACGGAATGGGGGCAGTGGATCGATCGGGTCTTCAAGAATGCTGACTTTGATCTCACCGTCATTGGCCATGCAGAGCCCTTTGATATTAACATCTATGCCAACCCAAAATACTACTTCCGTTATGATAATCCGAAATTTCAAGAGACCTTGAAGAAAGCGGAGATGGAAGCGAATCCCAAAATTCGAGAGAGAACTTTATATCACTCTCCAGAAGATCATCGCGGAGGATGCGGTGAACGGGTTTTTATATGTGTTGCCCAGCCTTCCCACCATGAAAAAAGAAGTGATGAATTGGTGGAAGGACTATCCGATGACGGCTGTTGATGTGACCGAGGTGTGGATAGCTAAATAGCAAAGCGCATAACGTTCAAATAAAAGATTATTTCGCGGATCTTTGAGTTGGCGATTTGGATTTGGAATTTATGGGTGGGCCTGAGGATTTTCCTTTTGAAACTTCAGGCCTTTCTCTTTCAGAGATGGGAATTTATCTACTCAAACGATTCTTTATTCTCCTGCTAACGCTCATCCTTGTCTCCATCGCCATTTTTGCTGTCCTTCTGGTGATTCCGAGTGACCCGGCCCAGATCATCTTGGGCATCCATGCCACTCCGGAAACGCTTCAAACGTTAAGGCACCAGTTAGGATTGGATCGTCCTGTCATCCTCCAGTATCTCGGCTATATGAAGAATCTTGCCATGGGAGATTTGGGACATTCCATTACTTATGACGTTTCCATTAGCTCTTTGATTTTCTCCCGACTCCAGGTGACCATTCCTTTGGCCATTTTCTCAATGATCTTTGCTATTGTCCTGTCCATCCCCATGGGGATTTATTCCTCATTGCATCGGAATCGAGTTGGGGATTATGGCATTATGGTTTTTTCACAGATCGGCCTGGCAGTCCCCGCTTTCTGGGCAGGCATCCTTCTGATTCTTCTCTTTGCCGTAACTTTGCACTGGTTGCCGGCAGGTGGATTTCAACCCTGGCAAATCGTTCCCATCAAAACGTTCAAATCCCTCCTCCTTCCCGCCCTTTCCTTAGGAGTGGTGAGGGCGGCCGTACTCACCCGGATGACACGGTCTTCCATGCTTGAGGTTCTGGGAGAAGATTATATTCGAACAGCTCAAAGTAAGGGTTTGCCCAAAAGATGGATAGTCTATAAACATGCCTTGCGAAATGCCATCATCCCTGTAGTGACGATCGTCGGGCTTCAGGCGGGCGATCTTCTCGCAGGGGCGATCATCATCGAAAATGTGTTTCATCTTCCTGGAGTGGGAAGATTGGTCTTCGAGGCCATTGGTCAGAGAGATCTTCCCGTCATCCAGGGAGTGGTCCTTCTGATTGCCATGATGATTGTCGTCATCAATTTCTTCATGGACGTTGCCTATCGATATCTTGATCCAAGGATTCGTTATGAATAAGGAAAAAGACTTTTCGCCTATTTCGAAACATTAACTTTACTATCGGTTTTTTAATCACCCTCATCATACTCCTCACCGCTCTTTTCAGCCTGGGCTATACCCCCTATGATCCGAATCGGATGAATCTCTCGAAACGATTTCAGGCGCCCAATCCGACTCACTGGTTGGGAACCGACCAGTATGGAAGGGATATTTTCAGTCGGGTGATGAAGGGAGCAGTCAATTCGATCATCGTTGGAATTGTGGCCGTTTCAATCGGGATTAGTTTTGGCATTCTCCTTGGTTCTCTGGCTGCTTTTTATAAAAAGTGGGTGGATGAATCGATCATGAGAATCTCAGATGTGCTCTATGGATTTCCGGCGGTCCTCAGTGCCATTCTCATCACTTCTATCCTCGGCCCGGGGTGGTGAACAGCATGATGGCCATCGGGATATTCAATATTCCTATTTTTGCGAGATTGACCCGAGTCACTTCCCTTTCCATATGGGAACGAGATTATGTGACCTCCGCCAAAGCGATTGGGAGGAGCGATGCAGGGATTATCTGGAGACATATTCTACCCAATATCCTCTCCTCTCTGATCGTTCAGGGAACGGTTCAGTTCGCCATTGCCATCTTAGCCGAGGCGGGCCTGAGCTATTTGGGTTTAGGCACTCAACCCCCCCATGCGAGTTGGGGGAGGATGCTTCAGGAGGCCCAAACCTTTATGGGAACTTCTCCATGGCTGGCGATTTTCCCCGGATGTGCCATCGCCCTAGCTGTATTGGGATTCAATCTCCTCGGAGATGGGTTAAGAGATATGCTTGACCCAAAACTCTCGAGGATCCAGCAATGGGGATAAAAGAATGCATGCGGATTGCGGAATGCAGAATAATCCCCCTCTTTCCCCTTTAGCAAAGGGGGATGAAGGGGGATTTGGTAGTTAAAAAAATTAAGGAGAAAAACATTGAAACTCGAACGACTCTTGAAAGAGATTAAAAAAGGAGAACTGGTTCAGCTCACGCAAGACCTTATTCGAATTCCAAGCGTCCGACGACAGGAACAAGGGGAGCAGAAGGTAGCCCTTTATCTCACCCGCTTCTTGGAAGGGATCGGACTCGATGTGGTCGTCGAGTATGTGGAACCCGGTTCTCCAAATGTCATTGCCGTGCTTCAGGGTGAAGGTGAAGGTCCATGCCTGATGTTTGAGTGCCACACGGATGTTGTCACCGAAGGCGATCCCTCCGAATGGAAATACGGTCCTTTTGAGGGGAGGTTGGCAGGGAACCGTATCTATGGAAGAGGTGCTTGTGATACTAAAGGGAATTTGGCTGCAGCGGTGATGGCCGTTCAGGCCATCAATCAATCAGGCATTCCCTTTAAAGGAAAAATTCTTTTGGGAATCCTGGTGGATGAAGAAGGGATGATGAGCGGAGTGAAGCATTTTATTCGTCAGGGATGGGCCAGTGGCGTCCACGCAGCGATGATCTGTGAGCCCGTCGACAATCAACTCTGTATTACGCAGAAAGGAGCCCTCCGGGCTGAATTGATCACCAGTGGAAAGATGAGCCATGGGGCCATGCCTTTAGCTGGGCTCAATCCCATCCCTCCCATGATATCCATCCTTGAAAAAATAAAGCAATTGGAGGAGGAAGAGATCGAAAGGCTGGGAAAGAATGATTTTTTAGGATATCCCAGCATCACACCCACTGTGCTTCAAGCCCCTGTAAAAGGGGAACCGCAACTCAATGTCGTCCCTTACCAATGCAGGGCGTTGCTCGATATTCGAACCATTCCGGGTCAATCCCATGAAGCCCTGAAGAAGCAATTGGAAGATATTGTCCAGGAGGAGGAGAGATCAGTAAATGCCAGTCTCCATTCGGGTCCTTTAAAAGAGATAAGGGAGACACTTGAAAAAGGGCTCTCCAAGGGAATATCGTTTCAGTCTAAACTCGATGTGTTTGAAGATCGGCCCTGGACGAAAACCTCTCAGGAGGAGCGGATTGTCCAGTCTGTTTCGCAAGCCATTCGATCGATTACCGGAAAGGAACCGACTTACGGAGGTGTTCCGGGTGCAACCGATGGAACCTTTCTATCCGCCTGGGCGGGAATTCCCATTGTGACCCTTGGTGCAGGGAAATGGATGATTCCCCATCAAAAAGATGAATGGGTTTCTGTTGAGGACCTTGAACTCACTGCGAAAATCTATGCCGCCAGTGCACTGGAATTTTTGAAGCCGTAATTCAGCGAATGACACCGAAATGAAACCGAATTTTAAAATTCGCGAATTACTCTTCTTCCTTTCCCTCGGACTTCGAACCCCTTTCTTCTTCCATCGCCTCATCCACCATCTGGTCTACATCTTCTCCCATGTCTTCACCCATCTCTTTTCCCATCCGCTTCATCCATTTGGCCATGCTCCTCGGATCCTTCTCATCCAAGTCACCCCATTTCGACGGATCAGCGAGGCTCTCCATTCGACTCTCCTCCGAACGGATCACCCTCACCCTCGACAGGACTCGGGACATCTTTTTGCTCTTACATCGTTTACATTGGGGGGTGACTTTGTCATCGGTTTTGATCATGAGAAACTCGGAGATCTTTCCACAATCCTCACAGCGGTATTCATAGATTGGCATACGACCCCCTCCCTCTATTCGCCGCGGCGGCAGGCCCTCCCACTTTTAGTGAAGAAAGGTTTTGGGTTTTTTTCTGACAGCAAAATGGAAATATAGGAAATTGATGACGCCGACGAGAGCGAGACAGAGGAACATAACTCGATAATTGGTCAGCCGAGAATAAGGCCCATCATGACAGGACCTAAACCCGTCCCTAGATCTGCAATGGCTGTATAAGTGCCCATGGCCGGTCCAGGAGACGACCTCCATGATCCAGGGCATCGCCACCAGTGTAGGATAGAGCAAGGCATTTCCCATCCCCCAGATGATGGCGACCAGAATAAACATCGGGAGAGTTTTGGAAAAGGCGAGGATGGACATTGCAATGATGTAAGCGTGAGGCAGGGGAAGATAACCTTTTCTCTGCTGTAGAGGTCCGATATTCTCCCACCCAAAGCACGGCCGACAACGTGGATGATCGCCAAGGCGCCAAGAAAAGTCCGGGATTGGAGACCCCCTGACTCATGGCATAGAGAGGGAAAAAGGCGATGATGGCTCCCCAGATGATGTTGACCATAACGGCCATGATGGCTGGGGAAGGCTTCACGGCTTAAAAGAGGTTGTTTCTTCGTAGACGGATTTTCCGATGGAAGCCCTGGATCTTACTCAATCGGGTAGTGATGAATAGGGAGCATAAGGATAAAGCCATACAGACCAGAAAAAGGACGCTGAATTTGAATTGGTTGATGAGAAGCATCCCAAAGTGGGGGCGAGAACAAAGGCAAGATTGATAGCCAGATAGTAGTAACTTAGGCTCTGTCCCCGGTGGGCTTCTGGGCTGATATTGGCGATCAAGGTGAATGCCGCGGTTGAGAGAATAAGGCCAGTGCCGATCCCGTGGAAGATGCGTCACGATAAAAGAGAGCGAAAAAGGGGGTCGCAAAGAGATAAGCCATAGGAGGACAAGGTGTAAAGGAAGGCTCCAGCGATCATGAATTTCTTTTCAGGAATTTTTAATAGAGCCCTTCCCACGAATGGGCGAAGGATTAAAGAGGAGACGCTGAGAGATTCCGACGAGAACACCGATCTCGGCCTCGGAGTCCTTAGCTTGATAGGTAGATCGGAAACGTAGGTATGAGGATGCAAAAGACGGAGGAGAAAGCGAATTGGGCAAAAAAACTGAGGATAAAATCTCGGGTTAGTATCTTCTCGATTGCCATCTTTCGTTCGAGTCTATTTTAAATTTTTCCTCTCCCTTTTGTAAAGGGATTTAGAGTTTCTCCCTTACAATTCCAGATTCAGATTGACCCCTTCGACTGGACTCGACGAATACTAGGCACTTCAGGTTGGTCTATTCATCGCAGCTCAGGGTCAACCCTGAGTAAGCTGAGGGGTTGACAGGAATTCGATTTCTATTAATAATCCATTGTAGATTGGAATGGATTAGAAGGAGGCTCATTGATGGCAAATCCGGAGAAGGTGATTTTGAAAATTGTCTCGGTAAAGGGGACCTGCGCGGCCGGTCATTATGTGGGGCAGGAGTTTGATCTGAGCAAAAGGATTTTCTTTTAGGACTCTCGGGAGATCCCCAGGCGATTTGTCCGTCGGCATTTCATGCTGTCTTTCCCTCATGGCGGGTGCTTCGGCATGGAGGAGAGTATCCCTGGGAAGAGGATCGAGACAAGACGACTATTGCTTGCCCTGATGCAGTCAATCCTGTGG
>CAWFSX010000011.1:0-39981 GCA_963818595.1 uncultured delta proteobacterium
ATCCTCCAATTCAATTCGATCAACAATAAAGAATATCGTTGGGTTCTCAAGCTCCCTCATGAAGTAAAGTTTATTTGCAGCAAATATCATGGTCAGGGTCTTTCCACTCCCCTGCCAGTGCCATATCAAGCCTTTATCCTTATCCTCCTCACCTTCTAAACTTCTGATAACCCTCTCCACTATTCTATTGGCGGCTCGATATTGCATGTATCGGGTGATGACTTTGGTGGCATTTCCAAATTCCACCCTGAAAAAGAGAAAGTTTTTGATGATATCAAGGAGGGTATCTCTTGAGAGCATTTCAATGGTGGAATCAATGGAATTCTTTCCTTCTTCTCTCCATTCGTAGGTCTTTACTTCTTCCTGCCAGGGAACGATGGGGAAATACCTTGCCTGACTTTCAGCAGCAATCCCAATCTGAATATACTTATAAAGTTCTGGGACAGTTCTTTCATAGTCCTTGATTTGTTTGTAGGCATTGAACCAGCTTTCGGAAATGTTAGTTGGGTTCTTACACTCAATATCTACCAAAGGGAATACCGTTCACATAGAGAATGATATCCGTTCTTATTCTATCCTTTCCTTGATAATAGACCTGTCTTGTGATGATAAATTCGTTATTATCAATATCTTCAAAGTCAAAAAGCTGGACATACTTAACAACCTTCTCTTTCTCAAACTTTACAGGAACACCAAACTTATAAAAGTTTAAAATCCTTTTGGCCCCCTCAATCCCTGTACCGGTAAGCTTCAACTCATTAATGACTTTATTAATCTCCTCATTTCCAATTTCCGATTTTTTATTTATCTTCTTAAGTGCCCTTACCAGATTTGGAATAAGTAGAGGCTCTTCATAGGTATCCCTTTCAAGGTCATCAGCAGAAACAAATCTCCACCCTTTTTCTTGGAGTCTTTGAAAAATAATCTTCTACAATCAGAGATTCGCTAAATTTTTTCATATCTCTTACTCAACTCTTTTCCATCTCTTCGCCCATTTTTCTTAATACTTCTTCTATTAATGGCTTAACTTCAGGAAGCCGTTTTTTTATAGTATCCCAAATAATGTCATATCGGATTCCAAAGTATTCGTGGATTAACTTATCCCGCATCCCGGCCATTATTTTCCATGGAACATGTGAGTACTTTTCTCTAATATCCTGAGGGAATATGTTTTACCGCTTCGCCAATAATTTGAAAGTTCCTTGTAACAGCATCAATTGATTTATCGTCCCTAAGGAAAGCTTCCATTGCTAATCCTTCTGTTATACTTTTCTTATCTTCCTAATAGCTTCGAGAATATCATCAATATAAAGCCTAATCCTTTTCATACTGTCACCGCCTCTCTCAGTATATTATCCTTTATGCGTGGTTTCAGAGTATCCTTCATCACCAGGTCAACTTTAATGCCAAGCGTTTCGCTCAGAAAATCTTCAAGTTCTATAAAGGTGAAAAGGTCTATGGTTTCGTAAAATTCAACGAGAATATCTATGTCACTCGCCTTACCTTGTTCACCTCGGATATAGGACCCGAATACACTTAACGTTTTGACTCTGTACTTATCCCTGAGAATCGACATGTTCTTTCTTATTCCACTCTTAATCTCTTCAAACTTTCCCATGGAAATCCTCCTCTGAAATCAAACTGGTGACCCTCTTCTTTCCCGTCAATAAATCATTCATCAATCCCTTTTTTGTTCGTTTGAGCCTTTCTTTTCTCTTTCTTAACAATTCCAGCCTTTCATCCACCGCACTCAAAACTTCAGCAATTTTTTGTTGTTCTATTAGAGGTGGAACAGGAATTTTTATCTTTTCTACCTGCGAGCTATTTAAGGCTGGATATTGTGCACCTGACCATCATTTTATTACATTGATTAATTACCGGTTTATTAAAAAGTGTGTTTAGTAAATAGAGAGGTAATAGTCTTTCCTTACAGGTCAAAACAGCGAATCCTGTAGAACTATATCTGGCCGTGTAAATTCTGTCGGTACAATAGCAAAAGCTTTCAAATAGGGGTGCTAACTGTTGACATAAGGCACATCATAATAGCGGATGAGGTCTTTTTGCTCTTGAAGGAGCTTCTTTACCTAAAATTTTCTTGGGCCCCTTTAATAATCCCTGTTCCATTCTCTTATCGAATCAATGTCTATGTAAGAAAATGTTTTGCCCGGGAACTCCCTTTTGTATCTTGTTTCTTTATTAATATCTACTACTTCTTTCAGTGGTGCAGTTTCCCATTCTTTCGGTATCTTTCCGATTTCTCTGTTTCTTTAAACTCCTTATGACCTATGCCTTTGGTTAGTAACTCCTGCATCAAACCATTTTTCAGCTTCTGTGTTTTTTCTATCGTTTCACCAACCTTCCCAATGGCTTGATCAATAGTGGAAAGAATCTCAGCAATTCTTTTCTGTTCAGGAAGTGGGGGAAGGGGAAAGTAAAGGTTTGTAACCTTTCCTTAGACAGTTCCTTAAAGTACTTCCCTTCTTAAATTTTGTAGCGTTTCCTTCTGTTTTAAGAAATAGTAAGTAAAATAGTTGGTGAGTTTCGTTCTAATTTTTCGTAATTAACCCTTTTCAGCCCTGATTAAAAGTTGCAGGCTCTTCAACAACCGCGATATAGCCGACGTTGCTCTCGTTGAGAGTATTATTGAATTTTTCGGCCAAAGGCTAATTTGGTTTCTTTAAGGGCCTATTCGTGATTTTTCTCTCGGTGCTTTTAATTTACTTTTCCCATCATCTTGCTTATGTCGGATGGGAAGAATTAATTTATTGTCCTGTATACCCAATACTTATTTTGTTTAGAACATGTAGTCGCCCGGTTTGTAGTAAATTCATTTTCAACCTCACACACTCCCCAGTCCCTGGGTATTTTTACCAATTTGAGTTATTTTGAATTCTCCTTGCCCTCTTTCATTTTTATCCTTTTCATACGTATGGTAACTCCATTTGATTTTTACGACTTGATTAATTGTTGCTTCTATCTGCCCTTCTTAGAGTCTCTTTTTACGGCGCCTCGTAGTTTTTTTGCCTTGTGAGGCTTCTTTGTAACTCTATGTGTACGTTTTACGCCTTTCCGAGCAATATAATTTTTAAAGGCCGATATCGAGTTTTCTTCCTGTGGACTTAGGCTTATTTTCTTTTCGTCATCATAGAGCTTTCCATTAATGTAACCACTCTTTTTAAGATTGAAGTTTCCTGTTGTTAACGGGTTGGTCATCTTGATTCCATTTTGTTTCACCAGACTACCAAATTGCTCAAAAGCTATAGCAGATTCACCAAAACCCTGTCGTAGGCATATAAAAGCGTACCCATAGCATCTGTTACTCGGGATTGGCTTGCTTGCCAGATTTGTACCATGCCCTCTTTATAACCCACCAAGCGCTTGATATCTGAAGGGTCAGCATCGAGTTCACTAATTAATCGACTGATAGGTTCCTCGGCCGTGAATAGTGTTTCTTCCTCTTTAAGATGGGTTGCACCTGACTTTTCTAAGAGACTTGTCAATATTGCTACGTCATCACTTAACAAGTTTCCGTTGTTTCCAATGATAGTGTTGCTCCAAATCCCCTTATTTGCCCAGTTATTTCTAGTTTTATTGCTTTTTCACTCATAATAGCACCTCCTTGTATTTGTGCGTCATAAGTCCTTTATTCAGAAGTAATTGTTTTAATCTTTCTTTCCCGGCAAGGCTAAGTCTTCTGATACCATTCTCATTCTTGTAAAAGTATTTCTGGCTGAGGTAAGACCTTATTTCGTGGTCTGAAAGATTTAATGGGATACCTAACTTTTTTATACCTGCCTGGACATCCTCCGTTCTCGTTATCTCTGAGGTTGCTACAACAGCAATAATTGCGTCATCTTTGAGGCAATCCTCTTTGGATCAATGTTGTGTATTATCAGGTTTGCCCGTACATACAAGCTGATTCGTTGGAATTCTAGATATTCTTTTGATTTCATATTGAACATTTTGTCGAGCATAAAGGCAAATCAGTTCTTCATATTCGTTATATACGGTGTCTGGGACGCTTATGTTAGCATCTTGATGGTATTGGGGATTACGAGTATTCCAGTAGTAATCAAGATGATCCCATACTTCGGCTGGGACATTGATGTTTTTTTTGGCAATGTCAAAAAGTTTGAACCGTGGTCTATGTTCTTTAGGGTCCAAGGTAATCTTCTTAATGTTTTGTAAGTATTGTCTGAGGGAAATCTCAAAGGTACTATCCAACATTATGAGAGATAATCGATTTGTAAGTGGAAAAAGTTGAAGAACGAATAAGTGCGACACATTTTAACGCTTCAATGATGCCTAAAAGCCATGGTGCATCTTTCATTGCATAGTTCTCCTTAATTTAGTCCCAAGGTTTTATCAATAATCGCGAACCTCCCTCTGTTCTCCAAAACTTTCTAATGTCCCCGGACCTTAAATTTTATATAAATTTTTATCTTTTATTATATTTTGTGGCATCATAGTTTCCTCACAGGGAACCTTTTTACCCCAAAATGTAACGATCCCCTTTATTCTTACATCTTTCTTGATCCCCCTCACCCCTGCCTACCGCAGGCAGGCTCGCCCTCTCCCCGAGGGGGAGAGGGGTGTATGGGGGATATGTAATCGCCAACCTTCCTTAAAGCTAATCGTCGCATTGTTTGAAAATACGAGATTCTTCCCTCCGCTCAGAATGACAAGGGAAATTGGCCTGTTAAGAAATAACCGTCAACCTTCCCCTCATTTAGCCAAAACCTCCCAATAGCCTCCTTTGTCTGGACCAACTCTTTTGAATAAGTGTTTCTTTTCAAGCTATTAATGTGGAATTTTATACCATCCTCACTGATTCCGATTACAGATGCCAATTCTCTTCTTGTAATTCTTGGATTTTCTTTGATTGCCTCTAAGATTTTCTGGGTAGTTTTCTGGGTAGTTTTCTGGGTAGTTTCTCTGACCCCTTTTCCTGCAAGTTTCAGATATTCACGACTCTGTCTGAAAGTCACGTAAAAATAATTCTCATTAAACTCTATCTCTGGAAAAGGGGCATTCTCTTTTTTGCATACTTCTCTTATCCTCTCAAATCCGGTTCCCATCTTTTCACCAAAGTGAATTTTGGCGAATAAGTCGGCGATGATATGGTTTCTTCTAAACACTGTTTTGCCAAGAACAAAATGAGGTGGTTTCTGCCAATAGTTTTCAATTCTAATCCTATCGGGCAAGAACCTCAGAATGTTGTTATGGCCATGCTCAAAATAGTATTTGTGCATTACTGAATTTATAACTGCTTCTCGTATGGCATCGAAAGGATACTCATACACATTCTCCCTTTGAGGTCTACCGGTAAAACGGTAGGCGACTTTTGAATACAATCTCACAAATTTCATCACTTCTTCGACAATATCAAACAGACTGCCTTCTATCTCCTTCCTGTCGATGATATCAACGCCAGCATCATCCTTGAATAATGCAACAGTAAAAACAGACCACGGAATGAATCTCTGGGGATTCTTGCCGAAGAACAGTATCCCTGCGTTATTGAAATAAAGCCTTCCTTCCTGCTTTTCAGCCACACCCAAACCATCAAGCAGTCTTTCGGTCTCACCGATTTTCGATATCTCTGCCAGTTGTAAGAATCTTTTAAATCCGTTCTTATCAAAATCCTTGGGATAACTGAACTTTGGCTCAATTAATTCGTCAAATCTTATCTTTCCCTCTGATTTGAAGAATTCTAAGATCTCATTTCTCGTCATTTTTTGTGAATTGGGACCAATTCTCTTATAAAAGCCAGAAGAACATTCATAAGGTTTATCCTCACCCTCTCTGACATTAATGATGAGTATGTTCGTCAATATCTTCTAAGATGATTTTTATCCTTGGCCTGCAGTTATTGGCTACGTCTTGGATTCGGGATTTCAACTCATTGCGTTATCTTTATCCCTTTAATTTTGCCGTCATCTGTTACTCCAAGAAATATCTTTCCCTCCTGAGGAATTAGCAAAAGCCGCAAGTTCTTTTTCCAAGCCGCTGATACTCTCTTTAAATTCAATCTTATAACCTTCTCCTTCTTTAAGAATAATGTTTACTTCTTTCTTGTCCATTTCTTAATTCCTGTTTTCCAGTGAGATTCTTCGCTCCGCCCCACCCACCGGCAGGGCCAAATCCCCCCCACACCCCCCTTTTCTAAAGGGGGGAAGGAGGGGATTATCTCTACTTTAACTCTCTGAGGTACCCTTCGATTTTCTCTTCTGTTGCGAAAATCTCCTTTTCAATCCTTCGAAGCTCCTCCCACTCCTTTGCTACATCGATCTCTTCAGTCTCTTCCTCCGGAAAAACATAAAGGGTCACATTGAGGTTGTAATCGTTCTCCTTTATTTTCTCGATCTCTACGATTTTCGAGAAACCCTCCTCATTTCTGAACTCCTTATAAGCCTTAACTATCTTCTTTATGTGCTCATCTCCTAACTGGTTGAGTTTCCTGACCTCGGGATGTTGCCGGTATTCTTTGCTTGCATTGATGAAAAATATTTTCCCTTCTCTCGCAGTTGGTTTGTTTTTGTTCAGGACCATCACCGCCCCCGGTGCACCAGTATTGTAAAAAAGCTTTTCAGGCAGAAGAATCACAGATTCGATAAGGTCAGCATTAATAATGGCTGTTCTTATCGCCTTCTCTTTTCCCCCTCTAAAAAGACACCCATTATCTATGACAACCCCAACCCTACCTGTTTTGTCGTTAGCCGAGGCTAACATATGCTCAATCCATGTCCAGTCTGCTGATTGCTTTGGAGTAAATCCATATCTAAAGCGCTCCCTCCAGAATTCACCCCTTTTTAATATCTCCTCATCATAACCATCTTGATTCCATGGAGGATTGGCGATCACAATATCAAATCTCTTTATTCCATCTCCTTCTTTATATTTTGGATAAAGCAAAGTGTCTCCAAGAATTAACTGGGCATTCCTGATATCATGGATGTAGAGGTTCATTTTGGCTAAGGCAAGGGTCTTGTGATTGGCCTCCTGTCCGAAGAGAAAGACTTTATCCGCTTCACTTCTTCCCAGTGCATCTTCAACATGCTGATAGGAACTGATGAGCATGCCGCCAGAGCCACACGCAGGGTCATAAACGCCTTCGCCAACCTTTGGATCGAGCATTTCAACGATAAGCTTGATTACCTCGCGGGCTGTATAGACTTCACCCTCCTTGGCTTTTTGAGGAGCAAAATACTTCAAAATCCATTCATAGGCATCACCAAGGATATCTGGAGATACATGATTAAGAGATTTTGCGCTGAAGAGTTCAACGAGTTGCCTTAAGATTTCTGCATTTTCTCTGTTGGTAGTAAATTGAACGAAATCCACATTTTCAAAGACATCCTTTAACTCTTGATTTCTTTCTGCCAGGATCTTCATAGCCTTAGAAAAGTTCTCAGGTAATCTTGCAGGGTCCTTTCTAATATTTTCCCAGAGGAGTTCTTCTGAAATATCAAAGTCATGATATATAGAATTTTTAGCCTCTTCCTTTGCCTCCTCCTCTTTCAAACCATCCGCAAGGGCCTCCTTATAAGCCCTTTCAAACTCCAATCCCCACTTGTCACTTATCCGCTTATAAAATAGAAGGACGAGTATAAAAGCATAATCCACTCTTGTCCTGATAAGGTCTGCAGCTCCCTTAAGAAGGCTTTCAAGATCCCCTCTGGTCAACTGACCTTTGCCTATTGCAAGTGTCTCAGAAACGATCTCTTCGATACTTTTGAGTTTGTAAATTCTTTTACGCGCATCCTCACGGTTAAATTCAACTTCAAGCCAACCTCCTTTCCTCAACTCGGAAAGAAAGACATTGACTTGGCGCTCATCGTCTCTCATTTTATCTTTAAGAATCTTGGCGGCATCCTCAAAGCGGAAAGAGGATTCTTTGAAGCCCTCCCATAAATATTTATATCTCTTCTCAATCCAGGTAGGTAACATAAGTTTACTCCGATAAGTAAAATTAGATAAGTTTATAAATTTTAGCTTATATAATATGCTTGCAGGAATAAAATGTCAAGAAAAAATTACTACCTACTTTAACAAGTTGAAATTAAATGGATTTTTGGTAATCAGGTATACTGAAGAACCTCTATAGATGAACAATTCTCAAGGGTCAAAACATTCCATCAGAACAAAAAGAGAAGGGAAGGATCTGAGTGAAGTCGGACCCTTCCCTTCTCTCACACGCAAACAGGATACATTCAGATTAGACTTACTCCACCTTGAATTTAATGTCTTTTAGAACTTTTCCGTCCGGACCTTTAATCTCGACTTTCCATTCGCCTTTTAATCCCATTAAGTTCTTATTTGCGTAAGTCCTCCATCTGGGCCCCATCTTTAAGGGAAGGGTGGTTTTTAACATCTCCTTCTGGCCATAAACCCAGACAAAGGAAACCTCTGCATCTTTAGCAATATTGGTCGCCTCTAAGAAGCAATAAACCTTTTCTGTAGATGCCGGAAATGTCTCTGAAACACCTACAGGCTCACCGTTATCCACTCCCGTCCCAACAACCAACCGGGCGATGGTGAACTCTGCTGACTCCTTCGACTTTTCTTGTCCATAGGCTTGAAGGACCATTACCCATGCTACAATGAGCATTAAAATGAAAACGAAATCTACAGCTTCTTGTCTTTTCATATCGATTCCCCTTTCTTGATCTCCCATTTTATAGTACTTCAGGGAATCAATGAATAGACCTGTGCCTTCTTGGTCCACTCGCTATTCGGATAATCCCTTTGGAGAACTTCCAGCCCTAATTTCAGTTCCTTTGGATCATGGCTCGCTTTATATTTGGCCACTCCAAGATAGTATTGAGCTTCAGGGGCAGCATCTGCCTTGGGATAACGAACCAAAACCTCCTGGAAACACTGCATGGCCTGCTTCAAAGTGGTCAAGATCGAATTCCACTTTCCCTTTGCCAAGAATGATCTGGGCAGTAAAATCCTCTGGTGGCAGAAAACCGATGAACCTGTGGTGCTCATTGCCATTCAAGTCCAGGATGATGATCGTTGGAGTCCATTTGACACTGTACCGTTTGACCAAAGCCTTGCCTTTATTGAAGTCAATCTGGAGGGGAACGAAATTCTTCTCTACAGAAACACAGACATTCGAATCGGGGTAAGTAACAGCTGCCAGCTGTTGGCACCCAATTCAGAGATTGTTATAAAAGTCCATCAAAATCAGTTTTTTCCCCTTCTTTGCCTTTGCCTTGGCCGTTGTGAGAGAAGTCTCCCATTGAATTTGTTTTCCCATAACAAATCCTCCTTTCATGATGATGGATTACCAAATTGCAGAGCGCGTAGGGCATAGCGCATAGCGTGAAGAACTAATTAAAAATAAGGTCACACTCTCGCTGGTCAATGATTGGCCGACTTCCTATAGTCGATTACTTTTCCTTGGCCCCTGAAAGACTGAGACAGTCATCTCGAAAGCAACATTGGAATTGATCACAATAGTCCTTGACCGTTCCAAAACAATCAAAATTCCCCTCAGCTTTCTGAACTCTCCGAATCAGTTCTGTCTTTGATAATCCAAAGGTGTTTTTCAAGCCCAAGGCCTTTGCCTTCGTTCTTACTTCTTGTATTTTCATTTTGACCCCCACTGGTTTAAAACTTCTGAAACATCAAAGGTTATATATAATATTCTTTTCCGATTTCAGTCGTTTGTCAAGAGCAACCTGACCACCCACTAGCAGAGGAGACTTTGCTGGATAGAAATTGCGCCTTTTTAAGACAATTCTGTTATAATTCAGCAAAATAATTCTCAAGAAAAGAGCGCCCTGGAAATCCTCAATGCGTTAAAGTCTGTACACCCGGAGCGATCCAAGTCGTCAAATGATCCCACTCGTCATTCCAAGAGCTGACCATTCCATTTCGAGAAAGAGGATTGATGAAGAGGCCTTAAAAGTTCTCTACCGCCTTTATCGACATGGATTTTTAGCTTATCTCGTTGGGGGAAGCCTTAGGGATCTCCTCTTAGGAAAAGTTCCCAAAGACTTTGATGTCGCCACCAATGCCCACCCCCATGAGATCAATTCCCTTTTCAAAAACAGCCGTATCATCGGCCGTCGATTTCGATTGGTTCAAGTTTTTTTTAAGGGTAGGAAGATTGTAGAAGTTTCTACATTCCGAAGTCACTCGGAATTTGAAGAGACCCAAACGGAAGAAGGGGATATCATCCGGACAGATAGTTTTGGAACACCTGAAGAGGATGCCTTTCGCCGAGACATCACCATCAACGGACTCTTTTACAATATCGCTGATTTTTCCATCATCGATTACGTCGGTGGGATTGCCGACCTTACGCGACAGGTCATCCGTACTATCGGTGATCCGGACGAAAGATTTGAGCAGGACCCAGTTCGAATGATACGGGTTATCCGCCATTCCGCCCGAACGGGATTCTCCATTGAAGAACAAACCTACCAGGCCATACTTCGACATCGGGAAGAGATAAAAAAATGTTCTCCCTCTCGGCTTCGAGATGAATTCCTGCGGGAACTCAAGGAAGGCGTGGCAAAACCCTCTCTCCACCTGATGCTTCAAACAGGTCTGCTCTTTTCCCTCTTCCCTGATCTCGATAGGGCCCTCGGAGAACGAAGCCTTTCGGAGAAAAAGACCCGGGAATTTTTTCTATCCCTTTTCGATCTTGTGGATCAGTTGATCAAAATAGGCAGACCGGTATCAGAATCGATTCTTCTCGCCCTCTTTTTAACCCCTTTCCTTCAAGCCGTCACACCCCAGCATCCTTTTCTTGGAAAAAGAGAAAAATACCTCTATATGACGCAGACCATCCGTTGGGCTGTCCATCAAATTTTTACTCCTTTCTCTTTTCCAAGAGGGGCAAGGGAGACGGCTTACCAGATTTTAATGGCCCAGTCGATTATAAAAAAAGCAATACAGAAGGGAGTCATTCCTAAAAGACTGAGGATGAAGAAATATTTCAAAGAGGCAGTTCTTTTATTCGGGATCGAGGCTCAGGCAAAAAGGGAGAAGGTACCTCGCATTCTTCGAAATGCAGTTTCCTCTGATTTATTACCGTGGTGGCCAAAAGAATCGAAGAGAAGATACCGAAGATCAGGTTGGAGGTAAAAGTTACCGAATTAGTGAGCTAATACAACCGTCCCCATTTTATTTTGAAAAAGAACTGAGTATTTGGCGCTGGGATTCTTGGAAAAATCTTCCGGCAGAATGACAAAGAACCCTTTCTCCTTACCCAACGAGGTTGAAAAAAAGGTCTCGTATCGGACCAGGTATTGAAACTTCTGGGAAGGTTTTTAAATGAGGGGCAGGTCTTGCAATAACACATTTGTTATTTTATTGACTCTATTGGAATTTTTTTAGATACTTAACTTAAATAAATCCCTTAGGAAAATGCTGGAGATAAAGACCTATGAGCGATAAAAGAAAAAGGAAACAAAAGAATGGTGGCGAGCGCATTTCTCGCAGGAAGTTCTTGAAATTCACTGGAACGGTGGCCATTGGAGCCGGAGTCTTACCAAAGCTGATCTGGTTAGATGATGCCATAGCAGCCATTCCAGCCTCCGAGGGATATCTTCTTGTCGATACCAAGAAGTGTCAGGGTTGTTTATCCTGCATGCTGGCCTGCTCTTTGGTTCATGAAGGTACAGAAAATCTTTCTCTCGCTCGAATCCAGATCCTCCAGAATTCTTTTGGCAAATTTCCTGATGACCTCACCATGGCACAGTGCAGGCAATGTGTTGAGCCTGCCTGTGTTGAAGCCTGTCCTGAGAAGGCACTCTTTGTGGACAAAAAGAATGGGAACGTCAGGATCGTTGATGTGAAAAAGTGCATCGGCTGTAAGTCATGCATTCAGGCCTGTCCCTATGAACCAGGCAGGGCATTGTGGAATCCTGACAAGAAAAAGGCCCTCAAGTGCGATCTCTGTTCCGATGCTCCTTTCTGGAGTGAGAAGGGTGGGGTGAAAGGAAAACAGGCCTGCGTGGAGGTATGTCCCTTGAAGGCAATTCAGTTCACGAAGAAGATCCCCGAGCAGAAAGGCGACACAGGATACAAAGTCAATTTAAGGGGAGAGAGCTGGAAGAAGTTGGGGTATCCTACGGATAGATTGGCAAAGCATTGGCATTGATAGATTAACAGGTCTTTGAAAACGAGTCAAGGTTGTCGAAGGCAATTAGCATCATAAATGGTTTTTGCAGATAGGTACTGACAAAGCTATCATGCCTATGAATGCTATGTGAGGTTAGCCAAGATGAACGGATATGCTGGCAAGATCTTAAGAATCGATCTGACCGATAGAAAAACCTCAACCATTGATACCAAGGATTATGAGCAATGGGTGGGTGGCCATGGGATGGGATCAGCGATTTTCTGGGATCTCGTTAAGGATAAGACGATCAATGGATTTGATCCGAGAAATGTCATTACGATCATGACCTCTCCGCTCTCGGGGACCCTGGTCCCGGGAGCCTCTGCGAGAACAGAGGTCCAGGGGATTGGTGTTCAGTCTTCTCCCATCGAATGGTTTACGCGGAGCAATTTTGGAGGAAGATTTGCACCCATGCTGAAGTATGCGGGCTGGGATGGAATCGTGATTGAAGGAAAGGCGGATAAACCGGTCTGGGTCGACATCAGAAACGACGATGTGAAGATCAAAGACGCTCGCCACTTATGGGGCCTGGACACCTGGAAGACCCAGGAAGAGATCTGGCGAGAGGTGAGTGGCCGTGGATATGGCAAGTGGGTGGAATTGGATTCGGAAAGAAGGACGACTCAGCGCCCTGCAGTATCTGACCATTGGCCCTGCCGGAGAGAACCTGAGCCGGATTGCCTGCCTTATCCACGATGCCGGAAATGCATCAGGTCAGGGAGGATTTGGTGGGATTTGGGGTTCCAAGAACCTGAAAGGCCATTAGTGTCATTGGAACGGGCAGTATTCAGATCGCAGATCCAAAAGGATTGATGGAAGCACGATTATGGGCCCAGGCAAAATATGCCACGGATCTTAAAAACCTTGATGCGTCCTGGTTTTCCAGGTTTGGCCGTAAAAGACCGCAAAACGGATTTTGGGACAGCCATGAAAGAGGCAAGGCTTCAGGCCTGCATCGGCTGTCACCATGGGATGCAAGGAAAGATCGAATACAGGTTACGGGAATGAGTCCACATGTGAAGAGACGGCATTTTACGCCGGCTATGATAAGGCCAAGCACGGCGGTAAACAGACCTCTGCTGCCTATATCGCCACTGATTTGCTTCAAAAATACGGCATCAATGGATATGAAGCATCGAGAGGTCTCATTTACATCAGGGCTCTGCAAAGGATGGGAATTCTCGGCCACGGCAAGAAGATTAAATGTGACCTCGACTTCCGAAAGTTGGGAGAGATCTGAATTCGCTGATGAATTTCTGAAGATGATCGCATACAGAAAAGGCATTGGTGATGATTTTGCGGAAGGATTCTTCAGGGCGGCCAAAAGATGGGGTAGATTAGAAGAAGATCTGAAAACCGGCGTACTCCCCTATTCCTATTGGGGTCTTCCCGAGCACGGTTACGATCCCAGGGCTGAGGTCGAGTGGGGTTATGGATCTATTTTAGGCGACCGTGATATCAACGAACACGACTTTAATTTTTTGTTCTGGTGGCCCAGCGGCGCGATCTGGGCCGGAAAAACACCGCAGCCTCCTGCAGAGCAGGTAGTAAGGATTATCGCAGAAAAATTGATCCCCTATGAAAATGATCCTCTCATGCTGGACTTTAGCACCGATAACATCTACTCAGAACATATGGCCAAGCTTGTGGCCTGGCATAGGCACTACACAAGATTCTGGAAAGAATCGGTTCTGTATTGTGATCACCGCTGGCCAGAATTCATCAATTCCAGAATTCCCGGATACGCGGCATTACGGGTGAGGGAGAACCAAGGTTCTTCAATGCCGTCACCGGGAAGAAATTCAGTTTCGTTGACGGAATGGAATTGGGGAGAAAGATCTGGAACCTCGATCATGCCATCTGGACTCTTCAGGGCCGACACAGAGACATGGTCCATTTCTCCGATTACATCTATCATGTGCCATATCGGAGGTTCAGGAAATTATGCGATGTATTATTTGCCCGGAAGGGAAAAGGGCAGGTGGGACTATATTCGCGTGAACGGAAGGTGTCTGGATAAAGCCAAGTTCGAGGAGTTCAAGACCAGATTCTACAACCTCGAAGGTTGGGATACTCGCTCGGGGTGGCCAAAGAGAAGAACCTTAGAATCACTGGGGCTCAAGTTTGTTGCAGACGAACTCGAGAAGAATAAGAAAATGGGGAGCTTGATGAAATGAGGAAAGCCAGTGAAGAAGATTGAGAGAATGGCCTGACTCTGGACTTTAGAGACTAACTTCTGAGGAGGAACTCACCATGATTAGATTTGTCAAGATAATTTTGATTTTAATTCTTATGTTTCTTCTTATGGATGCGCAACGGAATCGGAAGAAGTTATCAAACGTCCAAACGTACCTCCTGTTAGACTGATCTCTTTGGAGAATGAAGCAAATATAGCCTATTTCGAAGTCACCAATATCGAGGAGTATCAGAAGCTGATTCCGAGTATCTTCAGCATGCCGGAAAGACCGCTGTGCAGGGTGGCAGTCGTTGATTTCTATAAGATGGAGTCTGGGCCGCCCTATCCTTGAGGTAAGGATCCAAATACTCGTCAAATACAAGAAACCCCAAAGTGGAGAAGAAATCTTGGCCTGGTATTACATCGAAGAGCCGGTCACAACCGAAGAGGCCCTATGGGGCCGGTTTACTGGAGGTTATCCCAAAGTCTTGAGAAAGATGACATTTGAAAGGTATGAAAATAAGTATGTTGGGACTTCTTACGATCGCGACGGCAAGACACTCGCGTTAAGGCTTATTTTGGAAACAAAGAAGGCGGGATTAACCCCTGATGAAAAGAGTTTTTTGGACTTTGTTTCGCCTATCCGGGCTTTAACGATAAAGGATGGAAAGGTGTTGGAGTGGGATGACGGTTGGTGGAGGTAAATACAAAGTCTATGAATTTGAGAAAGTTGCGTCCGAAGATGTGTAAGGTCCGATTTGGAGACTGCTCTATTGAATATCCAAATGACCCCAAGAATTATCTCCACCGTTTGGGAATAGGGAAATTTATTCAGGCCTATTGGTTAAAGCAAAGGGAATAGATAGAGTTAGATAATTGATTTTTTTAAGTTCGGGGTAACATGCCTATCTGCTGGGCGCCATTTCAAAATATTTCGGATTGGACCGGACTCAACGATTTGAGCAAGAGGATTTGACCCATCCTATACGATAGGAGGTCTCCATCATGACAAAAATAAAATTTGCCAAAATCATTTTGATTTTTATTCTCCTGTTTCCTTTTTCTGGACACGCATTGGAAATAGAGGAAGAAGAAATCCATCAGCGCCCACGCGTACCTCCGGTCGATCATATTTTTCTGGAAAAAGAATCAATCGTAGCCTTTTTTGAGATCACCGATATCGATGGGTATAAGAAGTTTATCCCGAGGTATCTTCAGCATGCCGGAAAGACCTGTATGCAGAGTGGAAGTAGTAGATTTCTATAAGATGGAATCTGCACCACCCTATCTTGAGGCGATGTCGCAGATACTCGTCAAGTTCAAGAGACCCCAGACTGGAGAAGAGATGCCGGCCTGGCATTTCCTCGGATTGTCGGTTACCACCGAAGAAGCCTTATGGGGGCAGGTTTACAGGGTTTCCCAAAGTCCTGAGAAAGGTGACACTTGAAAGTGATGCCAATAAGTATTTGGAATCTCTTACGCTCGTGATGGTAATACGCCTACTCTGAAACTTACTTTAGAATTGAAAAAGGGGAAGCCAACTCGAGATGAAAAGAGATTCTTAGACTTTGTTTCTCCTATCCCGTTCCTAACGATAATGGATGGGAAGGTAATTAACCGTGGTGTACTCGGTGGTGGAAAATACAAGATCTATGAATTTGAGAAAGTCGCTCCACACATTTGGAATATTAAATTTGGGGACTGCTCTATTGAATACCCAAATGACCCAAATAATTACCTTGCCCGTTTGGGAATAGGGAAATTTATTACAGGCTATTGGTTAAAACAGAAGCTTAGATATAAGATACCGTACAAAGAACAATAGAAAGAAGGAGTAAGAGAAAGAAAAGGATGAATCTCTGATAATTTATTCGTTTTCTATTGGTAGTTTCTGGGGGCCTAATTATAAACCAAACATATTCCAACTTTTAGATTCCAACCTTAAAACAAAGGAATCTGTCATGATGAAATTTGCCAAAATAATTTAAGAAAAAGGGGGTTCTATTTATTTACAACTAAAATTTGAAGAAAATAGAACCGTTTTATTTTGGTCCACGCGCGAGCTGGATTTCCCATTGAAGACCAGACCTACCGAGCCATACTTCGACATCGCGAAGAGATACAAAAATGTTCCCCTTCCCGACTTCGAGATGAATTCCTACGGGAACTCAAGGAAGGCGTGGCCAAACCCTCTCTCCACCTGATGCTTCAAACAGGTCTGCTCTTTTCCCTCTTCCCTGATCTCGAAAGGGCCCTTGGAGAACGAAGCCTTTCGGAGAAAAAGACCCGGGAATTTTTTCTATCCCTTTTCGATCTTGTGGATCAGTTGATCAAAATAGGCAGACCGGTATCAGAATCGATTCTTCTCGCCCTCTTTTTAACCCCTTTCCTTCAAGCCGTCACACCCCAGCATCCTTTTCTTGGAAAAAGAGAAAAATACCTCTATATGACGCAGACCATCCGTTGGGCTGTCCATCAAATTTTTACTCCTTTCTCTTTTCCAAGAGGGGCAAGGGAGACGGCTTACCAAATTTTAATGGCCCAGTCGATTATAAAAAAAGCAATACAGAAGGGAGTCATTCCTAAAAGACTGGGGATGAAAAAATATTTCAAAGAGGCAGTTCTTTTATTCGGGATCGAGTCTCAGGCAAAGAGGGAGAAGGTACCTCGCATTCTTCGAAATGCTGTTTCATCTGATTTATTACCGTGGTGGCCAAAAGAATTTAGAAGAAGACGTCGAAGATTTGGTAAACATTCCTTGCTACCTCGCCGGCATTAAAAGGTTTGGAAGGAACGTGGCGAGCTCTGGAAATATGAACAACAAAGCCGCACCAACGCCAAGGCTGATTAAAAAGGGATATACCCCCTTGTAAATCACATTAAATGGAACCTTGGTGATATTTTTTACTACGAAAACATTGATCGCTACGGGAGGAATGACTACCCCGATCATTACGGTAATAGCGATAATCATACCAAACCATATCGGATCAAAACCCAGTTTGATAATGACAGGATAGAATATCGGAGTGGCAAGGACCATGAAAGCCAAGTCGTCAATAAAAGAACCCCCTGTCTGATAGATTAAACTGATAATAATCATGATAACGTATTTGTTTAGAGGAAGCCCCACAACCCAATCGGCTGCGATCATGGGAATCTTTGTCACAGCGAGAAAATGGCCCAGGATGGTAGAACCCGCAATGAGCATCAGAACCATACAAGCGGTGCGTAGAGATTCTGCAACTGATTTAAGGAAGCCTTTGAAATTGATGTCCTTTCTTATAATGGACATGAGGAGGACAGCGGCGGTTCCAACGCTACCCGCCTCTGTAGGAGTAAAGCATCCCCTTCATCAGTCCCCATATCATTAGCAAGAAAATAACGACAACCAATGCAAACTCTGGAAGGGAGGCTATCCTTTCTTTCCATGTGGACTTTGCGCCTTTAGGACCTAAGTTTGGGTTTATTTTACACCACCCATAAATGATGACAGATAAAAAAGAAAGCAATCATAAGTCCTGGAATGATTCCTGCCAGAAACAACTTACCAATAGATAGTTCTGTGATGATGCCAAATACGATCAGGGTGACACTGGGTGGGATGAGGATTCCAAGGGTTCCAACGGTGGCGACGATTCCTGTGGATAGTTTCTTGTCATAACCATATCGATCCATTTCAGGAACAGCCACACTGGCAAAGGTAGCTGCTGTAGCAGGGGATGAACCACAAATGGCTTTAAAAGCCGTAGCTCCTGCAACTGTGGCCATGGCCATTCCACCTGGAACATGGCCAATAAATCGATAGGCGGTATTGTATAGCCTTTTTGCAATGCCGGCATTGAATGCGATCTGACCCATAAGGACAAAGAGAGGAATGACGGTAAACCCATACGAAGCAAAGACATCGAAGATGTCTTTGGCTATTAAATTTAATCCAGCTTTAAAAGAGACAATGTAGCTGAATCCCAGGAAACCAATCAGGGCCATAGCAAAACCAAGCTCAATGCCCGTAAGAAACATAAGCAGCACGACAACCAGTCCAATGATACCAATCATCACCTCATTCATATTCCCCTCCGGAGATCTTCATGATATCGCACACCATCACCAGACATTGGATGAAACAGCAGACCCCTACTCCATAAGCAACTGGGTAGAAAGGCATCTGTAAAGTAAGGGAAACCTCCCCTGATTTTTGTAAATCCATTCCATATTTGATAAGGTTCCAACCAATCAAGAAAAATAATATGATCACCACGCATCTCGTGACAATATTGAAGATGTTTCTTACCTTTTGGGAAAACTTTAAAATAAAAAAATCGACAAAAATATGTGCTCTCAGCCACGAGGTCAGGGGCATTGAAAACCCAATCACCACTGCCCCTGCAAAAGCCACCACTTCATAGGTGCCCGGAACAGGACTTTTAAAACCTCTTAAAATAACATCCGTGATGGTCAACAGCATGAGGAATGTTAGGCTAATTCCCGCAATGATATTGAGGAATCGGCTTATTCCATTTGATCGTTTTCAGAAATCCTTCCATGGATTACTCCTCTTCAATTAATAATCTTGATGACGATAAAAAAAGGGGAAGGAGATGTTACTCCCTTCCCCTTTCCCCTATTTTACTTTTGATATTTATATATTGTCTGCAAATAGAAACTCAGTACCTCATCCCCAGGAAGACCCTTATCCTTCATATTTTTCTTATATTCGTCAAGAAGGGGTTTGACCGCCTTTTCCCATCTCAAATTTTCATCCTGTGAAAGAGAGATGATCTTGTTGCCTAATTTGATAGTGAAATCTCTTCCTGCTTTTTCGATCTCATCCCAGGTCTTTCCCTGCTTCTCAATATATTCTTCATTGACCTGTTCGATGATCTTCTGAACATCCGGGGGCAGAGAATTCCACTTATCCTTATTCATGACAACAAACATCCCTGAGCTATAAGAGGCACCCCAATCTTCAACGGTAAACTTCACGATTTCTCCCCATTTCCAGCCTTGCAGTGCTTCCTGGGGGGCCATGGAGGCATCCACCACGCCTCTGCTTAAAGCATCGTAGGTTTCACCCATGGGCATGGCCACAGCAGTAGCCCCAAGGGCCCCCGCTATTTTTGCAGCCATCCCTGTACAGCGGATCTTCATTCCCTTAAGGTCCTCAAGTGTCTTGATTTCTTTTTTGCTATGGATGATTCCAGGACCGTGACCATGGAGGTACATCACCTTAACTTCATCAAACTCTTTGGGCTTAAATTTCTTATAATAATCATTGATCACTTTCGTGGCAACCAAACCCGTTTTCATACCTAATGGTAGATCCTGAACTTCTGTTAAAGGGAATTTCCCTCTGGTGTAGGCGAGAACTGAAAAACCAATATCTGAAATTCCTTTGACCACCCCATCATAACATTTGTCACCAGGGGTGAGCGTTCCTCCATAGAACATGGTGATCTGAACCTTCCCATTTGTCCTCTTCTCAATCTCCTTTGCCCACTCCGTTGATAGAACGGCATTCTTATGCGGGGCAGCGAAGAAAATTGAGTAATTGAGCTTTATCTGCGCAAATGCAGAAGAAGTAAAAATCGTCAATCCAATCACTGATAGACACAAACATAAAGATAGCCACTTCCAACGTTTCATTTTCCTAACCTCCTTTTGGAATTAAATACATATTGAAATTAAATAGTTAGATTTAGAAGTCTTTCTCCTCTAAATTCTTATAACCACCCCCTTCCTACATTTTTTGACGAAAAAAGTTCTAATTAAATTCAATATTAATATGAAATTTTTAAAATAGATAGGGGATAGTCCCTATCCCCCCTTTGTTTTGAGAATTTTTTAACAAGTATAATTGGAACAAAAATTTTGTCAAGTAAAATCGGAACAAAAATTCTAATGGAGGATCAACTGGATAGTAAAGATTTGTGGGAAGGACTAGGATATAGGTGAAGAAATCATTAAAATTATGTGAACCGGAAATCCCGACCTGTTTGTCCCATCTGAACAGGGTAAGTATAGAGCTTTATTTGAAAATTGAAGAAGTAGCTGCCTCAACCCCCAATCGTTTTAACACCTCATTGTGCTGCTCCAGAGAGGATTCTATCCCGGCTTTCAACTTTAAAGGTAGCATCTTTTCCTTCGGTAATTCCTTCTCGAGATGTGACAGGGTGGTAACCAAGGATTCTACGATTCCTTTAGTAAAATCCTTTGCTTCGACCTCCCCTGTAAATTGAATCGTCCCCTCCCGAAATTCAAATTCACCGGCAAATGGATCGAGGAAGGCATATTCTTCTGATCTCTCTACCCGGGACTCTCTAAATAACTTATGAAATAGTCCCTTTCTTCGTGAAGATCCATCCACCAGCTTCTCCGCCTTGGAGAGAACTTCTTGGAGGATCGGAATGAGTTCCTTCAGATTTTCCCCTCGTTCGGCAACCTTTTTTTCTTTCACTTCTTTAATTTCTTTTATTTCTTTAATTTCTTTTATTTCTTTTTTTAAAATTTTACCCTGACTTTTGTAAACGTCGAAAATAGCTCCTTGTTTGATGGCATTTTCCACAAATATTGGAATCGATTTTCTACCAAAAATAGAAGGCCCTGATTCAGGCGTGGTGAACATCTCCACCGGCTCTCCTCCCTCAAGGAACAGGACACCCATGGCTTGGCTCTCTTTTGTCAGAACTTCTATGAAACCATTATGTTTTTCTTCTCTCAATTTCAGGAGTAGCCGATCTAAACGAGTGAAATCCGTGGAGAGCCCTTTGAAGAGGATTTCGTGTTGAAGATTAATGGCCAAAATAGCCACTCGTTCAGGTGTCAGTTGGTAGATGTTAATTGACCCGTCCTTTTGCTTTGAGAGATTTAAAAGGGTCTGTATCGCCTCCTGACCGATAATCCTTTTCGGATCGGCCCCGATCTTGGCTTCGGCATTGAGGATCTCCCCCGAGTCAACAAAGATGATCCCTTTGTTTTCAGGGAATTCGATCTCGATGATTCCGCTAAAATCTCCCGATTTTAGTGTCGATAAAAGGGCATTGAAATCCGTAAAGGCTGTCGATAAATTTTTATGTATCGCCTCTCCCCTTGGAAATATCATAGTCTCCCCCTTAAAAGTTCGGAGTTATGAGTTCGGAGCTCAGGGTATAAGTTCAGAGTCTTCTTAAGTCTCCAAACTCCTTACTCCGAACTTATAAATTCAATTTTTATCTACCCTCTTTCCTCTTCTGCAGCCGCTCAATGGCAGCTTTTACGCTCGTCTGCATCCTCTCAATGGATTCTGCCAGGACACCCACCTCACCTTTTGCTTTGATTTTAATCGGGGTATCCAATTCTCCCATGCTGATTCTATCTGCAACTTCAGAAAGATAGCGAATGGGTCGAATCACCGAACGAGCATAAAAGTAGATCCTCACCAACAAAATTAGAAGAACACCTAAAATCACAACTAAAAATATTTTAATTCTGCTCTCGTATTGTTCCAAATATCCTTTCTCAATATTCTTCATTTTTCCTTCAATCACCCTTGTGGGCTTTGAAAATTCATCAATGTAAGTGGTCGCTGCAACAATGAGGTCTGTATCTTTAATGGGGGCTAAATACATATATTTGGGACGAATCTTCCCATCTGCATCCTTCCAATCATAATAACCAGAGGCGGGACCTTTCAGGCTGGCCTCCAGAATCTTCCAGAAGGCGGGAAGTCTGCCAGCGAGGTTATGTAAGTCCGAACCGACGATTTGGGGGTTTACATGGAAATAATTGATCGCTTGATCATCATGAATCGCCGTGTAACCCGTCTCTCCAACCTTCTGGACGGCAATGGACTTAAGCCAGGGGTCGTTGGAGAGATCCTGTTTTTTCATTTTAGGATGGGATTTAATAAAAATTTCCATCTGCAAGGCCACATCTTTGGCTTTCTCCTGGATGATTTTTTCTCCCAGCCTATCCAGAGCATACTTAGACTCCTTAAGAGAAGTCGTGGTTAATTCTTTCAGGCTTTCGGACCCAATGTCTTTAACACTGGTAATCCGAAAATTCCCTATGTCGACACTGAAGAAAACGATCACCCAGATGATTAAAAAGGCCACCAAAATAGGAACTAAAGTCCCTATTAATAATTTTGGTAGCAGACCCAATCCGCCTTTCTTTTTCACTGCCATAAGGTCCCTCCTTTTGAAATTCCCTGTCCAGAGGACGGGATCCTGAAATTGTTTTCTATTTTTCTATTGAGAAAAATTCCATTACGACTCTTTTAAACTCTTTCCTTTTTTCATCCTGAGGAATCTCTTCCCCTAACGCTTCCACAAAGGATAATATTTTTTCCTGTGGAAAAGAATCCCTCTTATCTCCGAATTCAACAAGTTTATCATCGAGGACGAAGGGAGAAACTGCTCCCATTACCTTCCGCAACTCACTTTCAACGACTGAGAAAAAGCTCTCCCGCACCAATTTTTTCTTAACAGATTTTCGTTCAGCTGCTTGCTCCAATAACCCTGCTTGGATAAGTTGATAAATGGTCCTTATCACTTTAAACTCATCCCAATTAAGATCTTTCGCAATTTCTGATACATTTCTCACCCCGTTTGACAAAGCCAACACATTCCATTGCTCCCCACTTATCGTTTTGCTTTCCCCATTGTTCCGGGGGGAAAGGGAAAAAACAGCGTTGTTAGAACGGATGATCTCTCGGATTCTCTCCCACTCCATTTTTTTCGAGGACCAATTTAACAGTAACTGCTCAGAGGGAATGGGGATGGTTCTTTCCGGAGGGGGTTCATCTGGCTCAAATGCAATTCTTCCCATCTTCCACCCCATAATAGTAAAAAACCCATATTCACCGTATGAATCGGGAGTCTTCGCGTGAACGATGTTACCTAATTCTAAGTACATTTCACCATTTTCTTTCCCTTTGAAGGATAATTTCCCTGTTTTCTTCCCCATCAATAGGGGTTTTAGAATATCGAAAATTTTTACTTGAGAAAGCTCACCAAGGAATATCTCGGGCATAGAAACCTCGTTTGGAAACCATGCAAAATAATTGCCAAAAATTGGCACAAATTTTAGATTTTGTCAATTGAATTTAACTTATTGGAATTAATAAATTTTTTTAAGGAAGGAGGAATTGATTTGTAACGGAGAACTATTAAAACATCTTAACACCTGGTAAAAAATTGTTCACTTCATGCCATTTCTTGTCCAAAAACCATTGGGATCATATTTTCTTATCATTCGAAGTTCAGCCCGAGTGGGAGGTTTTGTATTTTCAATTTTAGATGCATATCTCAAACACCACCCCGTATTTTCAATAATTTCCTCTATAGTCACTCCAGGGTGAATCGAGGTAAGAGTCATTTCTCTTGTCTCGGAATCGAATTCCAGTATTCCCTTGGTGGTAATCACAGCACTGGGACCTCCACCCGTCAACCCATTTCTCTCTCTCCAATCCCCCCCATCTCCAAAACCTGGAGAGGTCCTATAACTCACCTTCTCCAGGAATCTACGTTTCTCGTGTTTCATAATGATGATAAACCGCTTGGAGAGCGATGCGATATCACTCCCTCCACCACTGCCGGGTAGCCGAATTTGGACCTGCTCACTTCCTCCAATATAGGTTGTATTGAGATTCCCAAAACGATCCACTTCAGCTCCACCAATAAAACCCAAACTTACCCTCCCACTCTGTAAAATCGTCATGATGTCCATCATTGAAGTTGTCCAGATTGCGCCTTCAATATTAGGGGTATCTCCCATCGTGTAGAGGGCATCGCCGGCTGGTTTGTCTCTCAAGATTCCATTCTCGAAGATCCCGATGGCATGACGGGCATGGGTATCCTTTGCCAATTGGAAGGCCAAAAGTGGAAGTCTCATACCTACAAAGACGACATCATCGTCACGAATTTCTCGTGCCCCAGCAACCACCATCAGTTCTTGCATTGTGTAATTGGTTATCAATTTCACCTCCAACACTCTTATGGTCACTTGGGTTTATTGAGTTTCATTGAGTTCATTGAGTTTATTGAGTTCATTGAGTTTCAAAACTGAAGAGACTGAGTAAACCCTATAAACCCAACAAACCCAATAAACCAATTAGTACCCATAATCCACCGGGAAGAGATTTTCTGTGATGTTTAACTAAAAGTGATTTTATTTTTTCTTCACCCAATAGTTTAAGATATTCTCTTCGGTCTTTTACCCCAAAAACCCATGTATCAAGCCACTTCAGGTATCTCTCTCTTTCCTTTGACTCCTGATGGTAGGTCATATATTTTTCATGGTCTCGATTATAATAGCCTTGTATCGGTGATGGGTGGGCTCCCCAGGGTTCTGGAACAACTGCACTTACTAAAAATCCAGGGATAAGGGTGCGGTTTGGGTCTCTTTGAATTACTTTTCTGCTTACAATCTCTTCCACCACCACGATCACCTTTCGAGCCGCCAGGGCCGCCTCTTTGGTAACACCACTCCCACCCCAAAAATGGGCATTCCCCTCTTCGTCCGCCCTCTGGACTTGCACGATGGCCACATCCGGCTTCAGAGCTGGAACCAAAACAAGCTTTTCTCTTGTATAGGGACATTCCATCTCCTTGAAGAGCCGTCCCTCTGCTATCATTCCTGTACCTAAAAGGCTCTTCGTTGGAATAAAGGGGATGCCAAGGGCCCCTGCATGAAGTGCTAATGAAATAGTAAAATTCGTATAATCTTCGACCTCGATCTTCCTTGGAATTCCTTCCTCAACGGCCCTTCTCATGTTATAACCCACACCCATGATCACATTTCCTACCCAGGCAGCCGCCACCTTTTTCACACATCCAGATCCGATCATCTGATCGAAGAGCATATCGGAGATAGGACCAACGAGGGTGAGGTCCTTTCTCCCCTGCCGGATGATCTCGTGTCCAACGGCAAACGGTATGGCTGCTTCTAAGGCAGCGCCCATGACGATGGAGTCACCATCCTCAATAAACCTAGATACTGCTTCATTCATTGTAAAGATTTTGTGGGTCAATAAAGCTCTCGGAATTATCCTTTTAGATTTATTTTTACGGGTTTTTTATTTGAATGGAATTGATCATCTCCATAAACATTTTTTGGAAAGTTTCATGAGCCCTCTTCTCATTTCCCGAGATCGACCCCTTTCCCCAAGCCTCTCCTTTTTCTGAGACCTTGTTCCCAAAGGCATTGACATCCTTTGAATATCTTATCAAGACAGCATGCTCACCCTGATAGATAAAAAGAAATTGTCCTTGTAAAGCCCAATGGGATGGAATAACAATCCCCTTCTTCAGAAGGGGTTGAAGTGAAGGGGCATTCGGATTCCAAGCCATTAATTGAATCAGATAATTTATTTCAAGTTCTCCCTTCTTTATCTTACTCTTCTGATACATCCTTTCTTCTCCATAGGGCTTCAAGGGAGGCGCTGTCATCGGGCTGGCCTGTGGGTTAGTCTTATCCGCTATCTGAAGAATGAGCATTTCTTCAACTTGTTTCCCTTTCGGTTTAACGAGGAAATAAATACGGGTAAGCGAACTCTCCCCTGGATTTTCATGTGAATAGGAATCGACGAGGTTAAATTCAGTGGGTAACGTTATTGTGAAGGGGGGTTTCTGGGAAATTAATTTCTTACCTTGAATTTCTAAGTCTTTCTGGGCAGCACTCGCTGGAATCCATGTGATCAACACGAGACCCAACAAAATAAATAAGATTTTTCTCATAATCTCCTCTTTTAAAATAGGGGGTAGGGGATAGGGTGTAGGGGGTAGCCAATCCCTAAACCCTACACTCTGCACCCTACATCCTTAAAAATTACTTCTTCTTTGTGAGTAACTCTTTCAATTTGGCACCTGCATCAGGATTCTTTGCCAGCATATCCTTCCAGCCTTCATCGAAGCCAACCTTTAGGAATTTTTCCTTTTCTGCCGCGGGCAAGTCGATCACCTGCAGTCCTTCCTTGAGGAGAATAGGTCGCTCCTGTTTCGCCAGATCATCAAAGTGGGCAATGGTCCGTTTTTCTGCCTCGATGGCTGCTTCCATAAAAAGATCCTTAAACTTCTTAGATAGGTTGGTCCAGGCGCTCAGATTCATGACAAGTGGGTTCGGTACTTGGTAAAAACCCGGGTCAACAATATATTTCACCTGCTTCTGCCATCCCCAGTCGCGGATACCCACAGCCGGCCAACAGAAACCATCGACCACATTCCTCTCGAGGGCAGCATATACTTCCGTCGGTGGAATCACAACAGGATTTCCACCAAGCCCCTTGATGATCTGCAGGTACATTGGGGATACTCGGATATTAAGGCCTTTTAGATCCGCACTCTGAATAGGTTTCTTGAGGTAGAGGTGAAACTTTTCGCCTAGGCCCAGCCTCCCCAGTAAGTAAAGCCCTTTCTTCTCGTGGAGGTCATTCATATACTTCCAAGCACCATTCGCCCTCTCTTCCATGGGTGTGAATTCTGACAACTTATACGCATCGACTTCAGGGAGAACTGATAGGTAGTAAGCATTGGTCGTATAGGCCATGTCGACCATGCCTCGCTGGCATGCTTGAACTTGATCCGTGGATTTTACTGCCTCAGGTCCCCCGACGTAGTTGATCTTCAATTCGCCGGGATATTTCTTGGCAACCATCTGTTCCACCAATTCGGTAAAAATAAAAAAGGATTTATTCTCACTCGATGGCTTAGGCCACCCCGTCACCGCTTTTAACGTGATGGTCTGGGCGTAAACTTGATCTAAGTGAATCATGCAAACAGTTAGTGCAAGAAAAAAGGTGAAAAATAAAAGACTTATTTTCTTTTTCATTGGTAACCTCCTTTTATATTTTTATTTAAACTCTTTCTTTCTTCTTAGCTTCTCACTTCCTCCTTTCTTATTTCATACCCATAAGACTTGGGACAATGGTTGCCAAAAATGGCATGGCCATCACAAGGGCAATACACAGGATATCTACAATGACATAGGGAGTGACTGCCTTCCAGATATCAGCCATCGTTATCTCAGGAGGAGCTACACCTTTCATCACAAAAAGGGTAACGCCAAAGGGAGGGGTGATCAAACCTGTTTCCAGAGCAATGAGCATCAGTACTCCGAACCAGATGGTGTTATAACCTAAGGCATTAATCACAGGCATGTATATCGGTATGGTGATCATCATGATGGCAACGGTTTCCATGAAACAACCGAGTATCAGAACAACGATCAACATGCCGATGAGTATGACGATCGGCGGAATGCTGAGATTGGTAATAAAACTCGTCATGCCTGCGGCAGCACCGGTAAAGGCTAATATTTCACCGTATGTGCTTGAGACAATAATAATCATAAATATCATGACCGTGACTTTCACGGTACCCATAACCGACTTCTTGATGATCTCCCAATTTAAACGTCTGTAAAGAAGGGCTAATATAAATGACCCCAATGTCCCTGTGGCAGCCGCTTCCGTAGGAGTTGCGACACCTAAAAATATGAACCCGATGACCATAAAGATAATAAGCCCGAGAGGGAACAAGTATTGTACAGTGGCGATTACCTTTTCTTTCAAAGGGATATGGGGAACATCATACAGAGGTGCTTCTTTAGGAAAGATACGACACCATAATACGACGTAGACGAGGTAGAGGCCGGACATGATCATGCCCGGCAGGATACCGGCAATAAGAAGTTGCCCGACATCAATGTTTGCAAGACTGGCGAGTACCACGGTCAGGGCATTGGGAGGAATAAGCGCATCCACGGTTCCCACTCCCATGAGTGGACCGAGACTCATATTCTTGCTGTAGCCTTTTTTCAGCATGTCAGGAAGCAGGATGGTACCAAGGAGGGCACATGTTGCAATCGTGGAGCCACTCAATGCACCGATGATGACCCCCATCATGATCGCCAGGATCGAGAGTCTCCCCCGGAGTTTGCCAAGCCATTTATCAAGCACATTCACAGCATTCAGCCCAAGGCCTGAATGAAATATCAATTCGCCCATCAGGATGAAAAAGGGTACAGGAAGGAGAGTGAAGGTAGTAATGGATGTGAAAGCTCCTGTCACGACCCCAACAAGGCCTGGGATTCCCCCCAGAAAAAAATAGGCTGCAACCATATTGACAACGAGAAAGGCAAAGGCAATGGGTAGGTTGGTGAGTAATAGTAAGACCATACCACCAAAGAGCAATGAAATAATCAACCACCATTCCATGGGTTAATTCCCTGCCTTCATATCAATAAATCTGCTCCATGCCATCCTGAAGAACTGGATGGTGAGGAGGATACTGCCTATGGGGATGATGATGAAAACAGCCGATTTCGGGATAGTAATAGCTCTTACGTCCGTTACCCGATTTAGAATACAATCCCACATGTGGACAATTCCAAAATAGACCATCATCGCACAGGCAAGCCCGCCAATTATAAACATGATACAATCGAGAGGTGCGCTTGGTTTTTTCATTGAGATGAGTGTATAGGATATCGGTCGTGATATGCCCTTTCTCTCTCAAAAGCCAGGTAGTCCCAAGAAAAACAATCCACAACAGGGCATATTCGGTAATCGGTATGATCCATATCGTCGTCTTCGTAAATAAGAATCGCAAGCCGATGGTGTAACAGACAGCGGCACATATGAATAGGAGTATTGCTCCAGCCAAGGCTGCCATGACATCTGTAAGCTTATCAAAAAACTTCCAGAATCCTTTCTCTGAAAATTTCATTTATACCCTTCCTCAAATCCCATCCCCCCCCTGTTTCCCTACCGGGTCAGAGACCGCTCTGGGTCGGAGACCTAAAGGGGGGAGGGGGGGATTATATCATTTACCTTTTGAACGGGAATGGCTGGCTCTATGTTTTAGCTTTTCCCACTCCTCATCCACATCCATTTGAATCTGTCTGATCTGTTCTTCCTTCAAGTGTCTAAATCTCCCCTGTTTCAGGAGGTACTCCTGGACAGGGAGATTACGTGGCTCGTGATTGATGGTATATCTCTTCCCATCTTCCACCTCGTAAAGAGGAAAGACTTTCGTTTCCACGGCGAGAATGGACAATTCAGGCGAAATGTCTGACGGTGTCCTCCAGCCTGTTGGGCAAGGAACAAGCATATGAATGAATTTTGTCCCCCGGATACTTTTCGCTTTGGTGATCTTCTGCTGAAGATCACGCGGAAAACCGATGGTCGCTGTTGCTGAATAGGGATTATAATGGGCGGCCATGATCTCCATGATATTTTTCTTCCGGTGGGGGTTCCCTTCAGGGGTCGTCCCCGTCCAGGCATAGGAAGGGGTCGCGGAGCTCACTTGAATCCCGGTGTTCATGTAGGCTTCATTATCGAGGCAGACGTAAAGGATATCCTCGTTATTTTTTGTCGCTCCCGAAAGAGACGCCAAACCAATGTCAAACGTTCCGCCATCTCCGGCAAAGGCCAGCACCTGAATATCATCCTTCCCCTGAATTTTAAGGGCATTGGCGATACCGGCTGCAGTCGGTGCGGCAATCTCAAAAGCAGAATGAATCGTCGGGACACCGTAGGAAGTATTAGGATACACACCGCCTATCGCTCCCTCGCAGGATGGAACAATCACGGCAATGGTTCGAGGTCCCATCGTCTGAAGGACCAGCTTCATGCCGATTGCGAGTCCACAACCCGCACAGGCTGCATGACCCGGCCTCAATAAATTAGGCTGTTGATCTGGGATGACCATATCCTCTCTCCCTTATCGCAGCATTACCAAAATAATTCTTGATTTGGGATTTCAGATTCTTCAATCCGCAATCCGAAATCCCCAATCTGCAATTGACTATTCCTCCATGATCCACATCGGTTGATCGATGGGTTCTGACCGAGCCATGACATCCAAAGCAATTTTTTGAATCACTTCAGGAGTTACATCCGTCCCTCCTATACCAGCGATATAACTGAAGGTCAGTGGATGGTCTGGGGAATGGACCAGTGCTGCTCTCAACTCCTGACAAAATATACCCCCACTCCCAAGAGAAATGTTTCTATCGATCACAGCAATCTTTTTCTTTCCACGAAGTGCCTGTTGAACACCCTCTCTCGGAAAAGGTCTGAAGAGGCGCAATTTAAGCAAACCAATCTTATTCCCCTGTTTGCGAAGGTCTTTTATTGCCAGCCTCGCCGTGCTTGTAATGGACCCTGCTGTCACAATAACAACCTCCGCATCTTCAAGCATAATGGGCTCAAGGATTCCATAGCCCCTTCCAAACTCCTTCTTAAATTCTTGATCCACTCGAACTGCAATTTCCTTAACGGAATCCATGGAAACCTGGGCCATCTGTTTATACTTCCGGTATAATTCTGATGAAACCACTGGGACGAGAAATCCAGGTTTGTCAATATCGAACTTATGTGGAAGATCAATAGGGGGGAGGAATCGATCGACTTGCTCCTGCTCCGGAACATACACTGTTTCCATGAAGTGAGAGACGAAAAAAGCCTCTATAGAAACCATCACCGGAAGATATACTTGCTCTGCTATTTGATAGGCCTGAATCACACTATCTAAGGCCTCTTGGCCATTTTCACAATAGAACTGGATCCATCCCGTATCTCTCTGAGAGAGGCTGTCCAACTGGTCCGCCCAGAATCCCCATGGAGCAGCTAAGAGTCGATTGACATTGACCATGACCACAGGAGCACGACAACCGGCTGCAAAATGGAGCATCTCATGCATGAGAGCGAGCCCCTGGGAGGATGTAGCGGTAAACGTCCTGACGCCTGTTAAAGAGGCCGCGATGCAAGACGCCATGGCCGAGTGCTCAGACTCTGTCCGCATCATGATCCCTTCCAGTTTTCCAGAAGCCTCCCAATCAGAAAGTTTTTCGTAAATGGCTGTCTGGGGTGTAATCGGATAAGCTGCGATCAAGGGGGTGCGACAGAGTTTGACAGCCTGGGCGACTGCCTCATTTCCTGTCATAAACTCTTTCATGACAATGCCTCCATCTTTACCACGTTTCTCGGGCAGGCTTTTGCACAGGTCCCACACCCTTTGCAGTGAATAAAGTCAACTACTCTTGTGCCCTGAACGGGATCGAACGAAATGACTCCTTCCGGGCAGAAGGTGTAACAATTATAACAATTATTGCATGTTCCACAGAAAAAGCACCTCGAAGCTGAAAGCATAGCTTCTTCGGAGTTGTAACCCAAATTGACTTCTGAAAAATCTTTTAGGACTTTTTGAGGATGGCGTTTTCTCAATCGAACCCTTCTGCTGGGTTCGAAGTAAAGGGTATTGATCTGCTGATAAGAGACAACTTCTTTCACTTCTGGCCATCTCCCGCTGTCGCGACCTTCAAGATAAGTCTCCATAGAAAGGGAGCTTTTGTTCCCAACCCTTATTTTTGAAAAGATGACATCAGGGTCCTCTCCTCTGAGATAAAGATCCATGGAAATCGCAGCTTTTTTCCCCGAAGCGATGGCTGTGACAATGGTTCGAGGTTGATCAATGGCATCTCCGCCTGCAAATATTTTGGAAGTGGAACCTGCGTCAAGAAGGTTATTTTTAATGAGTTCTTTGGGCATCCATGAAAGGTCAAGCTGCTCCCCGACAGCGGTAATGAGATGCTCTGTTTCTAAGGTAAAAAATTCTCCTCTCATTGGAATAGCTTTAGGCCTCTGGGTCTGATCGAATCCTCTCAGTTTCATGCGCTGGAATGTAATTCTCAATCTTTTCTTTTTGTTTAAACTGACCTTCACAGGTTGAATCAGAAATTCAAATCGAATCCCTTCCTCCTCCGCTTCATCGATTTCATCCTTGATCGCAGGCATTTCATTTCTCGTTCTGCGATAAGCAACGGTGACCGTGGAACCAAGACGCAATGCACACCTAGCAACATCCATGGCCGTATTGCCTCCACCGATGACCAGGGTCTCTTTTCCCAATTTGATTTTATCCTTCCTATTGATTCCTTCGAGAAAATCTCCACCTCTCCAGACCCGTTTTAAATCTTCGCCTTCAATGGAAAGGGGAGCATTCAACCCAGCTCCTGGAGAGAGAAAAATAGCCTCGAACTGGCTTAATTCATCAAAGGAAATATCCTTTCCTACTCTGACACCTGTCCTTATTTCGATAGGGAGTTTTAATATCCGTTGGATCTCCTTTCTCAATATCGATTTGGGAAGCCGGTATTCTGGGATCCCCCACCGCATCACCCCACCGGGTTCTTTTTTTGCTTCTAAAAGAGTGACCTGGTGACCCAGGATAGAAAGAAAATAAGCGCAAGAAAGACCTGCGGGACCCGCTCCAACGACAGCCACCTTTCTCGAATCCTTGTTCGATAGGGGTTGAATATCTTGAATCTCATATTCTCTGACATCTGACACATATCTTTCCATCTCATGAATGGACACGGATTCATCATATTGAGCCCGATTGCAGTTTGCCTCGCAGGGATGGAAACAAACCCTTCCGCAAATCCCGGGCAAAGGGTTTTCCCTGAGAATCGTGAGGAGGGCTTCATCTTTTCTTTTCTCGTTCGTGAGGTAAAGGAATTGGGGAATATTAATTCCTACAGGGCATGCTTCTTGGCAGGGAGAGGTCATAAAGGTTGTGTGAGGTTTTTGAAAACCCCACTTCCCTGTTTCTATCACTTCGGTACTGCCATAAGAGATGGGAATGACAAATTCGAATGAGGGTTCGGTATTCTTTCTCATCATCAATCGATTCCTTTTGCTTCATATATTTTCGCCTGTTGATAAGCCTCATGGGCTGCTTCAATATTCTTTTCTACTTTGGAAGGCACCATCCTCCCCATTGCTTCGAGCAATGTCTCCATCTTGACCAAATGGGTTAAACGAACATAGGCGCCTAACATGGCCGTATTGAAGGTGTCTCCCAATCCCACACGTCTCGAAATCGGACTGGCATCGATCAAACCTATTTTGAATTCTCTCAGTCCCCCAAAGGAGTCAACCTCCCTATGGGTATTGATCAGGATCGTCCCACCCGGCTTGAGCTCTTGAGATATCTCTTTTTCATTTACTAAAGAAAGATCAAAAATGATCACCTGATCTGGATGCTTAATTTGGCATTTCAGAAGAATGGGTTCATCATCCACCCTTAAAAATCCAAAGACGGGAGCGCCCCGGCGTTCTCCCCCGAAGATGGAAAAACATTGAGGGTATTTCCCCTCCAGGAAAAATGCTCTCCCTAAAATTTCGGAAGCGATGACTGCTCCTTGCCCTCCACGACCCCTAAATTTGATCTCGATCATGAAAAATTATCTCTTTCCCTTCACTGTCTCTTTAAAGGCATATCTTAGGACATCTTTTTTCACTTGCTCCATATGATTTCGGATGGCCTTGTTTACCTCTTCCAAATCACTTTTTTCTATTGCCTGAAGGATCTCTTTGTGTCCTTCAATAGCTCTTAAAACATTATCGACCGAATAAATACTTTGAATTCTGTATCGCAGCATGTGTCGCCTCAGGGTCTGAGCTAATTCCAGGAGGCGTTGGCTTCCGCTATGGCGGGCAATAATTTCATGGAATCGGGCGTCGAGATCCACAAATGCCTTAGCGTTTCCTGCAGAAAGCTTTTCTTCTGCGATGGAGATGTTTTTTCTTAGTTCCTCAACGAGTTTATCATGGGCCTTTTCCATCGCCCAACGAACCGCTATCCCCTCTATGGCCATCCTGATCTCACATATCTCTTCTACTTCCTGTTCGCTAATGGGCTTGACGACATACCCCACCCTTGGTATCGACTCGATGAGTCCTTCCAACTCGAGGCTATGCAGGGCTTCTCTGACTGGTGTTCTTGATGTGCCAATTTCTTTGGCAATCTTTGCTTCGATCAAATGCTCAGATGGAGCTCTCTCTCCGTTCAAGAGCTGTTCGCGAAGATGTTCGTAGATCCTCCTGCGAATCGTTTTCGTATCCTTGATCACCAACCTGCGCATTAGGGGTACTGTACCCCAACATTTTTTATTTTGTCAAGCCGAATTTTCGGGTCTTTCCCAAATTTTCCTCATCCATAAACACTTCCGCATGCTTTTTTATTCCCTTTGTTAAAAGGTAAATTGACGCCCCCTCCCTGTGGATCGGGTTGTATCTTTTTGTGCGAAATGTTAACATTTTTAAAAGATCTTTGGAATGATGGGTATGGGGGGAGAAAGGAAATATCAAAATGGCCCATTACGTGAATTATGGAAATGAAAAGAAGGAGTTCTCTCTTCCAAAAGGCTGGAGTTTAATTTCGAGTCAGGATAAGCCCTCTATCCCCGGAGTAGCAGACCCGATACAAGAAATCAGACGTGCCCTGGATCATCCCATCGGATCGCCCAAGATTGAAGATTTGGCGCGCCCAGGAATGGAGGTCGTTCTGTTATTCGATGATCTTCAGCGGCCTACCCCTGTTCATTTAGCTCTGCCGGAGATTCTGAATCGGCTTAATCACGCCGGCATCCCGGACGATCGGATCAATGGAATCTGTGCTCTCGGAACCCACCCTGCTCCCACGATGGAACAACTTAAAAAGAAGGTGGGGGAAGAGGTTTTCTCCCGTTTACAGGGGCGTATCTCTGCTCATGATCCCCATGCCTCGGATAATGTCACCATCGGCAAAACCCATCGGGGAGCGCTGGTGGAGCTTAATCCACGCGTCGCATTTGCTGATTTGATCGTCGGTGTGGGAGAATGCATGCCCCATCCCGTAGCAGGATTCGGAGGGGGATGCAAAATTGTCATGCCAGGGGTGTGTTCTTATCGATCTGTGGCAAGTCACCATTTTACCTGGATGCGCCATCATAATAGCCGAGTGAACTTCCTTGACGGAAATTCTTTTTATGAGGAAATTGTGGATGCAGGGCGTCTCTCAAGACTGGCATTTAAACTCGATTTCATCATTAACGAAAAGAAGGAGGTCATCCGGGCTTTTGCAGGAGATCCTGTTGCAGAGCACAGGGAAGCTTCCAATTATGCAACCTCTCTCTATCTGGTCCCTATTCCGAAACTCGCTGATGTGACCATTACCTCCGCTTTTCCTTTAGAAGTAGGGGTCCAGGCGACAAAAGCATTAACCATGGCAGGATTTTGTACACGATCTGGAGGCGCCATTATCTGGGTTGCTCCACAGAAAGAGGCAGGTCCCATCCTGCCGTTGATCAAAGAAATGGGGAGTCCGGAAAGTGCAGGTGATTTCCATCGCCGGTTGATTCAAGGGGATGTTCCTGACCATCTCAAATCTTTTGGGATCTCTTACATCATGCAGGTCGTTTATTTTAAAGAACTGGCCGAAAAATTTACTGTGGCTCATGTCACGGAAGGCCTTTCACCTGATCAGGTGAAGATGATGAAGTTCTCTTACGCCTCCACCATTCAGGATGCGATTCAACAGGTTTCCGGAAAAATCCGACAGGCCGATGTGGCGGTTTTCCCTTCCGGCGGCAACATCATCCCGGAAGTCCGATAGTCCGGTAGTCTTGTAGCACCGTTGCCCTAAACGTTATCAGCCACCACAATCTCATAGTGCAGGACACGCTGGTCGAACTGGGTCAGCAAAGAAGCGGCTTCATCAGCGACAACTGCTTCCTCAAGATCACCTCCGGCAAATCCTCGTATCGAATCGAGGGACTGCCACAGGGTGATCACGATGATCTCAACCATGTCCGGGGTCTCCCGTTCGAGGAGCATTGCACCGGCATATCCATCCACCTTTCTGACTGTCGGCAAGACATGGCTTCTCAGGTGATCAGCGTAGACAGGGGTTTGAGCGCGCGTCGTTTGTGCCGACCAGATACGGGCGATCATTTAACACTCCTATCGGGAGCGTCGGCCGGTTCACTGCCAATCACAACAGCCCAAGGCCGGACCTCCCATTTAATCACCAGCCCGTTAATAACATAGGGATCGCTTCGGGCGAAGTCTTCGACGATAGAGCGATTCGGCACGCGGAACACAAGGAGTGCTCGGTCGATAGGATCGCTTAATGCCCCAGCCAAGAGGAGATCACCGCGGCGATTTGCCTCCTGGGCGAGTCGCAGATGTTCTCCGCGATATGGAGTCCTTCGAGAAATATAGTCGTCGATCACATAGTAGAACAGTGCGTAGTACTCCATGTCATCTCCTTTCACAACGGTTAAAACAACGAGGCGTGCAACGCATCCGCTGGATTTTTTTGTTAGGCTAAATTTATCTTTAATTTGTCAAATGTCAAAGGCAGACCCCATTTGTTTTTCCACTTCCACCACTGATCGCCTTTTCATAGCAATAGAATTCCCCTTTTCTGAAATGAACGATCCCTACCATTCTGTAGGCACGGTTCTCGTATAAAGTGAAGGCTGCAGGGTTACATTTGAAGGCGTCAAGACGGATACAGTCGTATCTCTCGGTGACAGCAATCTCTTCAGCGAAGTCCATAAGGCGCATTGCCAGACCACGGCGTTGGTAAGTCGGGTCTATCGTCAATCGGTGGATTACAAGTACTCGGCCGGAATACTCCCAGGCAACATCGGCATACTCGGGTGATTGTTCCTCATTAATCACAATTAAACCGGCCACCCGTCCTCCCACTTCGATGACGTGCATTTGTCCCCTTTCAATATCGTCTTTCAATATGAGCTTGTTCGGGTATATTTCATCCCATTGCGGAATTCCTTGTTCATCCATGTGTCGAGTAGCGTCTTTTACAATCCCATGTAGCACGTCCAATTCCTTTATATGGGCCGGTCTAATCTTAGTCATTTCTCTCGGTTCGAACATCTTAGGTCAGCCGGTGCTGTATGCGGCTAGATCGCCTTGTTAGACATTGTCCACTTTGTCTGGGTTTTCTACGATTTCAGTGAACTCAAATCTTACCAAATCATCCCAATGTTTAATCCACTGGTGAAACAATGATGGATATTGGGTTTCCATTAACTGGAAACACCTATCGCCATCTTTTTCTAACCAACTATCAATGTATATCAACCCTTCTGGGAGCATTCTGCCCTTCTGAAGGAATCGTTCATAGACTTTGTCCTTACATCCTGGCAAGAAGGTTTCGATCACCATATATTTGTTCATGGATAATTCTTCTTCCGATGCCTAATAAATAATAGACGAATCTCCGATTTGCTTAAAATCGGCTTTTCTTGCTTTATTTCCTTACCACTTCTCACTTCTGTTGTCTATAAAATTCTACACTTACAATTTTCTTCCTTTATCGTAAAAATTGTCTTAATATGAAATTATGTAGACCGGGGGAAAAAACGCAAAGGGCATGGGGCATGGCGTAAAAGATTTAACTCTTTGCGCTATGCTCTATGCCCTATGCGTTCTTTTGGTGAGTTATGTGGACGAGAAGAATATTTTTAAAAATAGTGCTTGGAATCTTTTTGGCGGGCTGGGAATTTGTTTCGAGTGCCTTCGCCAAGGCGAAACAACTCCTTCCAAAAGGATTCTCTAAGAACCAACTCAAAGACATGAACCCCGCGGAGATTGACAGTCGAAATCTCGAAATCGATCCTCTCAATCAATTCGGAACGATGGGGCCAACCGATATCGCCATTGATTTGAAAGCATACCGATTGAAGATGACAGGAAAAGTAATGCGCCCTCTTTCTTTGAGCTACGACCAAATCATCAAGTTTCCCTCATTGACAGAGACGGTTCTCCTCATCTGCCCTGGTTTCTTTTCCAATAACGGTCGTTGGACAGGAGTTAATTTAAAAAATTTACTTCAAGAAGCACAGGCTAAAAAAGAGGCGCAATACATCGATATTAACGGACCCCATGGAAAGGGTGTTAGAATTCCGATAAATAAACTCGATCAAAAAAAGATCTTTTTAGCTTATCGCGTGAACGGAGAAACACTTCCGCAGAAGCATGGTTTTCCCTTGAGATTGGTCTATGAAGACGCCTACGGGTATGATTGGGTAAAATATGTTGATGAGATCGCGGTGTCGTGATATCCGAGAAAATAAGATCTCGTCTTGAAACTCGCCATGAGCTCCTGTTGCTGGGAATAACCTGTATTCCAAGACCCATCCCCACTCATATATTTCACCTTAATTTCTTTATATTAGGAGGCAAACAATGTACAAAGTGGTCTGTCGCGTTGTTAAGGTGAATGAACCTAACCCCATAGAGGGAGATGAAACCATTCCAAAAAGTAAATGTCCTCTTTACGAAGTAGGGGATCGCATAACTTTCACCACTTGGCCAACCCGTCTTATCCCGGAGGAGTGTGACAATGTCTGCATTTTTGCTTTGAGTGCCATTACCCCAGCAACCCAGGCCCTCTGCAGGAGACACCGCGGAAGGAAGCGACTACCTGAGCAACATCTCTTATTTCTGCTGTCCGGATGCTCACCGGCCGGTTGTCTTTCGGATCGAAAGAATTCCGTTGCCCTTGGAGCAGATCAAGCATCCCAAGGTTATCAATTATTGACTTTCATGTCAATAATGGAACGAAGATGGCCATCACGTTAGGCCCCCTCACCGTCCTCTCCCCCGTGGGGGGGGGAGAGGGAGGGTGAGGGGGAGCAATATTGGAATCGAAAGAATAAACGGAGTGGATCTATCTTTTGGGTTGACGGCCTACCCTAAGATTTGATAATAGTGACAGGCACAGAGGGAATAAAGGCTGCGATGGAACGGCGAAACCAGCCATAATAGGTGAATCACACAAAACCAACAATGAAAGGAGTGGAAAAGATGTTAAAAAAAATTTCCATGATCGGGCTTTTAGGGATTTTTATTGGAGTGTTTGTCTTTTCAAATCCATCCTGGGGGCAACAGACCCTTCTACGTTATGCGGGGCAACTTCCCACCACCCATCACTTAACGAAAGCGGATTATCGGTTTGCCAAGATGGTCGAGGAGAGAACAAACGGTAAGGTAAAAATTGAGATCTACCCTGCAGGTCAACTTTACAGGGCTGATTCCTTGCGTAAGGCGGTGATGTCCGGGGCGATTGATATGGGAATTACCTATGAAGGAACATGGACGGGTCCAATCCCATTGATGGATTTTTTTGCTATTCCCTTTACATTAAAGGATTATAAAGAGGTTCAGAAAACTTGGGAAGGGAAAGTAGGGGGGAAGCTTCGGGAGGAAATGGAAAAGAATGGCGTCAAGGCCTTGGGTTTCGGTGCCTATGGTCAAGTTTCAGCGTCATCAATATCAAGAAGCCTTTGAGGAGACCCGAGGATTTTAAAGGTTTGAAAATTAGGATTAATGAGCCCATCGCCGCTGAATCGGTAAAGGCCCTGGGTGGCTCTCCTGTCGCTATGACTTCCGCTGAGGTTTTCACTGCCCTCCAGAAGGGAACAGTGGACGGGTCCACCTCCGGTCCCCAGCTTTGTCCAGAGGAAGTGGTATGAGGTCACCAAGTATTCTACGATCACCTATAGTACCTATTCGGTCTGGCCCTTGATGATCAATCTCAAAGTGTGGAATGCCCTCCCCGGAGAGATTCAAAAGGTACTTCAGGAGGCGGGTAAAGATTATGAAAACCACACTATTCAACTTGCAGAAAAGGAAGACGACGAGGCCGTTAAATTTCTTTCAAAATTGCAGGAAGTCTATATCTTGACGGATGAAGATAGAAAGGTATGGGCGAAAACATTGGAGCCAGTAAAGAAAGAATTTATCAATCGGACGGGTAAAGGGGAGACCTTCTATAAATGGATCGCCGAGAAATGAAGAAAGTTTTCGCCGGGTATCATTCATTCG
>CAWFSX010000012.1:0-14669 GCA_963818595.1 uncultured delta proteobacterium
AGAAAAAAGGAATTCATTCTCTCCAAATTGAAGCAGGGCCATCCATTGCCCTTGTCCAGATGCAGGAACACCCGGCATCTCCGACCCCGGGTTTCGGCTGATCCAAACCGCCATTCAAAATCAGATTTCGATCGTTCCGATCCCAGGTCCCTCTGCAGTGATTGCTGCCCTCAGCGTATCGGGCCTTCCCACCGATTCTTTTCTTTTCAAAGGTTTTCTCCCCCACAAATCCAAAAAGAGGAGAGCCTTGCTCAGGCAATTAGAGGAAGTCAGAGCGACCCTCATCTTCTATGAATCCCCCCACCGACTCTCGGAGACTTTAAGCGACATTTTCGAGGCTCTCGGCGGTCGGGAAATGGTTCTGACCGAGAGCTGACCAAGGTCTATGAGGAGGTTCTCAGGGGAAAAGCAAGTGAGATCAAAAAACAGATCGGGGAGAGAAAATTAAAGGGCGAAATGACATTGGTCATCTCGGGGAAAACCCGGAACCCCTGTATATCCCCACCATAAAGAACGGGGTTTTATTTATCTTTAAATATGAAATTGCCTTCATTCCCAGGTGAGGACTGAGGGCTGCGGGATTATACGGGGTAAAAGACTGATGAGGAGCATCGGCGAGAGGGAGATGGAGGGATTCACTCGATCATTGGAAAAATAAAAGGAGGCAGAGAGGAATTTTTTATTTTATATAAGTCTATGGAACCGTGTCTTTTCAAAAGGAAGTTGTCCTCCAGACGAGGGATCTGAGCAAGAGGTTCGGGAAGCGCTGGGCCGTCAGGAATTTAAATCTTGAAGTGCACCGCGGCGATATCTTCTGCTTTCTTGGGCCGAACGGAGCGGGAAAGAGCACCGCCATACGGATGATCCTTACCCTCCTCATGCCGACTTCCGGTTCGATTGAAATCTTTGGGAAGGATCTTCATCAGAACCGCAGGATGTTCTCTCCCGTGCCTGTGGCATTGTTGAAAAACCTGATTTCTATCTTTACCTTTCCGCTTATAAGAATCTCCAGATCCTCGGCTCGATGAACCGGAGCGTCCGAAGCGATGAGATTATGGAAACACTCGATGTCGTAGGATTAAAATCGCGTGCCTTTGAAAAGGTCAGGACGTTTTCGCACGGAATGAAGCAGAGACTCGGAATCGCACAGGCCCTTCTGACCAAACCGGAATTGATCATCCTCGACGAGCCAACCACAGGGCTCGATCCCCAGGGGATGAAAGAAGTCAGGGGGTTGATTAAGAGACTTTCGCACGAGAGTTCCATGACCATTTTTCTCTCTTCCCATCTTCTTTCCGAGGTTGAACTGGTGGCCACAAGAATGGCCGTGATCAATAAGGGCGAACTCATTGCCCAGGGGACGGTCTCCGAGCTCCTTGGCCGGGAGACCACCGATTACACCCTCCAGGCCTCGCCCTTTTCATCCCGCCTTGGAGTTGATGGGAAGTCTCCCCTGGGTGAAGGTCCTCTCGGTCGGAAATGGCACGATGGAGGTCCGGGTGGAGCCCGGCCAGGCCCCTGAGCTGAACCGGTATCTCGTGACCCATGGGATCTCGGTTTCATCGTTCTCCCCCCATCGTTCCCTTGAGGACTTTTTCCTAAAGATCACCGGAGGGAAATCGGAGATATGAAACTCTTCTGGTTTGAGACGGTCAAGACATTCAGCCGATGGCGGACGTATATCGGTTTCACCGTCATTGCCCTGATTGTGATTTTCACCGAGGTCGTGATGAGATTGAGCGCCGATGAGATCGTGTATCGCATGTTGCAGGTCTTTCGAGAAAGATTTTCTCATCTCCGGGAATATCCTCAACGGCTGGTTTGTCACGACCTTTATCATGAATAGCCTCCACATTCATATCCCTTTCCTCATCACCCTCGTCGCAGGAGACATGGTCTCAAGCGAGGCGACTTCGGGCACGATGAGACTCCTTTTGATACGCCCTCCTTCGCGCAGCAGGATCATTATAGCCAAATATCTCACGACGCTCTTTTATACGGCCGGATTGGTTCTTTTCTTGGGCTTTTATGCATTCTCCTTGGGGTTACTCTTTTTGGCAGCGGCGATTTGATCATCCATCATTATGGCCAGTTCGGTATCATCTACCTCGAGGAAGCTGAAATTCCTATCCGGATGCTCTTTGCCTTAATGGCGGCAATCTGGTCCATGATGGTGGTGGCTTCCATTGCCTTTCTCCTATCAACCCTGGCCGAGAACTCCGTCGGTCCGATTATTGGCACGATGGCGGTCGTCGTGGTTTTTCTTGTAATCGGAAATTTCCCGCTCGATTTTTTCCGATCTTTAAAACCCTACCTCTTCACCACCTACCTGACATTCTGGCAGCGATTTCTGGATGATCCCATCCCCTGGCAGCAGATCGGGAACTCCGCAGCGATACTCGGCCTTCATTCGATCCTCCTGTTCCTCATCGCTTTAGGAGTCTATACAAGAAAGGATATCAAAAGTTGAAGAAATGTATGTGGTTTATTTGGGTTCTTTTATTATTTTCGGCGGGTTGGGCCTTTGCCCAGGACGATACGGTGCGCTATCTCGACGCTCTGGAAAGAAAATAGTCGGCGCTCAAGGATTACACCGTGGATGTCAAGGTTCATTTTGACATGGAGGGATTCAACGCCCCCGACATGCAAGCCAGGCTCTATTTTAAACCCCCGGACAAAATGAAGGTGGAATCAAAAAAGGTCTTTTTCTTCCCCAAGGAAGGCGGCATCTTCAATCCCTTCGTGTTTAAAAAGGAGGCCTTTGACATTCGTTTGCTTGAAGAGATGATCTATGACAATCGGAAAGCGGTCAGGCTGAAACTCTATCCAAAGGATACGAAAAAGATGAAACAAAGTTTTGTTTTGATCCTCGACATTGAAAGCCATCAGATTCGCGAATTCCATACATCCTTCGAAGAAAGGGAAGTCAAAGGAGTAATCGACTACGGGAAATTCGAAGAGTTTGACCTCCCCACACGGATCGAGCTCCATCTCGACCTTCCCTTCAAAGAAACGGTTGAAATGAGAGAGTTTGGCCAGCCTGCGGGGGCTCCTCAGCGGGTCACCGGCAAAGTTGAGATCTCCTATTCCAACTACAGGGTGAATTCCGGACTTCGAGACGAGTTTTTCAAGGAATCAGGGTCTTCGAGGGGAAGGTGAAAAGCAATTGCCTCCCGATCAGCGGAAGGAAGAAGATAGGGGTTCACTGCCTTTCATTCTGGATAAAAACGGATTCCGATCTCAAAAGTGTTATCACTGAATTCTTTAGGAATGGGTGGCAGAGGTTCTGCCTTCTTAATCGCTCGCATCGCCATCTGGTCATAAAGGGTATTGCCGGACTTTTTCTCAAACCATGATTTTTGAATTTTCCCTTCCCTCTCGATGATGATGACAATGATTGTTTCCAGGCCCGCTCTTCCTTTGGAAAGGTCCTCGGGGAGGGTCCATTCCTTTTTAATTTTTCCCCATATCGTACTATAGTATTCATTGAGCCTGGACTCCAGAGCGGAAGAACCTCCGAGGGGGGAACCCCACGGTGAACCTCCCGGTGAGCCACCAGAACCCGGCCCGCGTTCCTGATCCCGTTCCCGTCCCGGTTGCCCCAGAACCTGATCCGGTTAAATTCCCGGAAGAGGAGACGATCGGTCCTTGAGATGGATTCGTTGTCGATTCTTTCTCTAATTCCTCACGGCGGGCTACTCTTTTTTGAATCTTATCGAAGGCTGCCTTTTTTCGAATCTCCTCGAGGGCTTCTTGAAGAGAGTTGCTGGAGTTCTTTTCCCTTTCAAGTTTCTCTCCCTTTTTAGGAGATCTTTTTAGCCCTTCAACCATTTCATTTCTTGCCGGACGATCCTGGAATTTTTGTTTCTTGGTCGAAGGAGGAACCTCTCCCTTTTTAGAACCTTCCGATCGAGGTTTTTCAATGGGTTTCAATTTTTCACCCGGGAGGGAAGCGGCCAATCCTTCAGATCCAGGGAGACCCATGCCTCCCTTCGGCAGCCCATCTCCCAGAAGAGGTCTGAGCGTCACCCGATAAACAGAGGGCCCCATTTTTGTCATTGCAGACTTGAGACTGAGGCTGAAGATGACGAGGAAGGCAATATGCAGGAATAGCGAAAAAGTCCCCGCCTTCAGCAATCCGCCCTTACCGATGGAGGCGAATCGGTAAAAGACAGGGCTGTCCTCTTCTGTTCTGTTGCCTTTTCATTTCTTCAGCTCTATCCCCAAACCAGGGTTTTTCACACCTGATCGTGTCAACACATCCATCACCTGCATCACAGAATCATACTTGACATTCTTATCCCCGTTGATGATCACAGAGGTATCGGGTTTACCCTTCACCATCGCCGTCAGCCTATATTTTAACGCATCTAAATCAACTTTTTTATCCTCCAGGAACACGTCGCCCTGAGCATTGATGGTGATGATGACGTCCCGGGAGGTCTCCTCAGATTTTGATGCCTGGGGCAGTTGTACTTTCATGCTGGATTGGTAAATGAAGGGAGTGGCGATCATGAAGATGATCAACAGAACCAGAACCACATCGGTAAAAGGAGTAATATTAATCTCTGCCATTAATCTGGATCTTCTCGCTTTTCTCTTCATCTGACTTTCTCCCCGCCTATCACGTCCATCAATTCGGAGGCACATAATTCCATGTCATTGATAAAATGTTCCACTCTCTTTGTGAAATAATTGAACGCAATGACCGCAGGGACAGCGACAAGAAGCCCCATGGCCGTACAGACCAGTGCTTCCGCGACCCCTCCGATGACAATACTCATTCCGCCGGCTCCGGCGGTAGCAATATCATGAAATGCCCTGATGATCCCAAGAACCGTACCAAAGAGTCCAATATAAACCGCCGTGTTCCCGATGGTTCCCACAATGCCTGATACAGCGTTCTAATTTTGTTGTTTCGATAGTGATCTCCCGCTCCATCGCATTGGATATTTCTTTTCCATGGCGATCATGGAGTTCAAGCCCAGAATAAATAACATTTGAAAAGGGAGCATAGGTTTCCTTGCAGATTTCCATAGCCCTTTCAATATTGTCAGCTTTCTAATGCCCTTTTTATTTTTGTCATGAACTCCGCTCTCTTGGTTCTGGACAGTTTCCTGTAATAAATGATCCTTTCTAAAAGGATGGTCACAGATAAAAAAGAGCAGAATAGTAAAATATACATCGTGAAACCACCTATCTGAAGTATTTCCCAGATCGTTTTCCCTGCAAACATTTAGCTGTCCTCCTTTAAAAGATACTTTATTCCTCCGGCCAAGATTTTATGAAGGCATCTTTGATCAAAAATATCGCTCATCTATCCAAATATTGCAAGTACTTGTAAGCTCCGGTCAAGATTAAAAACTTTATGAGGAGATTCCTAGGGGAAAAATAAGTGAGATGCAAAATCAGATTGCAGAAAGGAAGTTAAAGGGAAGATTGCACTTGTGTATTTCTGGAAAAACACCAAAGGACGAAGGTGAATAAGGAGATAGGGTAAATTATATCATTGTGTTTCCCCATCTCCCTATTTAATCTTTTGGATGTCCTTCTCCTTTCCAATCACCACCAGGACATCACTGTCCTTGATCACAAAATCGGCCCGAGGAACCATTTGAGTCGTTCGGGCAGCATCTCTCTCACGGCAATGACCTCGATGTGATATTTGCTTCTCAGATGGAGTTCTCCAATCGTCTTCCCCATAAAACTGGCAGGGGGGACCATTTCACAGATCGTATAATCCTCTGAAAGGGGAATATAATCGAGAACATTAGGGGAGATCAGACTTTTCGCCACCTTATCTGCCATCTCCCTTTCAGGAATGATCACTTCTGTTGCCCCCACCTTTTCTAACACATGCTTATGATCTTCATTGGGAGCTTTGACAATGATATGTTTTCACCTTCATCTCTTTGAGATGGAGAGTGATCAGGGTGCTCGCAGCCAGATCTTCTCCAAAGGAAACGATGACCACATCATCCTCCTGGATGCCGATGGATTCCATCACCTCTTTGTCCGTTCCATCGGCAAGGATCGCCTTCGTGGAGAAATCCTTGATCTTCTGAATGACCTCTTTGTTCTTATCGATGGCAATGACTTCGATCCCATTTTCATAAAGGTCTTTCGCAATATTGAAGCCAAAAATCCCCAATCCAATCACCACGACTCGTTTCATCCAATATCCTCCTCTTCAAACTCTTTACATCCAACGATATCCCCATTCCTGCCTTCATGTTCTGCAATCCGCAATTGTCTATTATCCCACCATCACCCCTTCTTCTGCATAAGTCAAACTCTTCTCTCCATCGCCTCGGGAAAGAGAAAAGGCGAGGGTCAAGGGCCCTACCCTTCCCGCAAACATCATCAAAATGAGCGCATATTTCTGGAGATCATTCAGCTTTGGAGTCACCCCCATGGACAACCCAACCGTTCCGAAGGCAGAGACCGTATCAAAAAGATATTCCACAAAAAAATGCCGGCTTTCTAGAGGGGGAAGATTTCCTCCCCCTGCGATCAGAAGAACGGACGTAGATGATAGCAACTGAAAAGGCCGAGGCAAAGATGATCGAGATGGATCCGGCTGACGATCTCTCTGGGAATGGTTCGGTTGAAAATATTCACTTCCTCATTCCCTTTGAGCCGATTCCACATCAGCATGACCAAGAAGGGCTGCACTCGTTGTCTTGACACCTCCCCCGGTGGAACCCGGAGAAGCTCCGATGAACATGAGGACAAGCATCAGAAGAGGATGGTTGCGTTGGTCAGGATCCGATATCGACCGTATTGAAACCAGCTGTCCGGGGTGTGACCGATTGAAAGAAGGAAGCCAGGATCTTGTTCAGAATCGGAACATCTTTAATGATGTGGTTTCTTTCAAAGAGATAGAAAAGGAATGCACCGGAAAGAATGAGAATGGCTGTCGTGATGAGGACAATTTTCGTGTGGACAGATAACCTTTTTTGGACCCCTCTCAACCAGGAAAGGACTTCATACTGAACGATAAAACCAATGCCTCCGTGAACGATCAGTCCCATGATGGTCAGATTGACAATCAGATCTCCCTGATAACCCATCAGGTTGTCAGAAAAGAGAGAATACCCACAGTTGTTAAAGGCAGAAATCGCATTATAGACAGCATGATAAAGGGCTGTTCCAGGTGGAAAATCCATGAGAAAACCGGATGAAGAGGAAGAGGGTCCCAAGCGATTCGGTGATGAAGGTAAACAGAGGACCGATCTTGGCGATCACGATGAAATCTCTTCGGGGCGTATGAAGAAAGGTCGATTGAACAATCTCCCTTCCCTTGAAGGAGATTCCACGGCCCATGAGGACGAAGAAGACTGTGGAGAAGGTGATGATTCCCAGTCCTCCAATCTGAAAGAGGAACATGGTGATCACCTGACCCAATGTCGTCAGATCCTTTCCGATATCGATGACGACAAGACCTGTGACACAGACGGCAGAAGCGGAAGTGAAAAGGGCATCGACAAAACGGAGAGGACCTTTGGCTGCTGAAAAGAGGAAGCCAGAGGAGAATCCCACCTGCCAGGATCACTCCGGCAAAACTGAGGACGAAGATCCTGGTAGGGGAGAGGTGCCTCGATATGGATGTTTTTATTTTGAGATAGATCTTCATGGGCATTGAGACTGATTCTGTTTGCTCGATCCTGCGCCGGTGCAGAATCAAAAAAAGTGGACTATGACATTTTACATAAAATTCATTGGAAATCAAACCTTTCTTGAGGGAGGTCCTAAAAAGACCGCCTCTTATTACAGGGACTTGCCTTTTTTGGTGGAAATTATATGATGTTCTAACGTAGCAAATAGACCGATGAGGCCTTGCAATGAACTCCCGAAATAAATGAAGAAGGATGGATTCCCATGGTTTTGACTCTCCGTAAAAAGATCTTTATCGGTTATGGCATCACCTTAGCTCTAATGATCATCGTCTTCATGTGGGCGTTGGTTAACCTTCTTGGTCTGGGTAAAGCAAGCGAAGCTATCTTGAGGGAAAATTATAAGAGTATTCTTGCCGCTGAAAATATGGTTTATGCTATCGAGCGGCAGGATAGCGCAACGCTCCTTATATTTCTTGGTTTCGAGGATCAGGGATGGAAACAGTTTCGCGAGAACGAAAGCTCTTTTTTCCAATGGTTGGGGAGAGCCAAGGATAATATTACTGTAGAGGGAGAAGAAAGCATTGTCCGTTCCATTGAAAAAGAATATTCGGCTTATCTAAATCACATCGCTCAACTTCAATCTGTCTACAAATCCAGTTTAAAAAAAACGGCTAACTTTTATCACGAAACCATCCTGCCATCCTTCAACGCCGTTCGAGAGGCATGCATTCATCTCCGTGAGATTAATCAAGAAACAATGTTTAAAGCAAGTGAAAGGGCTCGTCACATTGCCAAGAGGGCGATTTGGTCAATGGTCTTCATCGGTAGTGCTGCAATTGGAATCGGATTGGGATTCAGCTTATTCCTTTCAAATCTTCTCATAAAACCCGTCCGTCAGATGATGGAAGCGACAAGGAAGATTTCTGAAGGGAATTATGACGTGGAAATTTCAATCCAATCCCCCGACGAACTGGGCGATTTAACGAAGGACTTTAATGAGATGGTCAAAAGGTTGAAAGTATATCATGACCTAAATATCGATCAAATTATGGCGGAGAAGCGAAAGAGTGACGCCATCATTCGAAGTATCGATGATGGGATTGTGGTTGTTGATAAAGAGTTTAGAGTAACTGGAATCAATCCAGCCGCAGCCAAGGCACTTCATCTGGAATCGAGCCAAATGCAGAATAAACATTTTCTCGAGGTGATTAAGGACGAACAATTATTTAACTATGTGAAGCACTCTATTGAAACGGGGGAACCTCCCACCATAGAAGAAAGGAAGAATATCCTTACGGTCGAGCAGGGGGAAAAACCATGCCATTATCAATTTTCAATCACACCAGTGCGCGGAAGGGCTGACTCACTGCTCGGAGTTGTCTTACTTTTACGGGATGTGACTCGCCTTACAGAGCTCGACCGTCTCAAAAGTGAATTCGTCATGACAGCCTCTCATGAGCTACGAACCCCTTTAACCAGCATCGGCTTGAGTATAAAACTCTTACTTGAAAGAACTCTGGCGAAACTGAGTGAGAAAGATCAGCAACTTCTCTTAGCTGCTCATGAGGATCTCCAGCGGCTTAAAACTCTTGTCAATAACTTGTTAGATCTTTCAAAGATCGAGGCAGGAAAGATGGAGATGGAGTTTGAAAATATTTCTCTCTATGCCCTTTGCGAAAATGCTGTTGGCGTTTTAAAAAAACAGATCGACTCCAAAGGGATTTGTTTGACATTGGATTTACCTCAAACCCTCTCCAATGTGAAAGCAGACGCTAATAAGATCACCTGGGTGTTAACGAACCTGATCTCGAATGCCATTCATTACACTGAAAGTGGCGGAACGATTCGCCTCTCTGCTGAGCATCTCGGTCCGTATGTTCATGTTTCAGTAACCGACAATGGTCCCGGGATTCCGTTTGAAGTTCAATCCAAAATCTTCGATAAATTTGTTCAAATAAAAAGTAACAAGGCCCTTGGAGGGAGTGGATTGGGATTGACTATTTGTAAAGAGATTGTTCGTGCCCATAGTGGTACCATATGGGTGGATTCAACGACCGGAGAAGGAAGTACCTTTACCTTTACACTTCCTGTAGTAGAGAAATCATAGAAGAGGTGAGACATGATAGGCAAGTCCATTTTGATCGTAGATGACGAAAAAAATATTCGCTTAACTCTTTCACAAGCCCTGGAAGCTCTGGGTGCGGAAAGCGATACCGCTGCAAACGGTGAGGAAGCCCTTGCAAAGCTCAAGGAGAAAGAGTTCGGGTTGGTCCTTTTAGACATCAGAATGCCGGGGATGGACGGGATGGAAGTCCTTCGCCAGGTCCGTGAGATCCGGCCCGATATCCGTGTCATCATGATTACGGCTTATGGAACGATTGAATCGGCGGTAGAGGCCATGAAACTCGGTGCGGTGGACTTCCTCCAGAAACCCTTCGACCCTGAAGAGATTCGGGAGCTCGTATCACGAGTCATGGACAGGGATAAACTGGATGAACATAAACTCGCAGATTATGCATCTCACATCGAGCTTGTAAAGAAATGCATTGGAGATCGCTATTTCGACGCAGCCGTCGAACACGTGCGCAAGGCTATCTTTATTGATCCCGGACGCCCCGAGGCCTTTAATCTCCTGGGTGCACTGATGGAGATACGTGGAGATCGTGTTGAAGCACAGAAAAATTATCGAGCAGCCCTTTCGCTTGATCCCTCCTACGAACCTGCTATCAATAACCTCCACCGTTCAACAGGTGGAAAATGGAGACAGGCAGGAGGGATTCTTCTTGAGGAAGTCAAAAAGCATTGAGTGATTATCAAACCTTTATAGATTGTGGACCGAAGATCTTAACTAAAAAAGAAAAATGAACAAGCTCATTGACACGAAAATGATCTATCCCCTTATTGCGGTCGCCCTGGTGATCGCGCTCTTCTTGTTCTATAAAAAACAAACCCGGCAAGCAAAAGTGTCAGAGTTTGGCAAATATCAGGGTTACTCTGAAGCGGTTTACGATGGCACTAAACGCATTTCCGATTACCTGACGCTATCAAATGGAACGAGGCTGGCATACGACCTTATTCTCCCCACAAAGAAGGGGGTCCCGGCCAGCACACCACTGCCCGTCCTCTTCAAATACACGCCCTATCTGCGCACCTTTACCATTTTTGACCAGGCTGGCAAAAACATTATCGCTGACCTGTTTAACCTCGGTTGGAAAGAAAAGGCCTATCTTCGGGTCCGCTACTGGTTTGACAAGCGAGGAAACCTAATGGATCCGGTTTTTAGAACTAAATATCTTGAAAACATGCTTAAACATGGCTACGCCGTCATCGTGGTCGAAAGGCCAGGGACTGGGGCATCCTTTGGGGTTATGAATGCATCGTTCGAGGTGGGCGCCAAAGAGGTCAATGAAATCCTGAACTGGATCGCAACCCAAAATTGGTGCGACGGCAACATCGGCATGTATGGTGACTCCTTCCAGGCGATGATCCAGTTTGCGGCTGCGGCTACCGGCAATCCACATCTGAAAGCCATCTTTCCCACTTCGAGCGGTCTCGACATGTACAGTGCTGTCACCTATCCGGGCGGAGTCTGCAACAAAACCTTCGCTTCCTTTTTCGTCCTGGTCAACATCCTTTCTTGAACACGTACTGACGCCGGTGGATAGCGACAAGGATGGATCACTACTCGCCCAGGCCCGCAAAGAGCGCAGTGGTTCGACGCTTGCAAAGCAGTCGGAGGTTTGGTTTAGAAAATTCCCCTTCCGCGACAGTATCACCTCTGATGGAAATAAAATCTGGGAAGGGCCTGGCAATCTCTACCCTCTCCTTGATCGAATCAATCAATCGGGCATCCCGGTCTACATGACGACCGGCTGGTATGACCTGTTCTCGGGCGCCGACGATATGTTTCTCTGGTATGCCAACCTCACCGTTCCCAGGCGTCTGCTCGTCCGCCCCGCGGATCACAGCGAGGTGGAAAAAAACCAATTTGACCTCGACTTTGGTGCTGAAGCGCACCGCTGGTTCGACTACTGGCTGAAGGGTATCGACAATGGCATTATGAACGAACCGCCCATTCACTACTATCTCATGGGCGCAGTCAAGAAAGAGGCCTGGCGGACACGGACGTATGGCCATTAAAGAACCAGAAATGGTCCGCTTTACTTTCGGCGAGGGAGAAACCGGTGGAGCACCCTCCTTCAATAATGGCGTGCTTGTTCCTTCGCCGCCCACCCCCCCCGAGGCATCTGATGCCTATACGGTGGACTATTCGACGACAAGCGGCAAGTATTCACGATGGTATGCGGTCAACTGGTCGCGCAAATACCCCGATATGCGCTCGAACGACCAAAAAGCGCTGACCTATACCACTTCTCCTCTGGAGACAGACGTGGAGGTCACGGGCCATCCAGTCGTGCATCTTTGGCTCATGACAGATGCTCCAGACCTGGATGCCTTTGTCTATCTGGAAGAAGTGGATGGCAGTGGCAAGTCCACTTACATCACCGAGGGGAATCTCCGGTCTTCTCATCGCAAGCTAAGCAAAGCGCCTTACAATAATCTCGGGCTGCCCTACCACTCTCATTATGAGAGCGACTTAATGCCAATCCCGGCCAGAGAACCAATTGAGTTGGTCTTCAACCTGTTGTCGACCTCATATCGCTTCCATAAAGGGAGTCGCCTTCGCATTACGGTTGCTTTCGCGGACGCTGATAACTTCGAGACGCCAGTCATCAATCCGGCACCAAAGCTCTATTTGTTGAGAGATATGAATCACCCATCATCTATCCAGCTCCCAATTGTTCAGTCACGATAAAGTTGAAAAAGGTTAAGGTCGAAGATCTCTTGTGGAAGGATAAATCGTTTTAGAAGATAAAGGTATGACTTATTTACATGCTCTCATTCTGGGAATCATCGAAGGGGTTTCGGAATTTCTCCCTATCTCCTCAACAGGCCACCTCATACTCGCCAGCCACCTCCTTCATCTCAAACAGACAGACTTCCAGAAAAGCTTTGAGATTGCTATCCAGCTTGGGGCTATTCTATCGGTTGTGGTTCTGTACTGGCGAGCGCTGCTGGTAAACTTTGAAATTTTGAAAAGGGTCATCACGGCATTTATCCCAACAGCAATTCTCGGGTTTATCTTCTACAAGATCATTAAAAGGGTGCTCCTCGGAAGTAACACCGTTGTCCTCTGTTCCCTTTTGATTGGAGGTATCTTCTTGGTCCTTTTTGAGTTGTGGCATCGGGAGAAGGAAAGTGCATCAGAGGAACTTTCTGACATTTCTTACTCAAAATCGTTCATGATCGGTCTTTGTCAGGCGGTTGCCATGATTCCAGGAGTCTCCCGTTCGGCGGCCACTATCATTGGAGGTTTGATTCTGGGAATCAAAAGAAAGACCATCGTCGAGTTTTCTTTTCTCCTATCCGTGCCGACAATGGTCGCCGCTACCGGCTTCGATCTGATGAAGAGTGGTGGTCACTTCTCATTGGAGGAGTTCAATTTGCTCCTTATGGGATTTATCACATCTTTTATCGTTGCTCTCTTGAGCATCAAATGGCTGATCCATTTCATAAAAAACCACACCTTCATCTCTTTTGGAATTTACCGAATTCTGATATCCCTTTTATTCTGGTTTGTGATTTTGTAAGCTCGCCTCCTGAAAGTTGCTTACGACTATCACTTAGTGGCCTTCGGTCGCAAGGCAGACGGATAAGGTCTTGCGGGTGTTTAATTCGTCATCCACGATAAGGATATTTAACGACCGACTTATAACTTGGGTTATCTATGACTGGATTACAACATCCTCCGGAGGGCTTGTTCACTCGTGCGCTTGACGAGGGCAAGGACCTTGTCTTCCGGCTGAAATTCCGTTTCCCCATGGGGAATGATGATCTCTTCCCCCCGGATGACGGCGATAAAAATTGATGCGGGAGGCATGGATAGCTCCTTAATTTTTTTCTTCACAATATGGGAAGAATGGGAGAGCTCCACTTCAACTATTTCCACATCTCCTTCTTTCAATGTGAGCAAGGGAATCATCATATCTCCCGCTTTGACCTGTTCCTGAATAACGGCATTGATGATCTTCGTTGCACTGACGGAGGCATCCACTCCAAGGCCGGCGAAAAGCTCTTCGTTCCGGGGATTGTTAACCCTTGCAATGGTCCGGGGGCGAAGGAACATCAATTTTACAACTTGACAGATCACCAGATTGTCCTCATCATTGCCCGTCGTTGCTACAACGACATCCGCCCGGTTGGCCCCTGCCTCTTTTAAAACCTCGACCGTTGAACCATTTCCTTGCATGATCGCATCATGAAACTCCAAAGAAAGGAGTTCCACCTTGGAACGGTCTTCCTCAATCAGCATCACCTCATGGCCTTCGGCCATCAACAGACTTCCGAGATGATATCCGACCTTTCCAGCGCCCACAATAATGATATACATGACTTCACCCATTAGCTTTCTTGGATCGTTTGTAATAAATCGTTTATAACCAGGTCGGTGGGACAGACCGTCTCCACGCCCAGCTCCTTATAGAGTCCTGCCAGAATTGAGTCGTGAACCACTGCGACTACCCTTTCTAACTTGAAATTTCGTTTCACTCTCTGGACAATCATCAGATTAACATTATCCTTATCCGTCATAGCGAAAATGATATCGGCCTCTTCTTGCATCGTTGGACGCACATACTCTTCCACCAGACCATTGCCCACGATCCGCCTACCAGAAAATTTTTCGGAGAGCCTCCGAAAGGCCTGCTGATTTCTGTCGAGAACCACCACCTGATGTCCTGCCTCATCTAAACGGTTCGCCAGAACCGATCCGACTCTGCCACAACCGATAATCATCACCTTCATCCAACTCCTCCCATTCTGTCTACCCAGAGAGTTTGTCCACAATCACTTCACAGGGAGCTCGATGCAGAACCAGATCAGAATTACGACCCAAGATATCCTGGGCCATTGTGACCTGCGATCGGATCCCCATTACAATCAAATCAGCTTCCCAGTCTTTGGCCGCTCGGATAATCTCCTCTCCTGCAA
>CAWFSX010000013.1:0-15211 GCA_963818595.1 uncultured delta proteobacterium
CAATACCCCGAATGAAGGCGATTGCAAGTACAATACCGGTGGCTGTTGAAACTAAATTATGGAAGGCCAGCCCTGCCATTTGAACTAGGTAGCTCATGGTAGACTCACCTGAGTAAGCTTGCCAATTGGTATTCGTAGTGAAACTCGAGGCTGTGTTGAATGCCAGATCCGGCGCCACACCGGGAAGCCCTTGGGGATTGAGTGGCAAATAGTATTGAAGCCGCTGAAGTCCGTAGAGGACGAGCAGACCTGCCAGACTGAACATCAGCATGGCTGCAGTGTAAGTGGTCCAGTATTGCTCCTCGTGTTCGTCAATTCTGCAAATCCTATAGATCAATCGCTCTAAAGGGCCGAATTTCCTACCCAGGAAAATCCTCTCTCCTGAGAATACCTTGGTCATGTAAACACCAAGTGGCTTGGTCAGGGCAAGCAAAACCAAAAAATATATTCCAATCTGTAAAAATCCGTTAAGACTCATCCTATTTTCTCCACAAGGGAAAGCCTTAAAACTTCTCAGGTCTGAGCAGTGCATACGTCAGATAGACAAGCAGCCCAAAACCAATGATCCCGCTTATGATATATTCCCAATTCATTGTTTCACCCCTAATTAGAGTCGATCACAGGCGCCGATATACCAAAATGAAACGCCAAAAAAGACCAAAACTAATACAATAAAGATGAAGTCAAGCATTTCAATGACCCCTCAAGAGATTGAAACCCGATTCAATCTAATACTCTATCCCTTTGAATCAGGTCGTCTAATCCCCCTTCATCCCCCTTTGTCAAAAGGGGGAAATATTTCTCCTCCCTTTGGCGTCTTTTCCCTGCCGAGGCAGGCAAAAGGGAGGTGGGGAGGGATTTGGAACGGTTATTTCAAACAACTAAATTAATACGATTAAATTAAATTCAACCTTTCTGATGCATTATATGCTCCCGCTATCTTTTGGGTCAACCCTTCGCCTCCCCAGCATAAGACTTCAGACACGGACTTCAGGTTATTTCCCCGATCTCCTCATCCCCCCATCACCCTATTTTTCTTGTGTAGTCCCGAATTATTCCCATCCCTTTTTTATTACGTACACCTCAATCCAGGGTTCCTTATTGTATGCACTGTTTACAATTCCATAAACCGTAATCAGATCATTAACACCCAAGCGATAAACACTTTGCTCCTTCGCTTCCTTTTTACTGATGAATAAATGATCAAACAGAGGCTCCTCTATTTCTTTCCCACTCTGGGCGATGAGTCCAACGTAATAGGTAGAAAGAAATTTGGGACGATTCGTGTCACTCAGTAATTTATTTTCAAAACCGCGAAACCTGCAATGTAATTTTATTTGCTGCCCACGAGTCATTTGGCGATGATTTCAATTTCCTCGCCAAGACAATAAGCTCCCCCTTCATTTCAGGCTTTGCGGTTACTGCGGGTTTCGTCTGACTTTCATTCGTCTGACTTTCAAGCGACGCTATCTTCTCCTTCAAGACCCTGTTTTCTTCCTGAAGCTTAGCAAGGTCTTTATTCTCTTTGGCACATCCCGATACAAGGCTTATGGCCATTATTAGGGCGATGGCTGTCCTAAGAAAGGTCACAGCTCGTACACGGGCTGGAAAGTTTGTCAACCGTTTCTTAAGCTTAAACACATGAGGACAATTTTGAAAGACCGGATTCATCGGGCACCTCCCAATCTATCACTTCACTCTTAAGCCGGTGGGCGAAGAATCCACCTGCCGGTGAAGAAAATAAACCCGATGGCGACAATGGCACCGGCAAATAAAAGAATATACATCTGTTTTCTCGCTGAGGCTGCTCTATTTCGGGCAAGGTCATTCGCATCACTCATATTCTGTTGATTCATCCGCAGGATCTCGCCGGCCGTGTCCTTAATCTGTAGGAATGATGGAAATAGCTCAGTAAAATAGGCATTGCGCCGGCCAGTAACCGGGACCCTTGAAATCCTCCACACTCTTAAGCGCTACCTTGTATTTGCCAAAAAGATCCTGGAGATGTTTTGCTTTTTCCCCTTCTCCTGGAAGGGTGATGTTATTCAACTCAACTTGAAGTGCCATTTCAAAAACTAATTCGTTCTTGCGGATGAGTTCGCCCCCTTTCTGGGTGTATCCGAGAAGTTCAAAAAGTATTCCACTGTCCATCCGCTCCAGGGCTTCCTTCATCTGTTGACATGCAATGACACTCCGGTAGTTCTCGCGGAGAATAACGTCGATCGATTCTCCCAGTTTGGTGAGATGGATGATGCTCTGGATGCCTATGATCAAGATGATCAACAACAACCCACCAAACCCAAGGAATAATTTCTGTCGAAGCCCAACCATTCGCCTTCCTCCTTTCTTCCAATCTTTAACCAACTCTCTGTTCCAATGCCCCCCTCTCAAACACATTGCGGACAGCGAGCTTCACTTGAACTGGAGTAAAAGGTTTCCTAAGACCCATAAACGCAATTTCAAACGACCTTCGCGACCCCTCCGCTAAGGCGCCCTAAAAATTGCTAATAGCAATTACCTTGTGGCCTTCCGCCTCAAGACAGAAAGGCAGTGTCTTTTATATGTTAACCTCATCGTCCACGAAAAGGATACCTTAACATTGCAATAAAACACCAAAACAGACTCGGCGGGGACACTGTAAGAGCCTTGTAGCGGAACCTTTTGAATGTCAAGCACTACGGTCCACCCACTTTGCTGGAGTTCACTTTTGGTGAAGTCCTCTATCCCGAACCAAGAGGACCACGGGTTCTACCCGTGGGTGAATTGGTCCTCTGGTACGGGATGTTCGCCCCTTGTGGGCGTCTCTTGGGAACCACGGGCTTTGCCCGTGGGGCTCCATGACCTATCCTATTAAAACCCGCATTACAAGGGTCTGAAAGTGTTCCCGGCGGGTCTGCTTAATGCAACTATAAGGGATATTCAACGACTGGTTTATTGTTGGGATCATCTATGACTGAATTATAAGATCTGTCGTAGGGCCTGTTCGCTTTCGCGCTTGACGAGGGCGAGAACCTTGTCTTCTGGTTGAAATTCTGTATCCCCATAGGGGATGATGACCTCTTCTCCCCGTATCACAGCGATAAAAATCGATCCTGGAGGCAGTGACAGATCTTTGACTTTCTTCTTCACGATGTGTGAGGAATGGGAGAGCTCCACTTCAACAATCTCCACATCCCCTTCTTTCAATGTGAGCAAGGGGATCATCATATCTCCGGCCTTGACCTGTTCCTCGATAATCGGCGTTGATAATCTTGGTTGCACTGACAGAGGCATCGACTCCAAGACCCGTAAAAAGGTCTTCATTCCGTGGATTGTTCACCCGTGCGATTGTCCGGGGCCGAAGGAATACCAATTTTGCAACCTGGCAGATCACGAGATTGTCCTCGTCATTTCCCGTCACTGCGACAATCACATCTGCACGGTTTGCACCCGCTTCTTTTAAGACCTCCACAGCCGACCCATCTCCCACCATGATGGATTCGTGAAATTCTAAAGAAAGGGTATCTATCTTGGATCGATCTTCCTCGATCAGCATCACCTCATGCCCTTCTGCCATCAAAAACTTTCCAAGATGATATCCGACTTTCCCTGCCCCCACAATGATGATGTACATGTTCCTCCCCCTCAACCACTCTTGATCGTCTCCAATGAGTTCCTTCAAGACCAGGTCCGTTGGACAAACCGTTTCCACACCCAATTCTTTATAGAGACCCGCCAAAATGGAGTCATGCACCTCGGTGATGACCCTTTTAACTGGAAATTTCTTCTTCACCCACTGAGCAATCATCAGATTGATGTTGTCCTTATCGGTCATGACAAAAAGGATATCGACTTCTTTCTTGAAGGGCAGGGCGCACATACTCTTCCACCAGACCATTGCCTATTATCCGTTCGCCAGAGAATTTTTCGAGAGAGTCTTCGAAACGCTTGCTGATTCCTGTCGAGAATCACCACCTGATGCCCTTCCTCATCTAAACGATTCGCCAACACTGATCCTACTCTACCACAGCCGATGATTATCACTCTCATCCGACTCCTCCCATTCATGTTTCTGCAGAGAGTTTGTCCACAATCACTTCGCAAGGAGCCCGACGCAGATATGAGATCGGAGCTTCGACCCAAAATCTCCTGGGCCATCCGAATCTGCTGATCGAATCCCCATCACAATCAAATCAGCTTCCCAGTCTTTGGCCGCTCGGATAATCTCCTCTCCTGCAACCCGTCCTCGTCTGACTTCTCCTTTTGCCTGAAGCCCTCTCAGGGCAACAATCTCTTCTCCTCGCTTGATGATGTCCCCTGCATTCGTCTCTGCTTCAGGCAGGGGTGCCTCCAATGGCAGAGTTCGGGGGACTTCGATCACATTAACAAGGTAAATTTCGGCCTTCTGTTCCTCCCCTAATCGGCATGCCAGCTCAATCCCCCGTTCTGAATAAGTGGTGCCGGAAGTCGGAACAAGGATTTTCTTGATTGCTCCAACAGCTCTTCTGGCTTTGGCTGCAGCTAAAGGAATGGCCTTGGGAACGTGAAGCATCCACCACAGGAGCGCTCCCATGGACACAGTAAAGACGAAAGCAAATACAGCCCCTAAAAAAGTGATTTGAATCTCAGATGCCATTTCCCCTGCCTCTCTGCTGGAAGTAAATCCAGATCATTTTGATTCGAAATAGGCTGTATAGCAAAAGGGCAATGCCAAAGATCAGAGATGGGATGGCCCATCTCACAAAAATGGTTTGCCACAAAACATAAGACCCTAATCCCATCATGAAAAGGGTCGTCACGATTTGGAAATAATCCCGCCATCCTGGCCGCTCAGGTAGTTCGGGTGGTCTTCTCAACTGCCTTCCCCTTCTCCCGTTTATCTCTTTCCGCCAGAGCGATTTTGTACTGTTCGAGCATGTCAAATTCCTCTGCGGAGGTCAATATGTTCTTTTGCTCCTCCTCCCAGTTGTGTTTCACACTCCCAAGTAAAGGTAACCCTTTTTTCTTTCGAAACCAGAAATAATAAATCAAACAGGCTAAAACCCATCCTGGGCCTGCAATCCGCCCTATTTCATGGGTGAGGATGACTTCGAAGAGAATAAAACTGACTCCGATCATCCCGATGAAACCCAGAATGGGAACATCTACCGTTCTTCCTTTATAGTTCCACTTGATGTTCAATGGCATCTTGTAAGGCCGTGGAGAATAAGGATCGGAGAATCGAAGTTTGATCATGGAGATGAAAACAAGGAGATAGCCACTTGCTGCACCAAAAGCATACATATTCCCAAGCGTATCCATGGCGCTGGGTGTTAGAAAAGCAAGGAGCGCTTCAATCATCCCGATGAGGGAGAAGAATATGATCGTCCGAACTGGTGTCCGATATTTTGGATGAACTTTGTTAAACCAGGGAGTAATGAGCTGGAGTTCGCTCATTGAATAGGTCAACCGAGAAGCACCCATGACACCGGTGTTGGAGGAAATGAGCAAAATCGTCGCACCCAGAATGGCGGCAAAGGGTCCTGCCATTGCCCCAAAAATAGGAATGGCATGAGCAAGTTTGGCCACAGGATCTCCCTGAGGAAACTCCTGCCAGGGGAGAACTCCAAGACCCATAGTCGAGAATGCCAAAGCAAAGATGAACACTGTAAAAATCAAAGTGATGGAGGTTCGTGGGATGATGGTCGCAGGTCTCCTGGTCTCCTGGGCTGCCTGGGAGATCGATTCCAGCCCAACAAAGGAGATGATGGCTAAAGAGGAGCCATACATAAATTCCTTCATGGTCGGAAATTGCGTTGTCCATTGAAGCACAAAGAGCTCTGGTTTCCATGCAAAGAGAAAACCGAGGATAATAATCGATGATTCGGTGATAATATCGATAGCGCCAATAATTTCATTGAAGAGGGAGGATTCCCGGACTCCCCGGATGTTGAGCCAGATGAGAAAAACAATGAGGATGATGGTTTCGGCCGCCCAAACCGGGTTCACTTTTTTAAAGATCCAGATGTCGATGGCAAAAGATTCTGGGGGCACGCCCAATAGATAGGGCATGAAAAAATTCATATAGCCCGCCGAAGCGGTGGCAAAAAGGGCAATGTCAATGGTGTAGTCCAACAGGAGGGCTACCCCTGCAGCATAGCCCCAGAAATCTCCCAAACCTCTCAGGGCATAGTAATGGCCTCCTCCGGCTACCGGGTAGGTAGAAGCCATTTCAGTATATGAGAGTCCGATCATGATATAGATGAGACCAGCCACAAAAAAGGCAAGGCTCGCCCCACCATGGGCAGCCCCCATCACCAGACCCAGGGCAGCGTAGATATCGGCTCCGACATCAGCATACCCCCACATGTAGGAGCCCCAGACGGTGACGTCTCTGCGGAGTTCGAGTTTCTCTACAGGACATGAAGGACTCGATGATCGTCTCTTTTTTCATCTTCATCCAAAAAAAAGCCAGGAGGAGATCCCCTAGCTTCCATCTCTTCCCTTAGTCGCCTGCGGAGTTAGCTGACGGGTTAGGATTAAGGGATATCCTTTCCGAGTATGTCCGGAATTCACCCCGAAAAAATGGTTCCCCCGCTTATTTCAATTCGGCCTATGATTTACCTATGATTGGTTCTGAATATAAATAATACCTATTTTTTTGTCAAATATTTACTAAAATATATCCGCTGAAAAAATATAGATCTCTGTGTCCTTTTCTTTCCATGCATTCGAAGGCAGGCCTGCCTTTTGGCAAGTGTGCTCCAAAAAGGCCTGACGGTCCCATCCATATTCTGTGGCGACTTGGGGTAAGAGTAGCCCCGAGTACCATCCTTTCTTTATATAAATCCCATGCTTCCCAACTTGAACCTCATCCACATCCTTAATCTTTTTAAGAGGGGTCAAAACAGATATTTCAAGCTCCAGTTCTGGAAGTTCTTTCTCTTTCACAGGGGTGAAACGGGGATCGCGAAACGCTGCCGCCTCAGCCATCTCTTCAATGGTCTTATGAAGAGGTCCACGACCTTCAATGTAACCAATGCAACCCCTCAGTTGCCCTCTTTTGTGAATGGTCACAAAGGCCCCTCGATTTTCCTTCAAGACAGGTGATTCGACTTTAAAATCTGGGACGGTTTTCCCCCTTGCCTTATTTTCAATCACTGTTTTTGCGATTTGATGGAGAGTCTTCTTCTCTTCTTCATTTAAACCTAAGTCAACACCTACCTTCTTCTCCTCTTTCATCTTTTCTTTCCCTCCGACTGTCTTGTAAAAAACACCAGCCGCATAACCAACCACCCGGCTCCGGTCTCCAGTCACATCCCCAGAATTGAGGTATTTGAGCACCTTGCCCTGATTAGCCCCAAGAGCCTTCGCTGCCAGCATGATGGAGATCACAGGACCTCCTCCGCATGCCTCACAACGGTTACTTCTTAGATCTCGGTTCAATCCTTCTGGATCAAAACGTTCGATATGGTTTAAAACAATCTTGTCGAGTTTAACCGCTTCATCATAAGAGTGAAAATGGGAAAGATCTGAACTGGCAATCAATAAAACATTTTTGCCCCTAACCGTCTCGGCAATGGCTGAAGCAAGAGATTGACAGGTCTCCCAGCTCCAGTATGGTTCCATCACAATGGGGATTAGTCTGAATGATTTTAAAACGACCTGCAGGAAGGGAATCTGAATTTCTAAAGAATGCTCTTGGGAATGAGCCTCGGGAAGAAATTGAATTTCTTTCCTCCGCTCCATCATTTTTTGGGAGAGCTCCGTATCAATGGGAACAACACCCAAAGGAGTTCGGTAACCTCCTCGATCATAAAGAGACGCACCTTTAAAAAGGGCCCGATGGCTGGGAGCGACCACAACTACGGAATCAAAGACTTTCCCTTCAATCAATTTATAGGCATAAGCCGCCACTTGACCTGAATAGATATATCCAGCATGAGGTGAGATCAGAGCAACGATTTCGCCTTCCAGCCTCTCTTTTTTCGCATTTTCAAGATAACGCCTTACATCCCGTGAAAGAATCTCAGGTTCACCAGGATACCATGACCCTGCGAATATCGGCTCTCTAATCTCTTTCATCGTTGTTTCCTTTCCTCCCCTTGAGATCTGAGCGAACAAAGGTGCGCCCATCAGGAGAAAAAAGTTAACTATCAAAAGGAGGTAAAAAGATCGTTTCATTCTTTTTCTTCCATCCTAAACTTTCTTAATCCCCCCCCTTAGAGACTGTGTCGTAATTGCAGAGAGGGGACAGAGAGCCAGCTTCGGAAGTTTTAGAATTGCGGTTATTTGGAGGTTATGGGCAACCGTCGTTATGGTTGAAAATGATGTTTGCATGGTAGACAACCGTACGATTCTATTTGCTAAGAGGTTCCGCTCTAAAGCTTCCTTAGCCGCCTCTCTATCCCCTCGCCAATTTGCAAACCGACGTGGGATAGGTTTTGATTTTCTGCCTACTCCCCCCTATGTGACACAGTCTCTTAGTAAAGGGGGGAGAGGGGGGGATTATCTGCTATCCAATAGGAGCGTTACCGGGCCGTCATTGATGAGATGAACCTCCATTTTGGCCTGAAATTCCCCTGTCTGAACGGAAATGCCTTGTCCTTTCAATTTTGAGATGAATTGTTCGTAAAGATTCTTAGCGATAGTGGGCTCTTCCGCTTCGGTGAAAGAAGGCCTCCGACCTTTCCGGCAATCGCCGTAGAGAGTGAATTGTGAAACGATCAACATCTCCCCGTCGATCTCTTTCAATGAAAGATTGAATTTACCAGAGGCATCTTCAAAGATTCTAAGTTCAGGTATCTTGGAGGCCAAAAAAGAGAGGTCACTCTCTCCATCCCCTTTTCCCACACCGAGGAGGACCAGAAGGCCTTTTCCAACCTTTCCCGTCACTCGGCCATCCACATAAACTTGGGCTGACTTCACCCTTTGGATTACAGCCTTCATAAAAGCTCAATGCAAAATGAAAATTTCAAAATGCAAACTGCAAAATATTTAAAATTTTTTAATTTTGAATTGCTAATTTTATACTTTGCAATTTTCAATGATTCTTTTTAATCTTCTTTCTCTTTATCCTTTTTGACTTGAGCAATTACCTTGTCAGCCAATTGGGCAGGAAGCTCTTCATAATGGGAAAACTCCATGGTGAAAGTCCCCCGTCCCCCTGTTTTGGAATTAAGGTCTGGGGCATATTTCAACATTTCTGACATAGGGACATTCGCCTCGATCATTTGATAATTTCCTTTGGCATCCACTCTCAAAACTCTCCCCCGACGGCTATTGAGGTCACCGATCACATCACCGATGTTCTCATCCGGTGCAGTCACCACCACCTTCATGATCGGTTCGAGGAGTACGGGGCTGGCTTCCTGAACCCCCTTTTTAAAAGCCATGATGGCAGCGATCTTGAAAGCCATTTCCGAGGAATCGACCTCATGAGATTTTCCATCATGAAATCGGACTTTCACATCTACCACCGGATAGCCAGCTAAGACACCACTTTGCATCGCCTCTACGATTCCTTTTTCCACCGCTGGAACAAAGTTCCTCGGAACGTTCATGCCGGTAAGGGCATTCTCAAATTCGAAACCCGCTCCTCGTGGACGAGCAGAAACATCAAAATGGACTTCGGCGAACTGTCCGCGACCGCCAGTCTGTTTCTTATGGCGATAGATCACACCGGTTTTCGAACCGCGGATCGTCTCTTTATAAGGAACTTTCGGTACGCTGAGGTTTACCTCCACCCCGAATTTTCTTTTCAATTTTTCAACAATCACCTCCACATGCGTCTGTCCCACGCCTGAAAGAAGGATCTCGCCGGTCTGTTCATCCCGGCCTACCATCATGGTTGGATCTTCTTCGTGGATCCGCGCCAGCGAGGAGGCAATTTTGTCTTCATCCCCTTTGCTTTTTGGAGTCAGCGCATAAGAGATCATGGGAAGGGGAAGTTTGGTTTCTTCAAAGATAATAGGTTTTTTTTCATCGGAGAATGTGTCACCTGTCGTGGTCTCCTTTAATTTCGCAACCGCCACGATATCCCCCACGCCGGCGAAGCCTATCGGTTTCTGCTTTTTCCCTTCCAATAAAAAAATCTGACCGATCCTCTCCTTCACGTCCTTTTTGGAATTGTAAAGTGTGGAATCGGCATTGACGGTTCCCGAATATACCCTGAAGAGATTCAGTTTTCCTGCAAAGGGATCGGCGATGGTCTTGAAGACAAAGGCAGAAAATGGTGCATCTTCTTTGGGCTCACGGGTTTCGACTTCTCCCGTCTTAGCGTTCTTCCCTTGAACCGAACCCTTTTCCAGTGGTGAAGGAAAACAGGCGATCGCAATGTCCAGGAGAGGTTGGATACCTATGTTTCGGGTGGCGGAACCACAAACAGCAGGGACCAACCTACTCTCTATCGTTCCCTTCCGAAGACACTGGACAATCTCCTCGATGGATACTTCCCCAGCTTCCAGATATTTTTCCATCAACTGATCGTCCATTTCCACTACGGTCTCGACCAACTTCTCACGAAGTCGCTCTACTTCTTCCTTCTTCTCCGGTGGAATATCCTTGAGTTCAAATTGCCCACTCCCATCTTCTCGATAGTAATAGGCCTTCCTCAGAATCAAATCCACCACCCCTTTAAAACTTCCTTCCCCTCCAATAGGAAGTTGAACGGGTACGGCGGGTTGAGAAGGAAAAGCTTTCTTTACCTCCTCAACGACTTTGAGATAATTAGCTCGTTCCATATCCATCTTGCTGACGTAAAGGATCCGAGGGATTTTAAACTCATTGGCATATCCCCATACCGTCTCGGTATGGACCTTGACCTCCGAATTCCCACCGACAACGATGATGGCCCCATCCACTACCCTCATCGAGGCCTTTGCCTCAGCGATGAAATTGGCGTATCCTGGTGTGTCAATGACATGAAATTGATATTTGTTCCACTCAAAGTGAGAAAGAGAGGAACTGATGCTAATTTTCCGGTGGATCTCCTCCGGCTCAAAGTCCATTAAAGAGGAACCATCATCGACACGGCCAAGGCGGGTATTCTCCCCTGCATCAAAAAGAATCGCCTCCACCAAAGAAGTCTTCCCTTCTCCACCATGGCCGAAGGTTCCAACGTTACGAATGTGGGTCGGTTCACCTCGTTTCATCTTTTCTCCTTTCCGCTATCCATCCCATCCCAAAGAACAATATATTAAACTACCTTTTTTACCAATGAAATGTCAACTTTTTCGACTTCTTTTTCGACTTCTTCGCACCCATACGCGGGCTCCCCTTGGACGAATGAGTCGATTCCTCTCCATTTTGAACCATCTTTGGTGTGTTTGATTTTCAAGTCGGAACTTGTCTCGAATTTTGAATGCTGGGGTTCTCTGTCACCTAAATTGAGCAATTCTTTTTAAAATACCCAGTAGCCGCAGTCTTTAGCTTGCGTTTTTAAATCACCCATTGGGTGATTCGTAGGGCAAGGCTTCAGCCTTGCATGGGAAGCAACCCTAAAGGGTTACCCTACGATTAAATTTATAAAAATCGCTCAATTTATGTGTCACATTTCCTATTCATACGTTGACACATAAGGGGTATTCCCTTAGAATGTTTGTCAAGGAGGTTCTGATATGAAGAGCTCCGTCTTTTTTTCGGACCTGAAGGTTGAATCTAAAAAAACCCTCCTGGATAAATTGGACATCCTTTTGGACCGTGCTGATTTGAAGGGAAAGATCAGAGAGAAGGATCTGGTGGCGGTTAAACTCCATTTTGGAGAGAAGGGGAATACAGCGTTTGTCCGACCCATCTTTCTGAGAAGAGTGGTGGATCGAGTTAAACAATATAAAGGGAAACCTTTCTTAACCGATACCAACACTCTCTATACCGGGACCCGGAGTGAGGCGGTCTCCCATCTGACCACTGCTTCTGAAAATGGGTTCACAGATTCTGTCGTCAATGCCCCTATTCTGATTGCAGATGGCTTGAGAGGTAATAGTGCCATGAAGGTCCGGATCGACAAACCTATCTTCAAAACGGTTTCCATTGCCCGTGAGATCTATATGGCAGATGCCCTCATCACTGTCACCCATTTCAAGGGTCATGAACTTTCTGGATTTGGAGGGGCATTAAAAAATCTTGGCATGGGGTGTTCCAGCCGTGAAGGGAAATTGAGTCAACATTCAAATATCTCACCTCAGGTCAAAAAGAAAGCCTGCAAGGGGTGTGAGATTTGTCTGAGTTGGTGCCCCCAATCGGCTATTTCGATGATCTCGTCAGGGTCGGAAACCGAAAACAAACCCTCTATTGCGTTGATTGATTCGACAAATTGCATTGGCTGTGGAGAATGTATCCTGGCTTGTCCTTCATCGGCCATTCAAATTCAATGGAATGAGAGCATCCCTATTTTCCAAAAGAAAATGGTGGAGCATGCTTATGGAGCTGTGCAGAAGAAAAAGGAAAAGGCTCTTTACCTCAACTTTCTCACACAGATCTCCCCTGCGTGCGACTGTTATGGATATTCCGATACACCCATTGTCAATGATATTGGCATCCTTTCTTCTGAGGATCCCGTTGCCATCGATCAGGCCTCGGTGGATCTGGTAAACGGAGAGGCGGGAAATCAGTCCTCCAAACTCCCTGGGGCTTGGAAGCCTGGAGAAAATAAATTCCGAGCTATTTATCCAGAGGTGGATTGGAATATTCAGCTTGCCTATGCCGAAGAGATTGGAATGGGAACGAGAGAATATGAATTGATTAAAATCTAATCGTAAAGCATAAGATGTAAGGCGGAAGTGGCTAAACATCTTTCTTCCACTTCTTGCAACAAGGTTTTTCCCCTTTCGTCTTGCGCCTCACGACTTGCGTCTTTCAGTATTTTACTTCTTCCAAAAAGAGCCCATGAGCGGGGGCGGTAGGGCCCGCTTTTTTTCTATCCTTCGATGTGAGGATCTTCTGGAATTCCTCAGGATTGATCTTCCCTTTCCCCACTTCCACTAACGTCCCCACGATGGATCTCACCATCTGTTTTAAAAAACCATTGGCTTCGATCTCAAAACGGATGAAACCACCACGTCCCCTCTTCCACTCCGATTGGATCACCCTTCGAACGGTTGTTCGAGTTGATGAGCCTACTGTACGAAATGCTGAGAAGTCGTGTTCCCCAATCAAGCATTGGGTCGCTTTCTTCATCTGCGTCAAATTTAATTTTTGCGGAATATGCCACACATACCCTCGATGAAAAGCCGACCGAAGACTTCGGTTAAGAATTCGGTATTCGTAGATTTTGCTTTTTGCATGCTTTCGGGCATGAAAACCTTCCTCAACCTCTTCTATCTTCTGAATCACAATATCCCGAGGGAGGAGGCTGTTGAGAGCCCTTTGCATTGAGCAAAGATCCATTCGGCTCTGCGTCTTAAAGTGGGCGACCTGGCCTAACGCATGAACCCCTGCATCCGTTCTTCCAGAACCGAACAATTGGATGGATTCTCCTGTAAGAAGTTTTATTTTATCTCCAAGCATTCCCTGAATGGTCGGACCCTTGGGTTGAACCTGCCATCCCAGATAATTCGTTCCATCGTATTCAATCAGAAGTTTAATGTTACGCATCACTCACCTGAAGCCCAAGTGATCAGTGGTCAAAAATAACCAGTCATCAGTTACCTACTCTCTGATGTTTTCTACCTACTAACTTAAGGGCCCATCCAGGTTTGATCGAAATGGCTCCCTCAGGACAAACCTCCAGACAACAGAAACATCGAATGCATTGTCCATAATCAAAAACCAAATCCTTTCCTTTCCTGACCAATGCCTTGGGTGGACAGATCTCTTCACATCGATCACATTCACTGCATATTGTCTCATCAATGACTGGGTTTGAAGTTAAAGCGTTACTCAGTGCCTTTCTCAAAAATCTTGGCATGTTCCAATCCGGCTGAGAGAGGGTTGGAAATTGAAAGTTGGAGATCTTAACATCTTCAACCCTCTCTCCCAACACATCAATCCCATCTTTTCCCACTCCCTGTTCAAATGCCATCCGATTCGTCAACAAAGATTCCCTTGAAATCCCTAAAAGGTCACATGCGACCTGATCCAAACTCAGCGAATTCCCACTTGCCAGAATCAATCCCAGTGGAATCGGTCGCCCGCTATTGGGTCCATTCCCATCCATTCCTATGATCCCATCCAAGAGGGTGAAGGGGAGGTCGAATAATTTGATAGATATCCAAAAGTATTTGGGCAAAAGTCTTCCGATCTTCTCCAGCCTTGAGATGCCATAGGGCTTTTCTAGGACCAGGAACACACCCGAAGAGGTTCTTTACGCCCAAGGTAAGAAGCGTCAAGCTATGGGTTTTAAATTTTGGAAGGTTGATGATCACATCCGCCTCCAAAACCGTTTGATCAATCTCTAACTGTTTAAATATCTTTCCTCCCCCTTTTGGGGGAAGAACAGGTTTATCAAATTCCACAAGGGGACATTTCATCTCATCTGCCACGGCCTTAATTCCAGCTTTCTCAGCCGTCTTCGTTAAACTTCCAACCGCAGGACTATCCCCGATAGAGGGAATCCCTCCTGCTTCCCGAACGATCTGAATCATCCCTCTGAGGATCGAAGGATGAGTGGTAACAGCCTTTTCTGGACTCTTCCCATAGAGGAGATTGGGTTTGAGAAGAACCCGATTACCTTTTTTTACAAAGTTTCCGATTCCTCCAATCAGGTCAATGGATCGCCGAAGTCCGCTCAAGACCAGACTTTCATCGTAATTTTGGCACTTGACAATAGAAACAGAAGATTTCATTTATCCCAAATTCTCTTTACCCGTGATTTCCTCGATCAAGATCTCGATGATGACTGTTTTTTTTAGAATCTCCACAGAGATCCCTCCATCGTTTCCTTCTGGTTGATATTTCTCCATCATTTTCTTGAGAACCTTCAACTTTTTATTTAGGTCCTTCACAAGGATTGCTTTTCCTTTAACGATGATACTTCGATAATAATAGCTGGCTTTGCAGGCGTTCTGGCTGGCGATCACATAGGCGATGGGCTCATCCACTTCAAAGCAGATAGGACTTCCTCTCTTGATATCTTCTATCTTTTCCCCATTCATTGAAGAATGAATATAGATTTTTCTATCCAAATAGAGAAAATTGACGGGTTTGATGACAGGAATGCCTTTCTGGTTGACGGTCGCTATCCTTCCAACCGGAGCCTGTCTCGAGATGGCGTCGATCGTTTCTTGATCTTTCAATTCCCTCTCTGGATGTCGCA
>CAWFSX010000014.1:0-8017 GCA_963818595.1 uncultured delta proteobacterium
GTTTTTCCCCTTTCGTCTTGCGCCTCACGACTTGCGTCTTTCAGTATTTTACTTCTTTCAAAAAGAGCCCTTGAGCGGGGGCGGTAGGGCCCGCTTTTTTTCTATCCTTCGATGTGAGGATCTTCTGGAATTCCTCAGGATTGATCTTCCCTTTCCCCACTTCCACTAACGTCCCCACGATGGATCTCACCATCTGTTTTAAAAAACCATTGGCTTCGATCTCAAAACGGATGAAACCACCACGTCCCCTCTTCCACTCCGATTGGATCACCCTTCGAACGGTTGTTCGAGTTGATGAGCCTACTGTACGAAATGCTGAGAAGTCGTGTTCCCCAATCAAGCATTGGGTCGCTTTCTTCATCTGCGTCAAATTTAATTTTTGCGGAATATGCCACACATACCCTCGATGAAAAGCCGACCGAAGACTTCGGTTAAGAATTCGGTATTCGTAGATTTTGCTTTTTGCATGCTTTCGGGCATGAAAACCTTCCTCAACCTCTTCTATCTTCTGAATCACAATATCCCGAGGGAGGAGGCTGTTGAGAGCCCTTTGCATTGAGCAAAGATCCATTCGGCTCTGCGTCTTAAAGTGGGCGACCTGGCCTAACGCATGAACCCCTGCATCCGTTCTTCCAGAACCGAACAATTGGATGGATTCTCCTGTAAGAAGTTTTATTTTATCTCCAAGCATTCCCTGAATGGTCGGACCCTTGGGTTGAACCTGCCATCCCAGATAATTCGTTCCATCGTATTCAATCAGAAGTTTAATGTTACGCATCACTCACCTGAAGCCCAAGTGATCAGTGGTCAAAAATAACCAGTCATCAGTTACCTACTCTCTGATGTTTTCTACCTACTAACTTAAGGGCCCATCCAGGTTTGATCGAAATGGCTCCCTCAGGACAAACCTCCAGACAACAGAAACATCGAATGCATTGTCCATAATCAAAAACCAAATCCTTTCCTTTCCTGACCAATGCCTTGGGTGGACAGATCTCTTCACATCGATCACATTCACTGCATATTGTCTCATCAATGACTGGGTTTGAAGTTAAAGCGTTACTCAGTGCCTTTCTCAAAAATCTTGGCATGTTCCAATCCGGCTGAGAGAGGGTTGGAAATTGAAAGTTGGAGATCTTAACATCTTCAACCCTCTCTCCCAACACATCAATCCCATCTTTTCCCACTCCTTGTTCAAATGCCATCCGATTCGTCAACAAAGATTCCCTTGAAATCCCTAAAAGGTCACATGCGACCTGATCCAAACTCAGCGAATTCCCACTTGCCAGAATCAATCCCAGTGGAATCGGTCGCCCGCTATTGGGTCCATTCCCATCCATTCCTATGATCCCATCCAAGAGGGTGAGGGGAGGTCGAATAATTTGATAGATATCCAAAAGTATTTGGGCAAAAGTCTTCCGATCTTCTCCAGCCTTGAGATGCCATAGGGCTTTTCTAGGACCAGGAACACACCCGAAGAGGTTCTTTACGCCCAAGGTAAGAAGCGTCAAGCTATGGGTTTTAAATTTTGGAAGGTTGATGATCACATCCGCCTCCAAAACCGTTTGATCAATCTCTAACTGTTTAAATATCTTTCCTCCCCCTTTTGGGGGAAGAACAGGTTTATCAAATTCCACAAGGGGACATTTCATCTCATCTGCCACGGCCTTAATTCCAGCTTTCTCAGCCGTCTTCGTTAAACTTCCAACCGCAGGACTATCCCCGATAGAGGGAATCCCTCCTGCTTCCCGAACGATCTGAATCATCCCTCTGAGGATCGAAGGATGAGTGGTAACAGCCTTTTCTGGACTCTTCCCATAGAGGAGATTGGGTTTGAGAAGAACCCGATTACCTTTTTTTACAAAGTTTCCGATTCCTCCAATCAGGTCAATGGATCGCCGAAGTCCGCTCAAGACCAGACTTTCATCGTAATTTTGGCACTTGACAATAGAAACAGAAGATTTCATTTATCCCAAATTCTCTTTACCCGTGATTTCCTCGATCAAGATCTCGATGATGACTGTTTTTTTTAGAATCTCCACAGAGATCCCTCCATCGTTTCCTTCTGGTTGATATTTCTCCATCATTTTCTTGAGAACCTTCAACTTTTTATTTAGGTCCTTCACAAGGATTGCTTTTCCTTTAACGATGATACTTCGATAATAATAGCTGGCTTTGCAGGCGTTCTGGCTGGCGATCACATAGGCGATGGGCTCATCCACTTCAAAGCAGATAGGACTTCCTCTCTTGATATCCTCTATCTTTTCCCCTTTCATTGAAGAATGAATATAGATTTTTCTATCCAAATAGAGAAAATTGACGGGTTTGATGACAGGAATGCCTTTCTGATTGACGGTCGCTATCCTTCCAACCGGAGCCTGTCTTAAGATGGCGTCGATCGTTTCTTGATCTTTCAATTCCCTCTCTGGATGTCGCATATTCTTCTCCGATTCAATTTTAATATGGGGGCCATAAAATCCCTCCTAACCTCCCTTTACCAAAGGGAGGGATAATTCCCCTCTTTGCAAAGAGGGGTGAGGGGAGATTTTCACAATGATATTTGCTCGATATAACCACTTGTCCATTATCCTGCCTCCTGCCTTCTAATGAATTCTAATCACTCCGTCCTTGAATTCGGGAACGATGTCCGTTATGTCAATTCGGGCACAATAGGCGAGGTCCTCTTCAAATCCTCGGTTGATTAATTCTTTTCCGTGGTGTGAAAGGCGAAAAGCTTCTATGATGTTGGCTCCCAATCTTTGATAAAGGATTTGAGCACATTGGGAAGCATCGGTCAGGGCAATGGGTTTTTTCCCTTTTTTTATGATCAATTCGATCAACATTCCTCCACAGACCGTATCTTCCAAAGAGAAATTCCCTTCATCCCCTGATGGGAAAATAAAGAGGTCGCGGTCTAACTCAATACATCTTTTGGCTATGGCTCCAATGTTAAAAAAACTTCCAACTAAAATATCTTTCCCAGAAGAAACGAAATGAAACGCCTTTGTCCCATTGGTCGTCGTCAGGATCAATTTCTTCCCCTTCACTTTTTCTGCCACATACTCTTTGGGTGAATTTCCTAAATCAAATCCCTGAATCCTCTTGCTTTCCCTCTCCCCCCCTAAGATGATAGACCCTCGAGGAAAAACCTTAGCCATTTGAAAAGCCTCTTCTACCGTGGCCACAGGAATGATTTCTAAAGCTCCCTGTGACATTGCCTGGACCATGGTAGAAGTCGCCCTGAGGATATCGATGACGACAACGACTCGATCGGAAAAAAGGTAAGAATGGGGGGGAGATGGCAAAAATTGAATATCGATGATCATGGAGAAAAATTATCATACCCACCTTCCCATTGCAAGTTGCTTTAAAATTTATTCAAACAAGATTTATAAATAAGTTGCTTTTTGCCACTGAAGATGGTAAAAATTTTAATTAAAATTTTACAGAGAATAAATAGCCCGCCATCCGTTTACAAAAATGCAAAAAATAATTTATGTATCCTCATTAATATTCTTATTAGGGGTTTGCTTTATATCCTTTGTGATAGCGGCTGGTCAAGAGTTTCCGGTCTCTCCTCCACCCCTGACAGAGGGGATTTATCCTTGCAGTAACTGCCATGCTACGATGGAAGTAAATCGAAAGAAGAGAGAATTAAAAGAAGAACATGCCCAGATCAAGCTCCACCATGCCGAGACAATGAGGTGGTGTCTCGATTGCCATGACGCAAGAAATCGAGACAAACTCCGGCTCTACAACGGAGAACTCATCCACTTCAATGAAAGCTACCGACTCTGTGGCGAATGTCATGGCCCTGTTTTCAGAGACTGGAGGGCAGGCATTCATGGAAAAAGGGTGGGATACTTTACAGGTCCAGGGAAAAGAACCTACTACCTATGCGCTCACTGCCACGATCCACACGAGCCTAAATTTAAACCGATCAAGCCTGAGCCCCCCCCTTACCGACCGACGGATGGAGATCATGCAAAATAAGCGTTACACCAGAAGAGAGTTCATTCGCAATCTTTCACTCACCACCTTGGCAGGTCTTTCTCTTCCTCTCCTCTCCTCCTGCACAAAGGAGGAAGTTGAAGACTTTCTGCAGAAACATTTCCACGAAATGACGGAAGAAGAGAAGAAACGCGTCATTGCAAATTTGGAACAGAAGATACCTTCAAAAATATGGAAGGAAATTTCAGATCAGTACAAAGGAGGCCGTGCCCGATACTCTTTGGGCATATGGTCTTGAGCTTTCGCGATGTATTGGGTGCAGTAGATGCGTCTATGCCTGTGTGAAAGAAAACAATTCTTCCCGCCATAACCCCCAACTCCAGTGGATCAGGGTTCTCAGGCTCAAGAGAGGAAACCTGATCAATCTTGAAAACTCTGAACATTACTATGACCCCGACTTGGTTCCAGAAAAGGGATTCATCTATCTCCCTGTTCAGTGTCAGCAATGTCAGAATCCTCCCTGTGTGAAGGTATGCCCTGTCCATGCAACCTGGCAAGAACCGGATGGGATCGTCGTCGTGGATTACAACTGGTGTATTGGATGCAGGTACTGTATTGCAGCCTGTCCATATAAAGGAAGAGTCTTCAACTGGGCAGAACCAAACATTCCCAAGGAGGAGATCAACCCCTCTGTCCACTATTTGGGAAACCGACCCAGAATGAAGTGTGCTGTGGATAAATGCACCTTTTGTATCCAACGGGTGAGGTCGGGAAGATATCCTGCCTGTGTGGAGGCCTGTCCCACGGGGACGAGGAAATTTGGCAATCTTCTCGATCCGAATAGCGAAATTCGGTATATCATCGATCGGAAACGGGTCTTCCGGCTCAAAGAAGATTTAGGGACAGAACCGAAATTTTATTACTTCTTTGAAGCATAGAAAAGCAGATGGAAAAGTTGCGGGAAATGTTGAATGAGACATGGCATTTTTACAAGAGGACCTTGATCCTTGTGGTAAAAGGGAGCACGTTGTACTACGCTTGGTGTTTCTCCCTCATTGCTATTATTGTCGCGGGCTTCCTATTCTACTTGAAGCAACATGAAGCTGGGTTAATCGCAACGAACATGAACGACCAGGTTTCCTGGGGGCTCTACATTGCCAATTTCACCTATCTGGTCGGGGCTGCTGCGGCTGCTGTTCTCCTGGTCATTCCTTCTTATGTCTACCATTTCAAACCGATCAAAGAGATCGTCGTCCTCGGGGAACTCTTCGCTGCCTCCTCCATCGTGATGGCCATTCTCTTTGTGATGGTTGACCTCGGAAGGCTTGACCGGTTCTGGCACATGATCCCTTTTATCGGATCGATGAACTTTCCTCAATCGCTTCTGGCCTGGGATGTTCTTGCTCTCAATGGCTATTTATTCTTGAATCTTCTTATCCCTATCTATCTTTTAGTCAAATTCTACTACCGGAAAGAACCCAACTGGAAATTTATTCTCCCTTTCATTTTGCCTCCATCCCCATGGCAGTCGCTATTCACACCGTCACGGCCTTCCTCTATAATGGCCTTCCTGCCCGTCCCTTCTGGAATGCATCCATCCTGGCTCCAAGATTCTTAGCCAGTGCCTTCTGTTCAGGGCCTGCCATCATTATTATTATTTTTCAGATCATCCGAAAGGTATCTACATACAATATAGAGATCGAGGATGAGGCCCTTTTCAAGATTTCAGAGCTGATTGCCTATGCCATGTTTCTCAATCTTTTCCTTCTCTCTGCTGAGTTATATAAAGAGTATTACTCTCAAACGGTCCATATTGCATCCTTTAGATACCTGTTCGAAGGCCTCCATGGTCACAACCAGCTTGTGCCCTGGATATGGGCGGCGATGATGATGAATGTCATCGCCTTCATCATCTTCCTGATTCCTACCACACGGAAACGGTTAGCAACCCTCAATTTGGGCTGTATTCTCGTTATCATAGGAGTCTGGATTGAAAAAGGGCCGGGTTTTGTCATCCCGGGATTTGTTCCGGATCCCCTGGGTGAAATCTTCGAATATATTCCAAATCTCCTCGAGCTGATGGTCTCTTTTGGCATCTGGGCAACGGGTCTCCTCATCTTCACCCTTTTAATGAAAGTTGCCATTCCTATTGTAAGCGAAAAATTCAGCCACTCAAAATACGAAAAAGAGAAAACAGTTTTTTGACTCATTTAGAGGGGTCTTGGCGGGATTTCATTTGAAGAGAAAAGAATGCATTGGGGTCATCGTTATTGAGAAGACCAGATTCTAAAGATCTGCTCCAACAACTCCTTTTTCTTTTTCAGCATCTCTTGTTTTGACTTGCAGCGAAGGGTCCGGCGGCCGCCCCGGATGACCGTCCCCGATGTTGAGGGTTCGCATGATCTCACCGATATTTTTACTCTGTTCTGGTCTGTTCCCATTGATGGAAAGAGCCATGGAGAGACCGAGATGATTACTCTTCACCCCTTGGTAATCCATCAGGTTATAGACTTCCAACACGGCGAGAGCTTCAGGATAAAGCAGAAAAGCAAGGTTTTTGATGAGATGGGGCCTCCGCTGATAAGGGGTGAGATCAATCACCACGACCTCTTTTCTTTCATCCTGCTCAATGAAATAAGAAGCATCCCGAATGATTCGAAGGAATCTGCCCCTCTTCTTCTCGATATTGTTTTAACCGTTTCTGAACGAAGTCGAGATGGGATACCTCTTCGATGAGGACGGTCCCGAAGTTGTTGAACCACGTTTCTCATGTAGCTTGCCTGATCCTCCGCTGACTGAAAAGGGGCCTTTAAAGTTAAATCGATCATCCTTCCAGGTGTCTCCTTTCTCCAATCCTCTATGGAAGAATAAGAAAAACTGTCGATCACATCCGATTCCTCCACTGCCTTACAAAAATAGGGAGGGGACTCCCCTCTTTCGGAAAAATAGTCATAAACCACTCGGCTGCAACTGGTTTTAAATCGAACCGCCCAGGGATCGATTTCGGATCGATCTTGCGGAGTGCCAACTCCTGAAGATTTCCTTCATGATGATCGAACCAGAGTCCGCATTGGAGGGGATAGGGTAAATCACAGACAACATCTTTCTCTGTTATCGTGATTTGGGAACGGGTAATGGTCAGGGGACCTGCAAAGATCACCTTTTGAATTTTTAAAAACCATGTGCAGAGGGAAGCGCTCACGATGCCGTCGAAGTCATTGTGAGTGACGATCTTTTCGTATTCCGTTAAATTTGGACTCACCGCAGGATTCAAATCCCTACCCTTTCTATAAAAAATATTAACAGAGAGTAAAGATGACGTCAAATGAGCTTGCCCTCCCCCATTTTTTCCCTCTCTTCGCCCAGGCCAGACTTTTTCAGCACCCTGAATAAACCCAGACACAGGCAGGCAGGTTGTAAAAGCTTTAGAGCGGAAACCTTTGATACCGAATTAAGCTCATGAGTCCCAAGCCCTTTTTCAGATTTAATTTCCGATGCCAGCGAGGGTCACCCATAACATTCAATGACGACCGCATTCTAAAGTTTTGGAAACTTGCCTGCCTGTGTCGTTCCCCTTTTTTTCATCCCTCGATGAGTTAAAAAAATTGGGGAGGCCAAGGTCAAATTAGGCATTGACAAACGGAATGGGATCCCTTAAAATGAAATTGAAATTCAATTTCAATATGAGGGGGTTCATGAAAACCGACCTGTTTAAGGAGCGAATTTATGAGGTAGGACTGAAGGCGACCCGACAACGGGAAGAGATCCTCAACATCTTCCTGCACTCGGCTGGACATAAGAACCTTGGCCAAATTTATGCCCAAGTCTCTAAAATAAACCCTAAAATCGGATACACGACTGTTTACCGCACCCTCAAGCTTCTCACCCGTCTCGGCATGGCCACCCAACGGAAATTTGCCGATGGAGAAACTCGATATGAACCCACCTCTGAAGGGACTCATCATGATCATTTAATTTGCCTTAATTGTGGAAAGATTATCGAATTCGAGGACCAAACGCTTGAAGCCCTTCAAAATGGGGTTGCCCAGCGTCACCGCTTTAAGGT
>CAWFSX010000015.1:0-72141 GCA_963818595.1 uncultured delta proteobacterium
CGAAAACTTTAATAAAACGTAAACCAGACCCTCTTTTTTATTCTTTTGCTAGCACCTTTGCTGTTGCTGGTCCCGCACTCCCATGAATGATTGCAACTCGCTTCGGCCTTTATCTCGATATCCCCATCAACTTTATATTTAATCTCTTTTGTAAAGGTAGCACCTTCAGGCCTATTGCCCATCGTATAATCCCATCGAGCAATCTCTTTACCATTTACCATGATCTGTAACCATTTCGTGTAATGCAAGAAGTTATTGGCATTGTGGGTAACCGTCACCCGAATGGTGATTTCAGACCCTTTGGGAATGCTTTCAGGAACTTCAATGGATGTAGTCGACTTATTGGCCCAGACGTATCCTCCGTAAACAAGAACTATCATAACGAGAAGTATTAAAGATAGATTAATTGTTATTTTTTTCATTTTTTCCTCCTTCTAATATCTTCACTATATTGCGTAATTTTTTAGGCTAGAAAGGAATATCAATTAAGCTGGACATTCGAGTTACAATCACCATACTGTTTCTTTAGCTTCTCAACATATCTTATAAACGAACAAATTTCAACTAAAACCATAAATACATATATCACAGCACGCTCCCTTATAATGTTTAGTTCATATTTTGATCAGATGAATCACTGAGAATGTAACACCGAAACCAATATATACGCTGAATATTCAAAAACTTGAAATGCTATTATTACTGATTACGGAATGAAATCTTGTGCGGAGGAAGTACTCTACACTCGTAAAAGGTTATCAGAAGGAGGATGAAAAATAGAGTCCAAAGAAAAGTATGACAAAATAGATGATTTGTGTATAATTAATTTTCTATGAGAAATTTGAAGGGAAGGAAAAACGAAGATAAAAGAGAGAGAGGCTGAGTCGGATTTATGAAATTAGGTTTCAATGAAATTGAGGAAAGGGAGGGCACCTAATGAAATCACCATCCGTTAGGTTGAGAGTTATTTTCTTAATCGTTGGGCTCACTATTTTTGCCTATGCGGAAGCGTGGGGACAGGATTGGAGGTTGTATGGGGAAGATTACTTTGCAAGTTACTATTATGATGCCGAAAAAGTAATTCGCCCATCTAAAAATATTGTTAGAGTCTGGGGTAAGGTGGTTTATAAGAAGGAAGGGGCAGCGGAATTAGCGGCACGATTGGGGAAAGGATTTAGGAATTTGAGCTTTTCAATAGATTTATCTGAATTTAATTGTGCCAATAGAGAGTTATAAAAAAGTACAGAGATCTTTCACAGAAGGCAAACTATTTAGGAGAACAAAATAATCTATCAAAGACCACTACCCCGTCCGGACGGGGTGGTGGTCAATAATGGCAAAGACAGGCCCTCCCGAACGAACGGTTGATCCTTGCTCATCATAGCTACAGGGCAGGCTAAAACTAAAGTTATCAGAAAGCATTTAGATTGCAGGTTATAGACATTTGTCAAAATAAAAGGAATTATTACTAAAAGCAGTCTAATTGCTACAAGGAGTGAATATGAAAACATCTCAAATGGCAACGAAGCTAGCATACTCATCCGGACCTTGAAAGCGTGGCTAGACTGTCCCGATCTGATGTTCAAGGGGAAGGGAAGCATTGAACAGAATGGATGAACAGGGGTTTTAAAGGGTCGTGAAGCTTACAAAGAAACCAAATATCCTTTCTAGACCCCGTTCATAAGGGAGCGATTAACATGGACTTTTGAAGGACCAATAAGGAAAGAGGTAAGGAAGATGAATTTTTGAAATTGCTGTAGCTATAGGCAGATCACCGACAAAGAGAACCCTCATGGTTTTAATTAGGAATGAGGGTGGCGATCAGTCCATATCTCTTCTTCCAAGGTTTCGATGGAAGTAGTAGGAGTGAAGATATTCTGCAGAGATTTGAGAATTTGCTGAGACTTTGAATAAAAGAATGAGGAAGTCTTGGGGAGAATTTTGAATGTATTTTCAAGACAGTGGATCAAGATTATTTCGTCATTGATCAGGCGTTACATTATCATCTTGACGCATGGAAACAATGAAAATTGTTGTGAGGGTTTGCCTTGTCGGGGTTCGATCAGATGCTTTTTCATCAAGGCATTATCCAAGATAAAGCGTCTAAGGGAGAATGCTAAATAAATTGATAAAGGGTCGGAGGCTCCGTGAGTCGAAACGTTCGTCCGCATACAAAACCACAGACTGGACAACGATACTCCGAGGTATTCCCGATTCAATTTCAGAATCGCAAAAATGACAATCAAAGCCCATGGTCTGCCTCTTTTAGCAAGAGTAATATTAGCTACCAGGACGGTAAAGATTAATGGTCGGAATATAGACCTTATTGTTGAATCTGTAAAGCCTTAGTGAAGGGTCTTAGTTTCAATTGGAAATTGCAGAGAACTCCTCTATCTAATGGAGTCCAAAGAAAATGCTTGACAAAAAGGTTAAAATATGCGTATAATGGACACACCTCAAATGAAAGGATGATTCGATATGGCGAAGAGTAATAGAACTATTTTTACTTAACAGATGTGGAGGTCAAAAGGCTTAATGAGATGTCAAAGAAGACAGGACTTACAGCTTCAGAGATTGTTAGGCGTGCCATTGATGAGTATTGGGAGAGGTTTGAAAGGAGGGAAAGAAGTAAAATATTAAGTATCAAATAAAACAAGGCATTTATGGACCCCAAAAGAATTGACCTCAAAAAAATGAGAGAGCGGATAGCAAAAAGAAAAGTATTCGCGAGCGGAAAAGAAAATTAATTATAGAAAATTTAAGTTTGGAGAATTTTTGCGAGATATTAGACGGGTTGCCAGAAATGTTCAGAATAGAATTAACAAATATCCGTGAGGATTTTAGTGGTTATTGGGGAGAAAAATAATTGATGGTAATACAGTTTGGAACAAAGATGGTAGATTTTTGCCAAGTTCGTCCTTCTTTCCTTTCAAGGAAGAGTTTTTTGACGCAATGAACAAGGAGAGAAATACTTACTACCGATTCGGAAGGCAATGGAGAGCATTAAGAGAAATAAAAATTGGAGATGGAACAACGCAAATTGTAAGAAGAAAAAAGGGTGAATTAACCCGGATCCTGACCAAAGAAAAACTTAGGGAGTTATATCTTGAGCAAAATAAATCCCTTGAGGATATTGCAATAGAATTTGGATGTTCAAGGGCACATATTTCGAAAATCATGAAAAAACATGGACTCTTGACGGACACAATCCAAAGCAAGAATTGAGGCAATTAAAAAAGGAAAATTTGAAAGATTTGAATATCATGAGATTAATGAGAAATTTTTTAGTGAATGGTCTACCAGAAATGGCATGGGTATTGGGCCTGCTTTTTACAGATGGAACTATTGATAAAACAAGGGTCGCAATACATTCAATTGACCTTGACCTTTTAGAAAAAGTAAAGAAACTCCTTAATTCATCAAAGCCTATTGCTAAAAGACCCCAATCTTATGATAAGTCAAAACATATTTATGAATTTGGTTTTTACCGTGAGAAAATGAGAAGATGATTTAAATAGGTTAGGGCTCCAAGAAAGAAAAAGCCTTAATATGGTATTCCCCAATGTCCCTGAGGAATATATGAGGCATTTTATAAGAGGATGTTGGGATGGTGATGGAAGTATTTTTTTTGATGAAAATAAATTAGTTGCAAGTTATATTTCAGGTTCTAAAAAATTTATCGAAAGACTTGTTGAAGAATTATATAAAATTGGAATCTCTAAAAGTGGGTTATCCTATAAGGTTGAAAAAGTGGTAAAAGAGTTCTTAATACATGTTACAAAGCAAATGTTATCAAAGTATCCAGATGGTCGATTTCCAATAACAATACACATGAAAAACAAAAATGCATATTATATAAAAATTCAGACAAGAGAAAATGTAGAGAAGCTATTTCACTATTTTTACGATGGTGTTGATGAATCAATGTATCTCTCTCGGAAATACAATACCTTTGTAAAAGGTTTAAAATTGGGAAAAAGCGAAACAGAACAATTAACTCTTGATTTGGAATTGTAGAAGAAAGGAGGTGAACCCGTAACCCCTTGATTCATGATTCATGGGTTAGTGTTGGTAAGGGTAAGAAGTCTTGTTGTGGGTGATTGTAGCGATTGATTTAAAGTCAAGGAAGAGTGAGCGAACAAAATGCCAAAATTTTGAAGATATTGGGTGATGATGGCAAGACTCCAGTATTTGAATTTGATTCTGAAAAGGAAAATCCCCATTTCTATAAAATGCTGGAGGTTGGTTACAAGTTAAAAGATATTATTGTAGAGATTGACCAAACGATTCCTCATACTACTCCCTCACTCTTGAAAACACCTCTTGAAATTTATACCTTTCTTGAAAAAGTGAGTGATACTGAAGTTCAGCTTCGGAAGAATTTTTCTGATAATATAAGCCCTACCGTGAAGAGACTAAAGGATTTTATGACCTCCCCAAAACTAAATGTCAGCATAGCAAATTTTTCGGGAACTTTTTATGCCCAAGCATTAAGCCAAACCCGTTTACTCCATGATGATATTGAAAACACTCATGACAGAACCTTAAATCGTTGCATTGTTTTGAGAGCAGATGCTTATGCAAAAGTGGCTATTTGGTTAGCCATCCTTAGTGTTATTCTCGGAGCTTTGGGAGTAATATTATCGTTTAGATAATTTTGAATCGGAAATCCAAGACAGGAAAGGAGGTGAATAGGTGGCGTCAGATGAAGATGTCAGAAGAGTAATAGAGGAAATTGAGAGATGAGGAGGATGGTTTTGATTTGGAGCAAGGCAGGGAAGGCATAAAATGTGAAAAAAGAGGCACAGGGTAGATGAAAAAAATTTTTTAGCCTGTACGGGCACGGTTTAGGCACAATCGGTCAAAATGTGAAGTGGATTTTACGGGCACAAAATCACAAGTTATTGAAAAGAATAGCGCCCCGGCGCCGACTCGAACGGGCGGCACACGGATTAGGAATCCGTTGCTCTATCCACCTGAGCTACAGGGGCAATTTATTTAAATTTATGATTTTATTTTTTCTTCGTCAAGGTTTTTTTTATATCCATTAACAGGTAAAGCAGAAAAAGGATATTTGAATCATCAATAGATGGAAAAGAGATGGTTTCCCTGCCCGGCGGCAGGCGGGGGCTTCGACTCACCATGACAATGGAGGTTAATGCCTGATGGGTGAAAATATAAATGAGATGATTAGCGATCTTAAATCCTATCTTGAATATCTCAAAGGCATGGGTATTAATTCTCTCCCTGCTTCTGAAACGAAGGCTGACGAGCCCGGTCAATCAAACGTTATCACTCTTGAGGAGGTTCGAAAAGAGTTGGGGGATTGCAAGAGATGTAAACTTCATCGGACAAGACGGACGATTGTGTTCGGAGAGGGTAATGAAAAGGCGACCTTGATGTTTATCGGAGAAGGTCCTGGTTACGATGAAGATGTCCAAGGAAAACCTTTCGTTGGGAGAGCGGGTCAACTTCTGACAAAGATCATTGAATCGATCAATCTTTCAAGAGAAGAGGTTTACATCGCCAACATCATCAAATGCCGACCCCCTCAAAATCGAAATCCAGAGCCAGATGAGATCCAGAGCTGCAATCCTTTTCTGGCGAAACAGATTAGCGCGATCCAACCCAAAATCATCTGCGCCCTGGGGACTTTTTCTGCCCAGACACTTCTCAAAACCGATGCGAAAATTTCGGCCCTTCGCGGGAAGTTTTATGATCTCGAAGGGATCAAGGTGATCCCTACCTACCACCCTGCCTTCCTATTGAGGAATCCAGAAAAAAAGAGAGAGGTCTGGGAGGATATGAAAAAAATCGCCGAATGGTTAAACAACGCATAGCGCAAAGGGCATAGCGCATAGCGTTACCAAAAAAAATGTAATGTAATAAAGATCATACACAAACATTAATCACAGCAAAGGATGTCATCGCCCGATTTCAGTGATGAACTCCATCAGGTATCCAGGAAAAGCTGATTCCGGTCAAGCCCGGAATGACAAACTAGAAAGGACTTAGGTCGACATGTATAATTCGTTTGCATTAATAAATAGTTCTATTTAATCTGTAAGGGAAAGTTCAACTCATATCCTTTCTCATTTAATACATCTATGATCGCAGAGGCCATATCTCTCATTATAAGTTCCCAGATGGAAATCCTCTTTTTAGGATAGAGGACATTGGGTTTCCCTTTTATGCCTACCATCTTGGCAGTGATATCAATGGTATCCTGAAGATTTCCCATTTTATCTACCAAGCCAAAATTTTTAGCCTGTTCTCCTGTTAAGATTCTTCCATCGGCGATCTGAACGACCTTCGAGTAATCCAATTTCCTTCCTTCCGCTACGGCCTGAATGAATTGCTGGTGAACATTATCAAGCACTTCTTGCATAATCCTCTTTTCCTCAGCTGTCATCTCACGGAAAGGGGATCCGATATCTTTATGCTCCCCGCTTTTAAGCACCATTCCCTTGATTCCTATTTTTTTAAGAAGTTCTTCGAAATTGGAGAACTGCATCAAAACTCCGATGGATCCCGTGATCGTCCCGGGGTTCGCTACGATGAGGTCAGAGGCACAGGCGATATAATAACCTCCGGAGGCCGCTACAGACCCCATAGAGGTAACTACTTTTTTCTTTGACTTGCTTTTTAAAATTTCTCGATGGATCTCTTGGGATGGACCTACGCCCCCACCTGGCGAATCAATCCTCAGGATGATCGCTTTGACCCCTTCATCCTCAAGATAGATCTGGAGCTCCTCAATGATCCCGGAGGATTGGGTGATCACCCCCTTAATTTCTACAATGGCGATCTTATCTCCAAAAGCAAACCGCCCGGGTTTTGCTCCTGAATAACGCCCAATAAAGAAGAGGAGGGTAAAAAAGAAAATGAGAAGTGCTGCAATCACACCCAACCCGATTAAGATTCGTTTTTGTTTCATGGATCCCTCCGAACTTAGTTATTATAGTACTGGGCTATGAGTCTTGTGCTTACCGCCTATTTTATTCAGACATAGCGCTATAATCTCAACAAACACTTTTACATGGGTGAAAGGCGAATGGTTTCAAAGGGAGTCAGTTGAAAGATGCGAATACGTTTCATCTTCACCAGCTCCAGAATGGCCAACAACGTGACAATCACCACTCTTCGCGAAGCCTGTTCGGGAAAGAGGCGATGAAAGGCCACGCTTCTATTCTCTTTCTCAAGAAGGATCAGTATCTCTTCGATTTTATCCTCTACACTGATAGATTCTAAGACGACTTCATGAACGCCCTCAGGTTTGACCCTTTCCAGAACTTTCTGGAAAGCCCCGAGGAGCTCTAAAAGGTTTACCTCAATTCTTTCTTCTTCAGGTCCCTCTTCAGGTTCCGCTGGTATTAGCCGGATGAAAACATCCCGATCCAACAAGGGTCTTTTTTCCAACTCCAGTGCGGCCTGCTTATATTTTTGATACTCCAAAAGCCTTCGTACGAGTTCCGCTCTCGGATCCTCTTCCACCTCTTCTTCTCCCCCCGAAGATTTTGGGAGCAACATCTTCGACTTGATGTGAAGGAGAGTGGAAGCCATGAGGAGATACTCCCCGGCGATATCCAAGTTGAGAACTTTCATCAACTGGAGATATTCCAAATACTGCTCAGTAATGAGGGCAATGGGGATATTGAAGATGTCCAGTTCGTTTTTCTGGATAAGATGAAGTAAAAGGTCAAGAGGCCCTTCAAACCCCTCTAATCGAAAGGTATAATTTAACCTTCCCTCTGATTGCGAATCGTTTCCGACCATATCTCCATCCCTTGAACTTTAGAAATATATTCCATTTCATCCTGTCGTGTGATGACCTGCTCATCCAATCTGGCTTTCAGCAAACCGTTCAACACCTTTTTAATAAAAGGCCCTGACTTGATCCCCATTTGAACTAAATCTGCTCCTCTCAAGAGAGGCCTGGTATCTTTTAACTGCGTAAAATACAAGGAGATATAACGGCGAGTCGTTACCTGTGTGGTCTTAGCCATCATGAAGAGTTTGGATTCGGTAGAAAGAGGATTGAGCACGTCATAGATCTCTGATCGTTTCGGGCGTTGGTCTGTATTGATCCAAGAAAAGATTTGAAGAAGGGCTTGGTCTCCATGAAGTTTTCCCTCGATCACCCTCCTCTTAAGCTTATCGTTCAGGGTTAGTCGTTGGCAGAGCGCTTCAATCTCCGTCTCCTTTAAGGAGTCGATGAGAGCATAAAAATAGATGAGCCAGCGTTCGTATCGTTCCTCCAGAAAAAGGAGGTCAAACCAAGAGATGACATGGTGAATCTGTTCAAAGAGGGCTTCGGCCTGTTCATCCTGCTTAAGGTCGGGGTGAAGGAAATGAAGAAGATTGAAATCTTTCATCCGTTTCAGAGCGGGAAGAGGAGCTTCCTCCTGAAGAAGCAGGAGGAGCTCGGAGAGGACTCTCCCTCCGGAGAGACGTTCTAAAAACCCCACCTTCACGGCATTCTTCATCAGATTCTGGGTATGTTTTCCGATTTGGAATCCAAAACGCTGTTCAAAACGGATCGCCCGAAAAACCCGAGTAGGGTCTTCGACAAAAGAGAGATTATGGAGAACCCGAATCACCTTTTCCTTGATGTCCTTGACCCCTCCAAAAAAATCGATCAGCTCTCCAAACGCCTTTGGATTGAGTTGAATCGCCAAGGTATTAATGGTAAAGTCCCTTCGATAGAGATCCATTTTGATCGAAGCGCTCTCCACCGTGGGCAGGGCTGCTGGAGAATCATAGACTTCCCAGCGAGCGGTGGCGACATCGATTTTTAACCTATCCGGGAAGAGAATGATGGCTGTTCCAAATTTTTTATGCGTTCGAATTCGGCAGGGGAACTTCTTCTCGAATTCCTCAGCCAAGCGGATTCCATCCCCCTCGACCACAATATCCACATCAAAGTTTTCCACCCTCAACAGAAGATCCCTGACAAAACCTCCGACGGCATAGACTGGATATCCTAACTCATCCCCTACCTTACCAAATTCTACCAGTAGGTTGTGAACTCGTTCAGGGAAACGCTCCTTCATGAACTTGGAGATCACCTTTTTACGGGTATAAAGGGGCTGGCTCTCGAAAACCGATAGCCCTTTCTCCGATTTTATCATTTCCTCTTGGAGAGTTCGCATGACATCCCCCACCGAGATGGACCCGATCATTCGGTCCTTTTCAATGACAGGGAGGAGGCTCTGGTTCTGTCCGATGATGATGGCCTGGACTCGGGAAAAAGGCGTATCGGGAGAAACTACCGAGAACTCGGTGGTCATATATTCCTTCACCAAAGAAGTTTTTAATCCATGATACATCCCTTTCTCCACCACTTGTTTGGAAATCAAGCCGATCACTTTTCCGTTCTGAAGGACGGGGAGGATGTTCAGGTTGTATCGAGTGAGTATCTCACCGGCCTCTTCCAAGGTTAGGTCCGGCTCAATACTCTTGACGGGATAGACCATCGCATCCCTCGCCACTTTTTTGGGTTTGACGAACTCCATCAACATTTTGACCAATCGAGCATGTGCCTCTACGAGAGTGACCCCTTTGACCGTTGCAGAGGCGGCGGTGGGATGTCCCCCTCCTCCAAATTCGCTGGCAATTTCCGATACGTTCACCTCTTCGAGGCGGCTCCTTCCAATCAAGTAGACTCGGTCTTCCATCCTCACCAGGACGAACAGGACATCCAAGTTTTCAATATCTTTCAATTTATGGACAAGGACAGCAATATCCCCAATATAACGATCCACAGAGGCCTGAGCGATGACCACATCGATTCCATGGAAGTTATATCGGGTGGCGGATTGGATCAGGTCATTCAATAAAAAGACTTGCTCAGCTGTGAGTTCCTTTGTGATCACATTCGAGAGGATGCTGAGGTTTGCCCCTTTCCGAACCAAGTACCCCGCTGCCTTGAAATCTTCTTCCTTGGTTGAAGGAAAGGTCAGGTTTCCAGTATCTTCATAAATCCCCAGCATCATCACGGTGGCCTCATCGGGCGTAATGTCTATCCCCCTCTTCTGAAGGATATCCAGCATCAGTGTCACCGTCGCTCCTATCTCTGAGATGACTTCCACAGAACCGTGGAGGTCCTCCGAGGAGGGGGGGTGATGGTCGTAGATATGAATTTCCAAATCGGATTTGGATAAGACCTCTGAAAACTTCCCGATGCGACTGATCTGACGAGTGTCCACCAAAATGAGCCGTTTCACTTCTTTTAAGTCAATATTCTTGATCCGCTCCACCTCAAAGGCATAAAGGGTGGAACGAATGAAGAAATCACGGAGGCTTCGTTCTTGAGAACCAGGGAAGACCAAGACCGCATTGGGATAGAGTTTTTTAGCCGCCAACATGGAAGCCAAAGAATCAAAATCCGCATTGATATGGGTGGTGATCACTTCCATCGAAGACTCAATTAGCAATGAGCAATTAGCAATGCAAAATTAGCAATGTTTAAAACAACTTAAACTGCCAATTTGAAATGCTAATTTATTGACCATTTTGCAATGATCTTTTTCAGCCTCTAGGGTGATACTGTTGATGAATCTTCTTCAATCGCTCTCCGGTCACATGGGTATATATCTGAGTGGTGGAGATATCCGCATGGCCAAGCATCATCTGGACGGAGCGAAGATCGGCTCCCCTTTCCAATAGATGACTGGCAAAAGAGTGACGAAGAAGATGAGGGGTGGTCCTCTTGCGAAGGCCAGCCCTTCGCGCATAATCTTTAAGGCTCTTCCAGAACCTTTGTCGGCTCATCGCTTTTCCTGACCGGTTGATAAAAAGAAACGGGCTCTCTTTTCCCTTTGCAAGGATTCCCCTGCTTTCCCTTAAATAGAAAGTGACCCACTTCATCGCCTCGCTTCCAAGTGGAACAATCCTTTCTTTTGAACCCTTGCCATAGAGAAGGACATATCCCCCTTCCAAGTTCACCTGATGGGTCGGAAGCTGAGTGAGTTCGGAAACCCTCATCCCTGTGGCATAGAGCATTTCCAACATCGCCCGGTCTCTCCTGCCCAGAGGGGTCTGGAGATCAGGCCGTTCCAATAGTTGCTCGATTTCTTTTAAGGTCAAAATTTCTGGTAGGGTTTTTGCGATTTTAGGGGATTCCAAATTTTCGATAGGATTTGCCTCCAGAATTCCCTCTTGAACCAAAAATTTGAAGAAGGTCCGAATGGCAACTAAATTTCTCACGATGGTTCTGGTGGAAAGGTTCCTCTTTCTCAGAGCGAGGAGAAATCCTCTGACATCGAACTTGCTAATCTCTTCGACCTCCTGAACCTCTTTCTCCTTCAGGTGATTTAAAAATCGACTCAACCCATGGCTGTAGGCCTCAATCGTATTTTTAGAGAGCCCTTTTTCAACGATGAGGTAATGGAGAAACTGATCTAGTAATTGGTCCACGACACTTCCCTAATCCCCCTCACCCCCTCCCTCTCCCCAGCGCCTGCCTGCCGGTAGGCAGGGGGAGAGGGGAAGGGTATGGGGAACCAAATAAAAAGCAGAGGCGATTATTCCCTCTGCTTCGATAGTGAGATCAATCGTCTTGAAACGCTCCTCAGATTCCTGTATGTCCAAATCCTCCCCCTTGTCTCTGGGTCGATGGAAGATCATCGACTTCCTCCAGGGTGGCTCGAAAAACCTGAGAGATCACGATCTGGGCAATTCTTTCTCCATGACGGATGGTAAAGGGCTCCTTCCCGAAGTTGATCAGGAGGACACCGATCTCCCCGCGATAATCGGAGTCGATCGTCCCGGGCCCATTGACCACACCAATACCTTTCTGAATGGCCAACCCACTGCGAGGTCTAACCTGTCCTTCAAATCCCACAGGGATGGCGACGGCAACCCCTGTGGGGATAAGTCTTCTTTCTCCTGGCTCTAAGGTCACATCATTTTCGAGAGAGGCAAAAAGATCCATTCCAGAGGCGCCTTCTGTCATATATTGAGGCAGGGACACATAAAGATCTTTTCTCAAACGTTTGACGAACATTTTCATCTCCACCCCCTGCCTTCCGAGCAAGAATGATTCATTATTTGCTGAACAACCGGACCCTATCGAAATAATTCCCATCCATCGGCCCCAGCACAGTCAAGCAGAAGAAGCGTTCATCAAAGGTATCAGTGGCTAACTGTTGAACGGTCCCCTCCTTGACCTCATCAATCCCTTTGAGGATCATCCCCACAGGAAGGTAGGACTGGAAATAGATTTCATTCTTCGCCAGGCGGGTCATCAGGTTGTCAGAACTTTCGAGGCTGAGGAGAAGATTCCCTTTCAACTGTTCTTTTGCGGTCTCTAATTCCCCATTCATTAAAGGCTCCTTTTTAAGTCGGTTGAACTCTTTGAGGATGAGTTCGATGACCTCCTGAAAGGAATCTTCGTTGGTCCCCGCATAGACGACCACCAGTCCCGTATCGATATAGGTTGGAAGATAGGAATAAACGGAATAGGCCAAACCGCGATTCTCGCGGATCTCTTGGAAAAGCCTTGAACTCATCCCACCCCCCAGAATGGTGTTCAAGACATAGGAGGTGAACCGTAGGGAATGGTTGTATTGGAGTCCTTGGGTGCCAAGACAAAAATGCACCTGCTCTAAATTTCGCTTCCAAATATTGGTGGTGGAGATAGGATTGGGTTTTACCCTTGCCTGTACTTTATCCGACTTTGGGATCTGACCAAATGCCCTATAGATCAGGTCAACCACTTCTTGATGTTGTAAATTCCCAGCGGCACAGATGATGATTCGGTCGGGGGGGTAGTTTCCTCTAAAAAATTGGAAAAGCTGATCTCGGTCAAAAGATTGTACCAGTTCTGACGTTCCATAAATTGGAAAACCCAAAGGGTGTTCCCCCCAGCAAACCCGGTTAAAAAGGTCGTGGATTAAATCATCAGGAGTATCCTCCACCATTTTGATCTCCTGGAGGATCACCATCCTCTCCTTCTCCACATCCTTCAAATCCATGAGAGAATGGAGAAAAATATCTGAAAGGAGATCGATGGCGAGAGGTAAATTCTTGTCGATCACCTTCGCATAAAAGCAGGTGTATTCCCTTCCCGTAAAAGCATTCAGTGTTCCACCCACGGAGTCAATCTCTTTGGCGATGTCAAAAGCTGTCCTCTTCTCTGTCCCTTTGAAGAGGAGGTGTTCAATGAAGTGGGAGATACCATTTTCACGGGGTTGCTCATCTCTCGACCCAGTCATCACCCACACTCCAATGGAGACGGATCGGAGATAGGGAATTTCCTCTGTGATCACTCGGATTCCATTATTGAGAACGGTCTTCTGATAGGTGGATCCATTTTCGATCCATGATTGATTCAAAGAATCTTTCATTTTTTTATCTCGGCATCCATGATCTTCACTGCCCTATTTTCCCTCTTCTGTTTCTATCCTTTTTCTTCCGCGTTTTGTTTCATTTCCCTCAAGGCTGCCTTCCGGCTCAACCGAATGCGACCCTGTGGATCGATATCGATCACTTTGACGGGCACCTCATCCCCCTCTTTGAGGACATCCGTAACCTCCTTGACATGACTCTCTGCCAATTGGGAGATATGGATGAGGCCATCGGTCCCAGGAAAAAGTTCTACAATAGCACCAAAACCCAAAATCCTTACAACCTTCCCGGTATAAAGAGCACCGACTTCCACCTCCTGGGTGAGCCGCTTGATCATATAGATGGCTTTTTCGATGGCCTCATAATTCGGAGAGGCCAGCTTCACCATTCCCGAATCTTCCACATCGATCTTGACACCCGTCTGTTCAACAATGGCTCGAATGTTTTTCCCCCCTGGACCGATGACATCCCGTATTTTTTCCTGTTTGACCTGGAGGCTAACAATTCGAGGGGCATGGCGTGAGAGATCTTTCCGGGGTTCGGAAATCGTCTCACTCATCCTATTCAAGATATGGAATCTGCCCTCTTTCGCCTGATCGAGAACTTTTCTCATGATCTCTTTGGAAAGTCCCCGAACTTTGATATCCATTTGGATGGCTGTGACCCCTTCTGCTGTACCTGCCACCTTGAAATCCATATCTCCAAAATGATCTTCATCGCCTAGGATATCGGAGAGGACGGCTGTCTCCCCATCTTCCAAGATTAAACCCATGGCAATGCCAGCCACAGGAGCCTTAATGGGAACCCCTGCGTCCATCAGAGAGAGCGTTGATCCACATACCGTGGCCATGGAGGAGGATCCATTCGATTCCAGCACCTCTGAGACAATTCGAATAGTATAGGGGAATTGCTCGGTGGAAGGGAGGACAGGCAAGATGGCCCTCTCGGCCAACGCCCCATGCCCAATCTCTCTGCGGCTTGGCGACCTCAATGGGGAAACTTCCCCTGTACAGAAGGGAGGGAAGTTATAGTGAAGCATGAAGGATTTATAGATCTCCCCGGTCAGGGAATTAATCTTCTGCTCATCTTCAGAAGTTCCAAAAGTGACGACGGCGAGAACTTGGGTTTCTCCACGTGTGAAGAGGGCGGAGCCATGGGTTCTGGGAAGGATACCCACTTCACAGGAGATGGGACGAATTTCTGAAAGAGTCCTTCCATCGATTCTCTTCTTGTTTTCTATAATGAATTTTCTGACCACTTTACGATAGATCTCTTCGAAAGCGCCCTTCACCATCTTTTGTGAGGATTCGTCTCCGACCCCGAGCTCCTGGAAGGTTAACTGAAGGGTCTTCTCCATCTGCTCTCTTCTCTTTTCTTTGTCTGTAATATGAAAAGTCCCCCGGAGTTTCTCCTGGGCGATGGCGTTTACTTTTTCGTAAAGAGACTCTTCAGGTTTTTTGAGTTCGAATTCCTTGGGGGTGACCCCCAAAGACGATTTCATCTGTTTCTGAAGCTCAATCACCGGCTTCAAGGATTGATGGCCAAATAGAATGGCCTCCAGAATCTCCTCCTCCTTGACCTCCTTAGCGCTTCCTTCAACCATGATGATGGCATTCTCACTCCCTGCCACAAAGAGATCGATATCGCTCAGTTCCAATTCTTCATGGGTGGGGTTCAGGATAAACTCTCCGTCAATCCGACCCACTTTGGCCCCTGCAATGGGGCCTTCGAAGGGGATATCAGAGAGAGAAAGGGCACTGGAGGCTCCAATCATCCCTAAGATGGAGGGATCATTATCCTGGTCGGCTGAGAGAACCGTGGCGATGATCTGGATCTCATTCTGAAATCCCTTTGGAAAAAGGGGCCTCAAAGGTCGATCGATAAAACGGGAGATTAATGTCTCTCGATCGCTGGGTCTCCCTTCTCTCTTAAAAAAACCTCCCGGGATCCTCCCCGCCGCATAAGTCATTTCTAAATAATTAACCGTGAGGGGAATGAAATCGAGGCCTTCACGCTTCTTGTCGGATGTCACTGCCGTGACCAGAACAACGGTTTCCCCATACTGAACCATGACCGACCCGTTCGCCTGTTTTGCCACCTTCCCTGTCTCAATGGAAAATGGCCTTCCTCCAAAATCAATCTGCAACTTTTGATTCATAGAATTCTCTTTACTCCTTTTTATTTGGATTGAACCTACAAGTTCTATTTTCGTAACCCTAACTTATCAATGATGATTCGATATCGGTCCACCTTGTTTTCTTTAAGATAGTTGAGGAGCCTTCGCCGTTGGCCGACCAGTTTGAGAAGACCCCTGCGAGAGTGATGGTCTCGTTTGTGAGTTTTAAAATGGTCTGTCAGATATCGAATTCTTTCGCTGAGAATAGCAATTTGTACCTCCGGGGACCCCGTGTCCTTTTCGTGGTTTTTAAACTGGTCGATGATCTCTTTTTTCTTCTCCTGAACAAGTGTCATGAAATCCTCCTTTACAGCTAACGTGATCTTCTCCCTCACCTCGGTTGCGAGTCGAAGCGACCTTGCCCTCTCCTCCTTGGGGAGAGAAAGGGGGTGAGGGAAAAAAAATTCTTAACGGACGAAGGGCTACTTCTTCTGGATGGGCCCAGGAAATATCTGCCCTCTTCAGCTCTGATTTTAAAATGGCCACCAAGCCTTCCTCAGGTGAGGACATCTTGAGCCATTCTCCTCTTTCGAAGGTTGGAAGGGTCTGCGGGGAAAGGTCTCGGACCATCATTTCTTTTCCACAACGGACCTTTCTTATCAATTGCTCGTCCCCGATCACCTCAGGGAAACTGGGCAACGCGTCTTTCAAAGAGATCAACCAGGGGGCGAGATGATCGGATGCGGAGAGATCTTTTAATCTTTCCCATGAGATCGCCTGTTCGAGCGTGAAGGGACCGCTCCGAATTCTTCTTAGAAAGCGAAGATGAGCCCCACATCCTATTTTCCTTCCAATATCTCTTCCCAGAGAGCGAATGTAAGTCCCTTTTGAACAAGAAACTTGGAAACAGACAAGAGGCAGGTTTATCTTCTTCATTTGAATCTCGTAAATTTCCACCTCTCTCTCTTTCCGTTTGACCTCTATTCCCTTTCTGGCTAATCGATATAGGGGTTTCCCTTGAATTTTGATGGCTGAAAACATGGGAGGGACCTGATAAATCTTCCCTAAAAATGTATGGATGAGAGCTTCAATCTTTTCAGGTTGAGTTCCCTCCCATGGCCTTTTCATGACGACCTTCCCCGTCCAATCGTCCGTGTCAGTCTCCTCCCCTAATTGGAGGGTTACCTCATACTCTTTAGGCCCCTCCCCTAAAAATGGAACCAATTTCGTCCCCTCGTTGATCACGATAGGCAAAACACCTGTGGCAAACGGATCCAGGGTTCCAATGTGCCCCGCCTTCTTCACACCAAACCGACGTTTGATTTCTCTCACGACATCCAAGGAAATCATCCCCTCAGGTTTATCTACAATGAAAAGACCGTCAATTCCCTTCTTCACCCCCATCGGCCTCCCTTTTAAGATGAATACCTTGGATCAATTCTTCCATATGAATAGCATACTCAATGGAAGGATCAAATTGAAACATAATTTCAGGAGTATATCTTAGCCGGATACGGCGACCCAGTTCTCTGCGAACATATCCCTTGGCACTCTCCAGGCCTTTCATCGACCTCTCCCTCTCTTCGAGGGACCCTGCCACACTGAAATAGATTTTTGCAAACCGACAATCCTCAGAGACGCTCACCCGGGTGATGGTGACAAAACCAATACGAGGATCTTTGATCGATCTCACCAGCATTTGGGAGACTTCCTTTTGGATCAAATCCGCTACTTTTTCGGAACGTTTGCCTTCCATTCAAATCCTTAAATGCTTTATACCGTGAGGATTTCAATTTCCGTACGAACCATCTCAACGAGGTTCATCTGTTCTATAAAATCGACCACCTTATCTAAACTCGAATTGATGTGGCGCCTGTCATTTCCAACCGCACAGAAGCCAATCTGTGCCCGTTGCCAAAGGTCATTATCTCCCACTTCAGAGATCGCCACATTAAATCGATGCCTTACCCGATCGATCAGTTTCCGAATCACATGTCGCTTTCCCTTCAAGGAATGATTTTCCGGAATCCGAAGGTCAAGTTGGCAAATTCCGATGACCATCTCCTTCCCTCTCTTTTTAAAAAAACCCGGATCCTCTCGAGCAAAAACCTTATGGAAAATCAGGTTAACCGAGATTGGACCTCTTCCATCTCATAAGACTCGATGATATCACCGAGTTTAATGTCATTAAAATTCTCGATACTGATACCACACTCGAGCCCCTGGCTGCAATCTTTCGTATCATCTTTGAATCGCTTGAGTGAAGAAATCCGACCATCATAGACGAGCACATTGTCTCGCAGTAATCTTGCATGGGACCCTTTCACCACCTTCCCATCTGTCACGACACTGCCCGCCACGGTTCCCACTTTCTTAATATTGAAAACCTGGATCACCTGTGCCCTTCCCAGAATATGTTCTTTGTATGTCGGCTCCAATAATCCTTCTAAGGCGTTTTTAATATCGGTGATCGCATCATAGATGATAGAATAAGTCCGGATATCGACTTGCTCCTGTTCAGCCAAGGACTGAGCCTTCGTGCCTGGCCTCACATTGAAGCCGATGATGATCGCGTTGGACGCTGAGGCCAAATTGACATCGGTCTCTGTAATTCCACCCACCGCATCGTGAAGGATATTGACCTTCACTTCTTCCGTGGAGAGTTTTTTCAACGCCTCTTTCACTGCCTCAATGGATCCTTGAACATCCGCCTTAATAATGACATTCAGCTCCTTGACCTCCCCCTTCTTGATTTTATCATAGAGCTCTTCTAAGGAGACCCTGCTCAGTTTTGAAAGTTCTTTTTCACGAATTTTTTCTTGGCGGTGGAGGCTGATCTGTTTAGCCATCCTCTCTTCTGAGACGACGATGAACGTTTCTCCCGCCTCGGGAATATCGGTAAACCCTACCACCTCCACAGGGATAGAGGGACGAGCCTCTTCTATCTTCTGCCCTTTATCATTCAGCATCGCCCTGACCCGGCCATAGTGGGACCCTGCGAGGAAGGCATCTCCCGTTTTCAACGTTCCTTCTTGGACGAGAAGGGTGGCCACGGGGCCCCTGCCCTTGTCCAATTTGGATTCAATGATAACCCCCCGAGCAGATTTGTCTGGATTGGCCCTTAATTCCAAAACCTCGGCTTGAAGGAGGATTAAATCCAGCAACTCTTTAATTCCTGTTTTCTGTTTGGCGGACACTTCGGCGAAAAGGGTGTTTCCTCCCCATTGCTCCGGGACGAGTCCATATTCCGAAAGATCCTTCTTCACCTTTTCCGGATTCGCGGTCGCTTTATCAATCTTATTGATGGCGACCACAATAGGAACCTTGGCCGCTCTAGCATGATCGATGGCCTCTTTAGTCTGCGGCATCATCCCATCATCCGCAGCGACCACCAAAACCACCACGTCCGTCACTTGAGCTCCTCTTGCCCTCATGGCGGTAAATGCTTCGTGACCAGGGGTGTCAATAAAAGCCACATGCCCATTCTCCAACTCGACATCATAGGCTCCGATATGCTGAGTGATGCCCCCAGCTTCTCCCCCCATCACATTTGTCTTTCTTATCGAATCCAAAAGCATGGTCTTACCATGATCCACATGGCCCATGATCGTCACCACAGGTGACCTGGGTTTCAACTGTTCGGGGAGGTCTTCTTTTCTTTCGAGCAGTTCCTGCCGCTCCATGGAGATTTTCTCCACCTCGTAGCTAAACTCACTGGCCACCAAAGAAGCGACATCCGGATCGATGAGTTGGTTGATATTCACCAGCACGCCCATCTCCATCAACTTTTTAATTAATTCACCAGCTTTCACCCCCATCCTTTTGGCCAGATCTCCCACAGCGATCATTTCTGCGATTCGAATAATTCTCTTAATCGGTTTGGGGACGGTCACTTCGGTCTTCTTTGGCGTTTTTAACACAACCTTCTTTTTCATAGGTCTGAAGGATCTGAAGCTGACCGCTACTTCTTTTTCCTCCACTTTTTCCCCTTCGGTCTCATCCTCCCCCAACATCCTTTCCTCAATTCTTTTTCTCTTTTTGATAAACCCTTTTTTCTTTGCGAGGGGCCCTAATCTTTCTTTCTCCAGCAATTCTTCTTTTTCAAGAAGTTTTACATCCACTTTTTTAATAGGGGCTTCTTTCGGTTTAAGTTCTTCAGCTTCCTTCTTGACCTCTCCTCTTTCCCCCTTCTCTTTCAGGGCAACTTGAGGCTGTACTGCCTCGATGGGTTTGGGGGTGAGGATTTCTTTTCCTTCAGCCTTCGCTTCAACGGGGGACATCAGTTCTGCGGGTGTTTCCTCCGCCTTCCCCCCCCCCGTTGGTTTTGAGGGAGCCTTCTCCTCCTTTTTCAATTCTTTTTTCTCAACTGCCTTCTTCGGTGCCTTTGTTTCGGGTTCAGCTTTTCTCTCTTTCTCTATAACCTGTGTGATCTTTTCTTTAATAATCTCAGGAATCACCTCCGCCTCGACCACTGCCAATGGAGGAGGTGGGGTCTCCACTTTAACTTCCAAAGTTCTTGTTCTTCTCCGGATGACTGTGGGTTTAACCCGTTTCTCAATAATTTCTTTTTCGGAATCCCGTTCGATGATTTTCTCATCAGAGAGGGGAATCTTTTTCTCAGGTTCGGCAAGTCTCTTATCTTTTACCTTTACCCCCATCCGTTTCAATTTAAGAAGCAGTTTATCATCCTCCATCCCGACTTCGCGAGCAAGATCGAGGACTTTACTTTTTGTCATCCCCTTCCTCCTCTATCCCATTCGTCTCTCTCTTTGAAAATACTCTTGCCTAAAGGAACCTGGAAATTCAATGTCTCCAAGACCCCTACTCCTCTATTCTTTTTCTTCGCACGATGGACACACCCGAGATCTGGACAGAGATAAAACCCTCGCCCCTGATGAGGCATCCTCGGATTCACCTTGACCACTCCTTCAGAACTCAGGGTCAACCAAATCATCTCCTCTTTCTTCCTTCTTTTCCGACATCCGATACATGTTCGGATGGGGGCCGGGCCTTTCTTACTCATGTCCTCTTCCCTTCGGTATATTGTTTTGCGGACTGAATCAGTTTTTCTGCTTTTTTGATCCCAATTCCTTGAAGCCCAGAAAGTTTTTCCACATTCGTTTCCAAAATATCGCGAATGGTTTTTAATCCATTTGCTTCCAATATTTGCGCAGTCTTCTCCCCCACCCCTTCCATTCGATCCACCGGATCGAGAGCAAAATTCCCCGTGGCTGAGGGGCCTTCTTCGGCAACCCTTGTGCCTTCCTCTTTTTGAGACACCTGAATGGCTCCTGTAACGATCTCTGTGGCCTTTTCCTTCTCAATTTCTAAAACCTTGGCCAATTCTTCTGGATCGACCTCCGCCACTTCCTTGATCGATCGGAACCCTTCGTTATAAAGGATACGACTGGCCACATCTCCAATATGAGGGAGGCCTTTAAATTTTTCTAAGATTTCACTGGAGATTTTTTCCATCCTCGACTCACTCTTAATATCGATTTTCCAACCGGTCAATTTAGAAGCCAATCGGACATTTTGACCTTTCTTTCCGATAGACAGGGAAAGCTGATCATCTGCCACGACCACCTCCATATGTCGATTCTCTTCATCGATATAAACTCTCGAGATTTTAGCTGGGGCCAAAGCATTACACACATATTTGGCTTGATCCTGGGACCAAGGGATGATATCAATTCTTTCCCCTCGAAGTTCTTGAACGACATTTTGAACTCGAGAACCTTTCATTCCCACGCAGGCTCCTACGGGATCCACATCCCGGTTCGAACTATAGACAGAGATCTTTGCCCTCTCACCCGGTTCCCGGGCAGCGCTGATCATTTTGATCACCCCTTCAGAGATCTCGGGCACCTCCATCTCAAATAGCTTAATTAAAAATGCTGGGTGTGTCCTGGAAAGAAAAATTTGGGGTCCTTTTGAGTTCTTCTGCACATCAAGAATATAAACTCGAAGTCGCTCTCCCTGTCGGTAGGTCTCCCCAGGAATCTGTTCTTTCGAGAAGAGGATGGCCTCTGCTCTGCCAATACTGATATAGAGGTTTCCCTTTTCCATCCGCTGTACGGTTCCACTGACCAAATCTCCCTTTCGACCCTTAAATTCATTATAGACATTTTCCCGCTCAGCGTCTCGCACCCTCTGGATGATCACCTGCTTCGCTGTCTGAGCTCCGATGCGGCCGAAGTCCGTATTCAGTTTCACTCCAAGACTGTCTCCGATCTGGGCTTCGTTGTCCAATTCTCTTCCCTCTTTCAAAGAAATTTCTGTCGATGGATTCGTCACCTCCTCCACGACCTGCTTGAATTGGAAGAGTTCCACCTCACCCACTTCCTCGTTATAGTGGACTTCGATCTCTCCTTGGTGCCCATATTTCTTTCTCGAAGCCGTCAGCACGGCTTGCTCTAAGGCTTCGATGATCACCTTCCGATCAATCCCTTTATCCTTTCCCACTTGTTCAATCACAAAATTGAGATTGGATGGCATAATTCATCTCTCCCTTTTTAAAATAAAGTACCTTGCGCCAAAGCTTGACGGAGCTTTCGAAAAATAGTATTTCATTTGATGTGGCGGTCCTTTCGTAGCACGTTCTGATCCATTTCCAAGTTCGCTTTTGCCACATTGTTGAGAGGGATCTGGAAAATTCCTCCATCACTTTCTATTTCAATTTTGTCCTCAGAAACCCCTATGAGCCTCCCTTTAAAGCTTCGCCTATTTTCAATAGGATCGAAGGTTTTCACTTTGACCCAATGGGAGCAGTATTTTATGAAGTCCTTTTCGGTTTTTAATGAGCGGGTCAACCCTGGAGAGGAAACCTCTAACGTGTAAGGAGCTTGAATGAGGTCCTCGATGTCCAAATTCCTCCCAACCTCCTGACTGACCCGGGTGCAATCGTCAAGGGTAACCCCTCCTTCTTTGTCCAGATAGAGACGAAGGACCCATCCTTTCGATTCTCTCCGATATTCAATATCCGCCAACTCCAATCCCTCCTGAAAAAGGATAGGATCAATCATTGTCCGTACCCGTTTCACAATTTCCTTTGGGACCATCTCTTCTATTTTCCATCGCTGAGTTTTTTAAAAAAAAAGCGGGCTAATAGCCCGCTTTTTCAGCAGACCAACACAATTCAAAATAACTATACTACAACTCACTCCGAAATGCAAGAAAAATTTTATTGAGCCTTCGTGACATTTCCTTTATGAGACGATCGAATTCCTTTCACCGGAATGAAGATCAATCTTCTTTCTTAAGAAAAGAAGGTTGATCTAAACCCGGAATTCGAATGGATTGAATTTCTCTCTCCAGCCTCTCAATCGTTTTTTGATTCTGACGAAGTGTCTTTTTGAGTTGATAGCGTCTAACCATGTCATTCACCACTCCGATCAACACCCCCAGAAAAATGGAACAGAAGATGACCAAGAAAAGAGGAAGAGGGACTTTTGGAATTTCCAACCATTGATAATTCTCTATAGGAAAAACAAAACGGAGGGTGACGTCGCTTCGATTTTGAATGGCAAAAAGGACTGCAACAAAAAAGGCCAACATCCAAAGCAATGTCTTGAACCATCTCACTTTTTCTTCCTCCTCTCTGTGCGCTCTTTTTTGCTCAAAAGATCCATAAAAGGTGAGTGAAGCTTTCGATAGGTTCTTTCTAAATATTCGGGGACGATTTTCGTTTTCCCAATGACTGGCATAAAATTGGTATCTCCTGCCCACCTTGGGACAATATGAAGATGAAGGTGGTCTTCTCCAGCTCCCCCGACCTTCCCAATATTCATCCCGATATTGAATCCATGTGGATGAAGGCTTGCTTTCAACACCTGGGTGGAGGTCTTTAACAAGTTGAAAAGCTCTCTCAATTCGTTATGATCTAATTGCTCTAAATCAAGACAGTGACGTTTTGGAACGACCATCAAATGGCCATTGGTATAGGGATACTTATTCATGATCACAAACACATACTCACCTTGATACAGGATCAGGTTTTTTACATTCTTCTTCTCTTTAAGTTTTTGACAGAAGAAACAACCCTTTTTCTTTTCCCTTAAAATATAATCCATCCTCCACGGGGCCCAAAGATAGTTCATTGCTTTCCATCCCTTCGCTGTTCATGATCCACCCTTTATTTCTATCCAGAGTTTTAAGGGGGCCTTCCGCCTGACCCGTTCTCTCGTTCCATCTCAATGATGTGGCCTATTTCCAATTGACTCTAAAGATATTTTGGGAAGTTCGATTTCCATGGTAAAAAATTAAGAGGCCAACTCTACATTCAGGTAGAGATAATCCTTCCAGGGATCTGGGGTTTCTTTGATCCCAAGGCTCATCGGTAATAGGGGTATCCAGATGGGGGCTCTTGGTTTTCGGATCAATGACATCCCAGCTTCTTCGGGTGTCCTCCCACCCTTTTTAAGATTGCAGGCCGTGCAGCAGGTCACGACATTGGTCCATTCCGTTTGTCCACCCTTTGAGCGTGGGATGACATGGTCATACGTCAACTCTCTATGTTCAAAAGGGGTACCACAGTACTGACACCTCCCCCGATCCCTGACATAGAGATTCTGGCGGGAAAATTTAACGATAGGAGTTTTCCTTTTAATAAAACGATTTAATCGAATGACAGCAGGAAGCCGTAACGAAAAAGTGACACCGCGAATCCGACGATCGTATTCTTCAATCACCTCTACTTTTTCTAGCATCACCATGATGATTGCCTTTTTCCAAGTCACCACTTTTAATGGCTCAAAAGTAGAATTGAGAAGTAATGTCCACTCCATACTTTAATAAAAAAACTAAAATATCCCTTTGAATTTTGAGTAGATATAGCGGCTTTTGGCCCAATTGTCAAGTATTTTAAAGAATTTTAAAGAACTCAACCACCCTTCAGGGTCGAAATAAATCATTTTTCCCAAGCCAAACTATTTCAGCTTGTGAATGAAACAAAAATGATTTGATTAGGTTGCGATATAACTTGAAAATCCTGAACCCAAAGTTAAATTTTTTGTACAAATAACAAACTTTGTACTTTCAAAAAACCCCTGTGAAGAGAAACTCCTCCATTCTAAACATAATTTATTGTTAAATTTCAATCAGTTATCTTTATCCCAACACAATTCGTTGGTTTGGCAGAAAAATTGCACTATTTATTAATATGATCCCATTTATATCCATAAAATTTTCATCTTTTTTCTTCCTCCCCTTTCTTATTCTCATCCTCGTGCCGGTAACGTATAGTGCCAAATATGATGAGCTCATCCTTAAATTTACGAAATTTTGTCTCCCTGCTCGGGGAAACCGATGATGAAGTGCGCAAAAGAAACGGTATGGGATAATCTATATCTGATAAGGATCCATTTAATTATCCTCAAACTATTCATTGTTAAGGAGCTTTCATCTTGGATGAAAAAAATACTCCATTAAATTTATAATCATAATCACCCTGCATTACTTTTTTCTGTCGGGTTTCTGTGGGGTTTGACAATTCTATTCGATTTTGCTAAATTTAGACAACAGTCGTCACAAAGGAGGGATTCTTATGAAAGAATTTAAAAAGATTTTTCTCTCATTATTAGCGGTTTCTTTGGTGATGGGGTGTCTTTCTTCGACAGGGTGGGCTGAAGATAAATGGGCGAAGGAGGATCCCGCCGGACAAGGATGGAGCCTTATGGATGTAGTTTTTGCTAGACCTTTTGGGGTCGCTACAGGAATTGCGGGGACAGCCATCTTCATCGTCTCGCTGCCTTTTACCATTCCTTCTGGGGGAGTAAAAGAGGCAGCGGATATGTTTATTGTCAAACCTTTTCGATTCTCCTTTACTCGGGAATTCCCGGATGATGATATTTGAAGTAGTCTGGCTGAGGAAAGAAGATAGATTCGGATTGTCCCTTTGACCCACAGGTTAAATTTAAAAAGAGAGGATTCTTATTTTTTTGAATCATCTCTTTTTTTATTTTTACCAAATTTCCCTTGTCTTAGATTCACCCTTTAATTTCCGATGACAAAAGGGGCAAGCTTTTCCCTCTTGAATAAGAACCTCTTTCATCATCTCGATCAACTCACTATCCTCTAAAATTTGTTTGACAATATGAGGATGTGGTTTCCGATCAAATTTCCGGTAAGGAAAACTACTCTTCCCACTCATCTCGAAACTCCTTTGGCTCTATTATAAAATCTCTTGATGCATTTGACAAGTGAACGAAATACGTTACTTTCCAGAGAGCGATGGGAGGGAAATTTATTCTGAAAGGCTTTTTAAAAAATTTTTAAATTTGCTGAGGTCATCGGACGAAATATCAATAAATTTAACTCCGCATCGGTAATCTCCCCACTCTTTTCCCAGATGGATATCCATCCAAACTACCTCCGCCACCACTTCAATGGAATTTAGATGTGGACCGGATGCAAAAAAAAGCTTTATGATTAGGTGTTGGCCAATTTCTGTCTGTTGAGGAAGATACACCAACAACCCACCCTCGCTGGCATTAAGAACTCGGCCCGTAGAGCTGATGGTAGGTGGGATCAGTTGATACTCGATGGGCAGATCAATAGAAAATCGGGGATTTTTCCTTCTCTCTAAATTGACCACACCCACATGAGATTTCGTCTCCTGTTTCTCCACTACTTTTCCTCTTTTAAATTACTTCCGCATCCCTTTTTCTGATGGGTTAAAGTGAAAATGAAGCCTTGGACAAAAGGCTTCGAAGAGGCACCCCTCGCATCGCGGTTGAGTAGGGAAACAATGTCCCCCTCGTTCTTCTTCCATCCCCATCCAAGCCATGGGTTCCTCAATCTTCGTTGGATTCTTGGGAAAAACTGTTTTGGCAAAAGATTGAATTTTAATGTCTCCCATCGAATTACTTCCTCGGAAATAGTCAAAATGGGGGTCCACAATACCTAAACGAGAGGCTACTCGGTAAAGACTTTCCTCAATCGTGACGGGAGTATTGGAAAAGTCAACCTCCATGATATCTGGAATCAATTCATGGATCAATCGGATCGCTGATCGGCTGTTTTGATGACCCATATGAGGGATGACTTGGATCATGCGCTCCAAATCAAAAGCATTCCATTCGCTTTTTTCAAGGATAGCATTTCCAATCTGTTGAACTTTAGGAAGCGCCCTATGAAATAGATCTCTCCATATCTCTCCAGATATAAAGGTTGTTCCTTCAAGAGGTTGAATCTCTTCACGAGAGAGATTCCGTTGAACAACAATTCTGTACACCCTTTGGGTATTCTCCAGTGCTTTGATAGACTGATTCGTCTGATCAAATCTGGAATGAACCAATATGGTCAAAAGGGCATGAAGGGAATTTATAAATTCTCCCCCCCTTCGACACTCTTCAAACCACATCGAAAAAATATCACGAGGTCTTTGGTAAAAGGCCTCCACCGTATCCTTGAAATACTCTATCCAGGGGAAGGGAGGACAACTTTCTCCTTCCTTTCTCACCTCTTCTACCGTCCCTTCAGCTCCCACCCCTTTTCCTCCTTCACCCTCAACCTCTTCAGGTTTTCCAGAAGTAACTTCTAACAATGGGGTGGCTTCTTCAAAGACAGATGTGTCAAAGGTCGATTCTGTAGCAACCTCTTCATCGGTAGCGGAGGGCTCTAAATCCCCTAAACCCTTTTCTTTTGTTACGATTTCTTCCACTTCTTCCGATACCGGGAGGAGTGACGTTTCAAATGCCTCAATTTCTAATGGATTCTTTAATCCCTCCCTTTCATAATATTCGTTTCCTTCTTGAAAATTCTCGGAGATTTTCAAATTTTTTATCGGAGACTCAAACATCCTCTCTGAAAAATCTTCATCAAGGGTCAGTGAAAAGGATGCCTCGGGGACTTCTTCCCCAATTTCTCCCTGCCCTCCTCTCTTCCCTTCTCCCAAGGGAATGTCCAACTCCTCTACCAGGGTGGGAATGGTCTCGATTGAAATTTTCCTCTCCCTTTCCATGCACCTTTTCTTCTGGAGGTTCGGTCAACTCAATGATGCCGGACCTCTGATCAATCTCTGGTGGTATCCCTTGAGATGAAGGAAAATGTTCATCCTCATCGTTTATTTCCACCTCTATCCATTCCCTCTTTTTCCGTTTATCCACTGCCGGAATGGGTTGCCCTGAGGCATTTTTAAATGCAATGGAAATTCTTTTAACCGTAACGTTTCCTTCAAAAACGACCTTAAAGGGAGATACCTCTCCGGGAGGGAGAGGGTTTATGGTGAGGGGAGTTTCTTCAAAGTTAATAAATTCTTCAAAGACATCAAAAAGTTGAATGAGTGCCCAAGTATCACTCAACATCTCGTCCGATATGTTTTTTATCCTTCCGATGATACTCCATGTTCCTTTAAGTGCCTTCTGGAGATAAGAGGATTCCAAAGCCAACTGGTGTGGCACCAATTCCTGGAATTCGAGAAAGATGGGCGGAAAGTTTCTTCTTTCTTCAACCGAGACGGTCGCCCCGAAAGATTTTAGGGTTTTGGCAAGTATCTCCGCTTTTTTAAGAGAGAGATTTTTTTTGAGGATGATAGGACAACGGTCAACAATTTTTTTTAATAGTGGAAGAGGGATACTATAATTTTTAGAAAGGTTATGACAAAAGGAGTCTTTTTCTTCTTTACTGTTTTCCCCAACACCGATAAGGAGGACTCTATATCTCCCTTCTTCGAAAACTATTTTGTTCATGATATTCCTTATAAACCGAGTGGTTTTCCTTCAGTCAACTCAAGGGAGATGTTTAGTCACCTTCATTAGAAGATAAATCTCAGGATCCCCTCCCGGCGATGCCCAAACAGAGCTGATTCATTTTATTCTCCTTATTTTTAAATAATTTTTTAAAATAATTCAACATATTTTTATTTATATTTTTATTCGAGGTCTGTAATGTCCAAAAAAAATCAATTTAAAATAACCTCGATTTTTATTTTCCTACCTCTTTTAGCAATGCCGTCAGTCTGACGAAATCTTTTTCATCAATATATTCGAACTTTAATCCGTATCGATGCTCTCCCCAACTTTCTCTGGCAGCCATATCAGACCAGACCACTTTTACCACTGCTTTAATGGTGTCCAATTCTAGTCCTCTCACATAAAATAGTTCAATTTTCAATAATGTCCCTATTTCGATCCTCTCTGGTAAATAGACGAGGAGTCCCCCTTCACTTGCGTTCGCCACCATTCCTCCGTAAGTCCCTTTCCCTTCTACCCGAGAATAGTCAAGTGGCAATTCAACACTAAACCGCGGGTGTTTTCTCTTTTCAATTGCGAGAACACCCATTTTGTTATGTGAAGCAGATTGATTATTTTGATTTATTTTGTTCATTTTAATAAGCCTCAATTAAAAATTTGCATTTTTAATGCCATCTCTACCCCCTCCATACTAATCCACTCTTTTGATTCACATTTTGGTCAATATTTTATCAGTTCGCGCTAAAATTAAATATAAAGCAAAAATGATACCAATTCTATCATTTTTTAAACGTGGTCACAAATTGTCATGTTTTTTGTTAGAAAAATTCTCTTAAAAAAAGAGTACAGAGAATCCCTTTTTTAAAATGAGGAGTTATCAATTTTTGGATTGATTTTATTTAATGGATACTTTTTATCTACCCTATGAAATATTTTCATTGTTTTAACCATTCAGGCTTTGCTTTGTAGAGTTCAGCTTCTTCTGGTATCTTTTTGTCTAGCATGATCTTGGCTTCTTCAATTTGAATTTTATATTGATCCATTTCATTCTTAACCTGATCTCTTTCTCCTCGAAGGTTTCCTCTCTCGGCAGTACTCTTTGAATCATTAAACCTTACTGTCAATTCATTATATTTAGCCCTAAGGGTTTCTAATCTTTCTTGGTAGTCTTTTAATTTCTTTTTCCACTCCTCCACTCTCCCCTTCCAATAGTCTTCTCCCCTGCCTAACCGATCTCTATAAACATCCTCTTTCTTCTTGGGTATTGATTCTCCTTCACTTTTTGTTTCTTCTTTCCCTTCTGGCAACACCATTTTTTCAGTTTTGGGTCGATATTTCTCCGGAATTTGAAGGATATCATCCGTGAAATGGACCACTCCTTTTTCATCCACCCATTTATAAACCTCGGCAAAAGAGATTTCAGAAATAAACAAGACAAACAGGATAATAATTAAGATTCGTTTCATCACTCTTACCTCAGCAAATCTTATGCCAATCATTTTCTAAAGTTTGATTTTTTCCTTGTAATATATTATTATTTAAATAGCCGGTACATCAAATCATATCACCTCCTTATTTCACCCCCACTTGATGTACTGGTAGGGATCAGTTATGGCCCTCCTCTAACTGATCCCTTTTGAATTTAATAATAACATTAATAAGTTATATATTTTCCCCACATTTTTTGTGAATAGCCTGTTGAAAACCTCCATATTTTAATCTAAAAATGGCCTATTTTACATTTTTTTAGCAAAATGCCTAATCTTTAATCATTATAAATCTTAATAATTTCAAAGGGTATTCCCATTTTTATCCCAACCCGTTTCTCTTTATCCCCCTTACCACCTCAGATGGAAATCCAAGTTGTGACACAAATTCCCTACGAAATTCTCTAAATCCAATTTTTTCGAGAAAGGGTTGGGCCATGACGCCCCTACATCCTGCTAAGAGGGGAGGTTTTAGTTTATAAATTTCTTCATAAATTTGGTTTAACCATCTCTCCCCTTTTGTCATGTTGACTAACACCATTCTGCCTCCGTCTTTTAGAACTCTTTTGAATTCCAAAAGAATGGGAATAAAATCATCAACCGCAAGGATGTCCAGGAGATACTGGTTCATGAGCACATCGAATGTCTCATCTTCAAAGGGGAGATGGCGGCAATCGCATAGATGAAGAGTATAATTATTTTGCCCTGTTTTAGAAATTCTTTTTTTTGCCTTCTCTACCATTTTCATGGAGACATCGATTCCATCCACCCACCCGTTCGGATTTCTCTTAAGTATCTCCACAAAATTAAGTCCTGTTCCAAGGGCAACTTCTAAAACTTTCTCTCCATTTTGAATAGTAGCGATCTCTAAGGCTCGTTGACGGGCTTTGGACTCCATCAAGATTCCAAACAAATCGTAGACAGGGGCGATCCAATTATATTTCCGGATAATCTCTTGATGCGTATATCTGGCTTCTAAGATCTCTGAATTCATCGCACATCTCCCTTAACTCATGGGAAGGGATACCCCCTCCCTTTCCCCACTCCTCCATGAGGAGAAAAATGATATGGGAATAAATTACAGGATTTGAAGAGTAAGAGTCAATATTTTTTTACATGGGCGGGATTAAAATAATCCCTGATCTTTCCGAGAACAATATGGGGAATATCTTCTTTTCGTTTGACCGTATAGATGCTGATGTTTTTCTTCTTCTCAACGGCCTTTTCAAATCGGGCGGCATAAGGGTTGTCTCCAATATGAACAGCCGTGACTCGATTTTGGATCTGTCCAAAAAATCCGATTAATGTTTCCAGGTTAGTGATTTTCATGTCGGTAATAATGAAAAAATCCAGGTTTTTCCTCCCGCGGATCAATGGCATCAGATCCTCTAAATCCAAAGCCGTCCCACCACCAAAATATTTACAAAGGACTCGGTAGATATCCTCTCGTCGATCATTATAATCTAAGATGTCCTTACCCCCCATCGGGGCATCGCTGAAATTATAAACCGCTACTTTTGAATTATTTTGAAGATAGGCATTCGTGGCACAGGCCGCTCCAAGGACGGCATAGGAGAGACTCTTCCGAGGATTGATCATGCTTCCTGAAGAATCGATGGCAATCAAACAATCCGGAGAACCTTCTACTTTCCCTTTTCCCTTTCCTTCCTTTTTAGTCCAAATCTGGGTGATGCCCGGCATGATCTTCCCGAAACTGGTCCAAATATCGACATCTTGATAGGGTGACCCGATCTCCCAAGGAGAATGAGAATGGGGATGCAGAGACCCTTTCTCTTCCAGAGGAGTTTTCTTCAGAGGGATCGAATAATTTTCTGCCAACTTCATGTAGAAAAGGACATCCGCATCGATGGGATTCCCGTGGCCTCTTCCCATCCCTCCTTCCATTCCGTAACCCGCCCCTTTTAATTCATCGGAAAAGTCCTCCACAACGTCTTTGAATTCAGAGAGAGCCATCGTCTGTTTTGCATAATCTCTCAACCCTTGATCGATCTCTTCATTGGAATAGTGGTTCAAATCGTGTTCCCCCTGAGGATTACGATCCCCTTTCCCCCCTTTTGTCCTTGCTCTTTCTGTTCCTCAACGAGAAGGGGTTTAAGAGAGCGGGCAAACTTTTTAATACTTTCTCCCCACCGAGAACGATCCAAATAGGGAATTCGCGCAAGCCGTCTGACAACATCCCCATGCCCTTTCACGCTCATTTTGGAAGGGGAAATTCCCAGATCGACCCCCCAAATCTTTTGATAAAGGAAGGCGATCACTTCTTCGACGTTCCCTTTTGTCAAATTTCGATGCAGTTCCGGGATCTCCGTAAACCGCTTCTTCACACAATGCGTATCCGCAATGATATCGATAAAATAATTGGCAACCTGTTTGGCCAATTCTTTATCCCCCGTCACTTTCTTGGCCTCTGCATAAAGCATGAGGTGAGTATGGAAATCCCACGGGCAAAAGGTGTAATGGGTGATTCCATGATCAAGAAGGGCTTCGATGACCCGTTGCCCTGGCATCCTGTCTCTCATTCGTGATACAAAAGGTCCATTGATGGTCATCTGTTTTTCTTTCATCTCCAACCCAACGCCTTCGTTCTCTTCCGCCTCACCCTGTTTAGAACTCGTGGTTTCTCTTATCCTGGGCATAGGGATCTCAGGGTAGAGATGCTTTTTCTTCAATTGGGGCCAAATCTTTTCAATAATCGATTGGTAGTTTTGCTCTTCCATCCTTATTTTCTGATGCCCATCTAAATTATTTTTCTCTTTTTAATAATAGAGATTGGGATACTTCGTTTTACCTGGATAAACCAGTTTATCCCTCTCATAAACCTTCCCCTCCACAATATTCCCCAATCCCCTTACCCTTCCTCCGACATAAATTTCTCCCCCCATCATCCATTCACCCGTATGGAGACCGATGTTCTTCTTGACTAATATCTTCCCTCCTCTCATCCCCGCCCCGGTCCAGTTTTTTGCGTTTCCCTCAATGACTAATTCTCCTCCCTCGAGGCCGATCCCCGTAAAATCACCGGTATCTCCATCGATCATCAAGCTTTTCCCTTTGGGAAGTCGAAACCCAATCAGATTGATCTCCGTCTTCAACTCTGAAAGTTTGAGGACGATCTCCTCTTCCTTCGCATAGTTACATAATGCAGAAATGTAAACCCCGGCCGGCCCTGGGATGAGATAGGGAATTTTTTGCGTGTTCTCTAAGGCAAAACAGAAGTCCTCAATATCCTCTGCGGTATAATCAACCTCTTTTACATATTTTTCCGCCACCTCATAAGCCTTGATGATGGTATTATATTGTACCATCCAGACGAGTTCCTTAGCCTCTTCTTCCAAAAGTTTCTCATACCCCCAACGGATCCGATCCATGACTGCCTCAGTGGATTGGACAATCTGATCTAATGGAAGATCATGGGATCGGTGCAGTAAAAGATTTAAATTCTTCGAAGGGATTCTTGATGGTCCAGCCCTCTTTATCGAAATGGAGGATAGAACTTTTCTTCCCCTGGGTGGTGGACTTCATCGTTAACTTTAACCCTTAACAAATCAAAAGGGAAATAGCATCCTATTCCCTCTTTCGAGTATCGATATCTTTTTTGATCTCCGCATAAAGAGGGTGATCCCCTTCTAGGGGTTCCAAGGTCCCTCCTTGAAAAATCTTCGATCCCACGGCCAAAGCATCTTTCAGATGTTCGCTTTGTTCTCGATATCTCTGAGAAATCACTTTTACTGATTCCTTTGCAAGAAAGATGGGGAATGGGTCATCCCGTTTCGACCTTTCTTTCTGAGAGAGAATTTCGTCTTTCCATTGGATCCGGTGTGCCAAGGAATAGGGAACGACTGCCATGACATGTTCGATATCGATCTCAGAATCCTCCAACAACCATGCCAGCCCCTGTGCATATTGTTTCATGGAAGAGGGCAATCGATTGGAGGCACAGTTTTTAATTTGGTGACAGAGATATCCTGTGTAGTGACATCCCTCTTCACAGTTTTCCACAACCCGTTTCTGCCCATATCGTTCACAGAAAGACAATTCCGCGAGGAGCATTCGTGCAAAGGCACTGGCATCGAGGTCCAACTCTAAACTTTCCATCTCTCCACGGATTTGATCACGATCTTGTCTTTGAAAGGGTTTGACCCCCAATACTTCATGAACATATTCCCCAAAACCATTACAAACTTCTTCCATTTTGGAAATCTTTTTCTCATAAGCGATCTTGGATTTCAGAATATGATAAAGGTCCTTTTCATATTTGGGATGTCTTAGGATATGATCTTTCCGTTTATCCTTTCCGATAAGAAAAGAGAGATTGGCCCCGGGGTATCTTGACTCCACCATGACATCGAATCGGTCCACCAGCGGAGCGATGATGGTATTGGTCCCTCCATCTTGGTAATTGGCGGTGGCAAAAAGACAATATTCATCATTGATGATCATCTCATTGAGGTATTCCCAATTTCCTCGATCCACTCCATCTAAAATCATGCTCTGTTTGGTTTCGGGAAGACGGTTGATCTCATCCACGATTTTTACTGGGATTTGGGAAAAATTGGTCCAAACCACATCCTCTTCACCTCGATTTAATTTGCCCAAATCCGGTCTGCCAATAATTTTCTCCTCTGTTTGCTCTGGATGTCCTGAAACCTCACTCCCCCAAATCACACCCAATGGAAATTGGTAGATGAGCGAGCAGACATATTCTGCAGAGGTCGTCTTCCCCAACCCCGGTTCTCCAATAATCAATTCCTTTCCTTTCTTCAACCCAGTAAGAAGGCTCAACAGGATTGCCGAATTAAAACGTTCTCCCTTAATTTCCATATCTGGACGGTTAAAGTAAAGATGGTCACTGATAAATTGGTAGATCTCCATGGCTTGTTTCTGATATCCATTCTTTCCCACGCCTGCCATTCCTTCCTCTCTTCTTCTCAATTTTATCTTACCGACACACTCGGAAATCTGTCACCATTCGGTGAAACACTTTCCATTTTATATTAACATGGCCTATGACCTAAGACAAGATTCCATGTTGGGTGAAAAGTGATTCTTTGCCGTAAAACATCAACACTTATTTTCTTCTTTCCTATTCCGAAATAATGAATCAAGAAAAAAGCCATTTGACATTTGAGACTTTCTTTTTAAACATTCGTCTCAAAGCTCTCCGCATTTCCTTCTGAAGCCATGGCACGCCGAGCGGCACGGCCTAATTCCTGATCGAAACGATGGGTTGGGGCATAGACTCGGCAAATAGCCACCTTTGCTGGAATGTATTGAAATAATCTTCGAAGGGGTTCTCTCGATATTCGTTTGGAGCCAGGGTCGAAGATGAGAAGGGTTCCTTCCTTTGATTCATGCCATGGGTTGAGGGGTCTTGGATCATGGTGAGCCATATCCACATGAAACTCCAACTCTTTCAGTCGTTTCGGTAAAAACATCTTAATTCTTTGCCTCACCTCTTCGGGTTTCAAAAAAATGGGGCGCCCCATTTCCATCTCTCTGAGAGTGAGTTTCTCCTCAAAGGTACTACTCCATTTCAACTTTCTCGATAGTACTTCAGCCCACTTCTCCCCTAATTGCCTTTCCCGAAAGGACAAAGATTTCTTCCACTCCAATACCTTTTCCATCACAAACCAGTCCGTGAGGAGGAGGTATCGATCGATCTCCTCTAAAGGATGAAAGGGACAGAGAATCTCCATCGTCTCTTTAAATATTTCCTGCAGCTGAAGATCAATGGAGCGAGTGGTGCGGTGATAATAAACATTGGAATAAAGATAGAGACGAGCATTGAGAAACATCGCCAATGCATCCATTCCTCTTTTATCCAAAACCAATCCCTCCTTGCAGAAGGAGGTATAGTAAAGGAGTCGCCTCCAATCCACCGGACCGATGGAAACACCGGTCATATAAGCATCTCGCAATACGTAATCGATATTATCGAAGGTAAAAATCCCGCGAAAGAGTTGCTGGAGGAAGTTCAACCACCTTGGATGTTTCCGCCCTTCCTTTCCTCGAGGTCGCTTGATGAGAAAGGCCACCTGTTCAGGATCAAGGACTTCTGTCCTTGGATAGGGACCATGAGGGCTTTGACGAATTCCTTTGAGGAGGGGGGCCATTTTCTCCCGAATGATATGTTGGCCGATTTCCTCATGATTAGTGTGAAATCGAGAAAGATATTGTTCATCAAGGAAATGGCAGAAGGGGCCGTGGCCAATATCATGAAGGAGTCCAGCCAGGCGAAGGAGTTCTTCGATATAGGAGAAAGAAGGGAGCTCTGTTTTGAAAATCTTAAAGAGAGAGGGATAAAGCTGTTCCGAGAAGGCCCCTGCGACATGCAGGGTGCCGAGGGAGTGCTGGAAACGAGTATGTTCGGCCGTGGGAAATACCCATCGTGCGCTCTGCAATTGAAAGATGCGTCGAAGCCGCTGAACCCAGGGGGTATCGATCACATCCCTTTCTGTTTTCTCCCCTTTGATGCGATCGGTCATCACAATATAGTGATAAATGGGATCTGCGATCAAACCGATCCCCTGAGTGTCCCCTGCCCCCTTCATGTCCTTGAGATATCTTTTCATGCGTCATTATCGGAAGGTTCGCTCCCCTTTTCCTTCTCTTCAGGATGATTAAACTTTACCTTCCCAGCGGCCACCTCTCGAAGGGCCATCACGATGGGCCGGTTGTCTGCTTCGATTAAGGGTTTGGCCCCTTTCATGATCATTTTCGCTCTCCGTGCTGCTAACATCACCAACTGAAACCGGCTATCCACCCTCCTCAGACAATCTTCTACGGTTATTCTAGCCATCCTTATCCTCCCATTGTTTCATATTTTTTTCGATGATTGAAACCTTACTTCTTCGACACCTTTCTGCGATGATGATAGATTTTAATTTCTCAATGGCCTCCTCCATCCGTTCATTCACGACCACATAATGGTACCCCGAAGCCTCCTCCATGTCTTTTTTGGCGTTTGACAATCGAAATTTGACCATCTCAAGAGAGTCAAATCCTCTTTGCATCAATCGTTCTCGAAGAACCTTTAAAGAAGGAGGGAGAAGGTAAATCAAGATGGGTTGATCCACTTCTTTCAAGACCTTCTTCGTTCCCTGGGTGTCAATATCCAGGATGAGGTCCATCTCTTCTGACCTTAATTTTTTCAAATCAGGACGAGGCGTTCCATAACGGTTTCCCAGTACCTCTGCCCACTCCAAAAATTCATTTTTCTCTAACATCTTCTGAAAGACGGAGTGGGAAACGAAATGATAGTCCTCCCCCTCTTTTTCATTGGGCCGAGGTAAACGCGTCGTAAAGGAAACAGAGAATCGAAGACCAGGTAGCTGTTCCATGACCCCTTTCACCAAGGTGGTTTTCCCCGCTCCGGAAGGTGCGGAGAGGATAAATATCAATCCAACTCCTTTTTCTTTCATCTCTTGTTCGAATCCAAAACTCTTTTCGTATATCATACTCATTCGATATTTTGCACCTGTTCCCGGATTTTCTCCAACCCAGACTTCATCTCTACGACTCTTTGTGAGATCTCTGCATCATTGACCTTGGCGCTGACCGTATTCACCTCTCGATGGATTTCCTGAAGCAAAAAATCCATTTTCCGACCCACCGGTTCCTCTCCTTCCAAGAGGGCGCTAAATTGAGCAAGGTGACTTTCGGCCCGAACAATCTCTTCTGTGATATCCGTCCGTTCTGCCAGGAAAGCGACCTCTTGCTGGAAACGTGAAGGATCGACCTCCATCCCTTCCAAAAGGGAGCGGAGTCTCTCCTGAAGTCGGTTGAGAGTGGTTTTGAGGCGGGAGGGAAATTGCTGTTTGATCGTTTGTAATTGTTGACCAATAGGATCTAAACGTTGTTGAAGATCTTTGGCCAAGGATTCTCCCTCTAACCTTTTCATGTCATCCATGTTTTTTAAAGATTGTTTCAAGATCGGAATGATTTCCTGCCAAAAAGGCTCGATATCTCCCGTTTCTTCTTTTGCCGTGATCAAGTCCTTGGCCCCGGCCAACAAGGTCAACGTGATCTCATCTTTCAGTTTAAGCCTTTCCCTTAAGTCTTCAAGAACTTGATAATACTGCTGTGCTAAATCGAGATCCACACTGAGTTTAACCTTTTCCTCCCCAGGGTTTTCCAATCTAAATGATACATCGATTCTCCCTCTTGAAATTTGAGATCGGATGATCTCTTTGATTCGATTTTCGAAAAAGCTTAAACGCTTGGGAAGTTTGATGTTGATGTCGCAATATCGATGATTCACGGAACGAGACTCCACGACCACCTTCCCCAAGGTTGACTCCCCCTCTGCTCTCCCAAAACCTGTCATCGACTTCAACATGGATGGGTGGACCCCCCTCTTAAATCTTCTATGTATTTTTTTCGGAATTGGTTGAAAAGCGTAATGACCTCTTCTTGGCGATAATCGGGATAGGTCCATTCCAGCGGTTGAAAGGACTTGTTCCGATAAATCAATGTCAAATCAGCATAAATGCCATCCCTGAGATAGGGCCGATGGGTATACCCCTTCGTCGTTGCGAGAATCGCATGTTCTAAACATATGTATCCAGGGTCGATATTGATTCTTCTGTTTCCATTGGGAGCTGCGTACTTCTCCTCCAAGCGATTTGCCGCCTGTTTAATATCAGGGAGGGCGGGAATCGAAATGAGCCGTTCGAAAGTAATGAAATGCCGGAAAAGAGGTTTTCCCATCTCCTGCGTATAATAATCCGTGAAATCGAAAGGAAATCTTTGGCTGATCGTGTCGGTTTCCCCATGGGTTGAACAGAGGTCCTTTACCCCTTGGTGAAAAATATCATTTTCTGAAGCAATAAGACTCATAAAAAGTTTAGCAGGTGGGGGTTCCTTCGGTTTGCCCATGATGCAAAATCCAATTGAGGAATTACGAACGGAGGGATTAGCCATTTTCTTAATTCCTCCATTCTCCATTCCTCAATTCTATCATTCTTTTTTTAAGTAGATGAAAAACTCTTTGTTCCCTTTGGGGCCGAGCAATAGAGACTCTGTCACCCCCAGTACCTTTAGCCCCAACTCTCGGCTGAACGTTGAAATCCGATCAATCACTTTTTGATGCAACGCACCATCCCTCACCACGCCCCCTTTACCCACCTCCCCTTTTCCCACTTCAAATTGGGGTTTGATCAGGCTGAGGATGAAACCTCCTTCTTTAAGAAATCTCAGAAGAAATGGAAGAAATTTTTCGATGGAGATGAAAGAGGTATCGATGAGGATTAAGTCTGCCTCATTCTGGATCTCCTCTCTCTTCAGGTAACGGATGTTTCTCCTCTCCAGGTTTACGACTCTGGGATCTTTTTGTAGTTTCCATGCCAGCTGCCCATATCCTACATCCACGGCATAAACCCTTTGTGCGCCTTTTTGAAGAACACAGTCCGTAAACCCTCCCGTGGACGCCCCTACATCCATCACGACCATCCCTTTGGGATCGATTCCAAATGCCTTAAGAGCCCCCTCCAATTTTTCACCCCCCCGACTCACATAAGGGGATTCATCTCCTCGAAGTTTGAGGTTAGCTTCCACATTGATCTGAACCCCAGGTTTATCAATCCTCTTCCCTTCGACAGCAACTTTTCCTGCCATAATCAATGCCCTGGCTCTCTCACGGCTCTGAACAATACCTTTCTCCACCAAAAGTTTGTCCAAACGTTCCTTTCTCACCATGGGTCAAGGATCAACTCGATCAACCGCTCTATCCTTTTTTAAGGTTCACGGATCGCCCAAATTTATTTGGGGTTGGAAAGACCCTACTCTCAGGGGATTCTGACTCGACCGTATGAATAGACTCTGACCCTGCCTCCTCAACCATTTCCTTAACCTCCTTAAAAATTCCATTCTCATCGATTCCATACTTTTCTCTGAGGAGAGCTTGAGGTCCATGTTCTACAAAGATGTCAGGAATCCCCAAGCGCTTCAATGGGATGGAAAACAGGCCTCTTTCTTGAAAGAGTTCGAGGATGGCACTTCCAAATCCTCCCTGGAGAACATTTTCTTCAACCGTAATGACCTTCCCTGTTTTTCTCGCCCAATCGCATAGGAGGTTTCCATCCAAAGGTTTTAAAAATCGACTATTGATCACAGTGGCCTGGATTCCAGCCTCGGTTAATTTTTCTGCCGCACGAAGGGAAGGATAAACCGTGGAACCAATGGCAATGATGAGAATATCGTTCCCCTCTCTCAGGACTTCCCCTTTCCCGATGTCGATCGATTGAAGGGACTCTTCCCTCCTCCCTCCCACCCCTTTCCCCCTGGGGTATCGGAATGCGACGGGCATGGGGCACTCTTCAGCCGTCTTGATCATATGTCGAAATTCGTTTTCATCTTTAGGCACCATGACGATAAGATTTGGGATATGACGGAGATAAGAAAAATCAAACAGTCCATGATGGGTTGGACCATCTTCTCCCACAATCCCGCCACGATCCAATGCAAAAATAACCGGGAGATTTTGCAGACAAACGTCCTGAAGAACCTGATCATAAGCCCTTTGTAAAAAAGTGGAGTAAATGGCCACCACAGGTTTCATGCCTTCGAGGGCAAGACCTGCCGCAAAGGTGACCGCGTGTTGTTCGGCGATGCCAATGTCATAAAATCGGTCTGGAAACTGCCTTGCGAATTCTTCCAGTCCTGTTCCGCTCTGCATGGCTGCGGTGATCGCAACCAACCGCTTATTTCCTTTTGCCAATTGACAGATTGTTTCCCCAAAGACCTCTGTATAAGTAGGGGGGGCCTTTCGAGGGTCGCTCTTCAGTTCTCCCGTTTCGATGACAAAAGGGGGGACGCCATGAAAACGAGCAGGATTCATTTCCGCAGGAGGATACCCCTTTCCCTTTTTGGTGATCACATGAACGAGAATGGGTCCCCTTAATTTCTTCACATTTTGAAAGGTCTCAATCAAGTAATCCAAGCGATGACCATCGATGGGTCCGATATATTTCATACCTAATTCTTCAAAGAGGAGTCCGGGCATTAAGAAACCCTTGAGAGATTCCTCTGCCTGTTTGGCAATACGGAGGACTGACTTTCCGATCCCGGGAAGGGTTTCCAGGAAGCCTTTCATATCATCACGAAAACGGTTCACGAACTGGCCGGTCATCAATCGGTTGAGATAAGAGGAGAGAGCTCCGACATTGGGCGAAATGGACATTTCATTGTCATTCAGAATAACGATCAGATCTTGGTCGATGTGTCCTGCCTGATTGAGACCTTCAAAGGCAAGGCCTGCCGTCATCGATCCATCTCCGATCACAGCGATGACCTTCCCTCCTTCCCCTTTGAGTCTTCGGGCCTCTGCCATTCCAAGAGCAGAAGAGATCGAGTTCCCGCTATGGCCGGAATCAAAGGCATCGTATGGGCTCTCATCTCTTTTTGGAAATCCGCTGATCCCTTCATATTGTCTCAGGGTGTGGAAGCGATTCTTTCTCCCTGTCAAAAGCTTATGGGTATAACTTTGATGGCCCACATCCCATACCAATTTGTCCCTGGGGAAGTCAAAAATATAATGAAGAACGGTGGTCAACTCCACCACACCCAGATTCGAAGCGAGGTGCCCTCCATTTTTTGAAACAGTGGAAAGGATCTCCTCTCTGATTTCATGGCAGAGTGTTACCAATTCCTCAAGGTCTAATTTCTTCACATCATGAGAAGCATCTATCTGATCTAATACTTTTGCCATCATCCGACCCTTTTGTTGAAAAAATTAATTCCGATTCATTACCTTGAATGATTTTATCATGACGTTGCTGGGAATATCACCCAAATTTAAAACAACGACAGGGTCAATATTCCTCTAATCAATTTTCTCTCGAAAGAACAAACCGAGCGATTTCTCTGAGTGGCTCAGCCTCAGCTCCCAGTGACCGGATGGTATACACTGACATTTCTACTAATTCCTTGGCTCTTCTCTTTGACTCTTCAATCCCTAAGAGAGTAGGATAGGTAGCTTTCCTCCTGGAAAGATCGCTCCCTGTTTTTTTGCCGAGTTGGGTGGCATTTCCTTCAATATTTAAAATATCATCAGCGATTTGGAAGGCAAGTCCAACCCCCTCTCCATAACGTGTCAAAGCCTTCAGTACTTCTTCGCTTGCTCCTCCAAGCCTGGCTCCCAGTCGAACCGAAACCAGAATCAATGCACCGGTTTTATGGGTATGAATATATTGGAGTGTAGGGAAATCGACCTCCTTCCCTTCTGATTCGATGTCTAATACCTGCCCCCCCACCATTCCCAACATTCCTGCCGCTTGAGCCACTTCATGGATCACATGGAGAACCAATCCTCCACGATGTTTTGGAAGCTCTTGGATCGCTTGGTGTGTCATCAATTGAAAGGCCTCTGTCAAAAGGGCATCTCCAGCAAGAATTCCAACCGCCTCTCCAAATACTTTATGACAGGTGGGTTTCCCTCTGCGATAATCATCATTGTCCATGGCGGGCAGATCGTCATGGATGAGTGAGTAAGTGTGGATCATCTCTAAGGCACAAGCAAAAGGGAGAATGCCCTCTCCCTTTCCCCCAACGGCTTCAAAAGAAGCCATGGATAAAATGGGACGAATCCGTTTACCTCCAGCAAAAAGGCTGTACTGAATCGCCTTGTAGAGGGAAGTCGGAAATGGACCCTTTCCCTTTGATTCGGGCCGGTTTGGGAAATATCGCTCCAGCGCAGAGTCCACCATCTCTTTTTTATCTTTGATATACCGTTTAATATCCATATAAACCCGTTGTTGCATTAAATTCGTCCCTCGAAATCATGTAAACATTTGTCAATGGAGGGATAAACCTTCAATCAATGCAATTTCGCTATATCGCTCCAATGGTCACCTGTAGAAAGGAACATCAAAAAGCAATAAACCATCTCTTTATAAAGGCATCCGGCTAATTCATCCGGATCTTTATGCAACAACAGGGTAAACTTATTCTTCTTTATCCGAAATTGTATCATCCAAAGGGGTTTGTCCTGATCTTGCCGAAGGATCCATTGGGTGTGGCTTCAGCACCCCATTCTTACCTTTCAAAAGGATCTCCACTTTTTTCTCTGCTTCGTCTAATTTTTGGTTGCAAAATCGTGAAAGTCGAATCCCCTCTTCAAAAAGCTTCAAGGATTCTTCCAAAGGAATATCCCCTTCCTCTAATTTAACAACGATCTTTTCTAACTTATTGAGTGCGTCTTCAAACTTTTCTTTTGGCATCCCTACTCCTGTCAGTTCAAGCATTTCTGATTTAATCTTTAATTTTATACCTTTAAACCTCTGGTCGTCAAGACCTTTCCGTTTTTTCAACCCCACAGATCAAGGCCCCTCTATTAAGTCTCACCTCCACTTTGTCCCCCTCTTTCACATAGGCTGCATCTCTTAAAATTTGTAATGAGGGAAGCTTACGCGCAATGCTGTATCCCCTTTGCAGGATTGAAAGTGGACTCAAAGAATCTAATTTCCCTAATTGTCCTCCCACTCTCTGCCTTTGGATCTCTAGGGAATATCTGGTGTTTTGCACCAGACGTTTATTTGCTTCTCCAATAAATCGCTTTATATTTTTTATCCTTTGTATAGGATTTCGAAGGAGTAAACTTTCGTTCAGATGCAAACATTTCTCTCCCTCTCTTTTAAAAATCCACGAGGTTAAAACACGAAGCCGGTTGACGAGGTCATCCACCCTTAAAAAATATTCTTCAATCTGCCTTCCAGGTTCTTTGAATATCTTTCTGATATAAGATAAATCTGTTCGATATCCCTGTAAAATTTGGATCATTTGATTTTCCAAACGGCTCCCCAAATAGCGAAGGAGGTTTTCCACTTCCCTTTTATCCCTAACCACCAATTCTGCTGCTGCGGAAGGTGTGGGAGCTCTCAGATCGGCAACAAAGTCTGCAATGGTGTAATCGGTCTCATGGCCTACCGCAGAGATGATAGGAATTTTAGAAAGATAAATGGCCCTCGCCACTTTCTCTTCGTTAAAAGCCCATAGGTCCTCCAACGACCCTCCCCCTCGTCCAACGATGATGACATCGACATCCGTTACTTGATTAAAATATTTTATGGCTTCAGCAATTTCAGACGAAGCCCCCTCCCCTTGAACCCGAACCGGATAGAGAAGGATATGAAGATTTTCAAATCGTCGTTCAAGGATATGGAGCATATCCTGAATCACAGCCCCGGTGGGGGAAGTAATGATCCCAATTTTTTGTGGGATCATTGGGAAAGGTTTTTTATGAGCGGGATCAAAGAGTCCTTCTTTCTCGAGCCTCTCTTTTAATTGAAGGAATGCCAGTTGGAGAGCCCCGATTCCTTTGGGTTCTATCGTTTCTAAAATCAACTGGTAGTCTCCCCTTTTTTCATAAAGACCTACCCTGCCTCGGCATATGACTTGAAGTCCATCTTCTGGGACAAAACGAAGGGCTCGGGCCTGCATTTTAAAAAGGACTGCCCGAATCTGACTGAAATTATCTTTCAGAGTGAAGTAGATGTGTCCAGAGGGCGGAATCCGAAGGTTTGAAACCTCTCCTTCGACCCAGATATCAGGAAACTTCTCTTCAAGGATATCTTTGATCTCTTGGGTGAGTTCTGAGACGGTTAGGATATATCGGAAGGGAAGCTCCATGATTAAGTTCGAAGTTTTGAGTTCGGAGTCCTAAACCTTTTGCATATAATCCCTCGCCTTTTTAAGAAATCGCGAAGGGATTTTTATTACAATATAACAGAAAGGCATTAAAGTGTAAAACTCAAGGATTTAAACCTTAAGATTGACCTTCGACAGCGCCTCTCAGGTTCAACCCGACCACCACCAACACTCAAGACTCTATCCCAAACAAACCTCTTCATCAATGGGAAGTCGAAGGGTTGACTAAAAAGGTGTATTAGAGTTATAAATTTCAAATAGTTAAACTTGAGGTTTGAATGATGGAAACTTTTTCTTTGGATGAGATGAGGAGGATGGTGAAAGCTATTTTTTCGAAAGGCCTCTCAGCTGTCGACCCCTCAAAAATTTTAAGAGATAGAATTCGAATCGAAAAGGATCGGTTATGGGTCAGGATAGAAGAAAATTCGGAAAACATTTTTGACTTAAAAGTTTTCGATAAAATATTTCTTATTGGGACTGGAAAGGCCTCTAATTTAATGGCACAGGCCGTTGAAGAAATCTTTGGGGAAGGGATAACCAGAGGAGTCATCACTACAAAATACGGTCATCTCCTCCCTCTCAAAAAGACCGAAATCATTGAAGCCGGGCATCCCATCCCTGATCAGAATGGCTATGAGGGGGCAAAAAAGATTCAGAATCTGCTAAAGGAATCGGGACCGAAAGATTTGGTGATCTTTCTTCTTTCTGGAGGGGGCTCAGCTCTCCTTCCATTTCCAGCAGGAGGCATCGGCCTCAAAGAGAAACAAGAGGTGACTCAACTCCTTCTCGATTGTGGGGCTGATATTAAAGAAATCAACACAATTCGGAAACACATCTCGCAAATGAAAGGAGGATGGCTTGCCAAGTGGGCTTATCCTTCCACAGTAATCGGGTTCCTCCTCTCTGATGTTGTGGGAGATCAACTGGATGTCATAGGCTCTGGGCCCACTGTTCCTGACCCATCCACTTTTGAAGAAGCTTGGGAAATCTTAAAAAAATATGATTTGCTCAATGAAATTTCCCCTTCGATACAAAAACATCTCCAATTAGGAAAAGAAGGGAAAAAGGAAGAGACACCGAAACCTGGAGAAGTTGTCTTCGAGAAGGTCTATAACAGTCTGATCGGGTCAAACATCCTTGCCCTTCGTGCGGCAGAAAAGGAAGCCAAATCTCTCGGCTTCAACACCCTCATCCTCTCATCCTCCATCATAGGTGAAACAAGAGAGGCCGCTCTATTTCATTCTGCCATTGCAAAAGAAGTGATTTCCAGTGGATTTCCAATCCCTAGACCTGCCTGCCTCCTTTCTGGAGGCGAAACTACGGTGACGGTCAAGGGAAATGGCCTCGGCGGTAGAAACCAGGAATTCACCTTGGCAGGAGCGATAGAAATCAGCGGGATCGAAAAGGTAGTCCTCCTGAGTGGAGGAACGGATGGAACGGATGGCCCCACGGATGCGACAGGTGCAGTAGCTGATACCACCACCGTTCGAAGAGCGATATCCATGGGTTTAGATCCAAAGGCCCACCTCAAGAATAATAATGCTTACCCATTTTTCCAAAAATTGGGAGATCTTTTGATTACCGGACCCACCTACACCAATGTCATGGATGTCCGAATTTTATTGGTGGACTGATAGATTGCTAAAAATAGTCTCTGGGCTAAGGTCAGGGCAAGGATGCCGGTTTCGTAGTTGGGTTAGGGCAATGTGTTTTAAGTCATTCGCCGTAACCTTTACCCTTAGACCAAACTGGCTTCCTAACCTTAACCCTAACCCAAAACCGCAAACAGTTATTTTCATTGTTGGCGGGTGACGCTCCGAGCATGGGGCATTAGAAAGGAACCTATTATGTACGAAATTACCGTCATTTCCCACTTCTCGGGGGCTCATCGATTACGTTACCTTCACGGAAAATGCGAAGAACTCCATGGCCACAACTGGAAGGTGGAGGTCTCTGTGGTTTCCAGCCGATTGGGCAAGGAAGGAGTGGCCATCGATTTCGGAATCTTGAAGCACAAGTTGGAAAAAGTCTTGAAGTCTTTGGATCATACCTATCTCAATGACCTTCCCTCTTTTTCTGGAATCGAACCCTCTTCTGAAAATATTTCAAAATATATTTTTGATAAATTGAAAAGTGAATTTAAAGGACATCCGGTGGGTCTTAAAAAGGTAACCGCATGGGAGTCGGAGACAGCCTGTGCCACCTATTTCGGGAGAGTGCCATGAATGATATTCAGAATCAACGGGATCATCGAAAAATTGAAATCAATAAAGTGGGGGTAAAAAATATCCGTTACCCAATCACCGTTTTGGATAAGGCCAAAGGCTTCCAACACACGGTCGCCAATGTGAATATGTTTGTAGGCCTCCCCCATCGCTTCAAAGGGACTCACATGAGTCGTTTTGTGGAAATCCTCAATAAGTACAAAGGAGATATTGCCATCAAAAACCTTTCAAAAATTTTGATGGAAGTGAAACGGAAGTTGAAAGCCAAGACCGCTCACCTCGAAGTCGAATTCCCTTATTTCATTGAAAAAGAAGCTCCTGTGACCAAATCCAAGAGCTTGATGGAATATATCTGTCGATTCTGCGGTTCGAGCAATGAGAAAGAAGATTTTTATGTTGGGATCGTTGTTCCGATCACCACCGTATGCCCTTGTTCAAAAGAAATCAGTCAGTTCGGGGCACACAATCAAAGGTCCCTCGTTACCGTCAACCTTCGATTTAAAAAGTTCATTTGGATTGAAGACATCATACAGTTGATAGAGGAATGTGCTTCCTGCGATCTCTATTCCATCTTAAAAAGACCAGATGAGAAATATGTGACAGAAAAGGCCTATGAAAACCCGATGTTTGTTGAAGATGTGGTGAGAGAAATAGCGAAACGTTTAAAAAAAGACCGAAACATCACTTGGTTTACTGTGGAATCTGAAAACTTCGAGTCGATTCATAATCACAGTGCTTATGCCTATGTGGAGAGAGGGACCGACGATTGATCAATGAAGGATGGGGATCCTTTTTTAAAGTTTCAAAACCCTTCTGGCAATGTTGAGCCTTTGAATCTCGGAGGTCCCTTCTAAGATTTCCTCAAATTTTACCTCACGCCAGTAACGGGAGATCGGATATTCATCCATCAATCCATAGGCTCCGTGGATTTGAACCCCTCCATCCGCGCATCGCTTAGCCGTCTCCGAGGCAAAGATTTTTGCAAACGTGGAGGTGGCGAAATAATTCTCTCCCTGATCCTTCTGCCAGGCGGCTTTATAAACCATCAATCTTGCTAATTCAATTTCCATCAACATGTCTGCCAATTTAAATCGAGTAGCTTGAAATTTACCGATGGGTCTGCCAAACTGCTCCCTCTCCTTGGAATAAGTCAGCGAAACATCCAGGATAGCTTGAGCCAATCCCACGGAATGGGCAGCAAACCCAATTCGACTGGTCTGGAGAGCCATCAGAAATTGGGCAATCCCTTTATCGGGGTTCCCCAAAATATTTTCCTTTTGAATGCGGCAGTCGTCGAAAATCAGCTCCCTGGTCTCCGAGGACCGATATCCCATCTTTTTATATCTCTGTCCAAAATTATAACCGCCCACCCCAGTCGGAATGATAAAATTGGAAACCTTTTTCCTTCCTTTCTCCCCCTCACCGGTTACAGCTGCAATAATGACCAGGCTATTATGCTTGAGCCCTGCATTGGTAATGAACTGTTTGGTTCCGTTGATGACCCATTCATCTTCCTCAAGCATCGCCCTCGTTTGAATCGCACTGGTGTCAGACCCAGCTTGAGCTTCGGTCAAACCAAATGCTCCGATCTTTTCTCCTGTTGCTAATGGGAGGAGCCATTTCTTTTTCTGTTCTTCTGTTCCAAAGGTGCAGAGGAGATTCATCGGGAGCGTGACAGAATCTAAAAGGGAGTTGCCCAACGAGGCATCTCCTCGACTGATCTCCTCGATGGCGATGATCATGGAAAGCCAATCCAATCCCCCTCCCCCGCATTCTTCGGGAAAGGGAATGCCACAGATCCCCAGACCTGCCATTTTTTTCCAAACCTCGTAGGGGAATTGGCCGGTTTTATCCAATTCCTCTGCGATAGGGATCACGTCATTCTTGGCAAAATTTTTACATAAATCTCTAACCATCTTTTGCTCGGCGGAAAGGCTAAAATCCATCTATTTTTCTCCTCATAAAAAAATAACGTAGGATATAGAACCTAACACTTGTCGTAACACCCCTTCTTCCTCCTTTTAAAAAAAGGGGAGGGAGGGATTTAAAAAAATATTATCCATGGTATCATGACTTGAATCCAAGAGGATGAAATAGTTGTGAGGGGTTGGAAGGATTTTACTTATTTCTTCCAGTTCTTATCTTTGCCAGATCCCAACAATAATCATAAATATGGAGCCCTTTGCTGGAAGCGATGATCTCCCCATCTTCGACTCCAATCTCCTTCGCCATATATTCCTTTAGCAATTGAAGACCAGCGAGATTGGATGGGAATCCCGCCCACAAGTCCCATGAGCGAAAGTAAGGCATAAAATGAAGTTTGCCGTAACGAATTCGGGTATCAATGCCCCGCAGGCATTGAGGATCCTGGAGTAAGATTGAGCCGGCATTGCCCACGGCCATAAAGGCCTGATTGGTATTGTGCCCCTCCTCACGATACATCTTGATCACCTCTTCAATCTGCTTCTCTAGGTCTTCGCCGTAAGTGTAGGTCTCATGAGGGGCTTTCATAGAAGTGATCAGTTTTTCTAAATATTGCTCCACATATTCCATGGACGTGGGAGGGGGGACATTGCATCCCGGAGGGATATCAGGGATGAGGGGTCTCGTGCCAGGGTGAGTGATGTGGACAATAATATAATCGTATTCAATCCTCTTTATACCTTGGAAGCTTCCCCGGTCGATCGTATATTCATATCCCCTCTCGAAGATGTTATAAACACACTGGAACCACGCATCCGGTAAATCTCTTGCCTGAATGAACTCAATCTTCACTATTTCCCTCAATGGTCTGCAGATCTGACTTAACCAATCTACTAACCCAACCATCTCGAAATTGTCAACAGAGAAGGCTGGACAATTTAGATAGAATCTTGTATTCTAAATGAGCCTTTTGTTTCTCTTTCTTTTGCGCTAAGCGCTTTGACTGCCTACCCTGCCTGCGGTAGGCAGGCGCAGCCAGGCGCTCTGCGCATAACGTTTTTTGATCGTCCGGGGAGTAGCGCAGCCTGGTAGCGCGCTTGGTTCGGGACCAAGAAGCCGGCGGTTCAAATCCGCTCTCCCCGACCAATTCTCTTATCTTTGGCTATCGACCTTAAACCCCGTTAGAAGGGGGTGCTTTGACCCCGCCATCAATAAGGAGCTGATGCTTTCTATTTCTACTATCCCCAACATAAATACTGGGGTGTTCTAACGGGGTCAATAGGTTAACCAGGGTCCACTTCTTCTCCTGTTTATTTACATAATGCTTTGTATAAATCTTCGCCCATAGTATCTGGAACGATGGACATCCAGGTTATCTTATCAAGCTTGATCGATTTTATAACGGTTCCATTTTTTGTGTACGTAGTTATTTGAAGAAAAGCAACCTTTTTCTCACTGCAATTCATTTCCCATAAATTTATTCTATAACTAAAATCCTTATGAGATGACCCAAGTTTCTCAATCTCCCGATTTATGCTTTTTTCGGAATAAACCATTTTTACCGAACCTCTAACAATGTTTTTGGATGGGTGAGTGATGCTGCTGGCATCGTAATAATAACTATCTCCATCTTTGTTCTTACGAATAGACTTCCAATCCTCTCCCCACACCTCTGCATAGCTTAAAACTAAAAGCCCTGTAACTATGATAATCATCAACCTACCTATCCTTGAATTCATTCAACTTCCCTCCTTGTTTTGCCATCGGCTGAAAAGGGTTAATAAAGAAATAATTTCTTCCTCTTCCAGTGTTTTATCACTAGTGTCTCAGAAATAACTTTACACATCGTGTCATTCCGGCCTTGATCCGGAATCCAGGCTTTTCAATCTGGATTCCCCGCATCAAGTGCGGGGCAAGCTCTGCTTGCGCAGGAATGGCAGAAAGTAGCCTTTTCAGACTTTTTACGAATCCATCATCTTTAATATAAAAGGATCAGACGACAAAGGTTCCTTTTTTATATTTCCAGATGACCAATTTCTCCTTCCTTAAACGAAGGAAAGCTATCTGAACAGGATTCCTGCTCACATTTAAACGATGGGCAAGTTTCTCCTCTACCAATCTTTGGCCTTTCTTGAATTTTCCAGAAAGGATCATCCTCTTCAGTTGATCATAAACTTCTTCACTCAGCTTGGATCTCTTCACACTCCTTGGAAAGATCTCGCTAATGACTTGGTCTGGTATCTTATTTTTCATCCTCCGTTCTCCCTCTTTGAAATGAGTTTAGGATATCTATCCCCCTGGTGCTTCCTTTTCTATTATTCCTTGCTGCCTGCTATAATGCAACCCTTTGGATGGGTTATTTACATAACGTTCTATACAAGGTATCCATGATTGTGCCTGGAGCAATCGATTTCCATTCTGGAGGAAGAAAAATTCTTGGGGTGGACATTTCCTCACCTTTAGAAAAATGAGACATAGATAGTAAACACACTTTTTTATCATGGCAATCTATTTCCCATAAACCGACTGTTTGGCTTAAAGAACCAAGACCTTCCCTCTCTTTGTATTCTTTCGAATAAACTATCTTTAACCAAAATCCATCGGTTATCCTCTATGTTCCCTCCTCAGCAGGAACCCCTGGGACAATATGGAAGTTTACTAAAATAGTGGAATGAAGTCAACAAAGATTAGAGATTTTAATTTTTTTCTTGATTTTCGCAATGAAACGTTATAGCTATTGAAAGCATTAGATTGAGGTCTTCTCATGCCCATTGGAATTTTCATTGCTCTCTTTGGTTACCTTTTGGGTTCGGTCCCCACCGGACTCCTCCTCACCAAACTCTTTTCCAAAATTGACCCAAGAAAAATGGGAAGTAAAAGTATCGGGGCGACCAATATCTTTCGTACGGCAGGAAAGGGATTAGGGATCTTGACGTTAGTGGGAGATTTATTAAAAGGGACTGTTCCAGTCTTTATTGCCATCCAATGGGGTGAATCGGATCTATGGATCGCCATCGCAGGCCTAACCGCTATTCTCGGGCATATCTTCCCCATCTTTCTTGGATTTAAAGGCGGGAAAGGGGTTGCCACTGCCCTGGGCATCTACCTGGTGATATCCCCCATTGCGGTTTTTATTGAATTTTTAATCTTTGCAGGGATCGTATGGAAATGGAGGTTCATCTCTCTTGGATCCATCACCTGTGCAACAACCATTCCGATTCTTATTTCATATTTTAGGAGTGATTCTAAAGCCTACTTCATTATCAGTGTCATCATTGCCGCTCTGGTCCTCTATCGGCATCAAACCAATATCTCCAGACTTTTACAGGGAACGGAAAATAAATGGAAAACCTAACCAATTTTAGATTGCGGATTGAGAGATTAATGATTAAATCAATTGAGGAATTGAGGGATTAGGGAATTGAGGAATTCCTAAACCTTGAATTCGCAATTTCTAAATTCCTGAATTTTTAAATCTTTTTACAATTTTTTTAAGGCAGCTTTTTTTCTTTTATCCTTCTTGGAAAGCCTTCTCGACGGTCCCTTTCTTTTGAAACCTTCCCCCTCTTCTTCTTCGAAAATTTTATCAACATTGAACTCAGATTGTTCCATTTTTTCTCTAAACTGGTCGGACGCGATCACTGGGACATCCATCTTTTCGGCAAATTTCGATACCTCCCGATCCGAAGTGATGACAATGGCTCCGGAACCTTTTTCTCTGACCAATCGTTTAATCACCTCATCCGCCTTTTCTCCCAGTTTGGAGAAGATTAACTCAATCCCCTTTTTCCTTTCTCGCTTCTCTGTGCTCCACCCTCCTTGCCACCCATCGAAAACAACGGTGATTTCACAGGACTTGAGTTTTTGATAAGTCGAAAGTTGATCAATGAGGCGGTCTCGTTCCCATTGGAGTTGGACGCGATTGAGTGAGGTCAGGGAACGGCTTAACATGGAGAAGATTATAACCATCGATGATGAGATGCATGACATTAAGGGAAACGGAATATTGGAAGAATGGAACAGTGGAAGAATGGGTTTTTCAAAAAAAATCATGTATCACCCACCATTCCATTATTCCACCATTCCATTAGTTCAGCACTATAGGTAGGCCAGCCACTCTTTATATTCTGGGTTTTTTCCTCTCACGATATCAAAAAAGGCCGCTTGAAGTTCTTTGGTCATTGGACCCGGTTTTCCATCGCCGATCGTTCGATCGTCCACCTCCCGGATGGGTGTCAGTTCAGCGGCTGTCCCTGAAAAAAAGGCCTCTTGAGCGGTATAGAGTTCATCTCGGGTAAATCGCTCCTCTAAGAGAGGCATCTTTTTTGCTTTGGCGATCTGAATCACAGCATCCCGTGTGATCCCAGGAAGAATCGAGGTGAGAGGAGTCGTTTTCAACACCCCGTTTTTCACCATGAAAATATTCTCCCCACTGGCCTCTGAAACGTAACCTTCGGTATCGAGCATCAGGGCTTCATCATATCCCATCTTCATCACTTCTCTCTTGGCCAGAACCGAATTGACATAATTGCCGCAGATCTTTGCTTTGGTCATCATCACATTGACATGGTGACGGGTATAGGAGGAAACCTTTATACGAATTCCCCTTTCCAAAGCTTCTTCTCCCAGATAGGCCCCCCATGACCAGGTGGTAATCGCAACTCGGATTGGATTATCTCCGGGATAAACGCCCATGACCCCTTCCCCAATGAATACGATCGGCCGGATATAGCCTTCTTTCAATTGATTCGCCCGTAATGTGTCTTTGCAGGCTTCTGCAATCTCCCTTTTAGAAAAAGGTATTTTAATATCCCCGATCTGGGCAGAATCGAAGAGCCGGTCCACATGCTCCCTCAATCTGAAAACTGCGGATTTCCCATCCTGGCAGAGATAACAACGAATTCCCTCAAAAACAGCCAAGCCATAATGAAGGCTATGCGTCAGGATGTGGACATTGGCCTCTTCCCAAGGAATTAATTTCCCATCCATCCAGATCTTCGAGACTTTCTGCACCATAAGTCAACCCCTCCAATTAAATTGAACGTCTATGGGTATCATTTTTTATCCTATTTCAGTCTAATTGTCAAAAGAAAGTTTACCCCGTTTAATCCCGAAAGCCACAGTCTTCAGACTGGGGATGAAGGCGATTTCAAATCTAAGGATAAAAAAAGCCCCGTCCTTTAGGGCGGGATATACGGGGTTTACAAGTTCTTTCGGCTATGTTATTGATTAGGACTCTATCACACTATCGGCAGGAGGGATGAAATGGAAAGGACGTTGATCACAGGGGGGGCGGGATTTCTCGGTTCCCACCTCTGCGATTTTTTTATTGCTCGGGGCCATGAAGTCATCTGTATGGATAATTTGATTAAAAAAGAGAATATTGAAAATATTGCTCACCTGATGGGACACGAAAGGTTCAAATTCATCAAATACGATGTAACGGAATATCTTCATGCCAATGGGAAACTTGACAATATCCTTCACTTCGCCTCTCTGGCCAGTCCAAAAGACTACTTGGATTACCCCATTCAAACATTAAAGGTGGGATCCCTAGGCACTCATAAAGCCCTCGGTTTGGCAAAAGAAAAAAAGGCAAGGTTCCTCCTGGCCTCGACCTCAGAGGTCTATGGTGACCCTGCCGTCCATCCCCAGCCAGAATCTTACCCTGGAAATGTTGATCCAGTTGTACCCAGGGGAGTCTATGACGAGGCAAAGCGTTTTGCTGAAGCCATCACCATGGCTTACCATCGAAACCATGGTATCCCAACCCGGATTGCACGTATCTTTAATACCTATGGTCCACGCATGAGGCTTGACGATGGAAGGGCCCTCCCCAACTTTATGGTTCAAGCACTGAAGGGGGAGGATATCACGGTTTATGGCAATGGAACTCAGACCAGAAGTTTCTGTTACGTGGACGACTTAATTGAAGGAATCAAAAAACTTCTCGATTCCAATGAGGCGGAACCGGTCAATTTAGGAAACCCCGAAGAGATCACGGTCTTAGACTTCGCAAAAGAGATCATCAACTTGACCGGAAGTAGAAGCCGGATCATTTTTTGCTCTTTACCCCAAAATGATCCCAAGGTGAGACAACCCGACATCACCAAAGCAAAAACCATATTGAAATGGGAACCTACGGTAAGCCGTCGAGAAGGGCTGAGCAGAACGCTCCAATATTTTAAGAAAAAACTCTCAGAGACTTAGATTTGAATCTTTGAACTTCGAACAGAAGGATCTTCCGAAGGAGCGAGAATTCTGATTTGAATCCGTTCCTCTAAAAGGGACTGGGCGGTTTGAACTCCCAAAAGAATTTCAAAAAAATGCTCTTCCCCCTCGGCGAAATAAAGCCGTTGATTCTTGATCCACTCCTCATCAAATGGATATTCACGGAGATCTAAGCAATCGGCAAACCCCTCAATGAGCACCTCTGCCAATTTACCACAATCTACATGGGTGCTTCCTTCGTAAGGGAGTGAAAGGCAAACACTGGAAGTGCCCAGTTTCTTGAGGGTCTCTAAGAGATAGGGAGAGAGCTCCCGCAGGCGAAGATAACTGTACTCGTGCATTTTTCCCAAACCGAAGAGGAGGATCATGCTAGGTAAGATCCTTCCTTGCGATGGGATTAAGGTCGTCTCCTTCCACGCACCGGTCAACTTCTTTTCGATCAAAAACCGAGATAACATTCCATTAAGCCTCCAATCGATCCAACCACTTGATCCTTTCAGAGGCCTCTCATCCTCAAAAAATCCGATGACCAGGACATGGCAATCCTGAACATCAATCCTTTCTTTAGAAAGAATTACATCCATTGGGAAACCTAATTTCAATGCAAAATGTAAAATTAAAAATGCAAATTGCAAAATGGTCTTAATTTTAAATTTTGAATTTTTCAATTTGAAATTTGCCAAGATGATGTTTTATATGGGTTTTCGGACGACCTCGTGTTGGATTCGGTCTAAAATGCCATTGATAAAACTTCCAGAGTCTTCAGACCCATATCGCTTTCCGAGATCAATGGCTTCATTGATTGTCACCTTAGGCGGAATCTCCTCACAATAGAGGAGTTCAAAAATAGCCATCCGGAGGATATTTCTTTCGATAAGGTTGATACGATCTAGGCACCAATGCTCAGAATATTGTTCGATGAGTCGATCCAACTCCGAACAGTGCTCCAAAACGCCCAGGACAAGACGTTTTTGAAAGGCATCGGCCTCTCCGCTCGATAAAAAATGTTCTTGAAATTGAGTGAGAGCGGTGAGGGCGTCCTGTTTTGAAAGATTCAATTGATAAAGAACCTGGAGGGCAAATTCCCTCGATTTTCTTCTTTTCCCCAAACTAGGCTTTACCCTTTCCTAAATCCTTCAAGAGATTAGCCATTTCAATGGCTGACATCGCAGCGTCAAAACCCTTATTTCCAACTTTAGTCCCCGCTCTTTCAATGGCCTGTTCGATGGTATCGGTGATCAAGACTCCGAAGGAAATGGGCACTTCATTTTCTAGGGTGAGGCTGGCTATCCCCTTGGTCACTTCGTTGGCAATATAGTTAAAGTGAGGAGTGGCTCCACGAATCACGCAACCCAAGCAAATGATGGCATCATAACGGCCGCTCTTGACCATCTTTTTTGCAACAAGAGGAATTTCAAAGGCCCCTGGAACTCGAGCCACATGGCAATCCCCCTCTTCTGCCCCGCTTCGCCGCAGGGCATCCATTGCACCCTCGAGAAGCCGCTCACCGATAAAATCGTTAAATCGACTCAACACAATCCCAAACTTGAGTCCCTTGGCCATCAACTTGCCTTCGAAAGTCTTCACCATCTTCTTCTCCTTTCCCCTGAACCATGTGAGGTTCAGGGCTGCGCCGCCAATCCTTTGTGGTTCATAACTCTACCCTGCATCATGTGAGGTTCAGGGCCCTGCCCTGCACCCTACGTGGTGCAGGGCTATTCTCCTGATTTAATGGAGAGCAGGTGCCCCATCTTCTTTGCCTTGGCCTTGAGATACTCAATATTTTCTTGATGGGGCCTTGTCTCAATAGGAACCCTCTCGACCACTTCAATTCCATATCCTTCCAAACCGATGATCTTTCGAGGATTGTTGGTCATCAAGCGAATTTTATGAAGACCCAGATCCGCCAAGATCTGTGCTCCAATTCCATAATCTCTCATATCGGCCTTAAATCCCAACGCCTCATTCGCCTCCACCGTATCTTTTCCTATATCCTGAAGGCAGTAGGCTCTTAGTTTATTAACTAATCCAATTCCTCTTCCCTCCTGTCTCATATAGACGATGACACCTTTCCCTTCATTTTCGACCATGGCCATGGCGGTATGAAGTTGCTCTTCACAGTCACATCGTCTTGATCCAAATACATCACCTGTTAGACATTGAGAATGAACCCTTACAAGAACCGTGTCTTCTGGTTTAATCTCCCCCTTGACCAAGGCGATGTGGTGATAGGGATCTACATCATTTTCATAGGCAATGGCTGTAAACACGCCTCCATATTTTGTTGGAATGGTCGCTGTGACAATCCTCCGGACTAAGGATTCCTTATTGAGGCGATATTTGATCAGATCGGCAATGGTGACAATCTTCAGTCCATGTTCTTGAGCAAAGGTCAGAAGATCAGGCATCCTTGCCATGGTCCCATCATCCTTCATGATCTCGCAGATCACTCCTGCGGGCTTCAGCCCTGCCAATCTTGCCAGATCAACCGATCCCTCTGTCTGGCCGGTTCTAACCAACACTCCCCCCTCTCTCGCTCTTAATGGAAATACATGCCCGGGTGATACTAAATCTTCGGGTTGAGTGTTACCATCGACAGCCGTCAAAATAGTGGTTGCCCGATCAGCGGTAGAAATACCCGTGGTCACCCCTTGACGCGCATCGATGGAAATGGTGAAAGCAGTTTGAAATCTGGAAGTATTCTCCGAGACCATCATCGGGAGACGCAGCTCATTGAGTCTTTGGTCTGTTAATGAGAGACAGATCAGCCCCCTCCCATATTTCGCCATAAAATTGATGGCCTCAGGCGTCACCTTCTCTGCTGCCATGGTGAGATCGCCCTCGTTTTCCCGATCTTCATCATCCACCAGGATCACCATCTTCCCCTGTCGGATATCCTCTAAGGCTGCTTCAATTTTATGAATCATGGTTATTCCTCAATCTCCCTTGATAAACCCATGTTCCTTTAAAAAGGACAAATCCACTTCCCCAGGTTTTTTATTTCCTCGGTCCAAGAGTTTTTCAACATATTTTCCTAAAATATCAGCTTCCACATTCACCCGATCTCCTACTTTTTTATCCAAAAGAGTCGTTTTCTCAATCGTATAGGGGATCAAGGTCATTCGTATCTCATCACCCAGAAATTCATTCACTGTCAGGCTGATCCCATCAATGGCGATGGACCCTTTTTGTACAACATATCTTGATACGGATTCAGGAATTCTTATCTCCAATTGGACAAAATCCCTCTCTTTCCTCTTCCCTACAATCACCCCAATCCCATCGATATGCCCTGTGACAATATGCCCGCCTAATCGGTCTGTCAGTTTTAGGGCTCTTTCCAAATTGACCTGATTTCCTTCTTTTAACTCCCCCAATACAGTCTTTTGAAGAGTCTCTTGGGACAGGTCAAGTTGAATGGTCTTCCCCTGTTTCTGAACAATGGTTAGGCAAACGCCATTTATATTAATACTATCACCAAGTTGCACTTCTGTCAAATGAGGTGGCAATTCTATGGTCAACCTTTTTTCTTGCCCACGATATTCGACTCTCAAAACCTTTCCTTTATCTTCTATGATTCCAGTGAACATCACTCTGTTCCCCATTCGAAATAACTTTCTAAAAGTATATCCTTACCCACTTTTCGTGTCTTCATTTCCTTGAAAGCAATCGTTTCTTGGACGCTGGATACTGCTTTTCCTCCAAAGATTCCAAGGGCCTGGGGATCGCCCATAATTTTAGGAGAGAGAAAGAGAAGGAGTTTATCGATCAGGCCCTCATCCAGAAATGAGCCATTGACCTGACTTCCTCCTTCCACCATAAGGCTCATCATTCCAATTTCTCCAAGTTTAGAGAGGCAAGACTTCAAATTAATCTTCCCCCTTTTGGAATCGAAGAGCAAGACCTGAGCACCCTTCTTCTCTAATTTTTCTATTTTATCTTTAGGGGCTATCTCGGTGGATGCGAAGATTGTTTTCGAAGGTGAGGTTCCGATCACTTTCGCCTCTTCTGGAGTCTTTAATTGGCTGTCCAGAATGATTCGATAAGGGTCTCTTCCCTTTCTGATCCGGGCGGTCAGCCTGGGGTCATCTTTTAATACGGTCCCGATGCCGACGAGAACTCCATCGACTTGATCTCTCAATTGATGGACGAGATGTCTTGAGGCTTCTCCAGAAATCCATTTGGAATCGCCATTTCGAGTTGCTATTTTACCATCCAATGTGGCAGCTACCTTCAAAATAACAAAGGGCTCTTTTTTCAAGATATATTTACAAAAGGCCTCATTTAATCTCCGACATTCCTTTTCTAAAATTCCCACCTCAACTTCGAGGCCAGCTCTCTTCAGAGTCTCCACACCCTTCCCTTTGACCAATGGATTGGGATCCTCCATACCAATGACCACACGCTTAATGTTTGATTGGATCACCTGTGGGGCACAAGGGGGGGTCTTTCCATAATGCGTGCAGGGTTCTAAATTGAGATAAAGAACAGCCCCTCTGGTTTCCTCCCTTGCCTGTTGAAGGGCAACGATCTCAGCATGAGCCTCTCCTGCTTTGGCATGGTAACCCTCCCCCACCACGTTGCCATTTTTCACCAGAACGGCACCCACCATAGGATTGGGTGAAGTCCTTCCCCTTCCCTTTTCTGCAAGGCGGAGAGCTCGCCTCATCCAATATTCGTCATCCATAAACTAATTTCCGTTAAAAACCCGAAGGCCGAAATCCCTTATTCGTAAGGAGTAAGGCGTTAGTCGTGAGGGGTAAGGTGTAAACACTCTTGCGACTTTCAACTCACGCTCTAACGAAAAAAAACGATTTGAGCCTGACGTCTTTACGGTTTTTTGAATTTCGCCTGCCGGTCCCCTGCCTACCGGCAGGCAGGCGGTCCCGACCGTGGGCGGGGAAGGCAGGTGCTTGGGATTTCGGGATTACTTTTTTTTGGTTTCTTCCCTATTGCCAAGAAGGTCTTTGAGTTCATCCACGAATTCTTGAATATCTTTAAACTGCCGATAGACAGAAGCAAAGCGGACATAAGCGACTCCATCCAAACGATGGAGTTCCTCCATCACTCTCTCCCCGATCTCAGAGCTTTTTACTTCTCTCTCTGCTCTTTCCTGAAAATGGAGTTCGATGCGATTGACAATTTTTTCGATCAGATTGATACTGATAGGCCTTTTTTCACAGGCTTTTTTCAAGCCATTGAAGATTTTAAGGCGATTGAACGTCTCCCTTCTCCCGTCCTTCTTCACCACCAATGGGAGGGCATCTTCGGCTCTCTCGCTGGTGGTAAATCGCTTATGACAGCCTAGACATTCCCTCCGCCGCCGGATGGTGTCTTTCTCTTTTCCCAACCGAGAATCAACGACTTTACTCTCAGCGTGATTGCAGAAAGGGCATTTCATTTTATTCGATTGTGGAAAGTCGAAAGTTGAGAGTGGTATTTCTTATCTCCACTTTCTACTTTCTCCCCTCTACCCTCCTTTTTCTATCAAATCTCTCAACGTTGATGCCTGATTCTTTTAACATCTCTTTGGACAATGCATCGGCATAGCCGTCTTCATAGACGACCCTTTCAATTCCCGCATTGATGATCATCTTCGAACAGATGATACAAGGATGGTTTGTACAATAAAGAGTGGCTCCGCGAATCTCTACACCATGGTAGGCGGCTTGGATAATCGCATTTTGCTCCCCATGAAGGCCACGACAGAGTTCGTGTCGCTCCCCCGAAGGGATGCCTTGTTTCTCACGGAGGCAACCGATGTCCAAGCAGTGCTCCAACCGGGAAGGAGCCCCATTGTACCCCGTCGCTAAAATCTTTTTATCCTTAACGAGAACCGCCCCAACCTGTCTTCGGAGGCAGGTTGATCGTTTGGCGACGAGATGAGTGATGTCCATGAAATATTCTTCCCAAGAGGGTCGATGGGAATGGATCTTATTTTTCTCTTTCTCTCTCAAAGGCGAACCAAAGACTGGAATATTGGAATACTGGAACATTGGAAGATTGGGTTTGAATACGAATAGGAATCTCATTACCCATCACTCCAAAATTCCATCATTCCATTATTCCAAGGTCATTTGAATTTTTCTTTTTCGAGGGCCTCAATCTTCTCCAACCGTCTTTTGTGTCTCCCCCCTGCAAAAGGAGTCTCCAACCAAACCCTCACGATTTCTTTCGCGAGTTCCTTTCCTACAATTCGACCACCGATGATCAGGATGTTGGCATCGTTATGTTCTCGACTGCATCGAGAAGAATAAAGATCATTCACCAGGGCAGCTCTTATTCTTGGGAATTTATTCGCCACCATAGACATTCCGATCCCGGTCCCACAGATGAGGATCCCCTTTTCTAATTCTCCCTGAGAGACTTTCTCTGCCACCAAGACTCCAAAATCCGGATAATCGACTGAATCTTCATTGAAGGTCCCCATGTCGATGGGTTCGACACCCAGCAATTTCAAAAAGGCCTTCAATTCCTCTTTGAGTTCAAAGCCCCCATGGTCACAGGCCAATCCAATCAGCATGGTTTTATCCTGAAAATTTTTTAAAAACGAGTGTGGCATTGGTTCCGCCAAACCCGAAGGCGTTGGACATGGCTATGTTCACAGGTTGCCGTCTTGCCACATTGGGGACATAATCTAAATCACACTGGGGGTCGGGTTCCTCATAGTTGATGGTAGGGGGAAGAATCCCATCTCGAATGGACAAGATGGTGAAAATGGCCTCTGTGCTACCCGCCGCTCCTAAGAGATGACCGGTCATCGATTTGGTCGCACTGATGGGTATTTTTTTGGCATGGTCACCGAAGACCGCTTTAACAGCAACGGTCTCGGTTAAATCATTAAGGGATGTTGAGGTTCCATGGGCATTGATGTAATCAATTTCCTCAGGCTTCACCCCAGCATCTTTAACAGCCATTCTCATACACCTTACCGCACCGTCCCCATCTGGAGAAGGAGCAGTAATATGATAGGCATCACTTGTGTAACCATAGCCGACAATCTCTGCATAGATCTTTGCATTTCGCTTTAATGCAAATTGAAGCTCCTCTAATATGATAATTCCTGAACCTTCGGCAACTACAAAACCATCCCGATTCTTCTCAAAAGGCCTACAAGCCTTCTCGGGTTCATCATTTCTCGTGGAGAGAGCCTTCATCGCATTGAATCCACCGATGGTGAGCGGAGTGATATTGGCTTCGGTCCCCCCGGTGATCATGGCCTCAGCATCTCCATACACAATGGCGCGAAAGGCATCCCCTATACAATGGGCTCCTGTGGCACAAGCTGTTACCACACAAGTGTTTGGTCCTTTGGGACCAAACTGAATGGCAATCTGGCCGGATGCCAAATTGGCAATAAGCATCGGGATGAAAAATGGACTGATCCGGCCCGGTCCCTTTTCCAAAAGGATTTTGTGATATCTTTCGAGGCTGGGCAATCCTCCCAGCCCCGTCCCCACGATCACACCGATCTGCTCAGAGTTCTCCGGTGTGATGGCCAACTGAGCATCTTCCAACGCCTCATTGGTGGCGGCGATGGCAAAATGAATGAAGAGATCCATTTTTTTGATCTCTTTCTTATCAATGTATAATTCAGGATTGAAGTTCTTCACCTCCGCTGCAATCTTCGTCTCAAACCCGTTTGTATCGAACCGCGTGAGGAGACCAATCCCTGACTTCCCCTCACAGACATTTTTCCACGCTGTTTCGACTCCGATTCCTGTGGGGATCACCAACCCCATTCCTGTGACAACAACCCTTCTTCTCAAAACCTCATCCCTCCTTCAATCGGTACTGAGCGAGGACCTTCACCCCGTTAGAAATAATGCCCCGCTGCTCTGTAGCAGGGTTAGAATTTAGAATAATTCCGGCGGGGTTTAATGCCCCGCTTGAAATTCTAACGGGGTTCACTGGGTCACATGGGCTTGGATATATTCAATGGCATCCCCGACAGTCAGGATCTTTTCTGCTTCTTCGTCGGAGATCTCTATATTATACTCCTCTTCCAGAGCCATAACCAACTCTACTAAATCGAGAGAATCCGCTCCTAAGTCGTCAACGAACTTGGCTTCTGGGTTGACCTCGCTTTCATTGACGCCCAACTGCTCAACAATAATTTCCTTGACCCTCTTCTCAATGGACATGTAATCACCTCCTTATAAGATTAATGGAATGATGGAAAACTGGAATGCTGAAATAATGGGAAGAATCTAAACCATCATTCCACTATTCCATTATTCCATGTTTCCTGCTCCCTACATATAGATACCGCCGTTCACATTCAGCACCTGCCCGGTTATATAATTGGATTCTTCAGAAACGAGGAAGAGTACGGCTTCGGCCACATCCTCAGGCTTCCCTAATCGCTCCATGGGAATCAACCGCTTCAATTCCTCTTTCACTTTTTCTGGAAGGGCCTCCGTCATTGGGGTTTCGATATACCCAGGAGCGATGGCATTGACATTGATCCCTCTTTGAGCAAACTCTCGCGCGATGGTTTTAGTTAGACCGATGACCCCGGCTTTTGAGGCGGAATAGTTCGCCTGCCCTGCATTACCCATCTCTCCAACCACCGAAGCAATACTGACAATTTTTCCGCTTCTCTGTTTCGCCATGTGTCGGATCACGGTTTTCGTACAATTGAATGTCCCCTTCAAATTGACATTAAGAACCGCATCCCAGTCCTCTTCTGTCATCCTGAGGATCAATTTGTCGCGAGTGATCCCAGCGTTGTTGATTAAGATATCGATCTTACCGAACTTTTTTAAGATCGCTTCCACCATTCGCTCGACATCCGTAAAATTGGCCACATCCACTTTGACCGCCATCGCTTTTGGGCCAATCGACTCAATCTCCTTGGCTGTCTCTTCGGCTTTTTCAAGGTTGATATCTGAGATCGCCATATCGGCACCGTTTCGAGCCAATAGCAGAGCAACGGATTTCCCAATCCCTTGAGCCGCTCCCGTAATCAAAGCCACTTTCCCTTTCAGTTTCAATCCTTCCTCCATGCCTAAGAGATCTTTTTCAATGTCTGAATATCTTCTAAATTTTTAGTTTCGATACGGTGATCAATACGTTTCATCAAACCTGAGAGAACTTTTCCGGGTCCTATTTCCAGAACCTGTTCGATCCCTTTTCCGATCATTTTTTCCATGGATTCTTCCCAGCGGACAGGGCTTGATACCTGAGCCACTAATAATCCTTTGACCCGGTCTTTCGAAGAATTGACTTCAGCCTCCACATTCGTCACCACTGGGATGTTTAAATCGCTCACAGAAATCTCCTCCAACACTTTCTCCAAACGCTCGCCCGCTGGCTTCATGAGGGGCGAATGGAATGGAGCGCTGACGGGAAGAAGGATTGCTTTCTTCCCTTCTTGTTTCACTCTCTCAATGGCTCGCTCAACCGCTTTCGTATGACCGGCGATGACAATTTGCCCTGGGCAGTTAAAATTGGCAGGGGTCAGAACTTCTCCAGAAGAAACCTCGTCGCAAATCCTTTCAATCTGCTCACGCTCCATACCCAGGACAGCTGCCATTGCTCCCTCTCCCACGGGAACAGCCTCCTGCATAAATTTCCCTCGGAGCCGCACCATCTTCACTGCCTCCGAAAAAGTGAGCGCTCCAGAAGCTACCAAAGCGGTATATTCTCCGAGGCTATGTCCTGCAGTGAAATGAGGGATCATTCCCTTTTCCGTCTGGAGTACTTTGAGCGCGGCGACGCTTGTCGTCAGCACAGCAGGTTGAGTATTTTCAGTTAACTTCAGCGTCTCTTCAGGACCTTTAAAACAAAGCGCCGATAGGGAGAGGCGTAGGGCATCATCGGCTTCCTCAAAGACCTGCCTCGCCACAACGAAATTTTCGAAGAGTTCTTTTCCCATTCCAACATACTGAGACCCTTGTCCTGGGAAAATAAAAGCGATGGGCTTCATCGGGTTCCCCTCTTCCCGGCAAATTCTTTGCTCAATTCCAAACCAATGACATTCCGCTGAATCTGATTCGTCCCTTCATAGATCTGAAGAATTTTTGCATCCCGCATCATCTTCTCAACCGGATAATCTCTCATGTACCCATAACCGCCAAATATCTGAACCGCATCCGTCGTCACTTTCATGGCGACATCGCTGGCAAACACTTTGGCCATTCCGGAGACCTTAGAAATTTCTTTTGGGTTTTCTGACTGATCGATGTAGCGGGCGACAGAATAAACCAATGCCCTGGCAGCCTCTACGAGAGTAGCCATATCCGCCAAGAGATGTTGTACAGCTTGGAAAGAGATGATCTTCTTTTCAAACTGTTCTCGTTCTCTCGCATAACGAATGGCCTCATCGAGCGCTCCTTGAGCTAACCCCACACCCTGGGCTCCCACCCCGGGTCGGGTTCGATCAAACGTCCTCATGGTGACGATAAACCCCATTCCTTCTTTTCCGATGAGGTTCTCTTTGGGAACAAAGCAATCCTGGAAGACCAATTCCCGGGTAGCGGAGGCCCGGATGCCCATCTTCTTCTCTTTCTTCCCAAAATCAAAGCCTGGAGTTCCCTTTTCGACAATCAAAGCACTCGCCCCTCTGGGCCCCTTTGAACGATTGGTCATGGCGATGATCGAGTAGACTTCTGCCTCTCCTCCGTTGGTGATCCACTGCTTGGTTCCATTTAGGACATAACCATCTGATTTCCGAGTGGCCGTTGTCCGGATGGCACCTGCATCACTTCCCGCATCCGCCTCCGTCAACCCGAAAGCCGCCAACCTTTTCCCCTTTGCAATATCGGGAAGATATTTTTTTTTCTGTTCAGAGCTACCAAAAAGCAAGATGGGCATAGCGCCCAAACCGCTTGCGACCACACTGGTTGCGATCCCGAGACAAACTCGGCTCAATTCCTCTGCCACCAAACAATATTCTAAGATACCTCCTCCAAAGCCATCATACTCTTCTGGCATGGAGACTCCCATGAGACCTGCTTCCGCGCTGATTTTTACGATCTCCCATGGGAACTCTTCCTTTTCGTCCAATTCCGCCCGGACCGGGAGCATTTTCTCCTCGGCGACCTTCCTCGCCAAATCTCGAATCATCTTTTGTTCCGGTGTTAAAAAATAATCCAATCCCTTTACCTCCCGTCTTTCTTTTAGGAATCAATGAATTGACTTCACTGGTTCGTTCATCTTCTCTGGGCGTTTTTGTCCCAGACGAAGCATATCTTGTTTCTCCTTGAGCTCTTCAATGACGTGGTCATTCAGTCTATTCTTGGCCAGGTCCGAAGCCAATAAAATGGCGTTCATGATCGCTTTTGCATTCGACGAACCGTGGCAGATGACACAGTTGCCATTAATTCCTAAAAGAGGAGCTCCTCCATATTCAGAGTAATCCAATCTTTTTTCCAATCGACGAATCGCTCGCCCCATCAAGAAATAAGCCACCTTCGCTCTGATATTATCCTGCGCCTCCCATTTGAGAATCGCGTGAATGGTCTCCCAAAGCCCTTCACTTATTTTTAAGGCGACATTTCCGACAAAACCATCACAGACAATCACATCCACCTCCCCGCTATTAAGATCTCGACCCTCTACATAACCGATGTAGTCCAAATCGGTCTCTGATAAAATGTCGTGGACCTCCCGTGTCAATTCATTTCCTTTCCCTTCTTCTTCTCCATTGCTTAAAACGCCAATCCGTGGCTTTTCCTTTCCCAAGATATATTTTGCATAAGCATCTCCCATCATGGCGAACTGGACGAGATGGAATGGTTTGCAATCTACATTCCCCCCAGAATCGATGAGCACGGTAGATGCCTTTTGTGGTGGGATGGATCGTAGCAATAGCGGGTCGCTCCACCCCTTCCAATTTCCTTAAAATATACATGGCTAAGGCCATGGCAGCCCCCGAATTCCCAGCGGAGACGACCCCACTGACCTGTGCCCCTTTTACCAAATCAAGGGCCACTTTAATAGAGGTCTCTTTCATCCTTCGGATCACGGTTGAAGGAGAGTCGTGCATGGCGACGACAAATGGAGCATGATGGATATAGATGGGAAGTTTCGAGGTAGGGTATTTGGTCAGTTCTTTACTGACCTGATCCTCATCCCCTACTAAAACCACCTTTACTCCATATTCTTTGGCAGCCAGAAAGGCCCCTTCAACAATGTTATGAGGGGCAAAATCCCCTCCCATTGCGTCGACGGCAATTTTCATTGTGCACGTTCCCTTAACATCATCCTGATGATTTACCCCGTTAGAAAACCTCGCCATTCATGGCGGGGATGATATAAATAAAACTTCTCATAGAGTCGAGCCTTCGACAATTCCTCATAAAAAGAGTGAGATCACAGCCCCGTCCTTTCTAACGGGGCTTACTTCTCTTCCTCGACCTTGATCACTTCTTTCCCCTTGTAAACACCACAATGGGGACAGATATGGTGTGGAAGTAAGGGTTCATGGCATTGAGGACAAAGAGAGAAGTTGGGAGCACATAATTTTTTATGGGTTCGACGTTTATCCCTTCTGGAGGATGATGTTTTTCGTTTTGGAACTCCCATTCAAAAGCATCCTTTCTCATCTGTTGAAATTTATTTCAGATGGTCCCGTTAAAAATTTAGCCAATGGATTTATCATGATTCCATAACAGATTACAATGGCATTAATCAAGTTTTAATTTCTGTAGAACAGAAAAGCCTGATGAAAATTCCTCCTTCACACATTCACAGGAGGAGAGATTTAGATCTTTTCCACATAGCGAGCAAAGTCCTTTACAATCCTCCCGACAAATAGGCTGGTAAGGAATTTCCAAAAAAATCTGTTCGCAGGCAACCTCAGAGAGGTGGATTTCTTCCCTCTTGAAGAAACTCGATTCCATTTCCTCGCTGCCCAATTCGATCTCTTCCTCAGAAGGAGCCTCTTTTAAGGGATGGAGGGTGAGTTCAAAGATTGAGGAGAGAGGATAGGAGAATTCTTTTAAACATCTTATGCACTGCAATCGAAGGGTAGTCTGAACCTTCCCCGTGATTAAAACCGATCGACCTGCTTTCTTAATTTTTACCTCTGATTGAAGTGGAGATTCGAAATCAAAGTCGATTTTTGAAAGGCCTTCCAGATAGGCTAATAAGGAAGCCCGTTCCTCTTGCCACTTCAGATCCAAACCCTCTTCGGGGATTTCATCCAATTTTAAAGTGAACATTTTGTTTTAATTCTTAAACATTGGATTAAAGTCCTAAATATATAAAAAAAAATTATTTTGTCAAGAAAATTTGGGGTGATATAAAATGTGAAAGTTTTCGTTTGAAAAAAAATTCCTCATATGTTAACTGATTTACAGATTGCTTCTCAAGTCATTTTCGAAAAAACTCACTCGGATATCATAAAAGGTGAAGAGAGGAGGATAGCCAATGGAAGGGATGGAGAAGGTAGGGAGGAAGCCGATAAAGATAACGGATACGACACTTCGAGATGGGCATCAGTCGGCATTGGCGACTCGGATGAGGACGGAGGATATGGTTCCCATAGCGGAGGAGATGGACGAGGTGGGATTTTCATTCGGTGGAGGTATGGGGGGGGGCCACGTTTGATGTGGCGCATCGGTTTTTAGGGGAGGATCCTTGGGAGAGGGTGAGGACGTTAAAGAGACTGATGCCCAAGACCCCCTTTCAGATGTTACTTCGGGGACAGAATTTGGTGGCTTATCGGAACCATCGGGATGATTTGGTGGAGGTTTTTATTGAGAAGTCGGCAGAGGTGGGGATAGATATTTTTCGTTGTTTTGATGCGGTCAATGATGAGCGCAACTTTGAGACGGCCTTTAAGGTGATCAAGGGTTGTGGGAAGCATATCCAGGGGACGATCTGTTATTCGTTGACGGAGAGGAGGATGGGGGGTTCGGTTTATCATTTGGGTTACTATTTGGAGAAGGCGAAGGTCTTGGAGGGGATGGGGGCGGATTCTTTGTGTATCAAGGATATGGCGGGGTTATTGGCGCCTTATGATATCTATGAGTTGGTCAAGGCGTTGAAGAGGGTGGTGAGGGTACCGATACAGCTTCACACGCATTATACGAGTGGGATGGCGTCGATGACGTATTTGAAGGCGATAGAGGCGGGGGTGGACATTGTGGATACGGCGTTGGCCCCGTTTGCATTGAGGTCATCGCAGCCGGCGGTGGAGCCGATAGTGGTGGCATTGGAGGGGACGCCTTGGGATCCGAAGTTGGATCTTTCGAAGTTACTGAAGCTGGGGGAGTATATTGAGAGCATAGCGCCGAAGTATCGTGAGTTTTTAGACACGACGAGGATGGCGGTGATAGATACGAGTGTGTTGAAGCATCAGATTCCTGGGGGGATGATCTCGAACATGGTGAGTCAGCTGAGGCAGCAGAAGGCGTTGCATCGGATTGATGAGGTGTATGCGGAGTTGCCGCAGACGAGAAAAGACCTGGGTTATCCACCGTTGGTGACGCCGACGTCTCAGATTGTGGGGGTTCAGGCGGTATTAAATGTTCTTTTTGGCAGGTATAAGATGGTATCGAAGGAGACGCAGGACTATGTGTATGGGCTTTATGGGAGGCCGCCGGTTGGGATATCGGATGAGATCAAGAAGGTGGTGTTGAAGGGGTATAAGAGGGGCAAGGAGCCGATCACGTGTCGGCCTGCGGATTTGATTGAGTCGGAGATGGAGAAGGCCAAGGAGGAGACGAAGGATTTGGCTAAAGATGTTTGTGATACGTTGATCTACGCCCTTTTTCCCAGACGGGGACACAATTTTTGAAGTGGAAGTATGGGTTGGAGCCGATGCCGGATAAGGTCAAGCCCAAGACCTTAGAGGATATCAAAAGAGAGGACGAGGCCATCGCCAAAGCTAAAACAGAAGCCCAGACAAAGAAAGCCTAGAAAAAAGAAGAGGGGGTCCCCTTGAAAAGGCCCCCTCTTTCATATTTCTATCTCTTTAAAACAATTCAAACAATTAAATTTTTTAACTTTAATACCCTTATCGGTGTTTTGGAAACATTTTTAAAAGCTGCATCAAAAGGTTCGTTTGATTTTTTACATTTCCAAGAGTGCTTCGATCTCAGGAGGTCAAACCCAGAATACTTTTTGGGATCAAGGACAATCCCAAATCGTTGATCAATAGTTTAACAAGATATTTTCTCAACGCCTGATCATAGGATAAGTATTCGGGATCTTGAAATCCTGTAAAAGTTTTTCCGTCATAGGCCGCCATTCTAGTCGGTAGGGAAACCTCCTTGGCAATGCTTGATGAAGCAGTAATACCAGACCATAAGATAACGAAAAGAATTGCTAATACCCATTTGGATTTCATAGGAATCTCATCCTCCAATTTTTGCAATCAGGATGAACTGATTGCAGCTGTCTGGCTTTCTTCTTCGATATATTTTACCAAGATCTCGTAGATCTTGTCCTCGATCAGACCCACTGTGTGAAGCCACTTCATGGCATCTGAAATTTTAAAGAGGACATGAGGTTCAATCCTTGTAGACCGTAGCCTCTGTTGTCCTCCTTGCTCCCGATCCAAAAGGACCACCAGTTCGTTCACTACGCCTCCCTGGTCTCTGATCACTTCTGCTGTCTCAATGACGCTCTCACCCGTGGTAATAAGGTCATCAATGATCAGAACCCGATCATTCCGTTCCAGAATCCCTTCAACCTTCTTTCTTACGCCATGCTCCTTCCTGGCCTGTCGATAATAGATAAGGGGAATGCTTAACTTCTGACTCACCACCGTTGCAAAAGGGACCCCTGCGGTAGGAACCCCTAAAATTTTATCGATTTTTTCCTTCCCGATTTCATTGAGGACGATTCGGGTCAATGAATTGGCGATCCAGTCCATGGTGATCGGGCTGGAAATCGTTTGCCTCAGGTCAATATAATAAGGGCTCCTCTTTCCGGAGGCTAAAATGTAATCTCCGAATTTGATCGCATTGTTCTTGATCAGGAGAATCCCAACCTGTTTCATGAGGAAGAGTTTTTCCTCTTCCCAAACCTTCTGTCTCAATCTCTTCGAGTCGCAGGATCATGTTTCTTCTTTTATCAAAATTCCTCACGGAAGTCAAGAAAAATCAAGAAAAATTAAGAAGACTTCTAAAGATGCTCAGAAACCGTGAATATTCTTAGAGTCAAAATGAGTGTAGATCATGGTAATCTTCTGGAACCTTAACCATGATTGAGTCGATTTTTAAAAACAAATCAGCAATGACTCGTTGACAGGCCCTATTTACAGAGTGCTTCCTATAAGAGAGTGTCTCTATTTTTTCCCTTTCATGCGATATTTCAAATAGGATTTTTTTAAAATAATTGATATACAAATGAAACTTTGCTATGTTTTACCCATATTTAACTCACAAAAAAGGAATGTCTTATCCAAGCGAGGTGAATATGCCGCGACAATTATATTTCAATAGTTTATGTTTTTCTTCCATTATTAGTTTAGTTGCTTTCACTTTTTGCCTTCTACAGGTTGATACGGCCGTAGCAACCCAGGACATAAAAGGTTACAAGACAAACGGCCCGAAACGTGAGATGCGATATGAACTGCCGGCGTTATGCGTCGAGGGTGGACAGGGTACTAGATGGTGGTGTTGCACTTTTTCTCCGCAATGCCCGCCAATGGCAGATCTAACCCAGCAACAGAGAAAAACTCTGGTCGCGCAGTATAACCAGGCGATTTTCGGGATTTCGATGGGTCCTGCCAGCGTCGGACAGACTTCACAACTCAAACCGGGGCTTGTCGCAATGATAATAAACTATTATTACGCCCCCTACACCGCGCGGTTTGTTGAAATCTCAATAGGGCCGACCAATACGAGGGACTGGGCGAATATCCTTTACCCAAAAAACAGGGCTGGGAAATATCAGCTGGTCGTGAGCGACGACCTCTTTTATCTTTCGCCCGCCATGCTCATCCAATCTCTTGGGCATGAAATCATACACCTGACCCAGTATGAGAGACATTACAGCGTGAATTTTCAATATATTGATTCTGCAACCAGTGCCTTTCGCGAGTTGGAGGCATCGACTTGGGAATCAGGGACAAGGACGCTCAATTATTTTAGAAAAAATTCAAATTTCTATAATTGTTTGAAGGAGGATGAAAAAAATGCCGCGACCTCAAGGCTCGAATGCAGGAAATGGGGTGTACGAAAAGCCATAAAAGACATACGGGAAAAGGAACAGTTCCGCAGCGGCCCCATGAAAACGTTTGAGAAATGGCTGGGTGAGGATGAATGGACCAATAAGTATTGGCTGCCATCCAACCCGGGATGGAGTACGTATGACCCGGGCCCGGAGCCGGCAAATTGCGAGTGATCCATCACGTCACTCGCTTTCGGTATGAAATACACAGATTCAAAAGTTTAAAATCGTTTGTTAGTAGTTATTCGCACCCTCCTTCCTCAACTCTTCCTTCCTGAAGTCAACAAAATCGTGTAGACCTTTTTCATGCAATATTTCAGACC